>NZ_CP068230.1:2393333-3017500 GCF_009183365.2 Shewanella algae
ATATTCGATCTCTACAACCGAGTCGCCGAGCAGAAACATTGTGCTTTGGTGGTCAGCGGCAGTGCGGCACCCATAGATGCCGGTTTTGCCTTGCCGGATCTGGTCTCAAGGATGCAGTGGGGGCTCAATTATCAGCTGCAACCCATGGCCGATGAGGAAAAGTTGGTGGCATTGCAGCGCCGTGCCGCCATGCGTGGCTTGCAATTACCGGAAGATGTGGGCCGTTTTCTGCTCAATCGTTTGGCCCGGGATCTGCGCACCTTGTTCGATGTGTTGGACAGGTTGGACAAGGCCTCCATGGTTCATCAGCGTAAGTTGACCATTCCTTTTATCAAAGAGATGTTGCGCCTCTGACTGTCGAGTCCAAGCCTAGTTATTTTAAATGCATTTAAAAAGCGCAGCTGAAGCTGCGCTTTTTTGATGCTCGAATAAACCGAAAAGCGTGTCAGGGTCTGTTCACCCCTACGGGGGGTTTGTGGCGATCGCCACTTAAACGCAGCGGCACTTGGGTCTGTTCACGCCCTTGCTGACGCTGGACATTGCTCTTCGGCGCCATAAGTGTGGGTGATATGCCGAGGTTGGCCGCCCAGCTCAGGCCTGGTTGCATCTGCAGCGGCGCCGGCAAACTATCCAGCAGCAGCTGAGCATTGAGCTCAGGCATCATTTCGCTCAGCACCAAGCCTGTACGGTTTCTGAGGGCCGAGGCGCCGATACGTCCCCGCTGGCCCCAGTCGACACTGATGCTATTTGCGGTCACTGTTTCGGGTTTGTCTGTAATCGCCACATCACGCTGCACGCCAAGACGGTAGCTCATCATGGCTTCTTCAAACAGCATGGCGGCATCTTCCCTGGGGGTGCTGTAGTTGTAAAAGTCATTGGCTCTGTCTGCGGAGAAGAAGCCACTGACATCCCCGGGCGTATATGCCTTTTGGGTGGCGGTGGCTGTTTGGCCCATAAAGCTCACGCCGGCCAGGGCGCTCATCTCTGCGCTGCCCAGCGGATAGGCGCTGCTGAGCTGATCCGATATCAAGGCTTTTTGTGCCGTGCGTCGGTAATAGTCATCCAGCAAAGTCGGCCCCTCAAGGCTTTGGTGAACACTGCGCGGGAAAAAGTCATTGGCATGGGCCAACTCGTGATAAAGCAGCGAGGAGAGATCGGTTGTCAACTCGCTGATAGGGCGGTTGCTGCGCTGGCTGCGATCACGATAGACAGAAGCATAATCGTTGTCTTTGACATAACGCCAGGGGATCAGGAACTGCAGTTCATTACCGAAACCGGCACGGTAATCCGGCGCTTCATTGATACTGTCGCGCTCAGTTGCCGTCAACCAAAGATCTTCCGGATCCAGATAGATAGCACCTGTGACCACCCAGTAGAAGGAGGGGCGGACATCGTAACTTATCACCACGGCGGTGACAGACTGCAGCAAGGTGGCAAAGTCACCATGAGTGTCCATTTGATCGAGGAAGGCTTCAAAATTACGTCCCATCCAGTCGTGGGATACCAGTACCCGGTTCATTATCGCTTCTTTATCACTGATGCCGCCGGCACCTTGTCCTATCAAGGGCAGGGTACTGAGCTGGCAAGCGCTCAACTGATTGGAATAAGTGCAGCGCTTTAACACTTCGGCATAAGGCGAGTTGCGTTTGTAGGCATGGGTGCGGGCGATGGGCGCATCAAAGTACTCTGAGGTGATTTGCGCTTCATCTGTTATCAGTATGCTGACTTCATCGCTTAAGGTCTCGCCATTGACACTGGCGCTGGCTCTTAAGATCACCCCTGTGTCCTGATTGACCTCGGGCGCAACAAATAAGGGGCGTTCAGGGTTGGTCAGATCCAGGTTGAGCTCAGGTCCGGCGGCAATACACCAACTGATGTTGTTTGCCACTGTGCCATCGACTCTATCCAGTCGTACGCTGACATTGTTGCCCTCTACCACTTGGTGATCCTGGCGGATATTAAGGCCACTTCCGTCCATCACTGTCAGGGTTACCGTTTCCTGCAGGCTGAGATCACTGCCGCTGACATTCAACTGAAAGCGGTAATCACCGCTTTGCGGCGGCACAAAGGCCAGCACAGGGCTGTCATTCATGTCCATATCGACACTGGGCCCGGACAACTGTTGCCACTGGAACTGCATATTACGGCTGTTGAGCGTTCCCAGAGTGGCCAGAACACCGCTTTGCTGGCCGGCTAAATAGCGGCTTTGCAGCTTAAAAACCAGACCAGAGGCTGTGGTTTGGTTGTCGAATTCACTTTGTTGTTCACAACGCGACAAGGCCGGAGGTGGGGTAACGACAGGAGGGATAAGGTCGCTGCCATCATCGTTGCCACCACCGCCACAGGCGGTGAGCAATAGAGTACAGGTGAAGGGGAGGTAAGGCAGTATCTTCATGGCACGACTCCACTTGGTTGACTGCTTGTTATTATTTGTTGTTGTTTTATATAAAAATGGTTGTGTTGCTTGGGCACTATAGCACGGGCCAGCAGGGTGACCAATAGTCCTTAAGATGGGAAAAATTGTTGCAAATTATGCCAGTATGCGAGGGAGTCAGAGCAAGAGCTGAACAGAGCACAAAAAAGGGGCCATTATCGTCGGCCCCTATCTATTATCCGGGTTTACTCTTTGTCTTTGGCGCGTTTCTTGAGTCCCAGACCCAATTCGCGGCCGCGCTTGCGGGCGTAGAAGGGCATGCTGATCAGTAAGCATGAGATCAACAGACTCTCAATCAGCGCAAACCACCATTCATTGCCCTCGGCTATGTAGAGCAAGGTCAAGCCGTGCAAAAAATAGAGACAGAGAATAAAGCTGGCCCAGGCAAAGGTATAAGGATTACCTTTAAGGATCCCAGGCAACGGCAGCAGCAAGGGCACCAGCCAAAGACTGGTGAACAGCAGCGAGTATTCGCCGTCGAGCCCTTTACCGATAAAGGCATAGGTCAACAAGGCTGTCAGTAGCAGATAGCCTGTGCGTGAGACCTGTAATAACGCATGACTGCTCATTTACAGGATCGCCAACACGTTTTCCGGTGGGCGGCCGATGGCGGCTTTACCGTTGGCCAGGACGATTGGGCGCTCTATCAGCTTGGGGGTGGCAATCATGGCGGCAATCAATTGAGCTTCGGTCAATTCCGGGTTATTCAGCCCCTGAGCCTTGTATTCCTCTTCCTTGGTGCGCATCAATTCACGGGCGCTGATGCCCAGTTTAGCCAGCAGTTCACTGAGGGTGGCAGCATCCGGTACCTGCTTCAGATACTCGACAATCTGGATCTCGACGCCTTTGGACTCCAGCAGTGCCAGTGTTTCGCGGCTCTTGGAGCAGCGAGGATTATGGAAAATAGTGACCTGGGTCATGGGTTTTCTCTTTACCTTGGCTGAAAAGTGCGACGATGATAGCAAAAATCTGCGGTTACGTCAGGGGAAAGTGGCCCGATTAACGGGCCAGTGAAAGCCAGCATAATCAAAGTGTAAACCGATTATTTCTTCAATTCGTCCAGCGCTCGGTCGGCGACACGGAACTGGCGAATCTTGGCCTCGATTCTGGCAATCTGCAGTGGTTGGCCGTCGGCGGCTTTATAAGCAAAATTGAGCTGATCGATAGCACCTTTATAGTCGGCCCTGAGTGCCATGGACTCGGCATTGGAGAAGTGTTCCAGCGCCTTGTTACCGGTTTGCTTGTAGGCTTCGGTCAGCAACTGATAGGGCAAGGGGTTTTGCTTATCCAGAAACGCCATGTCCTCGAGAATAGGGATTGCCCGCTGTGGCTGTTTACTTTCGAGATAAACACTGGCCAGGTTGGCGTTGATCACTTGGGAGGTGGGTTTGAGGCGTCTTTGGGCTTCCAACATCGTTATCGCGCCCTGATAATCCTTACGCTCCACCAGCAGATCGGTTTTGGTATCAAGATAGAAGAGGTTGTCCTGATCTTTTTCCAGCAATTGATCTATGAGCTGCTCGGATTGTTTGAAGTCCTTGAGGCGAAACAGTGCCAATGCCTTGCCATAGAGGGCCGCATCTTTAAAGGCATAGTTGTGCTTGGCTAATTGGGTCTCAAACAGCGACAGTGCCGCATCGTCGCTGTAGCTGGAAAAGCGCACCTGGATCCTGGCCTTGGCCAGGTGGAAGTTAAGGTTGTCTGCCACATATCTGTGGGGATACTGAGCCGCGCGGTTACGGGCATCGGTGATCCGCGACTCTGGCAGGGGGTGAGTCAGCAGCATTTGCGGCGGTTTGGAGGTAAAACGGTAACGGGCCGCCAGTTTGCCGAAGAAGTTGGCCGAGGCGTTGGGATCGAAACCGGATTCCACCAGAATTTGCATGCCTATCCTGTCGGCCTCTTTTTCATGCAAGCGGGTATAGTTGATCTTGGATTGAGTCGAGAGTGCCTGGGTGGTGGCCAGCGCCGCCATCCCGGCTTGAGGCGCTGCTATGGTCAGCAAGATGGCGCCGAGCAACCCGGCAATGGTAGCCGGGCTGGCTTTCTCCTGGGCTTCGAGTGAGCGCGCCAGGTGCCTCTGGGTTACATGGGTAATTTCGTGCGCCAGTACCGAGGCCAATTCACTTTCATTGTCGGCGTTGAGAAACAGGCCTGTATGGATTGCCACATGACCGCCGAAAAAGGCAAAGGCGTTGATTTCATCGTTTCGCAACAGGAAAAAATAGAAGGGGGTCTTAACCCCGGTGGCATGCGCCACCAATTTGTTACCCAGTTCGGTGGCATATTGGCTCAACACAGGATCGGATAACACAGGCGCCTGGGAACGAATAACCCGCATATAGGCATCACCATAAACCATCTCTTTTTCGAGACTGAAGGTGTTGACGGCGGCGGTACCGAGATCCGGCAAGTCGTTATTGGCGAAACTTTGGCTGGCGGTGGCAATTAAAACAGCAGTGGCACCGGCCAGAATGGAATGTCGGAACTTGGAAAAAGTCAATGTACTCAAGCTGATTAGATTTCCTGTATGCCACTAATGCATAACTGCCTGGCTTGTGGTTTGAGTTGCAACTTAGGATAATAGCCGAGGTTTATGTTTAGCAAGCTCATCATGGTTTTAATTGATTTAACTCAGAGTCGTTGTCCCGAAGCCCTGGTCAAGGCCAAGATGGCGATGAAACGTTTGCGGCCCGGTGAAACTCTGTGTCTCTTGCTTTCAGACCCGGGATCGCGGCAGGATGTTCCCCGCTTTGCCAAAAAACAGGGCTATGATTGTCGGATTGAGTCCGACGAGCCGGCCGTATTGCGCTTACAGGTGTCCGTTGCAGAATAGAAGCGCAGGACGTAACTACACAGCTTCTTGAAGAAGCGATAATCAAGATGGCCGCAGCCATCATCACCACAGGAATCCCGGATGTTTAGCTATTTGAGTCGTTGGTACCAGGCCCGCTTCAGTGATCCTCAGGCTCTGACACTGCTGTTTATTCTGCTTGGTATTGCCTTGACCATCTATTTCGCCGGTGGCTTATTGATGCCGCTGCTGGTCGCTCTGGTATTGGCCTTTCTGCTGGAGTGGCCGGTGGCACAGATGGCAAGGGTAGGGATAAGCCGCACCGCGGCCGCCTCTTTGGTACTGATCCTCTTTATCGGCTTGATGATCTTGTTGTCATTCGGTCTGATCCCCAGTATCTGGCGCCAGGGTGCTGCGCTGCTGACTGACCTGCCCACCATGTTGGACAAGGGGATAATCCTGCTGCAGGAGCAGGCGCAGCAATATCCGCAGTTTATCTCTACAGATCAGCTCGATACCATGGTGTCCGAGCTCAAAAAATTGCTCGACACCCAGCATCTTTTGGATATCGCCAAGCAGCTTCTCGGCTATTCGGCATCCTTGCTGGTGCTGATGGTTTACGCCATCCTGGTGCCGTTGCTGGTGTTCTTCTTCCTCAAGGATAAAGATGAACTGATCCGCGGCAGCAAGCGTTTCTTCCCCAGCAATCGCGATCTGGCCCGTAAGGTTTGGTTCGAGATGAATCAGCAGATCTTCAACTACATTCGCGGCAAGGTGATTGAAATTGTGATTGTCGGGGTAGTGAGTTACGTATTCTTCGCCCTGATGGATCTGCGCTATGCGGCGCTGCTTGGGGTGTTGACCGGGCTTTCCGTGCTTATTCCTTATGTCGGTGCCACCCTGGTGACCTTACCTATTGCGCTGGTTGCCTTCTTCCAGTGGGGCGTCAGCCCCGAGTTCGGTTATTTGATGCTGGGTTACGGCATCATTCAGGCGCTGGATGGCAACCTGCTGGTGCCTTTGTTGTTCTCCGATGCGGTGGACTTGCACCCGGTGATCATCATAGCCGCAGTGTTGGTCTTCGGTGGCCTTTGGGGTGTTTGGGGCGTGTTTTTCGCGATCCCGCTGGCTTCTCTGGTCAAGGCTGTATTGAACGCCTGGCCCAACGCCGAAGCAGATGCGGACAAAGCCGCTTTAGAGGCGCAAGCCGAATAAGGCGGTAAATTTCAAGTTTACTGACACAGGCGGCCTATGGTCGCCTGTGTTTTTTCAACCGCTATTCATTCGGGCAACAAGTGGTTTCTGGCGCTCGCCGCCAATGCCCTGAATACCAGAGTGGTCTGCTTGGCCTTAAGGTTCCAGTGTTGCCAGTAAAGCGGTACCCGCATCCGCATCATGGGTGTCAACTCTATCAAGCGCCCGGATGCCAACAGCGGCTCGGCCTGCAAATGGCCCACCAGGCCATAACCCAATCCCTGTAGAATCGCTTCCAAGAAGCCTTCCGATGACGGCACTGTGTGTTGCCACCATTGTCCCGGCAGCATTTCGAAGTAGCGCTTCAAGTACTTTTCATGCAGCTTGTCGCGGGTGGAGAATACCACTGCCGGCGCCGAGGCCAGCGAGTCGGTATCCGGCAAGCCGTCGAAAAAACGTTCGGCAAACTCAGGCGTGGCCACACAGGCATACTCCATCACCCCGAGAAACTCGCTGGAGCAGCCGTTCATCGCTTGACCCAAGGTGGTCACGCAGCCGACAGCCTCACCGTTTTTCAACAAGTGATGAGTGTAAGATTCATCATCCACTATCAATTCCAACAACCAACCGCGGCGGGCGAATATGGCGCTGATGGACGGTAGAAACCAGGTTGCCAGACTGTCGGCATTCACCGCGATTCTCACCACAGTGGGCATGGCCGGATCGTCGGCGTCCATTTCGGCTCTGAGCTCAGTCTCCAGCAGTTCGACCTGGGCATAGTGGCGCAAGAGCCGCTTCCCTGTTGGTGTCGGCACTACGGGATTACTCCTGACGAGCAGTGCCTGACCCACTCTTTCCTCAAGCTGCTTTATCCGCTGTGATACCGCCGATTGGGTCACATGCAGCCGTTTGGCTGCTCGCTCAAAACCGCCTTCAGCGACCACCACAGACAGGGCTTTGAGGTGACTGTAGTCCAGCATAAAAACTCCTTGGATTAATCCTTGTTTGATTATAAGTTTTGCTAATGACCGATAAAAAATATTAGTTATATTAATTTTCTTGCCGGGAGTAAACTGCCGCCATTGAAAACTTTTATTGGTCGCCGGCTATCGCGGCGAACTGCTGTTGGAGAGATTATGCAAACCGCTTTCATTCAGGGCATGGGGATAGGTGCCAGTCTAATCATTGCCGTGGGAGCTCAAAACGCCTTTGTGTTGAAGCAAGGCATCAAGCGTGCTTATCCGTTTCCCATCGCCTTGACCTGCTCTTTGATAGACGCCCTGATGATTACTGCTGGGGTTGCCGGGCTAGGGCAGTTGATCTTGGCCGTGCCGGCCATCAAACATCTGGCGAGCTTTGGCGGCGCGGCCTTCCTGCTGTGGTACGGCTTCAACGCGCTGCGTTCTTCATTCAAGAGTCAGGGGTTGCAGACCGGGGATGCTGAAGCGGCGGATTCATTTCGCAAGGCGATGATCACCACCTTGGCGATCAGCTTTTTGAACCCACACTTGTATCTGGATACAGTAGTTTTGCTCGGCAGCATAAGTACCCAGTTTGATACCGAGGTCAGGGGCTGGTTTGGTGCCGGGGCCGTGCTGGCTTCCTTTATCTGGTTCTTTAGTCTGAGCTTTGGCGCGCGCCTGCTGGCGCCCGTGTTCAGCCGTCCCGCGGCCTGGCGTTATCTGGACAGATTTATCTGGTTGACCATGTGGTCAATCGCCCTGGCTATTCTGTGGCCCTATTTTCAGGGAAGGGGCTTCTGAGGTAAGTTCAGGTATCTTGCAGAAAAACAAAAGCCCGCATTGCGGGCTTTTTAATGTCTCTGGCTTGGGGATGCGGTAAATGCCGGCAATAGGAGCCGGCAAAATAGCCGTGGGGTTTATCCCTTGAGATAGTCCAGCACCACTTGATGATGATCTTTGGTCTTGAACTTGTCGAACCTGTGGCAGATGGTGCCGTCCTGGTCAATCAGGAAACTCAGGCGATGCAGGCCATCATAAACTTTGCCCATAAATTTTTTCTCGCCCCAGACACCGAAGGCATCGGCTACTGCGTGGTCTTCATCGCTGAGCAGGGTGAAGTTGAGCTCATGCTTATCGATAAACTTGCCCAGTCTCGCCACGGGATCTGTGCTTATTCCAAGCACGGTTACATTGAATTCGTCCAGTTCCGCCTTGCTGTCTCTCAGGCCACAGGCTTGCACTGTACAACCCGGCGTCATCGCCTTGGGGTAGAAATACACCAGTACCCGGCCTTTTTTCAGGCAATCTTGCAGTGAAATATTTTCATCGGTTTGGTTTTTTAGGGTGAAGAGTGGCGCTTTATCGCCTGCTTTTAAGGTGTTCATGCGTTCAATCCTTTTGATCTTTATCTGGGATGAGTGGGATTCAATCGGCTTTGGGGACCGCAATACCCTGCATACGTTTGATGTTGCAGGTCAGGGACATTTCTTCGGCCAAGGCCTGGATGCTGGTTTCCAGTTTATCCAATTCGACCTTTTCCGGGATATTGATGGCCAGGAAAACGTGCTGAGTCTGGCTGCCGTCCGGCAGTTCTTCCGAGTAGGAGCGCACCGCACCGAGATCCAAGGACCTGTCTGCCAGGAACTGGGAGATGCGCTTCATGGTGCCGCGCTGGTCCTGACCGTTGAAAGTCACTTCAATGCGCGAGATGTAATTTTGCGGCGTGTGCTTGGAGGTGCGCTTCATTACCGTCATCAGTTCAAGTTCGACACTGAGACTGGGAAGGCTGGTTTCTATCTTGGTAATGGATGCCCAGGAGCCGGACAACATCATAATCAGAGTAAACTCGTTGCCGAACAGCGCCATGCGGCTGTCGACTATGTCACAGTCGCAATCACTGGCTAATCTTGCCAGTTTGCTGACCAGGCCGGGACGGTCGGCCCCCATAGCGGTAACGACCAGGTAGTTGGTCATGAATTTTCCTCATATTTCCGGTATCATAGAGCGAAAACTCAGCCCCTTTGAGCTGAGTTTTTTGTGCGGTCAACCATGCTACCACAACTAATTCGATTTGTTAGCCCTGACAGTGCTTGTCATTGGCTGGCTGCACCAGTACCATAGCGAATCCTGAAATCTTGGGGACATAAGATGATAAACGGAAGCATCGTAGCCTTAATTACGCCCATGCAAGGCGATGGCTCAGTGGATTTTGCAAGTCTCGAGCGTTTGGTGGAATTTCATATCGAGCAGGGGACCGATGCCATAGTAGCAGTTGGTACCACAGGCGAATCTGCCACTCTGCCCATTCGCGAACACCTCGAAGTGGTGTCACAAACCCTTTCTTTTGCCGCAGGCCGTATTCCCGTCATAGGCGGTAATGGTGCCAATGCCACCGCTGAAGCCATAGAGCTTACCCAGGGCCTGTCGAAACTCGATGTGGCTGCCATGCTGGGGGTGACACCTTATTACAACAAGCCCACTCCCAAGGGGTTGGTTGCCCATTATAAAGCGGTTGCAGCCAGTACGGATGTTCCCCAAATTCTGTATAACGTTCCAGGCCGCACTTCGGTTGACATGAAGCCGGAAACCGTTGCCCAACTTTGTGATGTGCCCAACATCATAGGGGTGAAGGAAGCCACAGGCGATCTCGCACGGGTTAAACTGCTGCGTGAGCTTTGCGGCGATGATTTTCTGCTGTTCAGCGGTGATGATGCCACGGCGCGCGAATTCCTGGCCCTTGGTGGCAACGGGGTGATCTCGGTTGCCAACAATATCGTCCCTAAGGCGTTCAAGGCCATGTGTGAGGCAGCGCTGCAAGGAAGAGCGGCAGAGGCAAAAGCCGTGGATGAACCCCTGAGCGGCCTGTACAGTGCACTCTTTTGTGAGGCAAACCCAATACCGGTTAAGTGGGCGGCCCATCGCATGGGACTCATCAGCGAAGGCACAATTCGTTTGCCTTTGACTGAACTTTCCGAGGAGTTTCATGGTCTGTTGCTTAACGCAATGCAAAAAGCCGGGATAGAGGTTGAATAATTTAATGCTAAAGCAAGTTTCCCCCTTAGTGCTGGTTGTCGCAGTTTCAGCCTGCAGTACGCCGATTGACCGTCGTCAGGCCAATGGCAACTTCGAGTATGTTGAAGCCGGCACTTCAGCTCCCTTGGTGATCCCGGAAGGATTGGACACCCCAAGGTTCAGTAAAGAGTTTGAGATCCCGCAAGCGGGCGCCAAGAGTAATGCTGAGTTTGTTGGTGAAAAACTCGATATTCGTCCGCCTTTGCAAGTGCTGCCCATGGCTGAAGGCACCCATGTGGAAGAGGGCAGCGACAACATCAAAGTGGTGGTTGAGTCCATCGACAACAGTGTTGATCTCAAACAGGAGATCTTCAGCACGGTTAAGGGTTATCTGCAAAAGCAAGGCTATGGCATAGTCTCTGAAGATTATGATAAAGGCGCTATCGAAACAGATTGGATTGAAACAGAGCAGGTGCTCGATTCTTCCTGGTTTGGCAGCGATAAAGTCTACCAGCTGCGCCAGCGTTTCCGTTTCGATGTCGAAGTTCGTCCTCATGGCCGCACAGGTAACCTGGTGATCAACCTTATAGATCACGAAGAGCATTACGACGGCTCAGAGCTGCCGGTACTGCTCAGTGGTGAAGATAAGCGCCGTTACACCATAGACATGCTCAACAGCGCCGTGGCCTATATGAGCCTCAAGCGTGAGCAGATGATCAAGGCCAACCGTATCAAGCAGAGTCTGGGCATTGATATGTCATTGCATCAGGGCGGCGACAGCGAGAGCTACTGGGTGGCTGATGCGCCATTCAAGCGTACTTGGGATCGTCTGCGGATAGTACTGCCTGAGCTTGGTTTGGAAGTGGTGGACATGGACTCAAGCAAAGGTTTGTTCTACGTTAACTTGAATGACAACTCCGGCTTCTGGAGTTCCCTGTGGGGCGATAACAAGTTAGCGCTTAAAGAGGGTAGCTATCGTTTATTGCTGCAGGAAAGTGCCGCCAACAAAGAGCAGACTGAGATCCGCCTGCACGATGTGGCCGACCAACCGCTCGCGAATGAGACCATTGAAGCCGTCTATCAGAACCTGGCGGATTTGATGCGCGAAGATCGTAAAGTGCGTTAAGCTCTGCGGGTTTATATCAGAGAGTGTGATTGAAAAGGCGCCGATTTCGGCGCCTTTTTTGATCTCCTCATAAGCCTATTACTGCCCTTGGGTGCCAAAAGTCGGTACCGAAGTTCTGTGGCTTTCTCAGCACCAGCCATTTATAACCATTTAATTTATAATGTTTTTGTTTGATATTTGTCCTACTACTTCATCTTTACCGCACGAGAGATGAAATCAACGCCTCCCTGTTTGTAAAGTCATTTGCAGAATAGTCCTTGGTTTTTGAGTCAATCTATAGCCTGTATCTTTGTTTCGGCGGCTTTGATGCAGTTGTTTTAACTGTGTGTGTATCTGTGTCAAATAAATGTAATTTGTAAGAAAAGGTAAAACGTATTGAAGCCGATAAGTCGCAGAGTAAACTGTTTTACCCATAAAACTCTGTACCTTCGGACAATCAATGAAAAAAATAATACTCCTTTTGGTACTACTGGCGGCCGCAGCCATTGGTTATCAACAATGGCATCAGCAGCAAGCCCCGGCGGAGAGAAAGGCCCGCCCGGTACCCAATGTTGTGGTGTATAAGGCAGCCATTCAGGCTGTGCGGGATGAAGTGGAGGCCCTTGGCACTTCCAAAGCCTATGAGTCAGTCACCATTACCCCCAAGGTCAGCGATGTGGTGACCTCGATTCGCTTCGATGATGGTCAGATAGTCAAGCAAGGGCAACTGCTTGCCAAGCTGCAGGACGCCGAGCAGCAGGCCAGAGTGGAACTGGCCAGGATCAAGGTGCGGGAGAATACCCGCGAGTTCGACCGCATCAGCTCTCTGGTCACCAGCAAGACAGTCGCAGAAACCGAGCGCGACCGACTGCAAACTCTGATAGAAAGTGCCAGAGCCGAAGTCGAGCAGGCACAGGCGGCGCTGCGGGACAGACAGATCACCGCCCCCTTCAATGGTCGCCTGGGTTTACGCCAGGTCTCGGTCGGCAGCCTGGTCACCCCGGGAGTGGTGATCACCACCTTGGATGATATCTCGGTGATCAAGCTGGATTTCTCGGTTCCCGAGCGTTTTATTCAGGACTTGTTGCCGGGCAAAATCGTGGAAGCCAGCGCGGTCGCTTACCCGGATAAGCTGTTTCGCGGCAAGGTTGTTTCCATCGACAGCCGGGTTAACCCAACCACACGGGCAGTAGTGGTGCGCGCCGAAATCCCCAACCCCGATGGTCAACTGCTACCGGGCATGTTGATGAAGGTCAAGCTTATCAAGCAAAACCGTGAGGCGTTGTTGCTGCCTGAGTCGGCCATTATTCCTATTCAAAACCGTCACTACATCTATCTGGCCAACAGTGAAGGTGTGGTGGAACAACGTCAGGTTACTATTGGGCTGCGCAGCCGTGGCTGGGTGGAAATTCTCGAAGGCGTTGAGCTGGGTGAGCAGGTGATCATTCGCGGGATCCTCAAGGTCCGTCCCGGTGACAAGGTCAAGGTGGAGTTCAAGGAACATTTCAGCTTCCTGACGGCTGAAGAGGCGAAGACCACAGCATGATACTGACAGACATTTCCGTTAAACGGCCGGTTTTCGCCTCGGTCATCAGCCTGTTGCTGATCGCTTTCGGTCTGGTGTCCTTCGGTAAGTTGCCACTACGCGAATACCCGGATATCGACCCGCCGATAGTCTCGATAGATACCAGCTACCGTGGCGCCAGTGCCTCTGTGGTGGAAAGCCGTATCACTCAGCTGATTGAAGATAGGATCAGTGGCGTTGAAGGCATACGTCATATCGACTCTTCCAGCACAGATGGCCGCTCCTCTGTGGTGCTTGAGTTTGATATTGACCGCGATATTGAAGCCGCCGCCAACGATGTCCGTGACCGGATTGCCGGTTTGCTGGATAACTTACCGGAAGAGGCCGATCCGCCGGAAGTTCAAAAGGCCAATGGCGGCGATGAAGTGATCATGTGGCTCAATCTGGTGTCGGATCAGATGACCACTTTGCAGCTCACCGACTATGCCCGCCGTTACCTCACCGACAGATTCTCCGTCATCGACGGGGTGGCCAATATGCGTGTCGGTGGCGGCAAGGTTTACGCCATGCGGGTCTGGATTGACCGCCAGGCACTGGCGGCCCGCAACCTGACCGTAGCCGATGTCGAAGCGGCCCTGAGATCGGAAAACGTCGAACTGCCGGCCGGCTCCATCGAATCCAAGGAACGTCACTTTACCGTGCGGCTTGAACGCAGCTTTCGCACCGCCGAAGACTTTGCCAACCTGGTGCTGACCCAAGGGGGCGATGGCTACCTGGTTAAGCTCGGGGATGTGGCCAGGGTCGAAATCGGCTCGGAAGAAGAGCGGATCATGTTCCGTGGTAACGGCGAAGCCATGATAGGCTTGGGGGTCTCCAAACAGTCTACCGCCAATACTTTGGAAGTGGCGCGGGCGGTGAATAAACTGGTGGATGAGATCAACCCGACTCTGCCCCAGGGGATGGAGATTAAACGCTCCTACGACAGCTCAGTGTTTATCGAAGCCTCTATCGATGAAGTGTATCAGACACTGTTTATCGCCATTATTCTGGTGATCATCGTCATCTACCTGTTCCTTGGCAGTGTGCGCGCCATGTTGATCCCGGCGCTGACTGTGCCTGTATCCCTGCTGGCCACTTTTATCGTGCTCTACGCCTTGGGATACACAATTAACCTCTTGACTCTGCTGGCGATGATCCTGGCCATCGGCATGGTGGTGGATGATGCCATCGTGATGCTGGAAAACATTCACCGCCGCATCGAAGAGGGTGACAGTCCATTGAAAGCCGCTTTCCTCGGCGCCCGTGAGGTGGCCTTTGCGGTTATTGCCACTACGGCTGTGTTGGTGGCGGTATTTATGCCAATCACCTTCCTCGATGGCGATCTCGGTAAGCTGTTTAAAGAGTTTGCCGTCACCATGAGTGCCGCCGTGTTGTTTTCCTCGATAGTGGCACTGACACTCAGCCCCATGATGTGTTCCAAGCTGCTTAAACCCGCGAGCCAGGATACCTGGTTGATGCGGCAGGTCGACAAGGGAATGAACGCTCTGGCAGGCTTTTACAGCCGCAGCCTCACCGGCGCCATGAAGCACCCCTTGCTGGTTTCCCTGTTGGTGGTGGCGGCTCTTGGGGCCAGTGCCTACATGGTTAAACTGATCCCGCAGGAGTTTGCGCCGGAAGAAGACAGGGGCTCTATGTTCCTGATGGTCAACGGCCCGGAAGGCGCCAGCTATGAATATATTGAAGCCTATATGAACGAGGTGGAGCAACGTTTGATGCCTCTGGTCGACAGCGGCGAAATCAAGCGTTTGTTGATCCGTGCGCCTCGCGGTTGGGGCGGCTCGGCCAACTTCTCCAACGGTATGGCGATCATAGTGCTCAATGACTGGGGCCAGCGCCGTCCCGCCAAGGAGATCATCAATGATGTCCGTGCCAGGCTGGCCGATCTCGCCGGTGTCAGAGCGTTTCCTGTAATGCGTCAGGCCTTTGGCCGTGGAGTGGGCAAACCTGTGCAGTTTGTCATTGGCGGCCCCAGTTATGAGGAGCTTGCCAGATGGCGCGACATCATGCTCGAAAAAGCGGCGGAAAACCCCAATCTCGTCGGTTTGGATCATGACTACAAGGAAACCAAGCCCCAGCTCAGAGTCGTTATCGACAAAGACAGGGCGGCCGATCTCGGGGTTTCCATCGCTCATATAGGGCGCACGCTTGAGTCCATGTTGGGGTCACGCCTGGTGACTACCTTTATGCGCGACGGTGAAGAGTATGACGTGATCATTGAGGGGAACCGCGACAGCCAAAACACCGCCTCGGATATGCAGAATATCTATGTGCGCTCAGATCGCAGCAAGCAGCTGATCCCACTCTCGAACCTGGTCAGCATAGAGGAGTTTGCCGACGCCAGTCAGCTCCATCGCTACAACCGGATGCGGGCCATTACGCTGGAGGCCAGTTTGGCGGAAGGTTACAGCCTGGGTGAGGCGCTCGATTATCTCAATGATTTGGCCCACACCTATCTGCCGGCAGAAGCCTTGATAAGCTACAAAGGTCAGTCGCTCGACTATCAGGAGTCCGGCAGCTCCATGTACTTCGTGTTCCTGCTGGCACTGGGGATAGTGTTCCTGGTATTGGCGGCGCAGTTTGAGAGCTATATTCACCCCATGGTGATCATGCTGACTGTACCGCTGGCAACCGTGGGCGCCTTGGTGGGTTTGTTGCTGACCGGTCAAAGTCTGAATATCTACAGCCAGATAGGCATCATCATGTTGGTGGGGTTGGCGGCCAAGAACGGTATTCTGATTGTTGAATTTGCCAACCAGCTCAGGGATAAGGGGGTCGACTTTGATGCTGCTATTTTGCAGGCGGCCAACCAAAGGCTCAGACCCATACTGATGACAGGCATAACCACGGCCGCCGGTGCCGTGCCTCTGGTGCTCGCCGAAGGTGCCGGCGCCGAGACCCGCTTTGTCATCGGTGTGGTGGTGCTCTCCGGCATTTTGCTGGCCACCTTGTTTACCCTGTTGGTCATCCCTGTGGCTTATTCACTGTTTGCCCGCCATTCCAGTTCGCCCGAAGCCGTGGCGCAGCAACTGGAAAAGGAGCTGGCAGAATAACCGGCCTAATCAGTCGCCAAACCGTTTAAGGTAGGGCTGTTGGTTTTGTTTTCGGTTTAACCTCAGATTTAGGTACCAGCGCTCCTTTAGGGGCGCTTTTTATGCCTGAGCTATTCGGTTGTTTTGGCTTTGTTGTCATGATCGCAGTTTGGCAAGGCGCATAAGGATAACGTCCAAAAGCGAATGCCTTCGTCGACTAAAACGCTGACAAAGTCTGAATCGCAAAGAAGAGCATGAAGTGTAAGGGGTAGAAGCAGCAAGACCGGCCAGTGGCCGGTCTTGCTTAATGGTTTGACAGGGAAATCAGAGCGGGTCCCCGGCGGTATGCACATCGATATCCGGATGGGTTCTGGCATAGTTGAGTGCCAACACCACCAGCACCACCATGGACGAAGTCAAAAGCCCAATGCTGAGTTGTCCCATCATGGGCACCAGCGACATCAACATGGCCGCAAGACCGGCGGCAAAGTTCTGCAGTCCACCAAGCAGGGCGCCGGCCACCCCGGCTTGGCGCGGGAAGGGCTCAAGCGCCGCCGATGTCAGCGCCGGAAACAATATGCCGGCCCCGGTAAAGAAGAGCACTGAGCCAATCAGTAGACTCCAACCTATCACCAAAGTTGACAGGCCGGGCAGCAGTAAAAACAGTGCTCCGGCACCCAGCAGGGCTACACCGTGGTGAAACAGTTTATGCAGTGATGCCTGTCTGCCGGCATACCAGGCTCCCAACAGATAACCCGGAATAGGCGCCACGAAATAACAACTGACCATCATGGGGCTCATAGCCAGCACCTGGCCATAGAGTATACCGGCGATGGCTTCAAAGGCGGCAATCCCGGCGAAGGTAGCCACCAAGGACAGCAGATAACCGCGAAAGGCTCTGTGCTTCAGCACCAAGGCATAGGACTTGAGCATGGACTGCGGCTGGCGTTTCTCCTTGGGGAGGGATTCCTTGAACCTCAGCGCCAGGGTTATCACCACGCAGACACCGAAAAAAGCCAGGAACCAATACACGGCATGCCAGCCATAATGCACACTCAACACTCCGCCAATAAAGGGAGCCAGCAGCGGCGAGAACACCACGGCCATGGACACATAGCTGTTGAAACGCACCAGTTTTTCGCCGAAGAAGAAATCTCTTGGAATAGAGCGGCAAAGGGCACCGGCACTGGCGGTGCCGCAGCCTTGAATGGCGCTGGCCAGCAGCAAGGTATTAAAGCTCTCGGCGCAGGCGGCGATGATGGCACCTATGACGAAAAGACTGAGACCGATGAGCAGCAGCGGCTTGCGACCGAATCTGTCCGATACCGGACCATAAACAAATTGCAGTAGGCCATAGGCCAAGAGATAAGTGCCCATAATCGCCTGCAGTTGCCCGGCACTGACACTGAATTGCTCACCCATCATAGGCAGCGCCGGCACAAAAATGGTTTGGGCAATCTGGCCGCTGGCGACCATCATCACCAGCATGATTAATAAAGGCTTCAAGGATACGCCGGAAACATTCTCATCAGGTACCACAGTAATACTCCTACAACCTTGATAAAGAACCATAACTAAAGAACCGTTTGGGAAGATGCCGACAAGGCGAGTGCCTCTTGAGATAAGTATCAGCCCCTTCCTGCTCGGGAGCTCCCGAGACGGGCGCTATCATACTCGGCAATTTTGCAATTTCAATGACAGAAGTCGCTGTTATACAAGAAAAAAATTAAAGCTATTGATAACATTTTCTATAGAATAGGTTTGTGTACCTTAATCTTTACATTGTTTGGGTGGAATATAACCCAAAAGTTGGGGGTGTTTACCTTTGGAAGCGCTATGGCAGCACTACAGAGGGCTTTCATTGCTGTATTGAGTCTCTATATTGGAATGATATGTTTACAAATCTTGATGATGGATTATTTTCCATCGGCTCTTTCATTCGGCCTTATGGACAAGCACCAAGTGCCGGCTATCCTGGCAAGAGTGAGGTTAAATGACTTGCTGCCACATGGATGCAGCAGTAAACTGCGCCGGCTCTTACGTACGGCAGTCAAAGCATCAAGGCTGGCGGTAAGAAAGTCGTACACTAGAGTTATTAAGTCATTGTAATTCGGGAAATTCATGTCAATTCAACCTCACGCGGTACACCGTCTGTATGAATACCGACAGTCGCTGTCGACCAAGCCTTATGCATCAAGGGGCAAGAATCTTGTTCGCTGTGGCCGTTGCCTGTTGGAGCAGAGCTTTTGTACCTGTGAGCACAGGCGCCTTCTGCCCTGCGAAGCGGCGTTTGCTTTGCTTATGTATGATGCCGAGGTATTGAAACCCAGCAACAGCGGGCGTTTGATAGCCGATCTCATTCCGGATACCCATGCCTTTCTTTGGTCGAGAACTCAGCCGGACCCTCAACTCTTAGCCTTGCTGGAAAACCCGGATTATCAGCCTTATCTGGTGTTTCCGGGGGAATATGCCTTACCGGGGCAAGAGGTGGTGACTGAGGCTTTGAGCGAAGTGCTCGCTAATCAGGGAGATCCGGAGCAAGGCAAGCGACCGCTGTTCATTTTGCTCGATGGCAGTTGGCGTGAGGCGGTGAAGATGTTTCGCAAGAGTGCTTACCTGCATCAATTACCTATGTTGTCATTCAGCGCCGAAACCTTGGCTCGCTATCAGCTCAGAAAGGGTAGCCGCGACTTTCAGATGGGTACGGCCGAAGTGGCAATTTTAACGCTGCAGTCTCTGGGTGAAGAGGACTGCGCCGAAGCGCTTGATACTTGGTTTAAGCTCTTTATCAGCAGCAGTCTGGCAACACGTAGCCGCTTGATAAAAAATAAGCCCGAGCATATTCAATCACTTAAAGAGCAGTTTGCCTTTCAGGTTGAAACACTGAGGCTCAAATAAGTTATTAGCTTTCCCTTAATAATAGTCGGGAATTGACACGCAGCTTCAAGGACTTACACTGGTAAATGAACAACCTGTCGCCAAACGTCGGGGTGTTTAACAATCAGGATCTCCCATTGAACGCTGGAAGCTGCTATGTCCTCTGTCTTTGCTGCGCTAATGACCGTCTTCGCCCGAAAGGGTTCAAATGCATCGCTTTTCTCTATGCCACTGCTTATCGTCAGTGGCTTTTTATTGCTCGGTTGTGACCCCGAACCCGTTGCCATCACGCCCAAACTGGTGGTGGTGGAAGAGGTCAAACAGGCGACGGTGCCTGTCTATGGTAATTATGTCGGTATCACCAAGGCTTCTTTGGATGTGGAGGTCAGGGCCCGCGTCGATGGCTTTGTCGAGGAGCGGCTCTTTACCGAGGGCAGCGCGGTCAATGCCGGCGATATCTTGTATAAGATAGATAACAAGCCCTATAACGCTGTGGTTAATCGACTCAAGGCCAACGTCGAGTCGCAGCAGGCGATACTGGAAAAGGCGCAGCGGGATGTGAAGCGTCTGAAACCCCTCTATGAGCAGGATGCCGCCAGTCAGCTGGATTATGATAATGCCCTATCTGCGTTGGCGCAGGCCAAGTCGGCCCTGGCCGCCGGCCACGCCGAGCTGGAAGAGGCGCTGCTGGAACTCAGTTATACCGAAATAAGAGCGCCGATCGCAGGTCTGGTCAGCCGCTCTGAGGTGGATATCGGCGCCTTGGTCGGCAGTCAGGGGCAATCGCTGCTGACACGGGTGAAGCAGGTGAATCCCATCTATGTGAATTTCAATATGTCGGCGCTGGATTACCTCAATGCCAGACGGCGAATGACCAGTTACAACCAACAGCAGGAAGCGGAAACTGAAGGCAAGGCGGTTGAAGGCTTTGTGCGTATCACCTTACCGGACAACAGTGATTATCGCTATTTGGGTAACGTCAGTTTTACCGATCCCCAGGTCAATTCCAGCACAGGTACCTTTGAGGTGAGGGCGGTACTGCCCAATCCGGACAAGGAGTTATTGCCGGGTCAATACACCAATGTCAGGATCAAACTCAGTGAGATAGACAATGCCATAGTGATCCCGCAGCGTTCGACTCAGGTGGATCAGGGCGGTGTCTATGTGATGGTGGTGATGCCGGACAATAAGGTTGAGCGGCGCTTTATCGTGATTGAATACCAGGGCCCGGAAGGCGTGGTGGTCAAAAGCGGTCTCAACGCCGGTGAACGAGTGATAGTCGAAGGCATGCACCGTGTGCGTCATGGCCAACTGGCCGAGCCGCTGGATGCCAAAGAGTATCAAAAGCGGCTCGACGAGCAGGAAAAGAAAGAGGCGCTGGAGCAGCAATCAAAAGAACAGGAGCGTAAGTAAATGGCTCAGTTCTTTATCGGACGGCCGGTATTCTCGGCTGTTATCAGTATCGTTATCGTGCTCCTGGGCTTGATAGCCATGTTCCAGCTGCCGGTGGATCAATATCCCTATATCACGCCGCCGCAGGTGAGTATCTCAGCCTCTTATCCGGGGGCAGCTTCCACTACAGCCGCCGAGTCTGTGGCAACACCGCTGGAGCAGCAGGTCAACGGTGTGCCCAATATGATCTATATGAGCTCCAAGAGCACCAATTCCGGCAGCACCAATGTCACCATTACCTTTGATGTGGGCACCAGTCCGGATCTGGCGGCGGTGGATGTGCAGAATGCCACTCAGCAGGCCATCGATAGCTTGCCTATCGATGTACAGACCGCCGGGGTGTCAGTCTCCAAGGATTCCTCGGTGGAACTGCTCAAGCTGTCATTGACCTCCAAAGATCCCCGTTTCGATGAGATTTACCTCTCCAACTACGCCTCCATCAATATCGAATCGGCACTGAGAAGGATCCCCGGCGTTGGCCGGGTTCGTAACACAGGCGCTCGCAGTTATGCCATGCGGGTGTGGTTGCGCCCGGATGCCTTGGCCGGTCACAGCCTGACTACCACAGACGTTATCGATGCCATCAAGGCACAAAACAAGGAAACTCCGGCTGGTACCGTGGGTACCCAACCCAACACTAGCGCCTTGAGCCAGACCTTGCCGATAACCGCCAGCGGACGTCTGTCCAGTGTCAGGGAATTTGAGGAAATCATAGTTCGCGCCAATCCCGACGGCTCGCTCATTCGCTTGCGTGACATTGCCAGGGTAGAACTGGGTTCTTCGGCTTATACCTTACAATCACAACTCAATGGGGAAAACGCCACCATCTTGCAGGTGTATTTGCTGCCCGGTGCCAATGCCCTTGAGGTGACCCGTAAGGTCAAGGAAACCATGGCCGAACTCGCGACCAAGTTCCCAAGCGGTATGGACTGGCAGGTGTTTTACGATGCTTCTGTGTTTATCGAAGAGTCTATCGATGAGGTAGTGCAGACCCTGATCGAAGCCTTGGTGTTGGTGGTGTTGGTGGTGTACCTGTTTTTGCAGAACCTGCGGGCGACCCTTATCCCGGCGATTGCGGTACCTGTCTCTTTGATAGGGACGCTGGCCGCCATGCTGGCCTTCGGTTTTACCATCAATACAGTAAGCCTACTGGCACTGGTTTTGGCCATTGGTATTGTGGTTGACGATGCCATTGTGGTGGTGGAAAACGTCGAGCGACTTATCAATGAAAAGGGCATGAGCCCAATGGCGGCAACCCGCAGCGCCATGAAAGAGTTATCCGGAGCCCTGATAGCGACCAGTTTGGTGCTGTGCGCCGTGTTTGTTCCTGTGTCCTTCCTTGCCGGTATCACAGGTATTATGTATCGGGAATTTGCTGTCGCCATTGCTGTGGCCGTGCTGATCTCGACAGTGGTGGCATTGACCCTTAGTCCGGCACTTTGCGCCTTGTTGTTGCGTCCGGGCGATGCGGCCAAGAGCGGTTTCTTCTTCTGGCTCAACAACCGCCTCTCCAAATTGACCGACAAATACGTATCCCTGGTAGGTGTAGCCAACAAACATGCGCGGCGCAGTTACCTGGTGTTTGGCGCCATGGTGGTGGCGGTTTGGTACATTATGAGCCACTTGCCATCGAGCTTTATGCCGGATGAGGACCAAGGGCGTTTCTTTATTGATATGACATTGCCGGCCGGAGCGACGGTCAACCGCACCCAAAAGGTACTCAAGATTGCCGAGCGCCATGTGCTGGCCCATCCTGCGGTAGCCTGGTCCTTCACCCTGGCCGGTGAAAACCGCCGCTCGGGTTCGAATCAGGCCAACGGCCAGTTTGAAGTGGTCCTCAAGCCCTGGGCGGAGCGGGAGCAAAGCCAGGCCACAGTGCAGAAAGTGATGAAAGAGCTGAAACATGAACTCAGCCAGGTATTGCAGGCAGAGTTCAACCTCTACCTGCCATCGGCCGTGCCCGGTTTGGGGAACGGCTCCGGGGTTGAAATGGTGCTGCAGGATACTTCGGGAACCAATTTCAAGGGGCTGATGGAAACCAGCAACGAATTGGTGGAGCAGCTCAAACAACAACCGGAAGTCGCGGCAGCGGCCATGTCGCTGCAGGGTTCCATTCCGCAGATGTATCTCTCGGTCAACGAAGCCAAGGCTATGGCTATCGGGGTGGATGTGGCCGATCTTTACAGCACTATCAAGACCTTTACCGATTCCTCTGTAGTCAATGATTTCAATCTGTTTGGCCGGGTGTATAAGGTCAGGGTTCAGGCCGAGGACAGTTATCGCCAGTTCCCCCAGCAGATCAAAGATTATTATGTCCGGTCATCCAATGGTGTCATGGTGCCTATCGGAGTTCTGGCCGACTATGAATATACTGTGGGGCCGGCGGCTGTGACTCACTACAATCTGTTCTCCAGTGCTTCCATCAACATCACTCCGGCAGCCGGGTATGCTTCAGGCGATGTGATAAAAGCAATCAACAGAGTGGCCAAGCCCATGCTGCCGCCCGAATTCAAGTACGAATGGACCGGGCTTACCTTCCAGGAAGTACGCTCGGCCAACCAGACCAGTATCGCCATTACACTGGCTTTGGTGTTTGTATTCCTGTTTTTGGCGGCGCTGTATGAGAGTTGGACCATTCCTGTGGCCGTGCTGCTTATTGCTCCGGTCGCCATGCTGGGAGCCTCTTTGGCGACACTGCTCAGTGGTATGCAGAGTAATCTCTTCTTCCAGGTCGCCTTTATCGCCCTCATCGGGATGGCAGCCAAAAACTCGATTTTGATTGTCGAGTTCGCCAATCAACTGCACCGGGAGGGCCGTTCAAGACTGGAGGCGGCAATGGAAGCCGCCGCGATGCGCTTCAGGCCGATTTTGATGACCTCCATGGCCTTTATTCTCGGTGTCTTGCCACTGGTGTTATCGGCCGGACCCGGCTCAGTCAGTCGCCACTCGGTATCTATTCCTATCCTCGGCGGCATGGTGCTGGCGACCAGCATAGGGATTATACTGGTGCCGCTGTTCTTTGTGACCACAGCCGGTTGGGTTCGCGCCAAGGTTAAGGGTGATTCGGCAAGCCAAAAGCCGGCAACGGAGGAAGGCTTATAATGACCGGAGTATTAGCCATGAGCCAAGAGAATCCGAACAAGAGCCTTGTCAGTTGCAAATGCACTAGACCGGCGCTAGTCGCTTTGATACTTTCCTCGGGCCTTTGGGGCTGCACTCTGGGGCCGGATTATCAGCGCCCCGAGCTCAACATGCCGGCGCAGTTTGATAAGACGCTGCCGCAAGTAGAGTCCAATGAAGCCGTTAAGGATGAATGGCAGACGTTTTTCCTCAATCCCGAACTGCAGGCGCTTATTCGTCAGGCGCTGGGAAACAATATCGACCTGGCGATGATGCAGAGCAGGCTGCGAGCCGCCAGAGCCGAAGGGCGGGTGGTCGATGCGGCCCTGTGGCCCGAACTTGGGCTGGAGTTTGAAGCCAAACGGTCGCTCAGCAGCGCCATTACCAATAAAGATCCCAGTGCCAAGACAGCCTTGGGCCTTAACGGGGTCGCTTCATGGGAGCTGGATATCTGGGGCGCCAATCGCCGGGCCAGTGAGGCGGCGATTGCCAATACTCTGTCGCAGGCAGAGCTGCTTGAGGCGTCCAAAATCAGCCTTATCAGTGATATCGCTACCGCCTTTTACGAGCTGACCGATATAGAGCAAAGACTTAAGATCTCCCGGGAAACGGCTCAGATCCGCGCCAAGGAACTGCAGCTGGCTAAGCTCAGGCGGGCCAACGGGATGATCTCGGGTCTCGATGTACACCAGGCGGAAGTGGAATATCAAACCGCCATGGTGACCTTGCCTCAGCTCGAATATGACAGCAAGGCTAAACGTAATCAGTTGCTTATCTTACTGGGGGCTTACGATCACCCCTTGCCAGAGCTTCCCAAACTGGTGAGCAGTGAATTTCCCGAATCTCTGGCGGTTGGGGTGCCTTCACAGCTACTGTCGCGCCGCCCGGATGTACGCGCCAGCGAGCTGGCTCTGGTAGCGGCCACGGCCGGGGTTGGGGTAGCCAAGAGCGCCTTTTTCCCCGGGTTTACCATTACCGCCGAATATGGCCGCGAATCCAATAGCCTGGATAACCTTTTCAGCTCAAAGGGGCTCACCTGGTCGCTGCTCGGTGGGATCACGGCGCCAATTTTCAATGCCGGCAAGATAAGCGCCGAATATGATATAGCCAACGAGGCGCAGGTACAGGCAATGCTTGCTTATCGCAGCACGGTATTGAACGCCTATATGGAAGTACGCAATGCGATGAATGATTATCAGAGAACGCAGCAGGCTCTGATAGAGCAGCAACGCTTGCTCGATGCTTCCTCTGAGTATGTGCGCCTGGCGCGGCTCAGATACAAGAACGGTGTTGCTACTTCACTTGATTTGATGGATGCCCAGCGCCAACGCTTCAGCGCCGAGCTTTCGTTGAGCGAGTCAAAACGCGATAAGTTGCTGGCTATGATAGCCCTATACCGCGCCCTGCGTGGCGGCGCACCGGCAAAGAGTTAACCCAGGGAACACAGTAACCTCAGTCGAGTTTCTTGAGGATATCGCCCAGCAGTTGGTGGGCCATTTTGGCGTCTCTGTCACTGAGGCGAGAGAGGCTCTCATTCAACCACAGGCTTAACTTGGCATCATCGGCGGAACCGACTCGCTCCAGCAGAGTGGTGGCTTTTTGTTTGAGGGCGCTGAGTTGCGCCAACGGCGATTGAGCACTTTTTAGCCCCAGGCTGCCATCGGCACAAGCCAAAGCCTGACCCAGAGCGTAGGAATAGACCATCACGGCTTGCGCCAGATTGAGGGAAGGGTATTCGGTGGCCAGTGGTACGTAGCTGAGCAAGTCACAAATCGCCAAGTCGGCGTTACTCAGGCCGCTGGCCTCACAACCAAAGACGATGGCGGTGCGCTTCACCTGTTCCTGCTGATGACTCAGTTGTTCGCCGAGTTCTGCCGGGCTTAAATAGTGTCTTGGGCTGCCGCGCTCTCTTGCTGTGGTGGCCACCATAAGCTCAAACTCTTCTCTGAGCTCCTCCAGGCTGGCCACTTCACGGATGTTGGCCAGTATGTCCTCGGCGCCGCAGGCGACCCAGGCCGCTTCCTCTTCCCGGTGAGCTTGCGAATTCACCACAACGAGTTCACTGAACCCTTGGGTCTTGATTGCGCGGGCTACGGCGCCAACATTGGCGGCGCGAGCAGGGGAGACGAGTACAAAGCTGAGTTTCATCCGAAAAAAGGCTCTAAAGGAAAACTGCAGCGATTATAAGGTTCTGCAATCGAGAATAAAGCAAAAAAGCTGCAACCGGCCGGGAAAAGGTTTGTTGCAGCTCTATTTGAGCAGCCAGAAGGCTTAAGGCACTGTGTTACTTGGAATAATTGAACACTGTTTCGGCCCGCCACACCCGGTAGCGCAGCTCGGCATCTTTAGGCAGATAGATAACCATAGGCAACTTGCTGTTATATCTCAGCTTGTATTCACCCGGAATGCGAACAAACTCTTCATGCTTGGCCTTATCGAAGCAGGCCATCATGGTCGAGCGTCCCGGGCCAATTTCATCCAACTCCCAATAGGTGTAACCCCAACCTTTGAGATCCATCTGCTTCAGCTCGCCCATCAGGCCGTGCTTGTTGCAGTCGACCATCTGGGTTTGGCCCACCTGAATTTCAACCATGTAGTCGTCTTCGTTTTCCAATTGGGGCAGGGTCAGTATGTGTTGCACCATGCCTTCTTTGGGGGCGGGGAACATCTTGCTGCTATCCTGCGGCTGATAGCTGTTGGCATCAAATTGGTTTGCAGTAATCATGTTCTGATTGTATCCCTGTGGATGCGGCGGGCTGACTGCCAAAACCTGGGCAGATAACAAAGCGGAAGCGATAAGTGCCAGTTTCAGTTTGCCGGACTTAAGCATAGGTTTTCTCCTTATGGGCCCGCTATGGGCTGAAATCAATTATTGGATTGGCGCTGTGTATGATTGCGCTTCTGTAGAGTTAAACGGCCAGCTTCTGAGAAAGGGTTATTTATTTTCAAAAAAATCATAAATAATTTTGTATTGCTATACAAATCAAAATAGTACCAGCTATGTGCTTGCTCTTAATTCAAGTTATCGAGAGGCAAAACGCCCACCAGGTTCAGTCTGGCGGGCGTTGTCAGTTCAGGCCGGTTCGTGTGAACCGGCTGTTCGTTTAAACACAGCTGTTTATTTAAATGCCGACTTCACCACCATCGACTTTACGCAGTACCACGGTCGCTGCCCTCGGACGTATGCTGGTGCCGATGGGTGTTTCCTCGGCGGCATTGGCCGATACCGGCCAATTCCCCGGGTGCTGGATATTGGCAAATACCGAAGTGTAGTCCGGCGAGATAGCAAAGCCTGTGACTTCACAACCATTGGGGCCGACGAAGAAGCGCTTCAGCTCAGTTTGATTGTCGGCGGTAACTGTCAGAGGCTTGCCGTCGCCATCGACCATCTTGGATGGCACTATTGCCAGCATCTGGTCGTTGGTGTGCTCAGTCACCTCTTTGGCGCCATTATCTGTCTGGATCCACAGAATACCGCGGGCATCGAACGCCAGGCCGTCCGGGCTGGCCAACTGGTTAAGTTCAGTCAGGCCGGAGAGGTTGGTGGCGTCGTCACCGTCGGCCGGAGAACCGAACAGGAAGATATCCCAGCTAAACTCGGTATCACTGGCACCTTCATCCCAGCGGATGATATGGCCAAAGTTGTTTTTAAGCCTTGGGTTGGCGGCGTTGGCTTCAGTCCGCTTGGAGTTGTTGGTCAGGGTCAGATAGACACTGCCGGTGAAAGGATCCACAACACACCACTCGGGTCTGTCCATTGGTGTCGCGCCAACCAAATCGGCGGCGCCGGCGGTATTGATGATGATATCTGCCTGGCTGGCAAATGTATCGGCCAGGGTCTTGCCGTCCTTTGTCATGGCATCCATGGTCAGCGGCAACCATTCACCTACGCCACCTTCGTTAAACTTGGCCACATACAGGGTACCTTCATCCATGTACTTGGCACCGGTTGCCAGGCGGTTGCTGCTGTCTGCATCCTTGGGATCCCAAAGCGCCGCCGAAACAAACTTGTACAGATATTCGAAGCGCGAGTCATGGCCCGAATAGAATACCAGTGGTTTGCCTTCGGTCAGCTTGCCGTAGGCGCAGCCTTCATGACGGAAACGCCCCAGGGCTGTGCGTTTGACTGCGCGGGAGTTGGGATTGTAGGGATCGACTTCGACGATATAGCCATAGCCGTTATCTTCATTGCGATAGTCATACATGGCATCGCTGGCCTTGGGGGTGACATCGAAACGGGCAAATTCATCCAGTCGCTCTTCGGCATGACCGGCCAGATCGGCCCAGCCATAGCGGGTAGAACTGCTGCTGACACCGATACGGCTTTGGGCTTGAGTCATCTCGCCCTTATTGACGAAGTAGCCGGGCCAGTTCTCTTCGCAGGTGAGGTAAGTCCCCCAAGGGGTATAACCGTTACCACAGTTGTTCAGGGTGCCGCGGGTCTGGCTGCCATCAGGCGAGAAGGCGGTTACGACTTTGTCTGTGTAGGCTACCGGGCCGCTGAGATCCATGGTGGAAGCACCGGTGAAGCGGCGATTGTGTTTGTCGTCCTTGACTACTTCCCAGCTGCCGTCGTTAAGCTTGATGCGTACCACAGTCATGCCGTGAGCATTGATCTCTTTACGGACTTCATCGACTAGGGTTCTCAGGCCGGTATCGGCATCCATAGTCGGGCCGTTGGGGTGCAGGGCATCTGGTTCAATGTATTCATGGTTGATACACAAGAGGCCATCGGTTCCGGCTTCATTAAGCGGGAAGAAATGCATGCCGTCGTGGTTTTGACCCACAGAGTTGGCCTGATCCTGGGCGGTATTACTGCCATCAGCCTTCCAATCGGCCGCTTTACTGTTCAGCGGAGTCCCCCAGGGAGCCAGGACCTGAGCCCGGTAACCTTCAGGGATAACCACTGCATCAAGGCGAGAACCGGCTACCGACTCAAAACCGAGTATAACACTGGATTGGCTGGGAGGAACCGGAGTAGGGGGCACAGGATCCGGTGTGCCAGAGGTGTTATTGTTGTCGGAACCACAGCCGGCAAGGCCGAAGCCGCCGAATGCAGTCAGGGCACTGACGCCCAAGCCACTTTTTACAAAATTGCGCCGGGAAAGGTGCTTATCCAGTACCTGGGCAAAAGGTTCGTTCTGACTCTTGTTATAACGCGTCGGATCGAAAGTTGCCTTGCTCATAAGATTTCACTCCGTGATCTTCTATCTCGTTATAGGAATTGCAAATGCGACGCAAAGACTAATAACGCCATGTGACAGCCAGATAACTGAAAGGTGACACAAATAAGACATAATCCCCCGACTTTAGGATGAAGTTTGTTAATCCCATGGTCACACTTGTGATTTTTTTCAGTCGCAATGCTTGAAATTGTGTCAGGAAAGAGAGATATTTCGCCAATCAAATAGTTTGAATATCAAAATATAACAGCAGGCTAACTATGAGTTCAGAGTTTCACACCACCACGCGCTGGCAGCATAAGCATAACTTTACCCACCATAATGAGCAGGGAGAGAAGAGTACCAAGTGGGTGCTCTTGCTGACTGTGGTCACCATGGTGGCCGAGATTGTTGCCGGTACTATATACGGCTCCATGGCGTTGTTGGCCGATGGTTGGCATATGGGAACTCATGCTGCGGCATTTATGCTGACATTGTTTGCTTACTCTTACGCCAGGAAACATGCCAACAACCCGAGATTTGCCTTTGGTACCGGCAAGGTCAGCGTACTCGGTGGTTTTACCAGTGCGATTGCACTCGGTTTGGTGGCACTGTTGATGCTGATAGAGTCCGGCTCCAGACTCCTGTATCCGGAAGATATTCATTTTGACCAGGCGATTCTGGTGGCCATCATAGGTTTAACCGTCAACATCGTCAGTGTATTTCTGCTCAAGGATCATCACGGTCACGATCATGGCCACAGCCACAGTCATAGGCATAACCATGGCCACAGCCACAGTCATAGGCATAACCATGGCCACAGCCACAGTCATAGGCATAACCATGGACATAGCCAGGCAGATAGCCACAATCACAGCCATCACAGCGATCACGCACAGCAGCATGTCCACAACCATGGGGATTCCCACGGACACAAAGATCATAATCTGCGCGCAGCCTATTTCCATGTATTGGCCGATGCCTTGACCTCCTTGTTGGCAATTGGCGCGCTGTTGGCCGGTAAATATTTCGGATTGAATTGGCTGGATCCCGTGATGGGCATTGTCGGAGCTGTTATCATCAGTCGCTGGGCTTGGGGACTTATCAGCCAAACCAGCCCTATTTTGCTTGACGCAGGTGTTGAAGCCGAGTTCAGTCGTAAGCTGGTGGAACGGATAGAAGCCGAAAAAGACCACAAGGTAACCGATATTCATGTGTGGCCGGTCAGCGCCGATCATCACGCAGCCATGATCTCTTTGGTGAGCCACGCTCCCCACAGTACCGACTATTATCATGAGTTGCTGGCGGATTTCAGTCGCATAGATCATCTGACCATTGAAGTAAATCAATGTGCCGACTGCGATAAAGCGGCGATGCCGAGAGCCAAAGAATGTGAGCAAGCGAGCCACACAGAGACAGGACATCATCACCATCATCATTGAGGTGCAAAAATAGATGAAACAGCAACAGCGGCAGGATTCGCTGCAACAGTCAATCAACCACGCCATCATAGAGTTTTATGAGCGTCTGTCCTCATGGGAGCAGAGCGTAGTCAGAGACCAAGGCGCTTCACTGGCGCAGATCCATACAGTGGAGATCCTGGGGGCTCACGGCCCTATGAAGATGAAGGAACTGGCGGAAAAGCTCGGTATTACCACAGGAACCCTGACCGTGCAGGTTGAACGTTTGGTTAAGGCGGGCCTGGCCGAACGTCAGCCCTTGGAAAATGACCGGCGCGCCATCCAGGTATCCTTAACCGAAAAGGGCGAGCAGATGTTTAAGGAACATGATGCCCTGCATCTGCAGTTAACCCGTGAGATGACCGCGAAATTCAGTGACGCTGAGCTGGAGCAACTGCTTGGGTTCTTCAATCGGCTCAACAGCGAATTCTAATTGCGACTGTTTACCCTGATATAAAACCTCAAAGCGCCTTTAAAAGGCGCTTTCTTTTTCTCCGGAACATGGAAGAGCACAATAAAACTTGCCGTAATTTACTCTCAGAGACATTTTGACGACTTTCAGTTTGCCATGCTTAATGCGTCTCCAACTTACAATTGCGGGACATTTGCATGCAAAGCGGCTCTTGAGTTATCAAACGACTCTTTTAACCTTTTATACCGCAGTTTTAGCGTATGGTGCATCGCGAACTTTCCCATTGGCACAGAGTCTGAAAGCTTAATTCGGCCCCATGAGCGATGTCGGAACCGATAAGGGAACCTTAAGATAAAATTGTTATATTAACATTTAGTTAACCATAAGTTAAAATTGCTGGGCCTTGCATCAATTTTAACCGTCATTTAGGAATGAGTGTGTTGAATCCCATCTCTGTCAATCGCCTGACCTTTGTACTGGCACTGTTTTTTGTGGCCGTGTTCAATGTGCCTTTTTTTACCATAGTCAAACAGGGGCTCGAGAACCAAGCGCATGTGGACCCTTTGTTTGTGGCTACTATTCCCATCTTCTTGATCTCGGCTTTGGGGATACTGTTTTCCCTGTTCAGCTTTAAATATATTCTCAAACCTTTTTTTATTGTGCTATTGCTGTGTTCATCGGGGGTATTTTTTGCCGCGTTCAAATATGGCGTAGTATTCGATACCGGCATGATAGAGAATACCTTTCAGACCAACAGCGCCGAGGCCTTGACCTATGTGAACTGGGCATCGATATTAAATCTGCTGTTGACCGGGGTGCTGCCGGCAGTGCTCTTGTATCGTATCCAGATCGCCTATAAGCCCATAGGCAAGGAGCTGGCGTACAAGGCGCTGTACATTATAGCGAACATCCTCATCATAGTGGTGATAGCCTTTTTCTATATGCAGAATTATCTGGCTTTTGGTCGCAATAATGATGAAATCAAACGTTACATTGTGCCCACCTATTTTGTCGGCTCGGCGGCCAAATACATCAATCAGCACTACCTGCAAAAGCCGCTCGAATATCAAAAGTTGGGTACAGATGCCAAGCAGGTAAAACCAGCCGGTGAAACTAAACCCAGACTGATGGTGCTGGTGGTTGGTGAAACCGCCAGGGCGCAAAATTACCAATACTATGGCTATGACAGGCCAACCAATGTCTACACCAAGGCGATTTCACCGCTGATCTTCAGCGATGTCAGCTCTTGTGGCACGGCCACGGCAGTTTCTTTACCCTGTATGTTTTCCCGAATGAGCCGGGAAGATTATGACTCCCGCGCCGCCAAGGCTCAGGATACCGCTGTGGATGTGCTCAATCATGCCGGTGTGAAAGTGCAGTGGTTTGATAACGACAGCGGTTGTAAAGGAGTGTGTGACAGGGTGGAAAACAAGCTGATAGCACTGAACGCCGACCCCAAGCTGTGCGATGGCCAGTTTTGTCAGGATCAGGTGCTGCTTGATGAACTCAAACAAGCCTTGTTGCAGCCGAACAATGGCCAGGATCGGCTGATAGTGTTGCATATCATCGGCAGTCACGGACCTACCTATTATCTGCGCTATCCGGAACAATATCGCCGTTTTACCCCGGATTGCCAGCGCAGTGACATTCAAAACTGCAGCCGCGAGCAGCTCACCAATACCTATGACAACACGATTCTGTATACCGACTATATCGTCTCTCAGGTGGTCGAGCAGCTAAAGGGACGCAGTGGCGATTATGATACGGCAATGATGTATCTGTCTGATCACGGTGAATCCCTGGGCGAAAAGGGCATGTATCTGCATGGATCACCCTATGCCATAGCGCCGAGTGAACAAACCAGGGTGCCTTGGATGGCTTGGTTTTCCAAGCAATTCAAGCAGCAACTTGGGCTGAATGATGACTGCCTGGCAAAGGAAGCCGCCGCCAAGAGTGTTTCCCACGACAACCTGTTCGATACGCTGTTGGGGCTCTTCGATGTCAGCAGCAAGGTTTACCAGCCTGAGTTGGACTTGATTGCCCTTTGTCGCCGTTGAGCGAGTCTGCTCCAATTATCAAAAGAACCCGGCATTGGCCGGGTTCTTGGTTTTGAGGTGTGGTTGTTCACCTTCAATATAGAAGGGTTATGTGTCCTTGCCCGCAAGTTCCATGTGCATCTTGATCAGGTGTTCTTCCATATCAAAGGTGACAGTAAAGCCAAGACTCTTGGCGAGACTGGCCATATTGCGGTTCTCGAACATGGTGAAACCGGTTAACACCTGAGTGCCTGTGGTGCGGTAGTAGTTGATAAGCTTATCCAGCAGCAACTTGCCAATACCGATCCCCTGATGGGAACTGCGAACCGCCATGGCAAATTCCGCTTCTGTGTTATCAGGATCGATAGAGGCTCGCACGGCACCCAAGGTTTCCTCTTCGCCGTTTTCATCTCTTATGGTGGCGATAAACGCCATCTCACGGGCGTAATCTATTTGGGTCAGTACCGCCATTTCTTCGTGGGTCATACGCGAGCGCACCCCGAAATAGCGCTTGTATCTGTCTTCATCTGTCAGCGAGTTGTCAAAGTCCAGATGCTTGGGTTCATCTTCCGGCAGTATTGGCCGCAACATCACCTCAAGGCCGTTACGCAGTTTGGCTTTCTCTTCCAGCTCTTTGGGGTAGGGTTGAATCGCCAGTCGCCCGGCGTTATCCGTAACTTCCGGGTTAAGGCGCAGATTGACATCCAAGAGGGTAATTTTCTCGCCCGCCGCCAATACAGGATTAAGATCCAGGCTCTCGATTTCGGGGCAATCGATAATGAGCTGCGAAATCTGGGTCAACATCAGGCACAAGGCTCGCATATCCAAGCCTTGGGGCAAGTGACGATCGCGGATCTTTTGAGTCTTGAGCGCCTGGATCACCATATAACGTGCCAGTGCCATATTCAGTGGCGGCAAGGCGACGGCCGCATCCCGGGTGGGTTCCCACTCGGAGCCGCCTTCACCTAGCATGATGGCTGGGCCGAACACTGGGTCGTTGATTACCGCGACTCTGAGCTCCTGTGCGCCGGCGGTCAGCGCCATCTTTTGCACTATCATGCCTTCCACCGAGGCTGCAGGGTTGGAGGCGTGCACCCGTTCGACTATGGCCGCCGCGGCCTGATTGACCTCGGAAGCCGATGTGAGATTCAGCATTACCCCGTGAACGTCCGATTTATGCAAAATATCCGGTGATTGCACTTTCAATGCCACGGGATAACCGGCCTTCTCGGCAATGGCCACGGCTTCGGCCGCATCCCTGGCAAACCAGGTATCTATGGTATCCAAGCCATAGGCGTTGAGTATGTTGCGGGCATCATGGGTTTCCAGTACCCGTTTGCCCTTGGCTATGGCTTGCTGCAACAGACTTCTGGCGGTAGTGCTGTCTGTTGGGATAGTGTCAGGTATAGATTGCGGCACTTCCTGCAGCAGTTTTTGGTTACGGCGATACTCCACCATATGCATAAAGGCGCGCACGGCGCCCTCGGGTGTGCGGTAAGTTGGGATCCCCGCCTTGGAAAAGTGCTTTCGAGCCCGGTAAGCGGCATCTTCACCGCTCCAATTGGTTAAGATGCTCACCCGGTTACGTTTCGGGTGCTGTTTGACGGTGTCAATCAAGGCATCGGCTATGGTGACGCTTTCGCCAAGGGCAGAAGGGGAGTGCAATACCAGGATGGCGTCCAGCTCATCACTGTCCATTAATACCGACAGCGCCTGGCTGTAACGCTCGGCGCCGGCATCACCTATGATGTCCACCGGGTTTTGCCCGGACCAGGTAGAGGGCAACAACTGCGAGAGTTTCTCCACAGTGGTGTCGGACAACTGTGCCAGCTTGCCACCCTTGAGTACCAATTCATCCACCGCCAGCACGGCGGGACCGCCGCCATTTGATAAAATACACAGGCGCTCGCCATTGAGCGGGTTGAGGTGAGCCAGACTCTCGAGCGCGGCAAATAGCTCAACCAAGTCGGTGACCCGCAGCATACCGGCGCGGCGAAAGGCGGCCTCGTATACGGCATCATTACCGGCAATGCCACCTGTGTGCAGTTTGGCGGCATTGCCACCCTCGGCGCTGCGGCCGGATTTGATCACCAAAATAGGTTTATGCCGGGCCGCGGCTCTGGCTGCCGACAGGAAGTGGCGCTTCTCATTGACCGAATCTATATAAAGCATGATGGCGCTGGTGCGGGAATCGCGGCCGAGAAAATCCAGCAGCTCATCGAAGTCTATGTCTGTGGCATCACCGAGGGAAATAAATGAAGAGAAGCCTATCCCTTTGTTGTTGGCCCAGTCGAGCACTGTGGTGCAGATGGCTGCAGACTGGGATACAAAGGCGATTTTGCCGGGCAGGGCACCGGCATGGGCCAGGCTGGCATTGAGTCCCTGGGGCGGCAACATCATCCCCAAACTGTTGGGGCCGAGGATCCGCATGCCGTAACGTCTGGCGTTGGCTTGAGTCAGTTCAAGCAGGTTTTCGCCTTGTTCGTTTAATTCATCGGCCATACCGGAGGCCATGATGATCGCCACTTTGCAGCCAAATTGTGCCAGGGTTTCCACTATCGCCGGTACGCTGGAGGCGCGGGTACAGATGATGGCCAGGTCAGGTTTGATCGGCAAAGACTCAATATTGGGATAGGCCAGCACGCCCATAACCGCGTTATACTTGGGCGTTACCGGCATAATTGGCCCGGCAAAGCCCCCCGAGAGCAGGTTTTTCATTACCACATTGCCCGCGCGCTTGTCGCGATTGGACGCGCCAATGACGGCGATGGACCCGGGTTTGAACAGCGTGTGCAGAGTACGTTGGCTCATGAATTTCCCTGTCGGCAAAGGACCTTGTCTATGCTCCATGATTCCATGGCCGGTGAAAGTAAGCAATATGCAAAAAGTCGGGCTTGATTTACAAAAATACCATGCAGTAGAGGTGTTTACTCTTTCAACGGGAATGAAAAGACAAGAGCAAGAGGAAACGCAAATTGGAATGGCGGGAAAGGGGAATTTTAGGCATAAAAAAACCTGCTTAAAGCAGGTTACTTGGTACACCCGAGTGGACTCGAACCACCGACCCCTACCATGTCAAGGTAGTGCTCTAACCAGCTGAGCTACGGGTGTATTGCATGATTTTCATTTTTGGCACTCTGAAGAGAGTGGTACACCCGAGTGGACTCGAACCACCGACCCCTACCATGTCAAGGTAGTGCTCTAACCAGCTGAGCTACGGGTGTATTGCGTTTTTCAGGCTGTCGCCCTCGAACGAGCGCTATATTAAGGGCGAGCAGCCGCCAGTTGCAAGTAAAAAAACACAAATTTTTATTGAATGGCGAATTGCTGCACAACTTGCTGCAGCTTTGATCGCATTCGGCTTAATTCGTGCTCTCGTCAGAGATAACCGCGAACTGTTTGCCACTTTTCTGGATATATCTCAGACGGATAGCAAAGAGTATCGCGGCTACGGTCAAGCCGGCGATAAGCCCAATCCAGAATCCGTGTGCTCCCATGGCGGGTACCAGAAAATCGGTATACGCCAATACATAACCCAGGGTCATCCCCACAGCCCAATAAGCAAACAAGGTGATGAAAAAGGCGCTGCGGGTATCCTTGTAGCCACGAAGGGCACCGGCCGCAACCACTTGTACCGAATCTGACAACTGATATAGAGCAGCCATCAGCATCAGACTGCCTGCCAGAGTGACCACTTCTGGGTTGTCATTATAGAGCAGGGCAATCTCATACCTGAATACCACAGTCGCCACCGCGGTGAGCATGGCCAGAGAAAAGGCGATAGCCAATCCCACCTTGGTCACCAGTGCCGACACATCACTCTGACCCCGGCCTAGGTAATAACCGACCCGAATAGAAACGGCTATGCCGATGGAGAGTGGCAACATAAATACAATCGAGGAGAAATTCAGCGCAATTTGGTGCCCGGCCACGACAGTGGCACCGAGAGGCGCCAGTAACAAGGCGATCACCGCAAACAGACTGACTTCAAAGAACAGCGCCATGGCAATAGGCATGCCCAGCTTGGTCATCTCCATAATGGTGTGCAAATGGGGTTTGTGAAACGCCTTGAAGGGAGCCAACTCGCTAAAGCGTTTATGCCACTGCATATAGATGGCCATGGCCAGGAGCATGGCCCAAAACACCAAAGCGGTAGCGACACCACAGCCGGCGCCGCCCATGGCGGGCATGCCAAAGTGACCATTGATAAAGATATAGTTGGCCGGGATATTCACCGCCAGGCCGACAAAACCTATGATCATGGTCGGCAGCGTATAGGAGATCCCTTCGCTGCAGCCCCTGAGCACTTGATAGAGCACAAAGGCCGGCGCCCCCCAGAGAATGCCGTCAAGATAACCTATGGTCAGGCGCTTGAGCTCAGGCTCCAGTTCCATCCAATCCAAAATATGTGGCGCAGATGCCAGAAACAGCATCACACCCAAGGCGCCGGTTATGGCAATATAGGCGGCCTGAAAGGCAAGCGGTTGAATCGCCTTTTGGTTGTTTGCACCGTGATGATGGGCAAACATGGGAGTAAATGCCAGCAATAGGCCTTGAACGAACAGAATGGCCGGTAGCCAGAGACTGGTTCCGACAGCGACGGCTGCCATGTCGACAGCACTGACTCTGCCGGCCATCAGGGTATCGATAAACCCCATCATTGTCTGGGTAAGTTGTGCAATAAGCACAGGCAAAGCCAGTTGAACTAAGCGTTTGGCCTGAAAGCCGGTGTGATTCATGAAAGCAGCCCTAACAACTAAGCGAGTGAGAAAATGTTTACAGGTATTGTTCAAGCCAAGTGTGAAATCTTGGCGATCGAGAAAAAGCCCGGGCTAAATACCCTCGAAGTCGCTCTGCCTCCCGCCTTGCGCGAGGGATTGGAAATAGGAGCGAGTGTTGCCAACAACGGTGTTTGCCTGACGGTAACCCAGCTTGCTGATGATAGGGCGTTTTTCGACGTAATGGAAGAGACTCTGGCGGTGACTAATCTGGTCGGACTAAGGGTTGGTGACAAGGTTAACATAGAGAGGTCACTCAAGTTTGGTACCGAGCTAGGGGGTCACATTCTTTCCGGCCATGTGCATACCCAGGCGCAGTTGGTGCATCTGGATATCAGTGACAGCCATTACAATATGCAGCTGGAAGTGGCCGAAGAGTGGTTGAAGTACATCTTCTATAAGGGCTTTATCGGTATCAATGGATGTAGCCTCACCGTTGGCGAGGTCAAAGGCAATCGCTTTATGTTGCATCTCATTCCTGAGACTCTCAGACTGACCAATCTGCAAGACTATCGGGAAGGGGATTGGCTGAATATCGAAATTGACAGTCAGACCCAAACGATAGTGGATACGGTCGAGCGCGTACTAGCTCAACGACACCAGGCTTAATTGTCGCCGATACACTTCATTCGCGGCCGCACTCGTCCTATATAAGCAGCCTGAAACGGGGTTTTCAGTAGAGCTGTTCGTCATCGCCATCGACGTACAGCTCTATCATGTGCCTTTGGTCATTGATATGCATCCGCATATGGATAGGGTTGCAACATACCCGGCAATCATTATAGAACTCCTGATCGCCGCCGCTGGCGTCGAGCTCCACCTTTTGATGGTGGCCGCAATGGGGGCAGCAGATAGTCTGACTCTTGAGTTGCATGGCTTCCTCCTTTGTCCGGTAGCGCTATGCCCTTTGGACGATAGAACCTCATATCACAACACAGTTCAAGTATAGCCCCAGGCTGTGAGCAAAAGCTTGTCCCTTGAGTGTTTTTGGGTTGCGCAGGCAAGGGCTTATCCCGTAAAATTGCCAGCCTGCCCGGCGGAGACCTTAAGGCTCCTGTACTGCCTTAACCCAAGGGCTAAACACTTTTTTTAATTGATAACCAAGTGGCCCTACGTGTGGGTCACCACTGGACAAGGAATTTTCATGCCTGTAATTACACTTCCCGATGGGAGCAAACGCGAGTTTGCCAACCCAGTCTCTACACTCGATGTTGCTGCTGATATTGGTCCCGGTCTGGCGAAAGCCTGTATTGCCGGACGAGTCAACGGCGAGTTAAAAGATGCCTGTGATCTGATCGAAACAGATGCAGAACTGTCGATCATCACGGCCAAAGATGAAGAAGGGCTGGAAATCCTTCGTCACTCTTGCGCACACTTGTTGGGTCATGCGATCAAACAGCTGTGGCCTGAAACCAAGATGGCGATTGGTCCTGTTATCGATAACGGCTTCTACTATGACATCGACCTGGAGCATAAACTGACCCAGGAAGATCTGGAGAAGCTGGAAAAACGTATGCTGGAACTGGCCAAGACCAACTATGACGTGGTCAAGCGTGTGGTCAGCTGGCAGGAAGCCCGTGATACTTTCGAGTCTCGCGGCGAGCCTTACAAGATGGCGATCCTGGATGAGAACATCAGCCGTGATGCCACTCCGGCGCTGTATCACCATGAAGAATACACAGATATGTGTCGCGGTCCCCATGTGCCCAACATGCGCTTCTGTCATTTCTTTAAGCTGATGAATGTTGCCGGTGCCTACTGGCGCGGTAACTCAGACAACAAGATGTTGCAGCGTATCTATGGTACTGCCTGGGCCGACAAGAAAGCGCTCAAGACTCACCTGACCCGTCTGGAAGAAGCGGCCAAGCGTGATCACCGTAAAATCGGCAAGCAGCTGGATCTGTACCACATGCAGGAAGAAGCCCCTGGTATGGTGTTCTGGCACAACGACGGCTGGAGCGTATTCCTTGAGCTTGAGCGTTTTATTCGCCAGAAGCTGAGCCAGTACGACTATCAGGAAGTGAAAGGTCCACTGATGATGGACCGCGTGTTGTGGGAACGTTCCGGTCACTGGGATAAATACGCCGAGGCGATGTTTACAACCAGCAGTGAGAACCGCGAATACGCCATCAAGCCGATGAACTGCCCCGGCCACGTACAGATTTTCAACCAGGGCCTCAAGTCCTATCGTGATCTGCCGCTGCGGATGGCTGAATTCGGCTGTTGTCACCGTAACGAGCCCTCGGGTGCCTTGCACGGTCTGATGCGGGTTCGTGGTTTTACCCAGGACGATGCGCACGTATTCTGTACTGAAGAGCAGGTGCAATCCGAAGTCAGCAAGTGTATCAAGATGGTGTACGACACCTATTCCACTTTCGGCTTCAGTAATATCGTAGTTAAGCTTTCCACTCGTCCAGAGAAGCGTATCGGTGACGATACCATGTGGGACAGGGCAGAAGAAGCTCTGAAACAAGCGCTGCGCAGCAACGATATCGAATTTGAAATACTGCCAGGTGAAGGTGCCTTCTACGGCCCTAAAATCGAATTCACTCTGCATGACTGCCTGGATCGCGCCTGGCAGTGCGGTACAGTGCAGCTCGATTACGCCTTACCGGGACGCCTGGGCGCGACTTATGTCGCCGAAGACAACAGCCGTCAGACTCCTGTGATGATCCACCGTGCGATTTTGGGCTCTTTGGAGCGATTCCTCGGTATCCTCATCGAAGAGTTCGCGGGCCGCTTCCCAACCTGGCTGGCTCCTATGCAGGTTGTTGTTATGAACATAACAGACAAACAAGCTGATTATGTTGAAGAAGTAGTCGAATTCTTCAAGGAACAGGGCATACGCGCCTCTAAAGACTTGAGGAATGAAAAAATAGGCTTTAAAATACGCGAGCACACTTTGAGGCGGGTTCCTTATTTGCTGGTCATAGGTGATCAGGAGATGGAAAATCGGGAAGTCGCTGTGCGTACCCGAGACGGGGTGGACTTAGGCAAGATGCGAATCGATGATTTCGCCGCTAAGGTCAAGCAACAAATTTCACTCCGTAGTCTTGAATTGTTGGAGGATTAGGTCATAAAGATCAAAAAATCAGCAGGCCGTCAGGCGGCCCCGAATAGAATCAATGAAGAAATTACCGGCGTACCAGAGGTACGTTTGAATGGCGTGGATGGTGAAGCCATTGGTATCGTCAGCATCAAAGAGGCTCAGGAAGTAGCCGATGAGGCAGGTCTGGATCTGGTTGAGATCAGTCCTAATGCTGAGCCGCCTGTATGCCGTATCATGGACTACGGTAAATATCTGTTCGACAAGGCAAAAGCCCAGAAAGAACAGAAGAAGAAGCAGAAACAGATCCAGGTGAAGGAAGTTAAATTCCGCCCTGGTACTGATGAAAACGACTATCAGGTAAAACTACGCAACCTGATTCGTTTTCTGGAAGATGGAGACAAAGCGAAAGTTACGCTGCGTTTCCGCGGACGCGAAATGGCACACCAGAACCTGGGTATGGATCTTCTGAACCGTATCAAGGGCGATCTGGAAGAGTATGCGGTTGTTGAATCTTTCCCGAAAATGGAAGGTCGACAAGCCATCATGGTGCTGGCGCCCAAGAAGAAATAGCAGGGCAATCCTGAAAAGTAGCAAAGGTCTACGGGCCTTTGCTCGCCTTGCGTTTTATTAATGTCCCAATGCGGAGTTTTAGTAATGCCTAAAATGAAAACCGACAAGGGTGTAGCGAAGCGTTTTAAGAAAACCGCCAATGGTTTCAAGCGTAAGCAAGCCCATCTGCGTCACATCCTGACCAAGAAGAGCACCAAGCGTAAGCGTCATCTGCGCGCCAAGTGTTTAGTTGCCAAAGCTGACGTGCCTATGATCGCACGCCAACTGCCATACGCTTAATTAGGAGGAATTGAAAAATGCCAAGAGTTAAGCGTGGTGTAACTGCACGAGCTCGTCACAAGAAAGTTCTTAAACTTGCCAAAGGTTACTATGGTGCCCGTTCACGTACTTTCCGTGTAGCGGTACAGGCCGTAACCAAAGCAGGTCAATATGCTTACCGTGACCGTCGCCAGAAGAAACGTCAATTCCGTCAACTGTGGATTGCACGTATCAATGCGGCTTCTCGTCAGAATGGTCTTTCATACAGCCGTTTCATCAACGGTCTGAAAAAGGCGTCTATCGAAATCGATCGTAAGATTTTGGCAGACATCGCTGTATTCGACAAAGTAGTGTTTGCTACTCTGGTAGAAAAAGCGAAGGAAGCACTGGCAAACTAATCTCTCAGGAGATAAGTTGTAGTTGCTGTTAAAAAGGGACCTAAGGTCCCTTTTTTCATACCTGTGATTTGCCTATGCTTCAATGCCTCAGACAAAAAAGCCAGTCATCAATGACTGGCTTTTTCAGTATATTGGCAGAGCTTATTTCTGAGCATCCAGGAAGCGCTCGGCATCCAGAGCCGCCATACAACCGGTTCCGGCTGAGGTGATGGCCTGACGGTAGTGCTGATCCATCACATCGCCGGCGGCGAATACGCCTTTGACGCTGGTCTGGGTGGCATTGCCGTTGAGGCCGCTTTCGACCTTGATATAACCGCCATTCATCTCCAACTGGCCTTCGAAAATACCTGTGTTGGGGCTGTGGCCAATGGCGACAAACACCCCGGCCACTTCCAAATCGGAAATACTGCCGTCTTTGGTGCTCTTCATCTTGAGTCCGGTCACGCCCATGGCATCGCCGGTCACTTCATCCAATGTCTTGTCCAGGTGCAGAACTATGTTGCCGTTTTCGACTTTGTCCATCAGACGGTCGATAAGAATTTTCTCAGAGCGGAAGGTATCACGGCGATGGATCAGGTGTACTTCGGCAGCTATGTTGGAAAGATAGAGTGCTTCTTCAACAGCCGTGTTACCACCACCGATAACGGCCACTTTCTGATTGCGATAGAAGAAACCGTCACAGGTAGCACAAGCAGATACACCACGGCCCTTGAAGGCTTCTTCAGATGGCAGACCAAGGTACTTGGCGGATGCGCCTGTGGCTATGATCAGTGCATCACAGGTGTATTCAGCGTTGTCACCTTTCAAGGTGAAAGGGCGCTGTTGCAGGTCCACTTCATTGATATGGTCGAAGATAATTTCGGTATCGAATTTCTCGGCATGCTTTTGCATCCGTTCCATCAGCGCAGGACCTGTCAGGCCTTCGGCATCGCCGGGCCAGTTTTCGACTTCGGTCGTAGTGGTTAACTGGCCACCCTGCTGGATACCTGTGATCATCACAGGCTTGAGATTGGCGCGGGCAGCATAAACGGCTGCGGTATAGCCTGCGGGGCCTGATCCCAGGATCAAAAGATTACAATGTTTGGCTTGGCTCATTTTATTCTCCGTGCCTTGGCAAATTGCAGCGATTGTAGGTAATTTACCCCTAAGGGTAAAGCGCCAGGAATAGAATCTTCAAGATTGACTTAATCGAAAAAAAGGAGCCCAGAGGCTCCTTTAAAGCGATTAGTTGATTTGCTTACTGTAACAGTTCGCTGGCAGCGGTATAAGCCATATTGTGGGCTTCGGCGACTTCCTTACAGGTGATCTTACCGTGCATCACGTTAAGACCATTCAGCAAGTGCTTGTCAGACAAGAGCGCGTCGCGGTAACCCAGACGGGCCAGCTTGAGAATGTAGGGCAGGGTAGCGTTGTTCAGGGCAAAGGTGGAAGTACGTGCCACGGCGCCCGGCATATTGGCTACACAGTAATGCACGACATCATCGACGATATAGGTAGGATCCTGGTGAGTTGTGGCATGAGAGGTTTCCACACAGCCCCCCTGATCTATGGCGACATCCACTATGGCGGCCCCAGGCTTCATCTTCTTGATGTGCTCACGGGTAACCAGCTTGGGCGCTGCCGCGCCGGGGATCAACACGCCACCTATGACCAGATCGGCCTGCAATACATGCTTTTCAATGGCATCGGCCGTCGAGTAAATAGCCTTGACCTTGGAGCCAAACTGAACATTCAAACGACGCAGCGCGTCGATGGAGCGATCAAGCACCACTACATCGGCCCCCATGCCCACCGCCATTTGCGCCGCATTGGTACCTACCATGCCGCCGCCGATAATCACAACTTTAGCCGGTTCAACCCCTGGGACACCGCCGAGCAACATGCCCAGGCCGCCCATGGATTTTTCCAGCGCCATGGCACCGGCTTGGATGGACATGCGTCCGGCCACTTCTGACATGGGGGCCAGTAAAGGCAAGCCACCACGGTCATCGGTAACCGTTTCATAAGCGATACAAACAGCGCCGCTGTTGACCAGTTCTTCAGTTTGGGGCAGATCGGGGGCAAGGTGCAGATAGGTAAAGAGGATCTGGTCATGGCGCAGCATGGCACGTTCTACGGCCTGTGGCTCTTTGACTTTGACTATCATCTCAGCCTTGGCAAAAACCTCGGCAGCCGTGTCCAGAATAGACGCCCCGGCATCGATATAGTCCTGATCGGTAAACCCAATCCCATTACCAGCATTCGTTTCGATAAAAACCTGATGACCATGCATAGTCAATTCGCGTACGCTGGAAGGTACCATACCCACGCGATACTCATGGTTTTTGATTTCCTTTGGAACACCAATTATCATTTTCGAGCCTCAATATACTAAAAAACCCACTTTTAATGGGCATAATTGTTATTTTATAGTGACCTGAACGTGATCAATTCAGGAAAGTCTAGTATAGTATTGCCCGGGCAGATTATGCTGCTAAACTTCCGACATACGCAAAATTAAATGTTGTTTTAGTGATAAAACAAGGTTAAAAATATGGTAAATAATAAAAAGAGTCCTGTAAAAGACTTGGATCGTATCGATCGTAACATTCTTAATGAACTGCAAATTGACGGTCGCATTTCCAACGTTGAGCTTTCCAAACGTGTTGGTTTGAGTCCAACTCCCTGCCTTGAACGCGTCAAGCGTCTCGAAAAACAAGGTTACATTAACGGCTATACCGCACTGGTTAACCCGCACTTTTTGGGCGCATCCTTGTTGGTATTTGTCGAGATCACCCTCAACCGGGATACTCCGGAAGTCTTCGATAAGTTTAATCGCGCCGTGCAGCTTTTGGATGATATTCAGGAGTGCCACCTGGTATCGGGCGATTTCGATTATCTGCTAAAGACACGGGTATCCGATATGTCTGCCTATCGTAAATTGCTGGGCGAAACCTTGCTGAAGCTGCCTTCAGTGTCCGACACCCGTACCTACGTGGTGATGGAAGAGGTGAAGCAGACCAGCAAAGTGGCCATCAGTATTTCTGCTGAAGCCTAAACCTCGATTGTTAACGAGGGTAAAAGGGAGCCACAATGGCTCCTTTTTTGATCTAGGTTGTTTACTTTTTATCCCAGGCGGCGAGGCAGCGTAAAAAAATGCCGCTATCCACTTGCTTTTAGAGGCTTTCGAAGGCTTATTCGCTGCACATTCAGGTTGATTCTGGTATCTTAAATCCATCTGTTTTTCGTTTGCTTATGGAAATCGCATTTGTCTCAGGGAAATAGCGTCAGAACCCTCAGCGGCCTGCAACGTCTGCTGGAAGGGGGGCTTATTCTGTGCTGCATGGTCGCCATCTATATATTGTTGGCGCTGGGCAGCTTTCATCCCGGTGATCCGGGCTGGAGTCAGTCTAACTATCAAGGGGAGATCGAAAATGTCACCGGTGCCGTAGGTGCCTGGCTGGCCGATGTCCTGTTCTATTTCTTTGGCTATACCGCCTATCTTATTCCGATCATCATTGCCGGAAGCGGTTGGTTGATCTTCAGGCGTGCCCACAGACTGCTGGAAGTGGATTACTTTTCGGTCGGCTTGCGCCTGATTGGCTTTCTGTTGATGGTGCTGAGTCTGGCAGCCTTGGCCAGTATGAATGCCGGCGATATCTATGAATTTTCGGCCGGTGGTGTAGCTGGAGATGTAATAGCTCAGGCTATGCTGCCTTACTTCAACCAGTTGGGTACCACACTGCTGCTGCTTTGCTTTGTCGGCGCGGGTTTTACCCTGCTGACGGGAATAAGCTGGCTTACCATAGTCGAGCTCACCGGCTTGGCAACTATCTGGTGTTTTCGCAAGCTCAAGCAGTTGCCTGCACGTCTGTCAGGCCCGAAAGAAACCGAAGATACCCGCGGTTTTATGTCGGTAGTGGACAAGTTCCGTCGCGAGCGCGATGAAGTTGAACCAGAAGAAGTGCTCGAGGAAGATGACGATGAAGAGGTTATTGAAGCCCCCGTTAAGAAACCCGGGCTGCTGAGTCGTTTCCGTAAAAAGGATCAGCAAACTCTGGAGCGAGAAGCCGCGGAGATGGCCGATGAGAACACTGATACTGAGCCCAAGCGTCAGGGCAGGGTAGAGCCGGTGCTTTCTGCAGGTGTTGCCGGAAGTGCGACTGCCAAGGCTGCGGGCATTTCTTCGGACAATGCCGAAGACACGCCACCTTGGCAGAATAACACCGAGGGAAGCGATACAATCGACTTTGATAAGCGGGTCTCAACCGGTGCCATCAGCCATAAAGAGCGGCAATTGCAGACCCAGAAAGCCAGGGTTGAAAACGGTATTATTATTTTACCTGGTGAAGAGGGCGCTTCCAAAGAGCATAAACAACCCATGGATCCCTTGCCGAGCATCTCGCTGTTGGATGTGCCTAATCGCAAGAAAAACCCTATCAGTGAAGAGGAGCTGGATCAGGTAGCGCGTTTGGTGGAAAGCAAACTTGCAGACTTCAACATTACCGCGCAAGTGGTTGGTGTCTATCCAGGTCCTGTGATTACCCGCTTTGAGCTGGACTTGGCCCCTGGGGTCAAGGCTTCAAAAATCTCTAACCTATCCAAAGATTTGGCGCGTTCGCTGCTGGCTGAAAGCGTGCGGGTGGTTGAGGTTATTCCGGGTAAGGCCTATGTGGGGCTGGAACTGCCCAACAAGTTCCGCGAAACCGTATTCATGCGTGATGTGCTCGATTGTCAGGCGTTCAAGGACAGTAAATCCAATCTCACCATGGTGCTGGGACAAGACATTGCCGGCGATCCGGTCGTGGTGGATTTGGCCAAGATGCCGCACCTTTTGGTTGCAGGTACCACAGGCTCGGGTAAGTCGGTTGGGGTCAACGTGATGATCACCAGTCTGCTGTATAAGTCCGGCCCTGAAGATGTGCGCTTTATTATGATAGATCCCAAGATGCTGGAGCTTTCTGTCTATGAAGGTATTCCGCACCTCTTGTGTGAAGTGGTCACGGATATGAAAGAGGCCGCCAATGCGCTACGCTGGTGTGTCGGTGAGATGGAGCGGCGTTACAAACTGATGTCGGCGCTCGGGGTACGTAACCTCAAGGGCTTCAATGCCAAAATCGCCGAGGCCAAGGCTGCCGGCGAGCCGATTTACGATCCTATGTGGAAGTCTAATGAAAGCATGGAAGATACGGCACCTGAGCTCGACAAGTTGCCCTCTATCGTCGTTGTCGTGGACGAATTTGCCGACATGATGATGATAGTCGGCAAGAAGGTGGAAGAGCTGATTGCCCGTATCGCCCAGAAAGCCCGCGCCGCCGGTATTCACCTTATTCTGGCAACCCAGCGCCCGTCTGTGGATGTGATAACAGGCCTTATCAAGGCCAACATCCCCACTCGAATCGCTTTCCAGGTTTCTTCCCGTATCGACTCGCGCACCATTTTGGATCAGCAGGGCGCCGAAACTTTGCTGGGGATGGGTGATATGCTCTATCTGCCCCCGGGTACCGGCGTGCCTAACCGAGTTCACGGCGCCTTTGTGGACGATCACGAAGTGCATGCCGTGGTTGCCGATTGGCATGCCCGCGGTAAGCCTCAGTATATTGATGAAATACTGCAGGGTGCCAGCGACGGCGAGCAGGTGTTACTGCCCGGTGAAGCACCTGAAGGCGGCGATGATGAGCTGGATGCACTCTACGATGAGGCCGTTGCTTTTGTTACCGAAACCCGCCGCGGCTCTATCTCCAGTGTGCAGCGCAAGTTCAAGATAGGCTATAACCGCGCCGCCCGCATCATAGAGCAGATGGAGCTTCAAGGGGTGGTCAGTGCCCAGGGGCATAATGGTAACCGCGAAGTATTGGCTCCACCACCGCCAAGATAAGACAGATTTGAGGTATAGATGAATAAAAGCATTATGTTTCTTGCTCTGGCCGTCAGCCTACCTGTAATGGCCGATGATGCCGGTCTGCTCAGAGAAAAGCTAGATGCCATCGCCGGCTTGAAAGCCGACTTCCAACAGCAAGTCACAGATATCAATGGCAAGCTTATTCAGCAAGGCAGCGGCGAGCTCGCCTTGGCGCAGCCGAATCAGTTTTACTGGCATCTTCAGCAGCCGGATGAATCTGTGATAGTCGCAGATGGCAAAGACGTTTGGATTTATAACCCGTTCGCCGAGGAAGTGAGCGTACTGGCGCTAGAAAATGCCATTGCCGCTTCGCCCATGACGCTTTTGGTGCGCCGCGACGAGGCCAGTTGGGCTCGCTATAACATCACTCTGGACAAAGAGTGTTTCCAGATAGCGCCCAAGACTGAAGAGGCCGGAGTACAACAGGTCAGCGTCTGTTTCAAGGATGACACTTTGACCCGACTGGCACTGAAAGACACTCAGGGTAATCTCAGTCAGTTCAACCTGAGCGAGCAACAGCCGCTGACAGATAGCGACAAGAGATTGTTCCAATTTGAGGTTCCCGAAGGCGTTTCCATTGACGATCAGCGCCCGGGGCAGGAAGGTTAACCTTGTCCAGCCTGAGCTTTGATTTTGCCCCCGACTTTCGGCCCCTGGCGGCAAGAATGCGCCCGGCGACGCTGGAGCTGTACGTTGGTCAGCAACATCTGTTGGGACCTGGGCAACCGCTGAGACTGGCACTGGAGGCCGGCAAGGCTCATTCCATGATGTTCTGGGGGCCGCCGGGTACCGGCAAGACTACGCTTGCTGAACTGATAGCTCATTATGCCAACGCTCATGTGGAGCGGATTTCTGCGGTCACATCCGGGGTGAAAGAGATCCGCTCGGCGATAGAACATGCCAAAAACGTGGCGCAATCGCGCGGCCAGCGCACCTTGCTGTTTGTCGATGAGGTGCACAGATTCAACAAGAGCCAGCAGGATGCCTTTCTGCCTTTTATTGAAGATGGCACAGTAATTTTTATCGGCGCCACCACAGAAAACCCTTCGTTTGAAATTAATAACGCCTTGCTCTCCAGAGTGCGGGTATATCTGATTAAGCGTCTCGATGAAGCCGAGATTGCTAACATAGTGACCCAGGCCCTCGCTGATGAAGAGCGTGGTCTTGGCAAACGCCGGTTGCAGATGCCGCCGGAGCTGATGGCCAAGTTGGCGACACTCGCCGATGGCGATGCCCGCAAGGTTCTCAACCTGGTGGAGCTGATGAGTGACATGCTGCCGGATGGCGGTAGTTTTACCGAAGACATGCTGGTGCAGGTGGCCGGTGAGCAGTTGGCAGGGTTCGATAAGAATGGCGATCAGTATTACGACCTGATCTCAGCCGTGCACAAATCGATTCGCGGCTCGGCGCCGGATGCGGCGCTCTATTGGTTTTGTCGCATGCTGGAAGGGGGCTGCGATCCCCTGTATGTCGCAAGACGCCTGTTGGCGATAGCCTCTGAAGATGTGGGGAATGCCGACCCTACCGCGATGACAGTCGCCCTCAACGCCTGGGACTGTTTTCACCGGGTCGGTCCGGCAGAGGGCGAGCGCGCCATAGCGCAGGCGATTGTTTATCTGGCCTCGGCGCCCAAGAGCAATGCGGTGTACACAGCCTTTAAGGCGGCCAGGCAACTGGCCCGGGAAACCGGCCAGCAGCCTGTACCCATGCACTTGAGAAATGCGCCGACCGAGCTGATGAAATCCATCGGCGCCGGTGAGGGCTATCGTTATGCCCACGATGAGGCCAATGCCTACGCCGCCGGCGAATGTTATTTCCCCGAAGCCTTGGCCGATAGCCGTTTTTATTATCCGACCGAGCGGGGGTTTGAGAAACGGATCCGCGATAAGTTGGCGCAGCTTTGCCAACTCGACAGTCAAAGTGAGAACAAAAGGTATGATTAATCTGACCGTTGTTGCCCTTGGTGGTGCAACCGGCGCAGTTTTGCGCTACCTGATATCGATATTTGTGCTCCAGCTATTTGGCAGTGGTTTTCCTTTTGGTACACTGGCTGTTAATGTACTTGGCTCATTTCTGATGGGGATGATATATGCACTGGGGGAACTCAGTCATATCAGCCCTGAGATCAAGGCGCTGGTCGGTGTCGGATTTCTTGGTGCACTGACAACCTTCTCAACTTTCTCAAATGAAACCTTACTGCTGATACAGGGAGGTGAGTTGCTAAAGGCATTTCTGAATGTGGCGTTGAACCTGGGACTGTGCCTGGCCATGGTTTACCTGGGACAACAGCTGATTTTTTCACGTGTATAACTGATAAGACAAGTAGACATGTTAGATCCAAAATATCTGCGTAATGAACTCGCAACAACTGCGGAGCGTTTGGCGACCCGCGGTTTTATCCTCGATGTAGACAGGCTGACCAAGCTGGAAGAAAAGCGCAAGTCGCTGCAGGTGGAAACCGAAGAGCTGCAGGCCAGTCGCAATGCCATCTCCAAGTCCATAGGTCAAGCCAAGTCCCGCGGTGAGGACGTTGCCCCTATCATGGCGCAGGTAGGTGATCTCGGCAGCCAGTTGGACAGCAAAAAGCAGGAGCTGAGTGCACTGCTTGAAGAGCTGGATGCTATTGCCATGAGCATTCCCAACTTGCCGGATGAATCTGCTCCCGTGGGTGCAGATGAAAACGACAACGTGGAAATCCGCCGCTGGGGCACGCCAAGAGAGTTTGACTTTCCGGTAAGAGATCATGTGGATCTCGGTGAACTGCTCAAAGGACTGGATTTCAAGAGTGCTGTTAAGGTAACAGGTTCGCGCTTTATCTTTATGCAGGGCCAAATTGCCCGTATGCACCGCGCTCTGGCGCAGTTCATGCTGGATTTGCATACCCAGGAGCACGGCTACACGGAATGCTATGTGCCTTTACTAGTTAACGAAGCCAGCCTCAAGGGCACAGGCCAACTGCCCAAGTTTGGTGAAGACCTGTTTCACACCAAACCGGCCACAGAGGAAGGTCAGGGGCTTAGCCTGATCCCAACTGCAGAAGTGCCGCTGACCAACCTGGCCCGCGATACCATACTGGATGAAGCCGAGCTGCCAATCAAGTTGACTGCTCACACACCATGCTTCCGCAGTGAAGCTGGCTCTTACGGTAAAGATACCCGCGGCCTTATCCGCCAACACCAGTTTGACAAGGTCGAAATGGTGCAGTTGGTGAAGCCGCAGGATTCTGAAGCTGCATTGGAAGAGTTGGTTGGTCACGCCGAAAACGTACTGAAGAAGCTGGGGCTGCCGCACAGAACTATCGTCCTGTGTACCGGTGATATGGGCTTTGGTGCCGCCAAGACCTACGACGTTGAAGTCTGGGTTCCGGCTCAAAAAACCTATCGTGAGATCTCTTCCTGCTCCAACGTGCGTGACTTCCAGGCGCGGCGCATGCAGGCCCGTTATCGCTCCAAAGACGACAACAAGCCCAAGCTTATCCACACTCTGAATGGCTCAGGACTGGCGGTTGGTCGTACTCTGGTAGCCATTTTGGAAAACTACCAAAATGCCGATGGCAGTGTCACAGTACCTGAAGCCTTGCGCAGCTATATGGGTGGCATTGAAAAAATAGGTTGATGGGTGAGGTCATATGGATAAAGGTCAGCGCTACCTGCGCTGGCTTGCCTACGTGGCCGTCATCGCAGTTTTTTCTGCCCTGTTTTTAGCCACGCTCGGCAAGGCAGCCATGCTGGTATATGAGAATTTAAAATAGTTATGCAAATAGTAAGAAGCCCCGAGAACCGGGGCTTTTTTGTGTGCAGAATCGAGTCGCTTTAAATACACTTGGCCGGTTTGGGCAGCCCGGCAATCTTGGTTGCCTGCTTGGCCGGCCCCATCGGGAACAGAGTGTAGAGGTACTTGGAGTTACCTTTCTCCGGCCCCAGTGCCTGGCCGATTGCCTTAACCAAAACCCGAATAGCCGGGCTGGTCTTGTATTCAAGATAAAAGTTCCGCACAAAGTTAACCACTTCCCAGTGGGCATCGGTCAGCTCTATCTCTTCGCCTGCGGCGATGACAGGCGCCAGCTCGGGCGTCCAATCGGAAACCTGCTTCAAGTACCCTTGAGGATCGGTCGCTATCTGCTTGTCATTGAATTGAATGAAATCTACCACGAAATAACCTTTGTATGAGCCAATGTCAGCGCTACCAGCGCCGGATAATCCAACTGTTCATAATTACCAAGAAAGTCCTCGAGCCCGCGGGCTTTGACGTCATCGGCCACCAGCACCACTTTAAAAGGGGACAGTGCCATGGCCCATTGACGTTTCAGCAGGGCGCTTACTGCATCGCCGGCCAGCAGAAACACGTCTGTCTTGCCGGCATATCTCAGTGCGCAGGACAGCGCAGTGTCGCGCGCTGCCGATGTTTGTATTTGGTGTAATATCATCAGAAAACCATAACCTCATCGGCATCCAGCAGGGCCTGGCGGATCTGCTCGTTATCACAAATGGTGGCAGGAATAACCAGTTCGGTGCGGCCAAGTCCCAGCTCCTGCAGCGATTGTTTACAGACCAGTACTGTCTCTATGTCATAGAGGGGCAGCGCACCCAAGGTGGCGATATAATCCTTGCAGCCGATAAGCTCAGGTTGCTGTTGCTTCAGCAGCGTAAGCACGCCTTCATCGGTAAATATCAGGCTCACCTCTTGCTCGAAACTGGCGCTCAGCAGCGCCAGATCCAGGCCTTCGCGGCCGGAAGCCGACCCATGCGGTGCTCGGCGAAAGATAATGGCTAATTTCTTCATTAAAAACTCACCAGACGATCACTCTTTTCAAGCCCGGTGACCAACTCGCCAAGCCCTCCCATGGTAAATCCAGCGGCGAGATTGGCACTCGCTTTGGCGTTATCCTTGGCATCCTGTGCTGAAAGCACACCGCGGCGCAGGGCGGCAGAGACGCAATTCACCAGATTAAGCTGCCACTCCTTTGCCAGCTGCAGCCAGGCGGCAGTTAAGTCCAATTCGTCGGACGCCGGCGCGCATAGCGCATTGGACTGGCTCACCCCATCCTGATAAAAGAATACGCAGTGAACCTCATGGCCTGCTTGCAGGGCAGCCCGGGTATACTTGAGTGCATGGAAGCCAGCCGCCGGGCCGTAGACACTGCCATTCACCATAATAATAAGTTTGCTCATACCAAAAAAAATGACCCTGAATTAGGGCCATTTTAACCTATTTTCCGTCCCGAGGGGATCAGTCATCGCCACCGGCACCCATCAGGTGCAGCAGGCTGATAAACAGGTTGAGAAAATCCAGGTACAAGGCAATGGTAGCGCGAATATAGTTGGTCTCACCACCATTGACGATACGGCTGGTATCAAACAGGATAAAACCTGTCATCAGCAGGGCGATACCCGCATTGACTGCCATAAATACCGCGCCGTTACCGACAAAGATATTGATCACCGCAGCGGCTATGACGACCACCAGACCGGCAATCAAGAAGCCGCGCATAAAGGAAAAATCTTTCTTGGTGGTCACGGCATAGGCCGACAGGGCGACGAAGATGGCTGATGTCAGACCAAAGGCCTGAATAATCAGCTCAGGGCCGTTACTCATACCGGCGTAATGATTGAGGATATAACCCAGAGACGCGCCTTCCATACCGGTAAAGGCGAACACCCAAAAGATCCCGGCGGCGGATTCCGCTTTTCTCAGGGTGACGAACAGCAGCACCAAGCCACCGATGGAAAGTCCCAGTGACATCATGGGGCCGATACCCATCGCCATGGCGATGGCGGCACATACGGCTGAAAAACCTATGGTCATTGCCAGCAGCATGTAGGTGTTTCTGAGCATTTTATTCACTTCCATAGTGGAAGTTTGGCTCGAATAAAGGGTTTGCTGAGTCATTTGCTTCTCCGAAGGTTGACTGACATAGCCCGGGTTTGGCGATCCGGCTAGTTTCCATGTTAGAGCAGTTTAAACCGTATATGGTTCCACTGCAGGTTTCCTGTTATAGATTGTGCCATTAAACACTGAATCTTTTATGAATTAAAGTCAGGCGAGCCACTCTCTGTGCAGTTTTTCGGTATCGCCCAGATAATCCAGTACCCATTTGAGCGCCGGCGACATCTTGTTGGCATTCCACGCCAGGCAGCAGGAGCTTGCAGCCAGGGGAGTGGCCAGCTGTTTTTCCACCAGGGCACCGGCGCGAATAAAGGGGCTGGCCAGGTGTACCGGCATGTAACCTATCCCCAAGCCTTCACGGAAGCAGTTGATGGCGCGGATCCAATCCGGCACCACCAAGCGGCGCTGATTGTCCAGCAACCAGGTGTGGCGCTTGGGGATCTCTCTTGAAGTATCGTCCAGGCAAATAGAAGGGAAAGGCCGGAGCTCTTCATCTTCCAGAGGCCGGTCGATAGCGGCCAAAGGGTGGGACTTGCTCACCAGAAATGCCCACTCGATATCGCCCATGTCTCTGTGATGGTAGGCGCCGCCGACCGGAATGGCAGTGGTAGCGCCTATGGCAACATCGCTGCGACCGGTAGACAAGGCTTCCCAGACGCCGTTGAATACCTCAATACGGATGATCAGCTCCACATCGGTGAAGTGGCGATAGAAGTCGGCAATCAGCACACTGATCCTGTCTGCCCTGACGATATTGTCCAAAGCGATGGACAGAGTCGGTTGCCAGCCATTGGCCACCCGCTGGGTTTCCCGTTTCAGGTCGTCCAGTTGCTTGAGCATAATCCTGGCTTCCTTGACAAAGTGAGCCCCGGCGGGCGTCAAACTGACGCTGCGGTGATGGCGCTCAAACAGCACGACTCCCAGTTCTTCTTCAATCTGCTTAATGGCATAACTCACGGCGGATGGCACCTTGTGCAACTTGTTGGCTGCGGCGGTGAAACTGCCAAGGTGAGAAACAATATCGATAAGTTGCAACGATTGTTCAGAAAGCATGGCGATTCCTTGCTGTGAGATTATTTGAAAGCATAGGTCAAAAATAAACGTTTCACCTCGATTGAGCAAGGCTTTAGACTGCTCCGGCATTCATATTAATTTTGTCTTAAGTTGTAATCAGGTTGTATATGACTCTTAAATATTTCATGTTTTTATGCTATCTCGCGCTCCTGAGCATGTTGGCTTTCATCGCGACCGACATGTATCTCCCAGCATTCAAAGCAATTGAAGGCTCGCTTGGCGCCAGCTCATCTCAGGTGGCCATGTCCTTGACCTCTTTCCTGGCCGGATTGGCCTTGGGGCAACTGCTTTACGGCCCTCTGGTGCAGCGTTTCGGGAAACGCAATTCACTGCTAGGTGGCTTGGCGCTGTTTGCCCTGGCGACAGTCAGTATAGGTTTCAGTGACAATATCATCATGCTCAACTGTGCCCGTTTCTTCCAGGCGATTGGTGTCTGCAGTGCTGCCGTCATTTGGCAGGCTTTGGTGGTAGAACAGTATGATGCCAAAGATTCACAGCGCATCTTCTCCAACATCATGCCCTTGGTGGCCTTGTCACCGGCCTTGGCACCCATTCTCGGCGCCAAGGTGCTTGGGCATCTGGGCTGGGAAGCGATTTTTTTCATTTTGGCGGCGACGGCAACGGCATTGATGGCGCTGACTATGGTGTTGGTGAAGCCGGCAAATGAAGGCACGGCCAAAGCTGAAGAAAAAGTGGCCTATAAGACCTTTTTCAACAACACAGGTTATTTGGGCAATGTGCTCATCTATGGTGCTTGCTCAGGGGCTTTCTTTGCCTATCTGACACTCTGGCCGATAGTGATGGAACAGCACGGTTATGAAGCAGACGCCATAGGTTTAAGCTTTATTCCGCAAACCATCATGTTTATTGTCGGTGGCTATGCCAGTAAGCTGCTTATCCGCAGGGTAGGCAGCGAGATGACGCTTAAACTGTTGCTGGCGCTGTTTGGTTTGTGTGTGTTGGCGATTGCTTTGGCGACTTTGGTATTCAAGGCGCAAACCATCTATCCATTGCTTATTGCATTTTCTGTGCTGGCCGCGGCCAATGGTGCCATTTATCCGATAGTGGTTAACAGTGCGCTGCAACATTTCAGTCAGTGCGCCTCCAAAGCGGCCGGGCTGCAAAACTTTTTACAGATCACCTTGGCATTCGGGGCATCAAGCCTGGTTGCTGTGTGGGCCACGGCCGGGGAAACTGCTATTGCCTGGGGGATCCTGGGTTGTAGTGTGCTGGTATTTGCTGGCTATAAACTGCGTCAGTTTGCCGGCTGGTCGCAGGTGAGGGCAGGTTTTACCAAGCCGGATCCCGCTCGTTTGGCGCTGCATGCAGAAGAATCGCCCAAAGACTGAGTGCAGATTGAGCAAATAGATAAGGCCGTGACATTTTCTGCTTTACAGTCTCATATCCTCGCTATAGTATTTGCAGCGTTCGGAGGGGTGGCAGAGTGGTTGAATGCACCGGTCTTGAAAACCGGCATGGGTTTATAGCCCATCCAGGGTTCAAATCCCTGCTCCTCCGCCATATTCAGAGAGGCCCGCTTGTGAAAACAGGCGGGCTTTTTCGTATCTCAGTTTTGATGATAGCGATTAGCCAGGTATAGGCGGTTAGAGAATGGCGGGTTTATAGCGCCATTATGCAGGGTTCAAATCCCTGCTCCTTTGCCATATTCTGAGAAGCCCGCTTGTGAAAGCAGGCGGGCTTTTTCGTATCTCATTTTTGATGATTGCCATTAGCCTGGTATCGGTTAGCGGATTGCCGGGTTTATAGCGCCATTATGCAGGGTTCAAATCCCTGCTCCTTTGCCATATTCAAAGAGAACAGCTTTTTGTAAACTGGCTGGCCTTTTCATGTCTGCTCTCCATATCTATTCAAGTTGGTCGTATTCAGAAGACCGTTAGAATTATCGCAGTTATCAGCCTTATATCTTGGTTTCCCCCAAAGAACTCTATTGGTATTACCCTGGTTGTCTGCATTTGGGACAGGTGGATAAATAATCCTTCGACTTTGTTGGTTTTTCAGCATTTAACTTGTTGCTTTGTCGAACTTTAGGCATAGTGTGGGCGCTGGAAATTCCCCCGGCGAAGATGGATAAGCAGGAAAAGGAAGGAGTTAGGTGATGGATAAGCCTGAAGTACCCGCAATCGGCATAGATTTGGGCACCACCAACAGCGCCATTGCGCTTTGGCGCGACGGTAAGGTGCAGATGATCCCCAATGCCTTGGGAGAGGATTTAACCCCGTCGGTCGTCAGTATCGATGAGGATATGCACCTATTGGTTGGTCGTCCGGCCGCCGAACGTTTAATGACTCATCCACGCAATACTGCCGCCATATTCAAACGTTTTTTGGGCAGTGAGAAACGCTATCGCCTCGGAGGTCAGGAGTTCAGCCCCACTGAGCTTTGCGCCATCATACTCAGTACCCTCAAGGCCGATGCCGAAGCCTATCTTGGGCACGCCATTAAGCAAGTGGTGATTTCTGTACCGGCTTACTTCAATGATCAGCAGCGCAAACAAGTGCATACGGCTGCGGAGCTGGCCGAGCTGGAAGCGGTACGCCTTATCAATGAACCCACAGCCGCCGCCATGGCTTACAGCTTACACGAGTCCCATAGCCGACGTTTCCTGGTGTTTGATATAGGTGGTGGTACCTTCGATGTCACCATTGTCGAGTTCCAGGATGGCATCATAGAAGTTCGCGCTTCGGCCGGTGATAACCGTCTCGGTGGTGAAGACTTCACTCAGGATCTGCTCGATGGCGTGTTGCAAAAGCTACAGCTGGAGCGTGAAAGCCAATCTCTCAAGTACCTCAGTCAGCTCTATTACGCCTGTGAAAATGCCAAGCGTCACAGTAATGGCCAGGGAACCCGGGTCTGTTTGAGTGGCGAGCAGGATATCAACCTCGAGTTCGACGGCCATGAGCTGGAAAAGATTTGGCAACAGACACTGAACCGGCTGCGAAAACCGCTGAGCCAGGCACTTGCCGACGCCAGATTACAACCCGAAGAGATAGATGAACTCATTCTGGTGGGTGGTGCCAGCCGTCAGCATCATGTAAAGCAGGTCGCTACCAGGTTACTGGGCCGCTTTGGCCGCCAGGAGCTGGATCCCGACCGGGTGGTGGCCATGGGCGCAGCCATTCAGGCCGCCTGTCGTTTGCGCGATGAAGCGGTAGAGGAGCTGATCCTCACCGATGTTTGTCCCTTCAGTCTGGGGATCCGGGTAGAGAGCAATGGCCAGTCCGGGGTGTTCAGTCCCATCATAGAACGCAACACTGTGGTGCCGGTATCGCTGGAGCAACGCTATTACGCCGGTCATGAAGAGCAGAGCCAAGTGTGTATCGCCATCTATCAGGGAGAGAGCCTTTGGGTTGCCAATAATCTGCACATTGACGATCTCGATATCGATATTCCAACCGGGAAAGGGTTGCAATCGGTGGATGTCAGATTCAGCTACGATATCAACGGTATGCTTGAAGTGGATGTCACCATCACCAGCACAGGAGAGGTACACCAGAAAGTGATAGATCGCAGCCCGACCGGGGTATCGGAAGACGATAGACAAGCCAGCAGGCAAAGGCTTGCCAGATTGAAAGTGCATCCCCGCGAGCAATTACCCAACCTCAACCTGACGGAAAAGTTACATCGCATGTATGAGGAATGCCTGGGAGGCGAGCGGCGTCAGATAGAACACTGGTTGCTGAGTTTTGAACAGGCTCTGGCCTCCCAGGATGAACACTATATTCGTGATGTGCGCCAGGCAATTCAAAATGCACTGGCGCACTGGGATCAATAAACAATTTCTTCCAGGGTAATTCTTCTGGGTTCTTTAAAACTCTTCGGCCAGCCGTGACGCATTGAAGACGCGGCTTGTGTGCCTGCGGCCGCCAGCAGGTGGCCAAGAAGCAGTGGCAGCGCCCACCAGAAGCTGTTACCCACCAAGGCCAACACTATGGCAAAGGTGCTCCACACCCCATAGTTGCGGGCGCCTTTAGATGTCTGGCGGGTACTGCAGATCCTGAATACCATAAACAGGTTAAAGGCCAGGAACACCAAGAGTTTTCCTTTATGAGCCTCGAGTTGCTGCACTATGGACATAGGGTCGAGCAGTGAGGCTGCGCTGTCGGGATAGATGGGGAATACGAAAAAGCCGTGCAGTGCCACCAGTAGTGCCCAGACAAAAAGGCGCTTGCCGCTGTGCAGATTAAAGCGTTGCGGCGCTTTCTCTCGGTCGTCACTGATGACCTGGTTGAGCTTATCTTCCAGCAGTTGGCACAATAGCTTGGCGGTGTTTTGTCTGTCACCGGCAAGCTTGGGTTGCGACTTGTGAAAATCCTCTACCAAGGTGCCATTAAACCCCGAACGTGAGATGTCATTGGCCAACAAGGCTATGCAGTAACAGGCCGGATAGACATAGTCTTTGGCTTCTTTTTTCGCCGCACAGGCATCAATGGCTTCCGGATGAATGCCCCGTTCCCAATCATCATTCAGCAGACCATAGGCCAGGGTATTGTCGTCGTAGTAATACTCTTCGAAATTGATATTTTGCTCTTTCAGCTGCCCCTGAAGCTTCTCCAGTTGTGGCGTAGTGACATAGCGCCAGCTATTAGTGGCGTTGGGGTGATATCTCAGTGCCGCCCAGAGTATCAGGGTATTGTGTATATCGTCAGTGGTTTCAACCCTGCGATTGATCAAGGCTCCGAGTGCCGTCAGTTGCTCGGCATCAATCTGTTGCCAGAGCTCTTCATCGCTTAAGCTTGATTGCGCCAAGCGCTCGACCTGGTTGCGCAGCTCTATGCAAAACACAAACTGCTTGGGCCAACGCATGACGGCTTCGGCAATCAGCGGCGAGATGCTTTGCGGATCCGCACACGTCTGCCAAGCCAAGGCAAAGGGAGTGTCCTTGATTGGCTGCGGCAACTGCGTCAGTGAAAGTGCCTGACGCATCGCCAAGCGATGGCTGATTTTGCTCCATGGCAATGAATAGTAGAACTCTGCCCACTCCAGGGCGATATCCGGTTGAGAACTTTGCTCCTTGGCGGCTTGCTCGCCGTTTTCAGCGTCCGATGAATGCTCAAATGCTGACAGCAATGGCTGACGTACCCCCTCACGTTGCCAGATCAGCATGCCAAACAGACTGGGATTTTCCGTCAGCAGTGACAGCCATTCTTCGGCTTCGGCTCTTTGACACAAGGCCTGTAGCCAGCTATCCGGCAGCAGGGGATGGCGCTGGCCAACTTGCAGCCACTCCTCGGGCGTGGGTTGGCTGAAGGCCTGGGCATCGGGCGCAGGCATAGTAAACCAGTTGGTCTGGCCATAACCTGCCGCCAGCGTTTCAAACACGGCATGCTTGGGTCTATTGGCGAGGATCTCTGTCGCAATGCCGCAAAGTAACTCGCCGAGATAATGCCAACCGGCTTCCACGCGATCGCAAGCCGGCAATTGAGCGAACTGTTCAATCTGTTGCCAACTACCCAGCTGACATGCCCAGAACAATCTCGCCAACGCGCCTTCATAACCGGGCAAGGACTTCAGCGGCAATATGGTGTGGGGCATAGCGCCTTCGTTGAATACCGTCTTGTACAGCAGTTGCTCGATGAAATCCGCCTCTTGGGGTTCATCAAACCAGCACTCTTCAAAGGCGGCCGATATTCGCCAGTTCCCGCCTTGCTGACAGGCCAATGCCTTAAACCAAAGTGCCAAACGCGGCGTGCTCGGCAGATACCAGTTTTCCAGATGTTCGGCCAATAGCTGAGGCAGCTCGGCTTGCTTGAGTTCATCGGCGAGTTTGAGTGCTAAGGATTCCTTACCGCAGCGGCGGCTGATCTCGGCCAGCAGCACCAAATCTTCGCCCCAGAGTTCGCCTTGCTGCAACACAAAGTCACATAACTCAAGCAACTGTTCCACGGGCCAATTCAGGTTTAACGCCCTGATAACCCTGAGTTGGACAATCGCAAGCGCAGGGTGCAGCACGCCGCAGACATGATCGCTAAAGAACAATATGCGGATCTGGGGGAAATCACAGTCAAGCAGTGCATTTTGCAATGGTTGGTAGTAGCTTTGGATGGCGATTTGAGTCGCATTATCCTGAGTCGCCAACCAGTCCAGCGGCGCAGGGCTCGGCCGCGAAATCCACCAATCGAAAAAAGCCGCTCTTTGTTGCTGTGCCTTATCGCCCCGCTCAAGTGAACTCCACTCCAGTGCATGCCACAAATGACTGATAATTTGTCCTGGCAGCCAGCGCCAATTGAGTATCTCCGCCTGAACCCACTGTGACAGCTGGGCTTGGCAGGAAAGAGAGCTTTGGCCGACACGCTCGGCCCACTGATACCAGTGTTCATTGTCAAAGCGCAGGCGCTCATTGCCCAACATGCTCATAAGCTGCTGGAATAGACTCTCCAGGGGTTCAACCCGAGCTTTGGCAGCTGTTTGCTGGGTTTCCGGCGGCTGGGCCCGGTAGCTGTAATCTTGCTGCTGCGACTCTTGTTGTGGCTGATATTGTGTCTCTTGTTGCGGCAATGGTTGTGCCTTGGCCGCTGCGGGCGAGGGCGTATTCAGCTCCAGTGGTTTGGGCTGGGTTGCCGGGCGGGCCGCAGCCAAGGCTTGTTCGTAGGCGCTGCGCAGTGCTCTGAAGCCTTCCGGGTTATCCTCCGGGTGACAGTCGCGGAGCTGGGTGCGGTAAGCCTGCTTGATGGCTGTTTCATCTTGGGTGGCGGTGATACCGAGTATTTGCCAGATATCCATGGCGACTAATCCTGTGTTTGGTTGAGAAGATCGAGCAGGCTTTGCGGGGCGCTAAGTTGCGGCAATTCCATGTCCCAGTCGCATTGATGAATGGGGTTATCCCTGTCGTTGATAGCACGGCGATAGTCTATCCGTTGTCGTCTGGCTATCCAGCCATTGAGTAATGCCTCTGCTGCCTCTTCTGTGTCCGGCTCGTTGATTAAAAACATCCATATCGCACGCCCGGCAAACCAGGCTTGGGTATATTGCTCCCAAGAGCGGTAAAAATAGCGGCTTTTGGTTGCGATAAAGCTGTGGAGAAAATCGAACTCTTCCTGGCTGACCCAACCCAAGCGCAATCCTTCCCGGGTGAGATAAGAGGCGCGCCCGAAATCATAGGCACGGGTGCCGCCGACTCCGAGAATGGAATAAGTCGCGGCGACATAGCGCATTTCGGCCTGCCTACGCGGGGATTGTTCGAAATCAATAAGATATCGCCAGTTCAAGCTGGTACCACAGGCATATTGACTATAATCACTGACCAGATAATGACCATGGGTGCCGTCGTTAACCAGACTGGCAATCTGCTGATGAAGGGATAATCTATCGGTAATACCCCAGTCTTCTTCCAGTGTATTGGGTTCTTCGAGCCCGGCATGCAGGGAAGTAGGGTTAAGATAACCTCTGGCCTGGGTTTGGAAACTGATCTGTGGCGAGGTGAGTGTAAGCCACCAGATCTGATGGAGAGACAACGTATTGGTGGACATTCCAGCTCCTTGGTTTTCTTCCATAAAATCAGCGGCTACTATAAAAGCCGTTGGCAGATTAAGCAATAATGGCGCCGGGCAATGGCGATTCTGTTGTGCAACTTGTGAGCTCGATGGCATGACTTGCAAAGCAAAGCCCCGCGAACGGGGCTTTGTGGAATGATTCAAACTAACAGCTTAAGACTGAACGCTGGTTTGCAGCGCCGCAATAGGCTGTTTTTGCGGCATGGCCCAGATACTGTCAGGCGGCCCCTGGGTCGCTCGTTTAAAGGTTTTGAGCGCGCCAAAGGCAAAGATGGCGGCAAAACCGAATGCGGTGAGATCCACCGCCCAGGTGCCTGGGGTCTCCGGTGCCCAAATTCCAAGACCGGGTGCCAGCAACGCCAGGATGGATGTCAGCGGCATTGCCAGACAGACCAGCGCCGATAGCGCTTGCAGTGTTACCGCGGCTCTGGCAGCACCACGCCAGAAAGCATAAGCCAGGGCAATAAGGAAACTGGCGTAGTAGCTCCACAGATACAGATGATTGATATTTTCTACATGAGCATATCCCCATTTACCCAGCAACATGGCCAGCGCAACGCCTAACATTGAACCCAAGCAAATTCCTACAGTAGCGGCTCCAAGGATCCTGACTCTTCTCGGTTGCTCTGGAATGGGCTCCCCCTTGCGCTGTTTGCTGCGGCGCTTTTCCAGCCATAGCAGATTACCGCTGTAAAACAGCATGGCACCACTCATTCCGAGGAAAAAATAGAGCCAGCGACCGGGATAGCCGCCGTAGGAGCCAAAGTGAAGTCCAAAGAATACCGAAACCATCCGGCCCCAAACGCCTTCTTCCCCCGGAGTAAAGGTGCTGTTGCCCACCTCAAGGGTGTAGGGGTTCATATAAAGGAAGTCTCCTATCGGGCCGCGCATCAACGCTTCTTCGTTATACATGGCCATCCGGACCATGGGAGCCGGAGTATCCATGCCCATATAGGTCAAACTGAGTGCCTGATAACCGGGCGCGAAGCTTTCGGCCCGAGCAACCAGTTCGGTTACCGGGGGCAGGGTGCTCAGTGAGCGCACTTCGCCCTTGGGCGCTTCGCGATTGAACATCGGCTTATCGCCATAAACAAACTGCCCCAAGGCGCCGTACAATTGATCGTGAAAGACAAACACCACTACGGTCAAACTGATAATGATATGAAATGGCAGTGCTGTGATGCCAAGCAGGTTGTGGCTGTCGAGCCAAAAACGATTGGGGCCTTTCTTGCGCCTTAAGGCAAACAGCGTTTTCACCAGAGTTGGCAGCAGGAAGATCACCCCGGAAACCAACGCCAGAAAATAGAGAATGCCGGCAACCCCCATAAAATAAGCACCGAGCTGCTCGTGTCCCATATCACCAGGAATACCGCCGGTGCGGTGCAGCTCATCTATCAAGCGTGCCAGTTGGCTCTTGGGTTCCTTATGGGAGATGAGCTCACCTTGATTGCTTAAACTGGCATGCCAAAGCTCATCGCCCAGACCCCATTGCCGCTCACTGCCGGAGGCGTACCAACTCAAAGGCGAATGCTTGTCGCTGGCAAGATGAAGGCTGAAGCCCTTACTTAACTCAGGGTGCTGCGCTCTGGCTTCGCTGAGTAGTTTGTCCATCTGTTCCAGTTTCACCTGTGGCAAAATGGTTTGCGGTGGTGATGACCAGGCGGCAATCTCTTCCTTGAACATGGTCAGGGCGCCGGCATAAAAACCGATAAACAGTAAAATCCCGGCGAGTATGCCCACCCAGGTATGAAGTGTTTGATAAATTCTGAGAATATCGCTGCGGATCTGCATTTACTTAACCCACCATAGTAGCAGCCATGCAAGCACGTTGGCCGCCATTAGCCAGAAAATGGCGCGGCGGGCACTGTAGAACAAATAGCTGAAGCTGAAGAATGAAAGCCAGAGTGGCGCTATCAGCCACATATTGAATTGCACCTTATCTTTGGCCTCTATGCCACCAGGCCCCACCCAGGCAAAGATGCCACTGAGTGCGACTGCCAGGGCTAAGCCCAGCAATGCGCCGGCAAGGGTTTTCCCCAGCCAGTCAGGGCGGATTTTATCTTTCTTAATGGTTGTCATCTGTTGTCTCCCTTGAGCAGGGAAATAAAGGGCAGGGAGCCCAGCAGCATGGAAAGCAGCATGAGCCAAAAAAACAACGCGGCCGAGGCCGTCAACAGTAAACCCCAGCCGAGCAGAGCCAGCAGCAGTAATAAAGTGCCCAGCAGTTTGGCCTGCCAGGGCAAAGGTTTGGCAAGCAAGGCCTGGTGTTTACTGCCTGAATAGATAAGCAGTGAACCCAGGGTCATCGTCAGGATCAACAGGAGGTACCACATGAGTTGCGATGTCCGAAGAATTGGTTTGATAAAGAATCGCAACATAGCACAAGTATTAAATCTATTAAATGATATTTATTCCTATTTACAATTAGGGCCAACTTAAATACAAGTTACTGATATCAATCATTAACTCTATGCAAACCTATGAACAGTTTATGTGTTACTTCACATAAATCTAATGAGACCGGGGATGTAATCCAAGTGTGATCCCGGAAAGGAGGCAAAGCTGCAATGTAAAGAAACATTTCATTTTTGATTGACAGCCGTTTTTTAAAGACCGTGTATTGGGAACATTAAAAAGCCAATAGCGAATCCAATTCTTGGATGCCTTTCTCTGCTCAAGGTGTTGTTGTAATCACTGCAATTACCGGGGCAATTTCGAGTCAAAATTGCAGACCCGACACTTTACAAAAGATAGACACTGTCGCGGCTAATCGAGGCTAGGGTCATGTGGAAAAACCATTAGATGGAGCAATTGGAATCGACGGCAAGCACATTTTGCTGTGGTTACTGCCGACAACAGCTTGGAGTAATCGCAATCGGAGCAATACGATGGAGCAAACAACATCAGAGAGCTTAACTCAATTCAGGACGTTCTTGGAAAACGCAAACCGCCACGATGAAGGGAGCATGCATATGTACGTAAGCCATATCAGATCTAATTTAACATAATATACATTGTGCGCATTTTTATGTGCAGCTATTTGAAATCTGGAGAGTTATTACCGGTAAATCCCAGGTTTAAGGCAACTTCCTCCGTGATTCACCTTAAACCTCTACTAATAGTTTTCTTGGATTAGCTCTCAATTCCTTGCAGTCTATCCAATGGTTTGGCGGATGCACTCTGGTGCCTTTCTTCCTGGCTGGTGTGCAGATACTGCGACGTGGTGTCTATGCTTTCATGACCGGCGTCCGCCTGCACATGGGATAAAGGCCGACCATTGAGATTGATGTCATGAGTGATACCTGTATGGCGAATACTGTGCGCAGTAAGCTGTCGCATTTCATTGGCTTCCTGGATAAAGCCATCTTTCTCGGCATCATCGGCGGCGCAGTTTATCAGAAACTGAATTTCATCCCGCAGTTGACGTATGCCGAGGTTGGCATTGAGCACGCCACTTTCCCGACCTCGGCCGGCGGCGCGATGCCGTATAAACAGCGGCGTGGTTTCATTGGCTTGCGGATAGTCACTCAATCCCAAATGGCGCCGGTAACTTTGCAGTGATTGCAGCAACGCTTTGGATACCGCCACGTTTCTGGCCTTGCCGCCTTTACTCCTGGGAATATGAAAATACCAGATGCCGCTGTGATTATGGCGCTTGAATTGACTCATGGTTGGCGCATAACCGGCACGAGCGGCAATTTCCGAGATCCGCAGATAACAGCCGTACATCAGGTTAATCAAGAACAGACTGCGTTGATGTTGTGCCGGCTCGGCTTCAGCCAGGCGCTGCACGCAAGCTACAAGATAAGACCATTGCAGCTCACTGAACACCTTGAGTTGCTCTTCGGCCGGATCCAACCTGAACTTACTCTTATTGGCAAAGCGACTGTGATTGAGCCAGAGCTGCGCCGGGTTGCGCTCACAATACTCTTCGCTCATAAGATAAGTATAAAATGATGAAAGTATGGCTATTTTTGTCTTCAAGGCATTATCGCTCAGGCTGTATGGCAAGGGTTTGCCGAGCGCCTTGCGACCAATAAACGGCCGCCAGTTGGGATTGGGTTCCCGACTCTGATTGAACTTATCCGTCTTGAATTGCGGGACGTTGAAATAACCCACTAACTCTGTTGGTGGCGCCTGGCAATAAGCCACGTAACGTCCCATTTCCCGTCGGCCCACATTGGCGGCGGATATGCCTGCGACATCGAAACACCAGTGAAAAAAGGTTGTCAACTCGCTGCGGTACGCCTTGTAGTTGTTTTCACTGTCTCTTTGTTCGTAAAGCCAGTCTGTTGCATGCTCAAGCAAGAGGCCGGCATCGGCCACTTTACCCAGGCTTAATTGGGTAATATAGCTGTTGACCACAGGGTTACCCTGCAAAAGCAAGTCTGCGCTGTCAAACAGCGGCATGGCAGATAACGCTTGATAGTCTTCCAAGGTAAAACCTATTCTATAGCAATGATTACTATAGATTTTACTCCTTTTTGACTGATGCCGATAATGTTATTTATCGGCACTAATCCCAGTCTCACATTGGCTGCACTGACGATCGCAATGGACTCTTTGCTTACAGCACCAAAGGCACAATTGCCAAACCTGCTTTTTGGATTGGCTGTCGAGACAACGAAAATCCGCCGCACATAATTCGCCCTTGTGGATCAACTCAGCCAGTTTGCCGACGGGTATCGCCATGCAAACTTCCTGATCGGTTTTATACGATATTGTTTTGCTTTTGGTTTCCATTCTGCCACCCACTTAATGAGAATAATTCTCAATATAGTAGATCCCGGCGCTGCTGAAAATCCCCCTATACCGGCCGTTGTCAAATTTGTGAGCTATTGCTAGCCCTTCTCGATGCTTGGACTACACTTTTGAAAGGTAAATCAAAACTATTCAATTGATTGGAGTCCAACAGATGCTGATCGACATGGCCAAGAAAGGCCCGCTATTTGGCTCAAAGAAAGCTTCAACAACGACAGATACCCTGCCCCCCTGGAAGGTTCTGGTGGTGGATGATGAGCCTGATGTGCATACAGTCACTAAACTTGCCCTATCCCGCTTCAAACTCGACGGCCGCGGATTGAGCTTTATCAACGCTTATAGCGGCGAACAAGCCAAAGAGCTACTGCAAGGTGAAGAAGATGTCGCCGTCGCCTTTATTGATGTGGTGATGGAAAGCGATCATGCCGGGCTTGAGTTGGTGCGGTGGATCCGTGAAAACCAACAAAATAAAGCCATCAGGCTGATTCTGCGTACCGGTCAACCCGGGCAGGTGCCGGAAGAGGATGTGATAGTTAACTATGACATCAATGACTATAAAGCCAAGGCCGAGTTGGACTCCCGTAAGCTGACAACCAGTGTCTACTCTGCCCTGCGCTCTTTCAGGGACATTACCGAAATTGAGCAGGCGCGGCAGATGCAGCTCAATCATCGCCAGGGGCTGGAGCGGGTTTTGGAGGCCACTTCCGGCCTGTTTGAACTGCGTACCCTGCACAAATTTGCTGATGGTTTACTGACTCAGGTGGCCAACTTGCTTGAGCTCAAAGACGCCACCACCATACTCGGCTGCAATGCCATGGATGCGGTAACAGAGCCGGGTAACGGCAACAAAATTCAGATATTGGCCGCCACAGGTGAGTTTACCAACCACCATGAGAAACCCTTGCCTTCTCATATTCAGTCGCTGATGGAAGAAGCCTTGAAAGAGCAGCGTTGTCTTTATCGGGATGATTGCTTTGTGGGCTACTTTCCGGCCCAAAATAACTGGGTCAACCTGCTTTATATGGATTCGGTCAGCCAGTTGACCGATCTGGATAAACAGCTTATCGACATTTTTGCCATTAATGTCGGGGTGGCGTTCGAAAACCTGCTGCTGAATCAGGAAGTGGAAGATACTCAGTCGGAGCTTATTTTACGTCTCGGTGATGTGGTGGAGAGCCGCTCCAAGGAAGCGGCCAATCATGTTAAGCGTATGGCCGAGTATTGCCATGAACTGGCGCTGCTTGCCGGCCTGCCGGAAACGCAGGCCGATCTGCTCAAGCGCGCTGCGCCCATGCATGACATAGGGAAAATAGCCATTCCCGACAATGTGCTGCTCAAACCGGGGAAACTGGACGATATTGAGTGGGATGTGATGCGGCAACACCCGATAATCGGCCATCAGATCCTGGCTAATTCAGAGCGGCCCATTTTAAAGGCCGCCGGCACAATCGCCCTGCAACACCATGAGAAGTACGATGGCAGTGGCTATCCCAGAGGCCTCTCGGGTAAAGAGATACATCCCTTCGCCAGAATCGTTGCCATTGCCGATGTGTTCGATGCCCTGTCACACGCCCGCTGCTATAAGCCGGCCTGGCCGCTCGATGAGGTACTGAGCGAGATGCAGTCCTGCAGCGGCAGCCATTTTGACCCGGACTTTCTAAGGCTGTTTATTGATAACATAGATATCTTTATCAAAATAAAAAACAATTGGCGCGATGACGCCGAGCCTTAAGCTGTTTGCACACTGGGGAATGGTTCTGCATAGCGAAAATTGAGATGCGAGCCATTTGAGCAGGCCCGCGGTATACGAGATTTTTAGTCTTGCAGTGGTTTTCAGGCAAAATGTCCGATTTTAACTTATGGCTATTCCTGCTTATGGCTGTCGGCGAGAAAGTCGAACCAAGTTGAGTACTGCTCTGTGCCCTGCTGCCAACTGACAAACACCCGCCATACCATATAACCACTGCTGCAGGAGCCAAAAATCAGTTGGCCCTCGAATGTTTCCCCTTCGGTGGCAGACGGCGTCATAGGAATGACCCCCATAAACATATCCCGGCCCTCGACACGAAGTTTGAGATTGGATACCGGGCGATTAAAGCCAAGCTGCCAGTGAATAGGCTTTTCGCTGGGGGCAAAGCTTGGGTTCAGCATCAGGGAGATCTGCTGCTCACCCAATTTTTTAACACAATCGGTAACGGAAAAATCACACAAATCGGGATCTGCGACAGTTTGGGTCGCCCGGGGAGTTTGAGACTGGTCACAACCCAGGAGCAAAAGCAGGCTGAAAACGGCGCCAAATAGCTTGGAGAGAGTCGCACTATGCATAAAATTTCACCTTATGCTGCAAGGTGTTAACATTCTATGGTCAAGTTTGATCTGGATCAACAATGTGTCCGGCAGATTGGTATCTTTTTTGACGTAGCTCAAGTATCATTGCATCGCCTGACGTTTTGTCACAAATATGCAGGCTAAGCCATTGACACAAGAGTGTGACTCTCATAGGGGACGCCTTCACTCGAGTCATTTTATAACAGGTAAAGGCCTGTCCTTTACTGAACAACAAGTAAAAGTAATAAGCAGTGGAAGCAATATGATGAACCATTCCCAGCCAACAGGCGCTGATTACAATTACACCGTTGTCCGCCAATTTGCCTTAACCACAGTTTTGTGGGGCATTATTGGTATGTCATTAGGTGTACTTATCGCGGCTCAGTTAATCTGGCCACAGCTGAACTTTGAGACTCCTTGGTTAACTTTCAGTCGTTTAAGACCGTTACATACCAATGCTGTGATCTTTGCGTTCGGCACATCAGCCCTTTTCGCCACATCCTATTATGTCGTTCAACGCACCTGTCAGACCCGTCTGTTTGCACCTAAACTGGCTGCATTCACCTTCTGGGGATGGCAAGCCATCATTCTCTCGGCCGTAATCACTCTGCCGTTGGGTATCACCAGCAGTAAAGAATACGCCGAACTGGAATGGCCTATTGATATCGCCATCGCCGTAGTCTGGATCGCTTATGCGACCGTGTTCTTCGGTACCATTATCAAACGAACCACTTCCCACATCTATGTGGCCAACTGGTTCTTTGGCGCCTTCATTATCACAGTCGCCGTACTGCACATAGTGAACTCCATGGCTGTTCCTGTCAGCCTGTGGAAGTCTTATTCACTGTATAGTGGTGCTGTCGATGCCATGGTGCAATGGTGGTACGGTCATAACGCAGTAGGCTTCCTGCTGACTGCCGGTTTCCTCGGAATGATGTATTACTTCGTTCCCAAGCAAGCCGGGCGTCCCGTTTACTCTTATCGTCTGTCGATTGTCCACTTCTGGGCACTGATTGCCCTGTATATCTGGGCCGGTCCTCACCATCTGCATTACACTGCCCTGCCCGACTGGACTCAGTCTCTGGGTATGGTGATGTCACTGATCCTGTTCGCTCCTTCATGGGGCGGTATGATCAACGGTATCATGACCCTGTCCGGTGCCTGGCATAAACTGCGTACCGATCCGGTTCTGCGCTTCCTGGTGGTATCTCTGTCCTTCTACGGTATGTCTACCTTCGAAGGTCCTATGATGGCCATCAAGACAGTAAACGCTCTGTCTCACTACACCGACTGGACCATTGGTCACGTTCACTCTGGTGCACTTGGCTGGGTTGCCATGGTCTCTATCGGTTCTCTGTACCACCTGATCCCTGTGCTGTTTGGTCATGGCCGCATGTACTCCACCAAGCTGGTAAACCTGCACTTCTGGCTGGCGACTATCGGTACCGTACTTTATATCGTTGCCATGTGGATCTCCGGTGTAATGCAAGGTCTGATGTGGCGCGCTGTGAACGCAGACGGCACCCTGACTTACAGCTTTGTTGAAAGTCTGGAAGCCTCTTATCCGTTCTACTTCGTCCGCTTCCTGGGTGGTTGTTTCTTCGTAACGGGTATGCTGATCATGGCTTACAACGTGCTGCGCACTGTTTATGCCCCTAAAGACTCTCTGCCTGCCATCGCAGAAGCCAAAGCCGCATAAGGAGCAGTAACGATGAAATTCAATCATGAAATAGTTGAGAAGAATGTCGGCCTGCTGGGTATCTTCACTGTTATTGCCATCAGTATTGGTGGCCTGGTGCAGATCACGCCGCTTATCTTCCAAAAAGATACCACTGAGCCGGTTGCCGGTCTCAAGCCTTATACAGCCCTGCAGCTGGAAGGCCGTGATATCTATATCCGTGAAGGATGTAACAACTGTCACAGCCAGATGATCCGTCCGCTGCGTGCTGAAACCGAACGTTACGGTCACTACTCGGTTGCCGGTGAGTCGGTTTGGGATCACCCCTTCCTGTGGGGTTCCAAGCGTACCGGTCCCGACTTGGCCCGTGTGGGTGGTCGTTACAGTGACAAATGGCATGAAGTTCACCTGATCGATCCCCGTGCCGTTGTTCCTCAGTCCAACATGCCTGCCTTCCCTTGGCTTGCTGAAAACACTCTTACAGGTGAATACACAGCCAAGAAAATGGAAGTGATGCGTGGTTTTGGTGTGCCATACGAAGATAAAGATATCGAAGGCGCCCAAAAAGCCGTTGAAGGCAAGACAGAACTGCAGGCGCTGATCGCCTATCTGCAGTCGCTGGGACACGCACTGAAATAAGGAGGCAAATATGGACTACGGCACAATGCAAGGGATTATTACGCTGGTTTTGATCCTGGTTTTTGTCGGGATATTTGCTTGGGCATATAGCTCGCGTCGTCAAAAGCAATTCGACGAAGCAGCTAATCTGGTGTTTTCCGATGAGGAACAACACCAGAATGCGAAGGACTCAGGAGAACACAAATAATGTTAATGAGTAACTTCTGGAGTATCTGGATCACCGTACTCAGCTTACTGGTGATCGCAGGATGTTTTATTCTGCTACGGCTCTGCTCCAAAAACACCACGCCGGAGATTAAAGAAGGCGACTTGATGGACCACAGCTATGATGGTATTCAGGAGATCAACAACCCACTGCCTAAGTGGTGGAGCTATCTCTTTTATATCACCATCGTCTTTGGTCTGCTCTACCTGGTGCTCTACCCTGGCCTGGGTAACTACAAAGGCCTGCTTGGCTGGAGCAGTTCCAACCAGAGCATAGGTACCGAAAAAGGCATCAAGGCCGACTCCGCCAAGGCGATTGCTGACGCAACAGAAGAAGGCCGTTGGGTTCAGTACGATCAGGAAGTGAAGCTGGCCGATGAAAAGTACGGCCCTATCTTCGAAGCTTACAAAGCAACGCCACTGGCCGAGCTGGTCAAGAACGAAGAAGCCCTGAAAGTCGGTGGCCGTCTGTTCCTGCAGAACTGTGCCCAGTGTCACGGCTCAGCTGGTCGCGGTGGCAAAGGCTTCCCCAACCTGACCGACGGTGACTGGTTGTACGGCGGCGAGCTGGAAACTATCAAGACCACCATAATGAACGGTCGTCACGGTATGATGCCGCCTAAAGGTGGTCTGCCTATCGATGACAGCGAAATTGCTGGTCTGGCTGAATACGTAGTGAGCCTGTCCGGTCGTGAACATGATGCCGCGTTGGCCGCCAAGGGCCAAGGTTCATTTATGAAGGGCTGTTTTGCCTGTCACGGTATGGATGCCAAAGGTAACAAGCTGATGGGCGCCCCTAACCTGACCGACAATGTCTGGCTTTACGGCGGCAGCCGTGGCGTGATCATGGAATCCATCAAGAACGGCCGCAGTGGCGTTATGCCGGCGTGGAAAGACGTTCTCGGTGAAGAGAAAGTTCACGTCATAGCCGCTTACGTATATAGCTTGTCACATCAGGCTGAGAAGTAAGTTCGTTTGACTTTTCAAAGGCCTCGATAATTTCGGGGCCTTTGTTTTTAAAAAACCACTTTCGCGATAGAATAGCCGCCCAAATAGAATAGTAGGTAAACAGTATGAGCGCTCCACAAGCCTGGTATAAGCAGTTCTGGCCTTGGTTTCTTATCGTTTTGCCCATGTGCGCCGTTATAGCCAGTTTTGCCACTCTGCGTATTGCCCTCACCAACTCCGATTCCCTGGTTGCCGATGACTACTACAAAAACGGCAAGGCAATTAACCAGGACATCCACAAAATTCAATATGCCCGTCAATTGGGAATGCAATTTTCCCTTGAATGGCACAATGGCGAACTTCTGATAACCCAGCACGGCGGCCCAGAGTATCTGGCGGCACTGAACCTGGAGTTTTACCACCCTACTCTGGCAGAAAAGGATTTTACCCAAATGCTGACTGCCGATGCCTCCAAGGTGTATCGCTATATCCCCAATGAGTCGCTAGATGGCGCCTGGGTTGTACGAGTCGAAGGATTTGACCGTAAATGGCGTTTGCAGCAAAGACTGCAGATAGAAGCGGATAAAACCTACTGGCTCAATTGAGTGCTGTCATGACACATACAGTCTGTTTTCATTGTGGGGAGCCTGTCACCACGGGCATGCAGTTCAGTACAGTGATTGATGGTCAGGCTCAGCCCATGTGTTGCCTTGGATGTCAGGCGGTGGCTCAGGCCATCATGGATGCCGGGCTGACCAATTACTATAAATTTCGCTCCGAACCCGGCAGCAGGCAAAACGCCCTGGTGCCGGATGAGCTCAAAACCTTCAGTGCCTACGACCTTCCCGAAGTGCAACAGGACTTTGTGCACGATCAGGGTAATCAAACCTCGGTCTCGCTATCGATTGACGGCATTACCTGTGCCGCCTGCGCCTGGCTCATCGAGCACAAAGTCAAGCAGTTGCCCGGCATAGTCTCGGTGCAGGTCAACTCTACCACTCAACGAGCCCTCATCAGTTGGCGCCCGGCCGACATCAAACTGTCTGAAATACTCAATCAAATCGGCCGCATCGGCTATCAGGCGGCACCTTACCAGCTGGATGATCAGGAAGTTCAGAGTAAAAAGAACAGCCGTAAGTTTCTGCTGAGGCTTGGCTTGGCGGGCTTTGCCACCATGCAGGTGATGATGTTCGCCCTGGCGCTGTACGCCGGTTACTTTACCGGGCTTGAGGTGGAATATCGCGACTATTTCCGCTGGGTGAGCATGATGTTTGCCGCACCAGTGGTGTTCTACTCGGCGCAGCCTTTCTATTTCAGTGCCCTGCGGGCCCTGCTCGCCGGCAGGCTCAATATGGACGTGTCTGTCTCCATCGCCATCTGCGGCGCCTATATCGCCAGCTGTATCGCGACAGTGCAAGGCACAGGCGAAGTCTATTTCGAGTCTGTGTCCATGTTTACCTTTTTCCTGCTGCTTGGGCGCTATTTTGAGCAGGCGGCGCGGCAAAAAGCCTCAGTCAGTTCGAGTAACCTGCATAAGTTGGTGCCCTTGACTGCCCAACGTATCGGGGATGATGGCAGCAGCGAAGAGATCCCCGCCAAGCGCTTGCAAATAGGCGATCTGGTGCTTGTGCGCCCAGGGGAAGTGATCCCCGCCGACGGCTTGGTAGAGCAAGGCCATTCCGCCGTCAACGAGGCCATGCTCACCGGTGAGCAGATGCCACAGAGCAAACTACCGGGAGCTCTGGTTTATGCCGGTACCATCAACCAGGATCAACCGCTTAAAGTACGGGTGAACGCCATAGGCCAGGACCAACTGGTGGCAGAGATCATCCGTTTGCAAGAACTGGCCTCCAATAATAAGCCAGCCGTCGCCATGACGGCCGACAAGCTGTCGCGCTATTTCTCCGGCACCATACTCAGCATCTCAGCCATCACTTATCTGGTATGGCACCAGTTCTCGCCCGAAGACGCCTTCTGGGTCACTCTATCTGTGTTGGTGGCTACCTGCCCCTGTGCGCTGGCCTTGGCAACCCCGACGGCTGTGACCTGCGCCACTGCGCTGTTCACCCGCCTGGGGGTGATTACCCGTAAAGCGGGAGTGTTTGAAAAGTTGCCGCAAATTGATGCCGTGGTCTTTGACAAGACAGGTACCCTCACCTGCGGCAATCTGACCTTGCTGGAAACCCGCATCACCAAAGGCCGTGAGGCTGAGTATAGCGAGTTGCAGGTGCAACAAGTGGCGGCAGCGCTTGAAGCCGGTTCACTGCACCCGATAGCTCTGGCCTTTAGCCCTTATGCCGGCGCTCTTGAAGCCAACGAGGTGCATCATCAGGTGGCTCGCGGCATCAGCGGCAAGATCAACGGTCGCGACTTTAAGATAGGCAACGCCGAGTTTGTTGGAATCGAGCTCGCCGCCAGTGAACAGCAGCAAGTGTTCCTTGCCGATGAGCAAGGCTTGGTGGCCAGTTTTATTTTGCAGGACAGGCTGAGGGAAGACGCCAAGGATACGGTCGAGGCACTCAAGGCAAACAATATCCGTCTGGCGATTGCCAGCGGTGATACCCGGCCCCATGTGGAATCCCTGGCTCGGCAAGTGGGCATAGCGGAAGTGCACGCAGACATGAGCCCGGCAGATAAACTCGATTATGTACGCCGTTTGCAACAGCAACATAAGGTGGCCATGTTCGGTGATGGCATCAATGATGCCCCCGTGCTTGCCGGTGCCGATCTCTCTATCGCCATGGGCAGTGGCACTGCGCTGGCGAAAAACAGTGCCGATCTGATTTTGCTTGGCGATCATCTATGGCGTTTTACCCAAGCCATAGCGGTTGCCCGTAAAGCCAATCGTATCATTCGCCAAAATCTTGCCTGGGCTTTGGGGTATAACCTTCTTATACTGCCTCTGGCCGTAACAGGCCATGTCGCACCATATATCGCCGCCATCGGCATGTCGGCCAGTTCGCTGATCGTTGTCAGCAACAGCCTCAGACTTCTCAGGGTTCGCTTATGAGTATTATCTACGTACTAATCCCCATCGCCATGCTGTTTGTGCTGATTGCTGTTGGTGTCTTCTTCTGGGCGGTAAAATCGGATCAATTTGACGATCTCGAGCGCCACAGTGTGTCGATTCTGTTTGATGAGGAACCTGTGGACAACAAGGCGCAACAGGAGCAATCTCAAACGGCTGTAACTGAAGTCACTCAAGCGCCTCAGGATAGAGGCAATGGAATATAACCTCACCGGCGCCTTTTTGGTGGGCCTGATGGGAGCCGGACACTGCTTTGGTATGTGCGGCGGTTTGGTGGGCGCCTTTTCCAGCCAGCTTCCCGCTGCCCGTCGAGGCCAGAATCCGTTGGCGCAACAACTCTCGTTTCTGCTTCCCTATAATCTTGGTCGTATTCTCAGTTACAGCCTGGCCGGCGCTTTGGTGGGGGGGTCTGCAGCCGGGCTTGGCATGCTGTTTGATATCGATATCTACCTCTTGGTGCTCAGGCTCATTGCCGGTGTGATGATGATCGCCATGGGCCTCTACATTGCCCGCATCTGGGCCGGTTTGGTGCAGATTGAGCGTCTTGGTCAAGGATTGTGGCGTTTACTTAAGCCATTGTCCCAAAAAGTGTTACCTGTGACTCATCCCGGGCAAGCTTTGGTGGCCGGCATGGTTTGGGGCTGGCTGCCCTGTGGCCTGGTATACAGTACTCTCACCTGGGCAGTGGCCAGTGGCAGTGCCGGCCAGGGCGCGCTAATCATGCTTTGTTTCGGTTTGGGAACATTACCTGCCTTGCTCAGCGCTGGAGTTGCCGCCAAGGCGCTGGCCGACTGGGCTCAAAAGCGCGCCGTACGCTTGATTGCCGGTTTACTCCTGGTTGGCTTCGGGATCCAAACACTCTATATCGCCTTGGCTCAGCTTGACTAGCCGGGGTCGGTGAATTGGTTTAACATGGGAAGAGTCGCTTTACTTGAGAAAGACTATGACAATAGACAATAACAAGCATCGTCGCCCTGCTGCCGGGGGCTGTACCATTCATTGTCATGATTGCAGCATGGGGACCTTATGTATTCCCTTTACGCTCAACACCAATGAGTTGGATCAGCTTGACAATATTATCGAGCGCAAGAAACCCATTCAGAAGGGTGAACAGTTGTTCAAGTCCGGAGATCCGCTGAAATCTCTGTATGCTATCCGCTCAGGAACGATTAAAAGCTATACCATCACAGAACAGGGCGATGAGCAGATCACCGGCTTCCACCTGGCCGGTGATGTCATAGGCTTTGACGGTATCCATGCCCAATCACACCAGAGTTTTGCCCAGGCCCTGGAAACCTCTATGGTGTGTGAAATCCCCTTCAATACTTTGGACGAACTCTCCGGCACCATGCCCAAACTCAGGCAGCAGATCATGCGCCTGATGAGTAATGAAATCATGAGTGACCAAGGGATGATCCTGCTGCTCAGCAAAAAGAATGCCGAAGAGCGCCTGGCGGCCTTCATCAGTAACCTGGCGGCCCGATTCGGTAGCCGCGGCTTCTCCCCCAGGGAATTTCGCCTCACCATGACCCGTGGTGATATAGGCAACTATCTTGGCCTGACGGTGGAAACTATCAGCCGTTTGCTGGGACGGTTCCAAAAGGCCGGACTGATTGAAGTAAAAGGAAAATATATCACTATACTGGATCTTGAAGAGCTCGACAGGCTGGCTGGAGCCGCCCGGATAGCAAGATAGCAAGCGATTCAATATATTGATCTCAAGCAATACAAATCACAGCCAATATCGCATGATATAGGTATATCCTGCGGAATAAGGAAAAAGCCATGAGGGATTATCAAAAGCTATTGGTCGTAGTCGACCCTACATCGGAAAAACAGCCTGCCCTTGCCCGCGCGGTGGAACTCGCCACTCGCAGCAAGGCCAAGATCACTGTCTTTCTGTCTATCTTTGATTTCTCCTATGAAATGACCTCTATTCTTTCCAATCAGGAACGTGAGGCCATGCGTCAGGGGGTTATCAATCAACGTAAAGCCTGGATTGCCGATCTGCTCAAGCCGCATCAGCAAGCCGGACTCGAGATGGACAGCGAAGTACTGTGGCATAACCGCCCCTTCGAGAGCATCATCAACTTTGCCATTCAGGGAGAGTACGACCTGATAGTCAAAGGCACCCATGAGCACGACAAACTCAAGGCTGTTATTTTCACCCCCACCGACTGGCACTTGTTGCGTAAGGCTCCAGTGCCTGTATTGCTGGTAAAACAGCATGACTGGCCGGTGAAAGGCAAAATTCTCTGCGCCGTCAACGTTGCCTCTGAAGATGAGGAGCATCAATCCCTGAACGGCAAGATCATTGAACATGCCCAGGAACTGGCGGCCAAGTTTGATGCCGAGGTGCACCTTGTCAACGGTTATCCCGGAACTCCGGTCAACCTGGCGATTGAATTGCCGGACTTTGATGCCCACACCTACAACGAAACCATTCGCATGCAGCATGAGCAGCGGGTCAATTATCTGGCCAACAGTTACGGGGTCGATACCGCCCACTGCCACGTGAAAGAAGGTTTACCTGAGGATGTTATCCCTGAGCTGGCGGAGCAACTGGACGCCGAGCTGGTCGTTCTCGGTACTGTGGGTCGTACCGGTTTCTCTGCCGCGCTTATCGGCAACACGGCAGAACATGTGATAGATTCGGTCAACTGCGATCTGCTGGCTGTAAAACCCGACGGTTATAAGTCGCCTCTGGCCTGAGTCGCCCCTTTACCCGACCGACTTTAGCTGGAATAATACGCGCCCTGAACCATAGTGTTACTGGGCGCTTATTTTTTTATGTCTGAAGTTATGCAAGAGCTGGATAAGAAACAAATCACTCGTCTCAACAAACTGCAAAAGCGTTTACGCCGCGAAGTCGGCAGTGCCATTGCTGATTACAACATGATTGAAGAAGGCGATCGCGTGATGTGCTGCCTCTCCGGCGGCAAAGACAGCTATGCCATGCTGGACATTTTGTTGAACCTGCAGCAGCGTGCACCTGTGCAGTTTGAAATTGTCGCCGTCAATCTGGATCAGAAACAGCCCGGCTTCCCGGAAGAAGTGCTGCCGGCCTATCTGGATAGTTTAGGCGTGGCCTACCATATTCTAGAAAAAGACACTTATTCGATAGTCAAAGATAAGATCCCCGAAGGCAAGACCACCTGCTCGCTTTGTTCCAGGCTGCGCCGCGGTACCCTTTATGGGTTTGCCCAGCGAATAGGAGCCACCAAGATAGCGCTGGGCCATCACAGAGACGACATCATAGAAACCCTGTTCCTCAACATGTTCTATGGTGGCAAGATGAAGGCCATGCCACCCAAGTTGCTATCGGATGATGGTGCCAATATGGTGATCCGTCCCCTCGCCTATTGCCGAGAAAAAGACATTGCCGAATACGCCAAACTGAAAGCCTTCCCTATCATTCCTTGTAACCTTTGCGGCTCCCAGGAAAACCTCAAGCGCGCCGAAGTCAAAAATATGCTCAAACTGTGGGACAAACAGTTCCCGGGGCGCATCGAAACCATCTTTACTGCGATGCAAAATACCGCGCCGTCCCAGGGTGTTGACCGCACAGTGTTTGACTTTTTAGCACTGGAGCGTAATCCGGATGCTCCTGCCAGCGGGGAAGTTGCCGAAGCCGATTTGCCCGCCTTTGACTTTATGGATGTCAGCAACAGCGGTCATATCGATCTCGACAGTGCTGCCAAACATGCAGATCAAAGCCAGCGTATCGAAGTGGTTGGCATCTATCAGCCTTGATACAACTCTTCCGAACAAGCACTTGGTGCTTGTTCGGAAATGCTCTGTTTACTGCCGCTTACTGAATCAAAACTAAAGCCACTATCAAAACTAAAGCCACTTTTGCATAAACAGCAAACGCTTGCCATTGACCTCAGTAGTATCGATTTCAGTAGCATCGAATTCACAATAGCCCAGCTTTTGATAGATATGGCGGCCAACCTGATTAGTAGCAAATACATCGAGCCAGATACGTGAAGCGTTTAACTCATTAAGGCAATACTCTTCCATCAATTGCATCGCCCTTTGACCTAAACCTTGACCCTTATGGGCGACAACAATTCTTCTGAACTCTATCTCCTTCGGCTTATCCTCGACCAAAATCATAAAACCCGCGAGTAACTCATTTTGATAAATCGAAAGATAGTGGACAGTGTCTTTCGTCATTTCAGCCAGATGCTTTTCCGCCGGATAAGGCATGATAAAGCCGGCCGTATTTTGCAACTGTTCCATTGCCACGAATTGGCCAATCTCAGTCGCGATAGCCTGCTTTAATTCAATCATCTTACTTCCGATCTCAAAATGCTAACCGCACTATTCTATATGTTGCAGGAGAGGCGATATATCGGTTTCATGCTGAACCTGTGCCGGATACGACATAAAAAGCCCCGCAATGCGAGGCTCTGGTTTGTTTGACCAGAACTAACTGACCCAGCGGGTTTAGCGGTTACTCGTTTGTCATTTGCCTGGCGCGACCCAAGGGCTGATCACTTTGGGTGTAGCATCAAACTTCAGCGTCTCAAGTAACGCGATTTCCTCATTACTGAGTTCATAGCGCTTATCCAGCGCCTGATGGCGGCCATCGAACCAAGCACCATTTTCACTGCCGCTAAACTCTATGCTCAAACCCGAGATAGGCTTGGCGAAGTACTTCATGGGAAAGCCTTGCATCTGCTTCAGCGCTTCATTCATTTGACTGCTGATGTTTCTCAGCTCGTCGCCGCTGTATTCTTGCTTGGGATTACGCACTCTGAGCTGCATCCCAATGCCACAGCCTTGCCCTTCACCTGCAATCTCAAGATTAATCAAGGCCCTGGCATTCTTGAGTTTTTCATCAAAGGGAATGAATAGCCGTTGGCCGGCATCGAAGGTCAGCGGAAAGCGCTCAGTCTCTGTACTGATACTGCCGGCTTTCACCTGACAGTTCTGGGTTTCAGGCACTGTAAACGCCAGATCTATGAGCTGATAATTCCCCTTATTCATCACTTTCATCCGCGCGTAAAAGTCGGCGTAGTTCAAAGATACCTGGCTCGCCATCAAAGAGGGTGACAGCAACAAGAGTGCACTAAACAGCAGTTTTTTCGACATGGTTATCCACCAAATATTCTTCGTTGTGACGCAGCATATCGAGCAATTCGTCTATATAGGCTTCCTGGCGCTCCGAGTAGTTGACCAAACCATAGACCAGCTTTTCAGCGGTCAGCGGTTCTTGCTGGCTACGGAGATCGGCGCGAATGGAGCGAAACAGAGAATAGGCTGCATTGGAATTAAGATTGCGCATATAGGAAGCCACGGAATCATCGACCGATTTAAATACCGCAACCTCATGGGACATACCCTCGGTGCGTGACTGCGGCACCAAGCCGCAGCCTTTCTTGAAACACCATTGGCCAAAGAAATTGAGTCCTTCGCGGGCAAAGCGTGAGCTGCCCCAGCCGGTCTCATTGGCCGCCTGGATAAGTACCATAGATTCGGGGATCACATCGACCCGACGCAACAATTTATTGATGCTGTCGCTATCAATAGCGCGCATGGCATATTGATACTTTTCCGCCAAGCGTTGAATACGATACTGCTCGGCATCATTGAGCTGATGCTGGTTTTGCAGATGTTTTTGCACCTGTTCGAGGAATTTACGTTCCTCGGCGATAATCCGGTTTTGTTTTTGCACAGCCGGACGCAGGAAGTCAAAAAACGCCTGTTTCTTGTCGCTGACAACACTGATACTGCTGAAATCGGGGATCAAGCTGACGCCCAATTGGTTCTTTATCAGTGGCGCTGAAGTCTGCTCGGCGGTTTTCAAGCTGGGTATCAAATACACTCTCAGTGCCAATACCGACAGGATCACCAAAGCCAGTGCCAGGGTAAATGAGCCAAGTTTTCCGGTTTTCAATCAGTCTTTCCTTTTGCCTGTTGCCCAAAGGTTACGGGGAAAATGTCCGCGCATTATATGTCAGATATCTCTTTTCACAAAATCAGCCGCTGGCAGCTTTCCCCCACTAATGTAGAATGTAAGGGTTTGAAACCGCAGCAAGGATCCGCTATGCAAGCGCAGTTGTTCAGTCAATATCGGCAAGTTGTTGCCATTGGCGGTGGCCATGGTTTGGGAAGAGTCCTGTCGGCCTTGGCGTTTCTGGGTAACCACCTCACCGGCATAGTAGCAACAACAGACAATGGCGGCAGCACTGGCAGGTTAAGAAACAGCAATGACTGTATCGCCTGGGGCGATCTACGTAACTGTCTCAGCCAACTGGCCCATAAACCTTCTGTTGGCTCCTTGTTGTTCGAATACAGATTTGATGGCCAGGACGAGCTCAGCGGCCATAACCTGGGCAATCTTATCCTGACTGCGTTGGATCAGCTCTGCGTCCGGCCGCTTGAGGCTATCAATCTTATCCGTGGCCTACTCAAAATCGAGACCCGTCTGTATCCCATGTCGGAACAACCCACACATCTTCTGGCACTCGATGTCTCCGGCAGTAAGGTGTTTGGTGAACTGGAAGTCGACAGCATGGCAGAGCGGCCCGTGGCAATGAATCTTGAACCTATGGTTCGGGCTACAGAGGAAGCGGTGGCGGCGTTGACGGCTGCCGAACTGATAATTTTAAGCCCGGGAAGCTTTCTCACCAGCTTGATGCCGCCTTTGCTGTTGCCCGAGTTGGCCACCGCCATTAAAAACAGCGCCGCTAAAGTGGTATTTATCGATAATCTGAAGCCCGAGGCTTCAGTGGCAGGGGAACTCAGTCTCAATGCCAAACTGGATTGGTGCCAGCAACTCATAGGCACAGGGCGTATTGATGCTGTGCTGTGTCATGGTCAGCCTGCGCAGGAAGGATTGATTTATCGCTCGCCGCTTGCCGACCCAATCCAGAGTGGTTGTCACGACAGAGACGCCTTGGTCAGCGCCCTGGTGCAAGCTCTGCAGCCGAAGAAACTCATTGCCTGAGCAGCATTTTTAAGACCGGTTTTGTGGCCGGATAAGTAAAAAGGACAGCCGCAGCTGTCCTTTCTAAGCTTGGGCAAAATCCAACAGGCTTAGAGCACCTTGGCTATCGCCTTGCAGATAACCGGCATATTGGTCTTGGTCATCCCGGCAACACTGATACGGCCGGAGCCAACAATGTAGACGCCGAACTCATCTTTAAGCCTGGCAACTTGTTCCTTGTTGAGGCCCGAGAAGCTGAACATACCGTTTTGACGAGATATGAAGCTGAAGTCGCGATCGACGCCTTCGGCCTTGAGGCTCTCAACGAACAGGGTTCTCATGCTGGCTATGCGCTGGCGCATTTCAGTCAGCTCTTGCTGCCACAGGGAATTTAGTTCACCGTCGTTGAGAATAGTGCTGACAATCATGGCACCATGAGCCGGCGGGTTTGAGTAGTTGGCGCGAATGGTACGCTTAACCTGACTGAAAGCCCTGGCAGCTGATTCACTGTCTTTGGCCACCAGAGTCACGGCGCCGATACGCTCATTATAGAGCCCGAAGTTTTTCGAGAAAGAGTTGGCAACCAGCAGCTCCGGCACCAAGGCGGCAACGGCTCTGAGCCCTTGGGCATCTTCTTCAATTCCAGTGCCAAAGCCCTGATAGGCAAAGTCAAACAGGGGAACCAAGCCCTTTTCTGCACACAGTTTGGCAACTTGCTGCCATTGATTGATATTCAGATCGATACCGGTCGGGTTGTGGCAGCAGCCGTGCAGCAGCACAAGATCACCCTCACTCGCCTGTTGCAGATCTGTCATCATGGCATCGAAGTCGAGATCATGGGTTTCTGCCTGATAATAGCTGTACTCTTTGATCTCAAGCCCGGCGGTTTCGAAGATGTTCTTATGATTGGCCCAGGTTGGGTTGCTGATCCAAATGGTTTTGCTGTCTGTGTTGCTCAGGACAAACTCGGCAGCGACCCGCAGTGAGCCGGTACCACCCGGTGCCTGAGCCGTTACTGCCCGGCCATCGGCGATTATGGCGTTGTCTTTACCGAATAGCAGTTGTTGAACCGCCTGGTTATACAGGGCAACCCCTTCAATACCGAGATAGCTCTTGGTCTTTTCCTCTTCGAGCAACTTGGCCTCTGCCAACTTGACCGACTTGAGTACCGGGGTCTGGCCAGCCTCATCCTTATAGATGCCAACACCCAGGTTGACTTTATCCGTGCGGGGATCGGCTTTAAAAGCCTCGGTTAAACCAAGAATGGGATCGGCCGGCGCGGCGGTAATCTGAGAAAAAATCATGACAGCTTTCCTGTAATTGGACATGTAGGGACAAATCGGCTCCATTTATACCATTGTCCTCGCCCGGGTTACAGTCTCCTTGGCAGATTCTGAGTCATTTAATTTATTACTTGAAGGATATTCACTCAGAAAGGAAATTTGTCATGGATATGACAACGAAGTGCGCTACGGATGACTTCAGCCCGTTTGTGATGTCGGTTAGGTTCGGAAATGAAAAACGGGACCCAGTTGATACTGGATCCCGTTATCAGAATCTGGCGGTGAAGGAGGGATTCGAACCCTCGATACGTTGCCGTATACACACTTTCCAGGCGTGCTCCTTCAGCCACTCGGACACCTCACCGTACGTTGGACATTGCGTCTCAACGGGGCGCTACTATAGAGAACTCCAAAGGCCGGGTCAATGCTTTATCACGCATTATCATCCGTTCGCTTGGTTTTTAGCCTTGAAGGACAGAACAGCCTAAGATAACTCCCCTATCATCCCCTGGGCTTTATAAACGAAAACGGGGTTCAGCCTAAACTGAACCCCGTCGTCTAAATCTGGCGGTGAAGGAGGGATTCGAACCCTCGATACGTTGCCGTATACACACTTTCCAGGCGTGCTCCTTCAGCCACTCGGACACCTCACCGCATCGATACTATTTACTGTGCGTATCAACACATTCAGCAAGAGATATCTCTATCCCCTTGATGGAGCGGTACTTTACGCAAAAGGCGAATGCCGGTCAAGCAAAAATCCGCCATAATATCCGTTTGCGCGTTTGCTGAACAAAGCGGGTGAAAAATGCTGCAATCAATGTTCATTGAGGCGGAATTTACTCACTTCATCGCTCATCTTGTTGGCGTCTTTAATCAACAGCTCATTGAGTTTGCCAAGCTCATTGGCGATATCCTGAGTATTACGGTAAATATCGCTAATCTTCATAGCGTTGCGATTCACCTCTTCTGATACGGCCGATTGCTCATGGGTCGCGGCAGCTATCTGTTCATTCATGCTATCGATAACCTCCACGTGCTCAACTATGCGTCTTAGTTCCTCACCGGCGCGATTGGCCTCATCGACACTGGTACCCGCCTGCGTCTTGCCTTTGGTGATGGCGGCTACCGCCACTTCGGCGCCCTGTTTGAGCCTTACTGTCATATTACGAATATCTTCGGTGGAAGATTGTGCCCGCTGCGCCAGATTGCGCACCTCATCGGCCACCACGGCAAAGCCGCGGCCCATTTCGCCGGCCCGGGCGGCTTCGATAGCGGCATTCAGAGCCAGGAGATTAGTCTGCTCGGCTATGCCACTGATGACCTCCAGTACACTGACAATGCCGTGAATATCTTTATCCAGTTTGGATATTGCATCGGCGGCATAACTGATCTCTTCAGCCAGTTCATTGATGGCCGATGCCGTGCGCCCCACTTCCAGGCTCCCTTCCCTGGCCTCAGTGCTGGCTTGATTGGAAGCTTCCGAGGCCCGTACCGCATTGGAGGCAATTTCCTGTACGGTTGAGCTCATTTCTGTCATCGCCGAAGCCACTTGTTCTGTCTCACTGTAGCCAACAGATACATCGGCCTGCATCTGGGTCGAGTGTTGTTCCATCTGTTGCACCACTCCAAGCAGGGTCTTGCTGCTGGAGCGGACGCGCAGTATTACCTGTTCAAAGTCAGTCATCATACTGTTGAAAGACTCGGCCAGCTCGCCAAATTCATCTTTGCCCGTATGGGGCAAACGCACGCTTAAGTCATAGTGAGCCCTGGCTCGGGTTACGCCCTGATGTAACTCCCTCAAGCTGCCGTGCAGATACTTGAGTATGATGCTGGAGACCAGACTGACAATGATCAGACCTATCACCATGATCCCAAGTAGAAGCCAGGTCTGATTGGCTGCGCTTTGCTGTTTACTCAGAGTCTCTGCCAGCAGTTTGTCTGACAGCTGCTGCTCAAACTTATGCAGAAGATCGATACGGGCAGTGGATTGGGCAAACCAGGTTTCGGGAGATTGAGACTTGAGCTCTTCGGCTTTCTGACCAAAGGCCAATTCCCTCAAGCGAGCCACTTCAGCCACTGCGGCTTGGGCTTGCAATACCTGTAAATTCTTGAGTGCGGTTTCATCAGCCAAGGCCACAAACCTTTCCTGATAAGCGTCCTGCTCGGAAACCAGAGTGATAAATTTGCGATAGACACCAGGTTTGAACTCACTTTGGCCGAAGGTTGAACTCAGTACGGCCCGCTCGATACCGGCGCGTTCCTTCATCTGCAAAAAGGCCGAGAATGCTGCAGCTTGCATGGCAATTTGTTGATCGCCGCCCTTCTGTACACTGAGATCGACAATCGACAACAGTAATTTATTCAGCTGTGTGTAAAACGCCACTTCTTCGGCAACGCTTATCCCTTGCCTATCAACCTGGCTGCGAATTTCTCTCAAGCGGGCAATGCTGTTCCTTGCCTCGGTTAAATCAGCGGCAAAATCGGTGGGAAGCTGATGATTATTCAAGAAATCATTGAATTGTTGGAGTTGATTATCTGTGAGTTGCCGCTGGCCCGGTAGTTTGTCGGCAAAGCTCTTGCCCTTGGAGCCGAGATAACCGGCGCTCATGCCGCGCTCTTTTTGCAGCTCATGCACCAGCGCCGAGTTAACCACCGCCAGTTCACTGAGATCCAGCACTTCTTCCAGGCCATTGGCAAGCGACAGCCGATCGCTGAACAACAAAATACCAAACAGGGTTGCCGCAATGAAAGGCGGCAGGATAACCAAGAGAAATTTGTGTTTCAGAGGAAGATTTTCAATCCATTGCCATTTCATTGATGCATCCTTTAAGCAGCTAACTTACTAATTTATTGCTATGAAATACAATTTTTAGCATACGTCGGCAAGTATAGTCGATCAAACCGAGTGTAAATGGAAAAAGAGCCTGCATTTGCAGGCTCTTTGACTTGGTTCAAACTCTTGCGGGTTTATCAGGCGTTGCCTTTGACTTGCATGTTGAGGGTCTTGGCAAAATCCAGCATCCGGGTCAGAGGCACCAGAGCCCCTTGACGCAGCTCTTCATCGACAAAGATCTCATGCTGGCTGTTGTCCTGACTTTCCAGCGCACTGGCTATCGCCTTGAGGCCATTCATTGCCATCCAGGGGCAGTGAGCACAGCTGCGGCAAGTGGCGCCTTCACCGCCGGTTGGGGCTTCAATCAAGGTCTTGCCCGGTGCTGCCTGTTGCATCTTGTAGAAGATGCCTCTGTCAGTGGCCACGATAAAGGTATCATTGTCCATGGTCTGGGCGGCTTTGATCAACTGGCTGGTTGAACCTACCGCATCGGCCATTTCCACCACACTCGCCGGAGATTCAGGGTGAACCAGAATCGCGGCGTTCGGGTGCTGCGCCTTTAATTGACGCAAGGCCCTGGCCTTGAATTCATCGTGAACGATACACTCGCCCTGCCACATCAACATCTCGGCACCGGTTTGCTTGGCAATATAACTGCCCAAGTGACGGTCTGGCCCCCAGATGATTTTTTTGCCTTCACTGTCCAGGTGTTCAACGATTTCCAGCGCTATGCTGGAAGTCACCACCCAATCGGCCCGGGCTTTGACCGCAGCCGACGTGTTGGCATAGACCACAACAGTGTGATCCGGGTGCGCATCACAGAAGGCACTGAACTGCTCAATAGGACAGCCAACATCCAGAGAACAGGTGGCTTCCAGAGTCGGCATCAGAATGGTTTTTTCCGGGCTAAGGATCTTGGCGGTTTCCCCCATAAACTTAACCCCGGCAACGATGAGCTTCTTGGCAGGATGATCGCGACCAAAACGCGCCATTTCCAACGAGTCGGAAACGCAGCCACCGGTTTCCTCGGCCAGTGCCTGAATTTCAGGATCTGTATAGTAATGGGCAACCAGAACAGCATTCTGCTCCTTGAGCAGCTGCTTGATCCTGGCTTTGTATTCGCTTTTTTCCTGTTCAGACAAGGGAACCGGTTTTGGCGGGAAAGGATATTGAATGTGTTCTATGCTTGGTGCTACCTGACTCATAACAGACCCAATGCGACTAATACTGTTGGCGATTATACGAAATCTGCCATCAAATCGTAACCACTTTATGCTTGGGATCAAATAAAGCCATTGCCTTAAGAAGGCAAGAATAGTGCTGCTCCCGAAGCACCCCTAAAACAAGGCCCCGCATTGCAGGGCCTTTATGATTATCTCATCGCCAGCAGCATTTCCTGCGGCTGCTCGAGATACTGTTTCCACAGATTACAGAAGCGGGCAATAGTGCCGCCATCTATTACTCTGTGGTCACCTGACCAACTGACCTGCATCAGTTTACGGGCTTCGACCTCACCCTTGGCATTGAAACGCGGCAGGGTTTGCACCTTACCCAAGGCCACAATCGCCACTTCGGGTTTATTGATGATAGGTGTCGCCACAGTGCCGCCCAGAGCGCCTATGTTGGAGATAGAGATGCTGCCATCTTTAAGATCGGCAGGTGCGACTCTACCCGAGCGCGCTGCCTGGGTCAGACGGGTGACTTCGGCGGCAACATCCAGAATCGACTTATCCTGCACATCCTTGACGTTGGGCACCAACAAGCCAACCTTGGAGTCAACGGCCATACCTATGTTATGACGGCCAAGATAGGTGAGCTCGGTGCAATCGGTGTTCACTCGGCTGTTGATCACCGGAAACTCGGTCAGCGCCAGCGACATGGCCTTCATAAAGAAAGGCATCATGGTCAGCTTGAGCTCGTCATTGGAGTACTTGGCCTTCATCGCTTCACGAAGGGCGATAAGCTCGGTCAAGTCCAGTTCTTCGCAGTAAGTAAAGTGCGGAATGCTGGAAACTGACTCCGTCATCATCCGCGCCATCACAGCGCGAACGCCCTTGATAGGCTCTACCCTGTCGTTTGCGGTTGCCGCTGCGCCGGTTTGTACTTGGCCTTGTGGCAAAGTTTTGGTTTGGGCCTGAGGAGTCGCCCCCTTAAGGAAACGCTCAATATCCTCTTTGTAGACCCGGCCATTTTTGCCGCTGCCAGGCACTTTGGCGATATCGACATCCAGGCTGCGAGCCATACGTCTTACCGCTGGGCTCGCCAGTGCCTTGCCTTGGGGCACCATACTGCAGCCAGCCGTTTGCGAGCCGCTCTGGGCTTGAGTCTGGGCTTGAGAGGCGGCAGAGGCTGAGCCAGATGGTGCACTTGCTGCAGCGGTTTGAGCCACAGGTGCACTGCCTGATTCAGCTGCAACTTCAATGGCAAACAGTGGCTGATGCACTTGGGCCAACTGCCCCTTACGGTAGTGCAGCTTGACGATTTTACCGGCCTTCATCGCCGGGATTTGCACCAGTGCCTTGTCTGTCATTACATCGCAGATGGGTTGATCTTCAACCACAGTGTCGCCTTCTGCGACCAGCCACTCCACCAGTTCGCACTCTACTATGCCCTCGCCGATATCCGGCAGCATAAAGTCTTCCACCTGGCTGCTACCGCCAGCAGCACCAGTACTCGGCTGTGCAGCGGTAGCAGCGCCGGCCACGCTGGTTGCTGGCGCTTCACTGTCTACAGCGTCCACTTCCACGGCATACAAAGGCTCATGCACCTTGGCAATTTCACCCTTGGCGTAATAAAGCTTACTGATAACACCGGGGAAAGGCGCAGGAATTTGCACCAGTGCCTTGTCTGTCATCACATCACAAACGGGTTGATCTTCGGCGACGGTATCGCCCTCAGCCACCAACCATTCCACCAGTTCACACTCGACAACACCTTCGCCTATGTCGGGCAAAATAAAATCTTTAATCATCCTGGCTCTCCTAGAAATTCACCGAGGCCTTGATGGCTTCAAAGGTTTTAAGCGCATCCGGCATATATTCTTTTTCGTGGATCAATGGATATGGCGTATCCAGACCACAGACCCGGCTGATGGGCGACTCCAGGTACAGGAAACATTCCTGTTGGATGGTAGCGGCAATTTCACCGGCAAAACCACCGGTCAGCGGCGCTTCGTGGTTGATGAGCAATCTGCCGGTCTTTTTCACCGACTCGGCCACGGTTTCCACATCCCAAGGCGCGAGAGTACGAAGGTCGATGACTTCACAGTCAATACCTTCCTCTTTGGCCATATCGGCTGCTTTCTCTATGATTTCCATCTGCGCGCCCCAGGCGAGCAGAGTAATATCTTTACCTTCACGAACCACTTCGGCTTTACCCAGCTCCAATTGATAATCGCCTTCCGGCACATCGCCGACAGAGGCGCGGTACAGGCGCTTGGGCTCGAAGAAGACCACTGGGTTCTTATCGCGAATGGAGGCCAGCAGCAAACCCTTGGCTTGGTATGGGTTACGGGGAACCACCACCTTGAGACCGGGTGTTTGGGTAAAGTAGGCTTCCGGTGACTGGGAGTGGTAATGACCGCCGGCAATGCCGCCGCCATAGGGGGTTCTGAAGGTCAGGCCGCCGACATCAAACTCGTTGCCGCTACGGTATCTGAACTTGGCCGCTTCGTTGACGATTTGATCGAACGCCGGGAAGATATAGTCGGCAAACTGGATTTCCGCTACCGGCGTCATACCGTTGGAAGCCAGGCCGTTGGCAAAGCCGGCAATCCCCTGCTCGGTGAGTGGAGTATTGAAGCAGCGCTCACGGCCAAACTTTTCCTGCAAACCGGAAGTTGCCCGGAACACACCGCCGAAATGGCCTACGTCTTCCCCGAAAACCAGCATTTTTTCGTCGGCTTCCATCGCTATGGTCAGGGCATTATTGATGGCCTGTAACATATTCATCTGTGCCACGCTTATGATCTCCCTGCTGTTTTAGGATAGGCTTTCGGATACTTGGCAACGTGGGCCTTAAGCTCGGTTAATTGCTGCTTGAGCGCCGCTGTCGGCTGATCAAAAACGTCTTCTATGATGGCTTCTATGGCTGGTGCCGGAACCTTTTCGGCCACTTTTACCGCGGCCAGCACTTCCTCGCGATACTTCTCATACAGCTCGGTCTCGTCGCTTTCCTTGAGCCAGCCTTTGTTGATAAGCCACAACTTGAAGCGTTTCACAGGGTCGTGCTGTTGCCACTTGGCTTCTTCCTCTTTGGAGCGATAACCGGATGGGTCGTCGGAAGATGAGTGGGCGCCCAGACGGTAGGTCATGGCTTCAATCAGCACAGGCGCGTTGTTTTCAAGCGCGTAGGCTCTGGCTTGCTGCGTTGCGGCCAGAACCGCCAGCATATCGTTACCATCGACTCTGATGGTGTGCATGCCATAACCAACGCCGCGGCTGGCTATGCCGTTACCGGCGTACTGCTCTTCCGTAGGGGTTGAGATGGCGTAGCCGTTGTTGCGGCAGAAGAAGATGACCGGCGCTTTGTGAACTGCGGCCATATTAAGACCGGCATGGAAATCACCTTCAGAGGCGGCACCTTCACCGAAGTAACAGATAGCGACATTACGCTTGCCCTGCATCTTCAGCGAGTAACCTACGCCGGATGCCTGCGGGATCTGGGTCGCCAACGGTGAAGAGATGGTTTGATAGTTGAGTTCACGGCTGCCGTAGTGAATAGGCATCTGCCGGCCTTTGCCCAGATCTTTCTCATTGCTGAACATCTGGTTCATAAACTGCTCAGTGGTAAAGCCGCGATAACGCAATGCGGCATGTTCGCGGTACTGGGCAAGGATCACATCCTTGTCATCCAGCGCAGCGGCACTGCCGATAACGGCGGCTTCTTCACCGATACAGGTCATGTAAAAACTGATCCTTCCCTGACGCTGGGCGCCCAACATACGTTCGTCCAGGACACGGGTAAAGACACAGGTATCGAATATCTTGCGTGACAGGGCTTCATCTATGACGGGCAATACTGCCTCTTCATAGGTGGTGCCGTCGGCCTGAAGTATTTTGAGTACAGGGATATGCAGCGAGTCCTTGTTCAAAAAACTCACCCGATGCACCGTCTCATTCATATTTGTTGCGTTGCTCATAGTGTGCTCTTGTTATCTCTGGGTTTGTCCGGCTCGAAACCGGCCCTACCGATTTTTTCAGTACGCGCCCCGAACATTACGTTAACGTAAACTAGCAAGCAACTCCCGCCTTGGGTGCTTTGCCAACTAGCATGGGATCGGCGCGTATATATTGGTTTACAATTCAGGCCAATGGCACCTCTGTGGCCTGAACCAGGCAGATCACTGTACGTTGGCCAATGGGCACCTTGGCGTTGGGAAACACCACGGCTTCCGAGTCCTGCTCTACTCGAATATCCCGGCCCGCTTCCCGCGCCAGCACATAACCCTTGGGGAAAGCAGTGAAGTTTTCCACATCGCTGGCGAAGGTAAATTCAAAGTCGTCGGCCTGCTTATTGATGACCCTACAGACCTGATAGATATTGACCCGCTCAAGCGCCTGCTCCTCGAGTTCGAGCGATTGCTTGCAGATCAAACGGCTCAGCATCTCCCGGGTGGCGATAAAACGTGTCATATCGTTTTGTCCCATGGGGTAAACCTTGCCAAGTTCAATGGTAAAGGCGTCGGCGCCAAACTGATTTGACGAGAAATAGCTGAAAGTGGTTGTGGGTTCGTGATGCAGCAACACGGTATCGACTCCGGCCGCCTCCAGGAACATCAATTGTTCACGGCTGTAAGCCTTACCCGGTCGATAGGGATAGATGGCAAACTTTTCATGCTTGGAGCCGCGAATGGCGGTGTGCAGATCGTAATGGATCCTCTGTCTTGCCCCTTGTGGTGCGTCTTCGAAGAAACGTGTGACATAAGTTTCCAGTTTCTTGGCGCGGATCCGCTCCGGGTTCACCAGCCCGGGGGGATTGGAATGTTCGCCACTGAACAGCCGGTTGAGGTTTTCATCGACAATACGGGTGCCACGGTTAATTGCCGCCGGGTTACCGAACATGAACAGTACTCGCTGCCCTACCCGTATTTCTTGCTTTAACAGCGACTTGATAATGCCATTACACAGTTCGATAGGTGCAGTTTCATTGCCGTGTACCCCGGATGACAGCACGATATCTTTATCACTCTGGTTGTCCAGAGGTTCAAACAGCAAGACTCCTGTGTCCCAAATCGCTATCCGGGTGTGGTCGCCAAGCGTGCCACTAATACTCTCCAATGAATTGGGGTTATTCAGAGTCAATGACAGGAAGTCAGGATTATCCTTCAGGGCTTGTAACACGAAATACTCCTTCTTATTGCCGATTTGGCTGTTGTTTCCATTAACGCTGTCTCCTGGGAACTTGTTGCAATGCGTTTGCTTGTTGAGACCAGCGCCAGAGAGCAAGGTTTCATAGTACCACAGCTTATTAAGTTGGCGATGTGACTAAAGCTATCCAATGCCAGGCTCGCGAACTGGTTTCAGATAGTTCTTATCTAACTAAGGAGCAAAAAAGCCACTCCGACAAATACACCACTTGCGCCGGAAAAACTTATCACGCATAATTTTGGCCATCTGGACATCTAGAGGTAAATTCAATGGCGGTAGCAACATTCGGTGGCGGTTGTTTTTGGGGGGTGGAGTATTTCTTTCGTCAAGTGCCCGGGGTATTAAACGCCACCAGTGGTTATATGGGCGGTGATGATAGAATCAACCGCTATGAAGAGGTAAAACAGGGAAACAGCGGCCATGCCGAAGTGGTTCAGGTGGAGTTCGATGAAGCCCAGGTTTCATTTACCGAGCTGCTGCAAGTTTTCTGGAGCAATCACAACCCCACCAGTCTCAATCGCCAAGGTGGTGATATCGGCACCCAGTATCGGAGCGTGATTTTTTTTCATAGCAAAGAGCAGAAGGAACAGGCTGAGGCCTCAAAACTGGCGTTGGCTCGTAGTGGTAAGTGGGGTCAGCGGCACATAGTGACGGAAATTGTTCCAGTGAAACAGTTTCATCGTGCGGAAGAATATCATCAGGACTATATCCAGAAGAATAACCTGCCCAGTTGCCATCTTGAATATTGATCCCCGGGAATAAAAAAGCGCAACTGTGTTCACGGCTGCGCTTTTTTACTGAACTGGCAATCTCTTAAGCTCAGTTCGGCTTACCTTTTAGGGCGCTGGTTATCAGAGCTCTCGCCTGTTCCAGTATCTGCTGCAGATGCTGCTCGCTGACAAAGCTTTCGGCGTAAATTTTATAGAGTGCCTCAGTACCTGAAGGTCTGGCGGCAAACCAGCCGTTGTCGGTTAGCACCTTAATACCGCCAATGGCACCATCATTGCCGGGGGCCTTGGTCAGTACCGCCTCAATCTTGTCTCCGGCCAAAGTCTCTGCCCCCAGGGTATCTGCATTGAGGGTGGCAAAACGCGCCTTTTGCTTGGCATTGATGGGGCTGTCTATCCGTTTGTAGAAGCAATGACCGTGTATCGCAGCCAGTTCTGCATAACGCTCGGCTGGATTTTTGCCGGTAACGGCGAGGATTTCAGCGGCCAGCAGCCCGAGAATAAAACCGTCTTTGTCCGTGCACCAGGTTGTGCCGTCACGTCGAAGGAAGGCGGCGCCGGCGCTTTCTTCGCCGCCAAAGGCCAGGCTGGCTTCACTCAAACCACTGACAAACCACTTGAAACCAACCGGCACTTCACAAAGCTTGCGACCGTGTGAGGCAACTATCTTGTCTATCATGCCACTGGAAACCAAGGTCTTGCCGATTTGCAGCGTCCGCGGCCAATCGGGTCTGTGCTCCAGCAGGTAATCTATCGCCACCGCCAAAAAGTGGTTGGGGTCCATCAACCCTGTCTCTGGGCAGACTATCCCGTGTCTGTCGTAGTCGGGATCATTCCCAAGGCAGATATCGAACTCATCCATGTGCTTAAGCAGGCCTGCCATGGCAAAAGGCGATGAGCAGTCCATGCGGATTTTGCCGTCTTTATCCAGTGGCATAAAGCCGAAGCTGGGATCGACCCGGTCGTTGACCACGGTTATATTCACGCCATAACGGCGGGCAATATGTGGCCAGTAATGGATGCCTGAGCCGCCCAGAGGGTCGACACCTATACGGACGCCGGCATCTTTGATGGCTTGCATATTTACTACAGAGGCGAGATCGGCAACATAGGGCTCAATAAGATCCGCTTCTTTGATGAGTCCGATACTGGTGGCTACGCCGTAGTTGAGTTTCCTGACCCCTTCCAACTGTGCCTTGAGATAGTCATTGGCTCGCTGCTCAATCCAAGCCGTAATCTCACCTTCTGCCGGCCCACCATGGGGCGGATTGTACTTAATTCCGCCATCCTGAGGCGGATTGTGGGACGGGGTAATAATAATGCCATCGCTGAGCTCTGCGGCATTTCGGTTTGCGCTAACTATGGCATGGGAGATGACAGGCGTAGGCGTAAAGCCCTGGCTCTCTTGCACCACCAACTTAACATTGTTGGCCAGCAATACTTCGATGGCAGAAATATAAGCCGCTTCAGATAAGGCATGGGTGTCCATGCCCAGATAGAGTGCCCCCTCAATCCCCTGAGATTGGCGGTAATCTACCACAGCCTGGGTTATGGCCCAGATATGGTTTTGATTGAAGCTGCCGCTTAAGGAACTGCCCCTGTGCCCCGAGGTGCCAAAGCTCACTTTCTGGGCCGGGTCATCACAGTTTGGGACAATTCGGTAATAGTGGCTCATCAGCCGCGGAATATTAACCAGATCCTTCTGCATGGCCTTGTTACCGGCCCGCTCATGAATAGCCAAAATAATGCTCCTTGATGGCGGATATTGGAATACAGATTTATACCTTAAGCGGCAGTGCCTTATCGGCAATCGCTTTGGCCTTTTCGCCGTCGCAGCCCATCTTTTCCAACACTTCAGACAATATGGTGTGCTTCTTGGCAGTGTTGTTATTGGTGGTTACCCAAAAACCACTGCTGCCGACTTCTTTGGGGTTGGCCGATTTACTGGCCTTAAGCAAGGCTTCCTTCGAGGTAGCAAAATAGAGGCGATCACGCCCCTGAACCTGCAGTACCTGCTCAAATCCTTGCTGATCCTGGTTATAGAGACATTCGAGGGCAAACAGAAAACGTCCAACAGCCCCCTTTTGGGCTTCGATAGCCGCACTGCTAAACAGGTTGTCAAAGTCCAGGGTTGACTCGGCCTCGGGTAATGTATTGGGACGATAACCCTGCTCCATGCTTGGCTGGCTGAGTTCAACCGGTGCCTTGGGTTCAACGGCTGTCACATCCAAGCCCAGCAGTCGACGAAGAATATCCGATGCGCTTTCGCCTATCCTTTCGGTTTTCCCGGCAATAAAGCGATACAGTTCCTCATCCACCTCAATATATTTCATGGCCCGATTCCTTTAGTTTCAACTTGTTCTATGCAGCCGCCATGACATTGCCGTCAAAGCACATCTGGGGCGCGGCTGCGATTTGGCTCAAAGTATGCCATAACTCGCCATCGGTGGAAGGCTCAATCCATCAAAATGCGAGAATAGAGTTACAAACCTATGACTTGCACAGCCAATTTGTTGAAAAAGCAGTCAAAGCCAGTGTTAAATCCGCATCCATCCTTGTCAAATACTGACCTTTGTCGCAGAATTTGCCCCCTGCTGAAATACTGGCAACAAACTCACTGTGAGGGGGCTGTATGCACTTTGTTTCGACCGGAAGCGGTAGTCCGGTGTTGCTGATCCATGGCTTATTCGGTGATTTGGATAATCTCAAATCACTCGGGGCTCTGCTTGAGCAAAATCATCGGGTAATAAGGATAGACTGCCCCAATCATGGTCAGAGCGAACATTGGCCGCAAATGGACTATCCTGGGCTTGCAAAAGCGCTTGTGTCCCTGCTTGATGAACTGGCTATAGGCAAGGTGCATCTGGTGGGCCATTCCATGGGCGGTAAGATTGCCATGGCAACCGCGCTGGCTTATCCGCAGCGGGTACAATCCCTGACCGCCGCCGATATTGCGCCTGTGGCCTACTCGCCGAGACATGAAAAAGTGTTTGCCGGCCTAAACAGCATGCCTTTGGATATTAAAGACAGACGTCAGGCGCTGGCACATCTTTTGAATCATGAGATCGATGAGGCGACGGCGCAGTTTTTGCTCAAGAGCCTGCGTCGCAGCGAATCCGGCTTTGAGTGGAAGATGAATCTGCCGGGGCTGATTGAAAGTTATCCGGCTATCATAGGTTGGCATAATGGCCCTGAGCGCTGCGGTGGCCAACTTAGCTATCAAGGGCCCACCTTGATGATCCGGGGCAGCGAGTCAAACTATGTGACCGCCGCTTACAAAGAAGAGATTGTGGCTCAGTTTCCTAAGGTCAAAGCCAAGACCCTGGAGGGATGTGGGCATTGGCTACACGCCCAGAAACCGGTGATATTCAACCGTATAGTGTCCGACTTCATTGACAGTAACGATTAATATCCAAGCCCTTGCTGAGGGTAAATGCGGTAGCAGCCCCTGAACCAATATGCTATATTCGCGCCTCTTTTTGGCTAGGGAACACCGGGAGGCTGCAGCGTGTTGAACCAGTATATGCAACAGATAGAAGCCGTTGGACTGGATCTGTTTTTCGCAGCAATTTTCTTTTTTATCGGTATGGCCATCAGGGATGTACTCAATCAGGGTAACGTACCCAAGTTTGGTCGCTTCATTGTTTGGTTGGTACTCTTCCTTGGCTGTGCAGGCTTTGTCGCCAAGGGGATAATTCAAATGACCTGGGAAGGCTCAGGTATAGGTTAAACATCAGATTTCAAATGGCAAAAGAAGCAACAGATAGAACAACCATAGACCTTTTTGCCACTGAAAAGCGCCGCGGACGGCCCAGAAGCAATCCTCTGCCCCGCGAGCAGCAGCTCAAGGTGAATAAACGTAACCAGATCATGCGGGATCGGGCGAAGGGTCTGAAACGAATAGAGTTAAAAGTGTCACAAGATTTATATGACGCCTTGAATGAGAAGGCTTTGGCCAGTAACATCAGCCGCAGCCAGTTAATAGAATTGATCCTTCAGGAGCAGCTAGGTTAGCCCCTGTCAGGAAAGATCGAAGTAAATAGCGAACTAGACATTAAAGGAAAGACAATGGCAACTGTAGGTCTTTTTTTCGGTAGCGATACAGGTAACACCGAAGCTGTAGCCAAGATGATCCAGAAGAAACTGGGCAAGAAGATGGTTGAGGTGAAGGATATCGCCAAGAGCACCAAAGAGCAGATCGCCGAATACGACCTGCTGATCTTCGGGATCCCAACCTGGTACTATGGTGAAGCTCAATGTGACTGGGATGACTTCTTCCCTGAGCTGGAGCAGATTGATTTTACCGATAAGCTGGTGGCCATTTTCGGTTGCGGCGATCAGGAAGACTATGCCGAGTACTTCCTCGATGCCATGGGTATGGTCCGAGATATCGTTGAAGAGCGCGGCGCAATAGTCATTGGCCATTGGCCGACTGACAGCTATAACTTCGAAGCCTCTAAAGGGCTGGTTGACGACAAGCACTTTGTTGGCCTGGGTATAGATGAAGACCGCCAGCCTGAATTGACCGAAGAGCGTGTCGACGCCTGGGTTAAACAGATTTACGAAGAGATGTGCCTGGCCGAGCTGGAAGACTGATATTCGCTCCCCGGTAACTCTCCGGCGGCCTATATGGCCGCCTTTTTATTGGCTATTACTCAGGAAACAGAAACAAGATGCAAGCCGATAATCTGCGTCATTGGGATATCTTCTGTACTGTGGTGGACAACTATGGCGACATAGGCGTTACCTGGCGCCTGGCGCGGCAGCTGGCTGGCGAATATGGTATTAAAGTACGTTTGTGGGTCGATGACCTCAACAGCTTTACGCACATTTTACCCGAGTTAAACCCGGCCCTTGTCAGTCAACACTTTGGTGGTGTTGAAGTCATCCATTGGCTGTCTCCCCTACCCCGAGCCTGGCAACCGGGCGAAGTATTGATAGAAGCCTTTGCCTGCGACTTGCCCTCGGAAGTGCTGACAAGCCTGCCTGAGCTTGCCAAGGCACCTAAATGGATAAATCTGGACTATCTCAGCGCCGAGAGCTGGATAGATGATTGCCACGGCCTCAGTTCGCCGGCGCTCAAAGGGGTCAAGAAGACCTTTTTCTTCCCTGGCTTTACCCCAAAGTCAGGCGGACTCATCTGCGAGCAGTCTCTGTTTAGCGAGCGTGATGCCTGGCAAGCAAAGCCTGAACACGCCATGGAACACTTGGCAAAGATGGGGCTTAGTGATATTGGCACTGATGATTACCTCATCAGCCTGTTCAGCTACGAGACCCAAGCCTTGCCGGCGTTGCTGGAACTTTGGCAGCAAAGTGAGCGGCGGGTACAACTGTTAGTCCCCAAGGGGCGCAGCTTAGGTTGTATCGCGCCTTTGCTTGAGCAATTTAACCAGGATTCAGGACCCAAAGTCGACTGGCAAGATCCTGTCAGTTGGCAAGCAGGCCAGAGTTTCAGTCGCGGCGCACTCAAGGTGCAAATCCTGCCGATGACAGATCAAGATGGCTATGATCGGCTGTTGTGGAGTTGCGATTTCAACATAGTTCGCGGGGAAGACTCTTTTTTAAGAGCTCAGTGGGCCGCCAAACCTTTTATCTGGCATATCTATCAGCAGGAAGAACAAGCACATCTGGTAAAATTGGATGCTTTTATGGCACGATACTGCCATAATCTGCCTCCCCTTGTCGCCCAAACCTGGCGAACGCTGAATACCGCGTTCAACTGCGACCAGGGAGCCCAAGCCAGCCAAAGCTGGCTGGCACTGAATTCTGCCATGCCGACATTGATGCAACACGCAAAAAAATGGCCGGCTGAAGCAATAAATGAAGCAGATCTGGCAAACAGGCTAGTGCTAATGGCCAAAACCCGCTAAGATTCTGCGCTGAATTGAAAAACCGCTTATATAGGAACATACGTAATGAAGACTGCTCAGGAAGTCCGCGCAGGTAACGTTATCATGGTTGACGGCAACCCTATGGTTGTACTCAAGACCGAGTTCAACAAATCCGGCCGTAACGCTGCTGTGGTAAAGATGAAGCTGAAGAACCTGCTGCAAGGTTCCGGCACTGAAACTGTATTCAAGGCTGACGACAAGCTGGAAGATATTCAGCTCGAGCGCCTGGAGTGCACCTACTCTTACTTTGCTGATCCTATGTATGTCTTTATGGACTCAGACTTCAACCAGTATGACGTTGAAGCCGAAAACATGGGTGATGCCATCAACTACATAGTTGATGGAATGGAAGAGATCTGTCAGGTCACTTTCTATGAAGGCAAAGCCATCTCTGTAGAACTGCCTACCACTATCATTCGCGAAGTAGGTTACACTGAACCTGCCGCCCGTGGTGATACCTCAGGTAAGGTAATGAAGCCTGCTTCTATCGTAGGTACAGATCTGAAGGTGATGGTTGCCGACTTCGTTAAAGAAGGCGACAAGATTGAAATCGATACCCGCACCGGTGAATTCAAGAAGCGCGTTTAATTAAATCGCCCTCCTTTGTAAAAGCCAGCATCGTTGCTGGCTTTTTTGTACCGTAAAAAACACATCTTGTTATTGGTTTGTCAGTCGTAAACGGGTATTGAGCATTAACTTCTCATTCGATAAGGCAGGGTAGGCTGCTTCATAGGGGGAGCCTCCCGGATAATAGTCCCGCAAAGCGAGCGCCTCATCAGACAAAGAGGTAAAGCATATACCGGGTTTCTCAGCTAGCTCCGTAATATAATCAGGACCGATTACATACACAGAGTAGTCGAGTTTGATATCACTCTCATCCTTCCCCGTTAACTGTTCATTTGAACTGTCTTTCAATCTGCCTCTTATTCGGTTCAGCTCGTCCCTTATCTCTGCAGCCTCTATCTCCACTTGGTAGACGAGTGTATTTTCCGACTGGCACTGGAGTGCCATGCGGGATGAGAAGAGTACATTTTCATAAAGGGAAGCCCCTAGAGTCTGGCTATTGGTATCCACAAAGACAATTATCTTAATGTTGCGGTCTTCAATTAAGGGATCGCGTTTAAAAACGATCTCCGCTTTCAAGGAGATGAGCTGACCTTCAGTATCCTGGTTTTGAGTAACATTAAAATGTTCAATCAAAGGGGTTTGACCATAATCTTGCCGCTGTTTGGCGCGAAAAACCTTAAGTGCCGCACTTCGTTTGGCACTGTGTTTTCCATCCATCCGGGTGATCATTAAGATACCGGCAAAAATAAGCAAAATAACCAGTACCAAGCCTGCAATAGCACTTATCACACCTGAGCCTGAAGCATCGGGAAGTATAGTTTTGAAAATTGCAGAGCTGCCCCAGACAATTAGCCAAAGAACGCTGATAAAAGCCATAGCCTGGCGAGGTGATGGGGTAAACCAACGGCTCTTGTTACTGCTTAGAGGTGTTATGAGTAATAACAGCAGCGCAGTAATGGCAAAGAATATATGCATGCAGCTCTGTCCTTAAGCCTTGTGGTACTCACTTACAAACACCATAGAAGGCAAATTCCCTGTATCGTTATTCACAATACTGCCGAGAAGCGTTTGATATGTCGAGCTATTGAACCTTTTGCATCCGCTTTTATTGATGGCTTCTTCGCGGCAAGCTTTTGATAAAAAAATCCCCGCGGCATAACCTCGGGGATTTTTGGGTAGGCTCAGGCTTTGAAACAGCCGCCATTCAATTAATCATGCGACTAATCAGGCAACTATGATAAAGCCAATAAAGGTAAGTACTGCCGCTATCAAGGCATAGGGTAACTGGGTCACCGCATGGCTTACCAGGTTACAGCCCGACCCTTGCGCCGCCAGAACGGTGGAGTCCGAGTAGAAGCAAGCCTGGCTACCAAAAGATGAAGCCGACAGCAAGGCACCTATCACCAGCGGAATATCAGCCCCCACAGATTGAGCCAGCGGCATCACTATGGGAATGGTCACCGCAAAAATCCCCCAGCTGGACCCGGTGGCAAAGGCCAGAATCGCCATGGCCACAAACACCACTGCAGGCAAGAGTTTTGGCGTCATAAAGGGACTCAGGGACTCAATCACATATTGAGGCAGCAGCAGTTGGTCGCAAACATCCTTAAACACAAAGGCGGCGATAACCGTGCCTATGGCCGGCAGCATGCTCTTGAAGCCATCTATCATCTGATCCATCATCTCGGACAAGGGCATCAAACGCTGCACCGCGTAATATGGCAGGGTAATCACCAGTGTTGCCAACAAGCCTTTCCAGACATCGATATCAAAGTAAACGGTAAAACCAACCAACAGCAAAATTGGCACCAGGAAGTTATGCAGCTTACCTTGCTTGTCGGCCTGCTCAAACTCCTCCTCCATGGCGCGCACGGCATATTCATCTGAAGTCTGAACTTCATCCAGATCTATCTGCTCTTTGGCCGGATTGCCGGCCGCCGCTGCGAGCTGCGCCTTTTTCATTGGTCCTATTGCCGGTACTATGCCAAGGATGACCAGCAACACCATGGCAACCGCCAACCAAGCGTAAAACATATACGGGATCGCCTGCATATAAATTTGGATCCCCTCGCCTTCGGCGGCCACACCGTTGTTGACCAGAAGTCCGCCAAAAAACACCGCCCAGGTGGATAGCGGCACCAACACACATACCGGCGCTGCGGTGGAGTCAACCACATAGGCCAGCATCTCACGGGAAATCTTGAACCTGTCTGTAACCCGTTTCATGGTTTCGCCTACTGTGAGTGCATTCAGGTAATCATCAATAAAGATCACCAGGCCTAGCACAAAGGTCATCAGCAGAGATGAGCGTGGCCCTTTGGCGAGTTTGAGCGCTTTACGGCCAAAGGCCAAGGCGCCACCTGTGCGCACCAACAAGGCAATCAGGGCACCGAAACTGCCACACACCAGGATTAACCAACCTATGGTCTCATCGGCCATCACCTTGAGAGAGATATCGGCAAAGCTGTTCAGCACCTGACTGGGGTCAAGAAGCAATAGCCCGCTGACGGCACCTATGATTAAGGCCAGGATGGGACGACGCAGCCAAATGGCCAGCACCAATACAACTATGGGGGGAACAAGACTTAACGCTGTCGGCTCAGACATGCACTTAGGTCCTCAAAAAGATGGCCTTGCGGCCCTATAAAGTCATGTGGGGTGTTGAAGACACCACCAAAACAACTGCTTTATTTACGGCTTTCCGCCAGACGGACAGTAACAACTGGTCGCTTTTGTTGGAGCCTTGCTAAAAACATCGCGCAGAAAATAATGCGCAACTGGATATGAGTCAACCATAAATTGAGTCAGTCAGTGCAAATTTTGACCTTGCGGGCGATTCCAAAAAAAACATCATATGATTCAAAGGGTTTTACATGTCATTTTTATGCTTTTCTGTATGCATTTGCATATAAGCATTCAGTTAAACTGCCTTTTTATTTCAAAGAAGGTAAAGGAAGGTGCGAATAAGTCCTCGTGGCACTCTGGCTTGCACAGCAATTGGCATTCAAGGCATCTGACTGAAGGCATGCCGGGGCCTGTCAAAGTCAGATAACGCAGAGAGCCGGTTGCTGTGAAAGCCCCGAAGGGCGCGGCTTACAAGCCTGCCTGCTGTGTTGTGGTTCTTGCAAAGGACTAGGGCCATTTGCTGCGAACCACGCCTTGCGTCCAAGCCCGTAAGCCGACGCAGAGCACACATGGGACTTGTTCGCACCTTCCTAAGGCGACTTTGTGATAGCTGCTATTGTTTAGCACCCATAGCAGTCCTTCAAACTTAATTTTGTAATAAATACAGATTTTTTATCTTTTTATCGTGCGTATTTTTTTTGCTTTTAAAGATGAAAATTCTGCCGTAAATACAGAGTTTGGCTTTACCCCTCTTTCTAAGGCGCTTGAAATTAGGTATTGTGCCGAAGGTTAAACTCTTTCATATCAGCCAGTTTCGAGGTAGTAATGCGGCCAATCATCAAATCCAATAAGCTCGACAGTGTTTGTTACGATATTCGAGGACCGGTACATAAAGAAGCGCGTCGGTTGGAGGATGAAGGCCATCGTATTCTTAAGCTCAATATAGGTAACCCGGCCCCCTTTGGCTTTGAAGCCCCGGAAGAGATAGTTCGTGACGTTATCCTCAACCTGCCATCGGCCCAAGGGTATTGTGAGTCCAAAGGTTTGTTCTCTGCCCGCAAGGCGATAGTGCAGCATTACCAGTCCCAGGGGATCTTCGGTGTCGATATTGAAGATATCTATATAGGTAATGGTGTTTCCGAATTGATAGTGATGGCCATGCAGGGGCTACTCAATACCGACGATGAGGTGTTGGTTCCCTCCCCTGACTATCCACTGTGGACCGCAGCGGTTAACCTAGCCGGCGGCAAGGCGAGCCACTATCGCTGCGATGAAGCGGCCGACTGGTTTCCCGATCTTGAGGATATCAAGAGCAAGATTGGCCCAAGAACCCGCGGAATTGTGATCATCAACCCCAACAATCCAACCGGTGCCGTATACAGTCGCGAGCTGTTGCTGGAGATTGTTGAGCTGTGCCGGCAGCACTCCATCATACTGTTTGCCGATGAGATCTATGACAAAATTCTTTACGATGGCGCTGTGCATATCCCAGCCTGTAGTCTGTCGGATGATATTCTTACCGTGACGTTTAATGGCCTTTCCAAAGCCTATAGAGCCGCCGGTTTCCGGGTCGGTTGGATGATGTTGTCCGGCAATCTCAAGGCGGCGCGCAGCTATATTGAAGGGCTGGAGATGCTCTCCTCTATGCGCCTTTGCGCCAACGTGCCCAATCAGCATGCGATTCAAACCGCATTGGGGGGGTATCAGAGTATTAATGAGCTTACCGCCATCGATGGCCGCCTGACTCAGCAGCGGGATATCTGTTATGAGCTGCTCAATCAAATTCCCGGCGTGAGCGTGGTGAAACCCAAGGGCGCCATGTATGCATTTCCCCGCCTCGACAGCAAGCGTTTCGGTCTCAGGGACGATGAGCGCCTGGTGCTGGATCTACTGAAAGAGAAGAAAATTCTCTTGGTACAGGGTACCGCCTTTAACTGGCCGGAGCCGGATCACCTGCGAGTGGTGTTCCTGCCTCATAAGGAAGACTTACAGCGGGCCCTGCTCGCCTTCGGTGACTTCCTCGAGTACTACCGCCAATAACACAATGCCAGCCGCCCATCGAGGCGGCTTTTTTATCCCCGTCCGGCACTGACAGCCTTTAACCACTGAGGTAAAGTAAGGGAAACGCGCAAAAAACTTAGGGAAGTTGTATGAGTCACCTTTTTGCCCACCTGGCCAGGATGAAGTTAATTCAGCGTTGGCCCTTGATGTATAACGTCCGCCCCGAGAATGTGCAGGAACATTCATTGCAGGTTGCCATGGTGGCCCATGCGCTGGCCATCATCAGTAACCGTAAGTTCAATGGCCAATATTCGCCCGATCGCGCCGCGACCCTGGCCATCTTTCACGATGCCGGCGAAATACTTACCGGCGATCTGCCCACTCCGGTCAAATACTTCAATGCCGAGATAGAGGCCGAATACAAGAAGATTGAAGCCATAGCCGAAGCCAGGCTGCTGGAGATGGTGCCCGAAGAGTTTCGTGACGATTACCGCTCGCTGTTTATCAGTGATAGCGCCGAGCTCAGCCATCGCAAGTTGGTCAAGTCTGCCGATACGCTGTGCGCTTATCTCAAGTGTCTCGAAGAAAAACGCGCCGGAAACAACGAGTTCAACAGTGCCCGCAAGCGACTCGAAACCATGCTGGATGCCAACCCCGACCCGGCAGTGGCATATTTTCGCGAGCATTTTATTCCCAGTTTCACCCTGGATCTGGATGAAATCAATCAACTGCTCTAGCAGGAGAGATTATGAGCCAAGCCCACTGGCAAGCCAGGCGCGAGCCCAATAACAGTCAGCGCCGAGAAGATAATCGCAGTCCCTATCAGAGAGACAGAGCCAGAATTCTACACTCTGCCGCCTTTCGGCGCTTACAGGCCAAGACTCAGGTGCTTGGGGTGGGCATGAACGACTTTTACCGCACCCGCCTGACCCACTCACTGGAAGTCTCGCAAATAGGCACGGGCATTGCCGCCCAGTTGAAGCAGCACTATCCCGAAATGGCCTTTTTGCTCGACTCCATGAGTCTGCTCGAAGCCCTATGCCTGGCCCATGATATAGGTCACCCACCCTACGGCCATGGCGGCGAGGTGGCGCTCAACTACATGATGCGTGAGCACGGCGGCTTTGAAGGCAACGGCCAAACCTTCAGAATCCTTACCCGGCTCGAACCCTATACCGAACACTTTGGCATGAACCTGACCCGGCGCACCCTGCTCGGTGTACTCAAATACCCGGCGCCGGTACGCACACTGAAAGTGGATAGACCTCAGCCGGAACTGAGTCACTATCGTCAGCTAAGGCCGAGCCAATGGCCGCCGGTGAAAGGGATTTTCGATGATGATGAAGCTATCCTCGATTGGGTACTTGAGCCGCTGGACAGTAAAGACAAGCAGAGCTTTCTCAGTCATTACAGCCCGGGGGAAGGGCTGCACCGACGCACTCACTTCAAGTCGTTCGACTGCACCATTATGGAGCTGGCCGATGATATCGCCTATGCGGTGCACGATCTCGAAGATGCCATAGTAATGGGGATAGTCACCGGCGCGAATTGGCAAGAGGATATGCGTGCTCCGCTACAGGCCATTGAAGATGAGTGGATCCAAAGCCAGCTCGGGAATATTGAGCTCAAGCTGTTTTCCCGCAAACATCACTTGCGCAAGGATGCCATAGGGACCCTGGTCAATGCGCTGGTCACCGCCATCAAAATCGACGAGAACCCGGACTTTGCCGAACCCTTGCTCAGATTCAATGCCAAGTTGGAACCGGCCTTTGCCGAGTTGCTGGAGCTGCTGAAACAGTTTGTCCTCAAATATGTGGTGCGTAAGCCCGAGATCCAGATGCTGGAGTACAAGGGCCAACAGATAGTGATGGAGCTGTTTGAAGCCTTTGCCTCGGATCCTCTGAGGCTCCTGCCCCACAATACCCAATCACGCTGGCAACAGGCCAACTGCAAGGGGGAAAACAGCCACAGAGTGATAGCAGACTATATCTCGGGAATGACAGATGAGTTTGCCGCCAGGCTGCATCAACAACTGTTCAGCCCCAAAGGCGGTGCCATCATAGACTTGAGCCAGAATTACTGATGAACAATAGTCGCAACCAACTAACAATAAAGCGCCCGAGGGCGCTTTATTTTATCCCAGTAAGTTGGGAAACAATCCCTTGAAGCCTGCTGCTATTACCTCTATGCCGATGGATAGCATCAAGAGTCCCATCAGACGGGTGATCACGTTAATCCCTGTCTTGCCGAGGAGCTTATTGATAACCGAAGCCATTCTGAACAATGCAAAGCTGAGCAGACCAAACAGGGCCACAGTCACCGACATGGCCAGCAGATTGGCCAGGCCTTTATGCTCGGCGGCAAAGACGATGACAGAGCTGATAGCCCCCGGACCGGCCATTAGCGGCAAAGCCAGCGGCACCACAGCAACCGATTCCATCGCCGAGGCTTCCCTGTCCTCTTCCTGGTTGCGTTTCACCTCGCCCAGCTTTCCCTGCAACATGGACATGGCGATGATGGCAATCAGTGTACCGCCGGCAATTCGGAATGCCGACAGCGAAATACTGAACATATTCAATATATACTGACCCGCCACTGTGGTAACCAGGAGGATCACCACCACGGCAAAGTTGGATATTTTGGCAGTATGATTACGCTCAGCCTCAGTCTGGTGACTGGTGAGGCTGACAAATACCGGCAACAGGCCCACCGGGTTGATGATAGCCACCAGTCCGAGGAAAAATTTAACGTACAGGGTCAAATCCAATTTCGTATCCTTCCAGTGTAGGGAACTCACCGGGAAACAGTAGCTTGAGACGGTGCATACTCTACCCTAAGTTAACAAACCCCAGAAATGAGATTTTCTATTCTCGGTCACAACTTCGAATAAATTTTCGTAATATCAGTGCAGCCAAAGCTGCAGTATAGTCGACACTAATGCAAAGTTGTTTTTCGCTCCTGGATGAGATCCAACGTTGTTGAATTACATAAAACGCCATGCATGTGGCCAAGATCACAGATAGCAACGCCGTTTGGTTGTAATTTTATTTCATGTGAGAGAGTTTAACCAAGATGAGTCTTTGTTAAATTTTTTTACGGGAAACTGATTATGAAAGTCACCAATACCGAGGAACTGGATCTGTTACTGGAAAGAGTCAGCCAGGCTCAGGCGAAATTCGCCGGCTTCAGTCAGCAGCAAGTCGACAAGATATTTCGCGCTGCAGCGCTGGCTGCCGCCGATGCCAGAATTGTGCTGGCGAAACAGGCCGCCGCCGAAACCTCCATGGGAGTACTGGAGGACAAAGTGATTAAAAACCACTTTGCTTCCGAGTATATCTACAACAAGTACAAGGATGAAAAGACCTGCGGCATTCTGGAAGAAGACGACACCTTCGGCACCATCACTATCGCCGAGCCCGTGGGGATCATCTGCGGCATAGTACCGACAACCAACCCTACCTCCACCGCTATCTTCAAGGCGCTGATCAGCCTGAAAACCCGTAATGCCATAGTGTTCTCCCCACATCCCAGGGCCAAGGCATCCACAGTCGCGGCTGCCCGAATAGTACTGGATGCCGCCATCAAGGCCGGGGCTCCCGAGGACATTATAGGTTGGATAGATGAACCCAGTGTCGCACTATCCAATCATCTAATGACCCACGAAAAGATAAATCTCATACTGGCCACCGGCGGCCCGGGTATGGTGAAGGCCGCCTACTCTTCCGGGAAACCGGCTATCGGTGTCGGCGCAGGTAACACACCTGTGGTTATCGATGAAACCGCGGATATCAAACGGGCTGTGGCCTCCATCCTGATGTCAAAAACCTTCGATAACGGTGTGGTGTGCGCCTCCGAACAAGCGGTAGTAGTGCTCGACAGCATCTATCAGGCGGTGCGGGAGCGCTTCGCCCATCACGGCGGCTATCTGCTCAGTGACGAAGAATGCCTTGCGGTGAAACAGGTTATTCTCAAAGACGGCGCCCTCAACGCCGCCATTGTTGGCCAGAGTGCCGCGCGCATTGCCGAAATGTCCGGCTTCAGTGTACCGAACTGGACCAAGGTACTGATCGGTGAGGTGGATGAAATAACTGAAGCCGAAGCCTTCGCCCATGAAAAGCTTTCGCCGCTGCTTGGTATGTACCGCGCCAAAGACTTTGACGAGGCGCTTGATAAGGCCGATGCCTTGGTGAAACTCGGTGGTATCGGCCATACCTCTGGGCTCTATACCGATCAGGATACCCAGGTGCAGCGGGTCAAGCGTTTCGGTGAGCGAATGAAAACCGCTCGAATTCTGATCAATACCCCGGCATCTCAAGGCGGGATCGGCGATCTCTATAACTTCAAACTGGCGCCCTCCCTCACCCTGGGCTGTGGCTCCTGGGGCGGCAACTCCATTTCGGAGAATGTGGGTCCGAGTCACCTTATCAACAAGAAAACCGTCGCCAAGAGGGCCGAGAATATGTTGTGGCACAAGCTTCCATCTTCCATCTATTTCCGCCGCGGCAGCCTACCCATAGCACTGGAAGAGTTGGCCGACAAACGCCGCGCCTTGATAGTGACAGACAAGTTTCTGTTCAATAACGGCTACTGCGATGAAACCATCAAAATCCTCAAAGGCTTGGGGCTGGATACCGAGGTGTTTTATGAAGTGGAGGCCGATCCTACCCTGGCTGTGGTTCGCGCCGGAACCAAGGTGGCCGAGAGCTTCCAACCGGATGTGATCATAGCCCTTGGTGGCGGCTCACCCATGGACGCCGCCAAGATCATCTGGGTGATGTATGAACATCCTCAGGTGGACTTTGCCGATCTGGCGCTGCGCTTCATGGATATTCGCAAGCGTATCTACAAGTTCCCCAAACTTGGACGCAAGGCCAAGATGGTGGCTATCCCCACCACTTCAGGAACCGGCTCTGAAGTCACACCATTTGCCGTGGTGACCGATGAGAAGACAGGTGCCAAATATCCCATCGCCGATTATGAGCTGACCCCCAATATGGCGATTGTGGATCCCAACCTGGTGATGGATATGCCCAAATCCCTGACAGCCTTTGGTGGTATCGATGCCATTACCCATGCCTTGGAGGCCTATGTCAGCGTGATGGCCAACGAGTACAGTGACGGCCAGGCATTGCAGGCCTTGAGTCTTCTGGTTGAGCACTTGCCCAAAGCCTATGAAGAAGGCGCTGCAGCGCCGATTGCCCGCGAAAAAGTGCACAACGGCGCCACTATTGCCGGTATCGCCTTTGCCAACGCTTTCTTGGGAATATGTCACTCTATGGCCCATAAATTGGGTGCCGAATTCCATCTGCCCCACGGTTTGGCCAATGCTCTGCTCATAAGCAATGTCATCCGTTTCAACGCCACCGACCTGCCTACCAAGCAAGCCGCCTTCAGCCAGTATGACAGACCCAAGGCGCTCTGCCGCTATGCCGCCATTGCCGATCACCTCAAGCTGACAGACGCTGGGCTGAGTGACGCCGAAAAAGTCGAGCGTTTGATAGCCAAAATCGAGCAGTTGAAGCTGGCTTTGGGGATCCCGGCCTCGATTCAGGAAGCCGGTGTCAAAGAAGCCGATTTCCTGGATAAGCTCGATGAACTGGCTGAAGATGCTTTTGATGATCAGTGTACAGGCGCCAATCCCAGGTATCCCTTGATAGGTGAACTGAAAGCTTTGCTGCTGGCGAGCTTCTATGGTGAAACGTATCGTGACTGACGGGTAAACCTGCACAAACAACAAAGGCCTCCCTATGGAGGCCTTTGGCTTTCAAGCGTTATACCGAATCGGTAGGTATAAGCGCCTTACCACATAAGATCGTCCGGAATGACATAATCTGCGTAAGGGTCGTCTTCTTCCGTTACTTGCGCGGCGTTGTTCTCGGCCTGCCACAAATAGCCACACCAAGCCGGCACCAACAGATTAACCCGCTCGGCGAGTTTATGAGGCACCAGATAGCTGCTTTGCTCAATACGTACTATCCCCAAGCGGCCACCGAGTAACTGACTCTGAAGTTTTTCATTGATATACAAGGGGTATATCTTGTTCTCCAGGGTATAGTTGAACTTGATCTCGCCATCTTTCGGCAGCGCCACCGCATTTTGCTTAACTTCGGTGACCAGGCCACGGACCAAACCTTTCTCTGTGGCCTCGGCAAAGCGTTGCTCATTGAGCGCCTTGTCCTTTTCTGCCTGCTGCTTTTTCTGCTGAGCGATCTGCGCCTTCAGCTCAGCAGAGCCGTCATCAATATTGGACTTGCGGTTACGTTTCTTTTGGGTTTTGACATCGCGAACTTTTTGCTTGCTGGCGAGACCCGCCTTGAGCAACTGTTCCTGTAATGCGTTTGCCATTTTATAATCTCTCTCTTGCTACTTACTTGATTCTTGCTTTGCTGCCAGTGCCCCGAGCTGACTCATGGCCGCACTGGCACCGCCAAGCGACCAACCGCCGTCAACCGGTAATATGGTTCCGGTAATATACGAAGCCATTGGCGATGCCATAAAGAGTGCAGCATTGGCCAAGTCTTCCCCCTCACCGTTGCGTTTTAATGGCACACTCTCGGCCACCTGTTGCTGCAACTGCGCCGACGGCGCCAGGCGATTGAACCCTTCGGTACCGGCAATCGGCCCGGGTACCAGGGAGTTTATCCGAATACCCTCTGGCCCCCATTCCAAAGCCAGGGTGCGGGTCAACATATCGACGCCCGCCTTGGCGGCGCAAACGTGGATCTGCATCGGCATGGCAATATACGCCTGCGGCGCCGAAATTTGAATAATGCTGGCGCCAGGGCGCTTAAGCATGGGATAGGCTTGCTTCAACACCTGAAAACTGCCCAGCAAATCGATATCCATAACAGATTTAAAACCGTTGGCACTGAGCTTGGCGGCGCTGGCGGGGAAATTGCCGGCGGCGCCACTGACAAGCACATCGATATGCGGGAAACTCTGGGCCAAGACGGCAAAGCCTTGCTCGAGTGCCGGCAAATCCCTGACATCGAAGCTCAGGCCCAGATGTTGACCTTGTGGATTGGCTTCATTCAATAACGCCACCGCGGCTGCCACTTTTTCCGGATTACGGCTGGCAACCGCCACATGGGCACCGGCAACTGCGAACGCCTTGGCGATACAGAGGTTAATGCCGCTGGTACCCCCGACGACCACTACATACTTACCCTGATAATCGAACATTGAGCTTCTCTCCTATCCACTGATCATTCGTTATTCCGGTCCATACTGCGAGTCGCCGGTATGTCACAAGTTTATGCCAGCGATTGATGTATCGCCTGCAGTGTCGCCAAAGGATCGGCCGCTTGAGTAATGGGTCGGCCTATGACCAGATAATCTGAGCCCGCCGCCATCGCTTCAGCCGGGGTCATGATGCGTTTTTGATCGCCGGCATCACTGCCCGCCGGACGAATGCCCGGGGTCACCAGTTTGAAATCGGCGCCAAGTTCAGCCTTAAGCATACTGGACTCACGGGCCGAGCAGACCACACCATCGAGACCGGCTTTTTGCGTCAGGCGCGCCAGCCTGCGAACCTGATCTTCAGCACTGCCTTCAACACCAATAAGCTTGAGCTCATCGTCGCTCATTGAAGTCAGCACAGTAACGGCAATCAGCAAGGGGGCGTTATCCCCGTAAGGCAGCAATGCTCGGCGGGCGGCTTCCATCATGGCGAGGCCGCCACTGGCGTGGACATTCACCATCCAGACGCCCATTTCGGCGGCAGCAGTGACCGCCTTGGCCACTGTGTTGGGAATGTCGTGAAACTTCAGGTCAAGAAACAGATCAAACCCACGGTCATGGATCTCTTTCACCAGTTGAGGCCCGAACAGGGTAAACATCTCTTTGCCTACCTTAAGGCGGCACATAGACGGATCCAACTTATCAATAAGTTGCAATGCTTTGAATTTGTTATCAAAGTCCAAGGCGACCACAATAGGTGTCTCTGTCATTTTTACTCCGTTATCTGAGGGTTATTCACCGTCCAAGCCACGCACCCGCTTGATACTGCCCCAGCTCTTGCAGGATGGGCAGTGCCAATATAGGGTGTGTGCCGGGAAACCACACTCCCGACAGCGGTAACTTGGACGGAATCTTATTTGTTGTTCTACCAGTTTTTCCAGCATCGCCAGGCTATCTCGCGCCTGCCCCTGCTCTGCCTGCTTGATATGCATCTGCATCAGGTGCTGGAACCCCCGCATGGTGGGGTGGCGATAGAGAGCTTCCATCACCATGTCTTCGGCGCCTTTGATGTTGCCGTCTTCAATCATGCGTTGCGCCAATGCCACCACAACCGAGGCACCGGCGCCCTTATCTATCGCGTGAGCCAATAGCTCGCGATAACCATCGATATCTTTGAGCTCTTGATAGAGCTGGCGGGCACAAGCGAGTGCATCGGCAAAAAGCTCGGCATCAGCGTCAATCAGTTGGTTGAGCATCTGCTTGGCCTGAGGCAATTGCCCGGCATCCAGGTAGGTCTTGGCCAATGACAACAAGGCGCGGCCACATTGAGAATCTTGCTTGAGTGCCGCTTGAAAGCCCTTGAGTTTTCCCGCTTCATCGCCGGCTTCCTCGGCCAGTTGACAATAGAAATGAGCGATAACGGGTTTCAGACCCTGCTGTCGTTTACGTGGCAAGCGCTTGGTGATATCAATCGCTTTCTGCCACTCTTTGGTGATTTGGTAAATGGAGATCAGTTGGGTTTCAGCTTCTTCGCTGTGATCGTCCTGACTGACGAGATTAAGGAATATCTCCTCGGCTCTATCGTAGAACCCGGCGGCCATATAGTCCTTGCCCAGTTCCATCATCGCCATGTCTCTTTGCTCTGTGGCGAGATTGGGCCTTGCAATCAGGTTTTGGTGAATACGAATGGATCTGTCTACCTCACCACGCTTGCGAAACAAGGAACCCAGCGACAGATGAGTGTCTATGGTTTCATCATCGACATCCAACATGCTGATAAAGAGATCGACCGCCTTGTCCGACTCATTGGAGAGCAGAAAATTGAGCCCGGTGAAGTAGTCACGGCTCAGTTTCTTTTGCGCTGAATTCTGTTTCTGCCTCAAACTGCGGCGGCCCATGTACCAACCGTAAGCCGCAGCAATAGGCAGCAACAGAAAGAGAAGTTCGAGCATACTAGGCGTCTTGCCCCTGCTGCTGAGTTAAGGTCTGGATCTTTTTGCGGGCATTACGCAATGACAGTTTCAGCTTCATGATGTAGTAGAAGGCGATGATCCAACTTAGGATAAACCCCGCCAGAAATACCACGGCCAACACTACAGGCAAGCGGAACTCTCCCTGTGCCACAAAATAACTGATGGTGACCAGCTGCTCATTGCGGGAGCCAAATACCAGTGCCACTACAAACAGCATTGCCACCAGTACGGTTGCGACAAATGACTTCACGTTGCACTCCATAAACGCGTTTCAATGTTCTGATTATCCAGTAATTTGACTGAGCTGACCAGCTTTAGCCAAGATCCAGACATAAAAAAGCCCCCTTTCGGAGGCTTTTAATACAACAGCGATTAACGGTTATAAGCGTCAACGCGTTCGCGCAGTTCTTTGCCTGGCTTAAAGTGCGGGACGTACTTGCCATCCAACTCGACTGATGTTCCCGTCTTGGGATTACGACCAGTGCGAGGTGCACGATAGTGAAGTGAAAAGCTGCCAAAGCCACGGATCTCTATGCGATCACCGCTTTCCAATGTCTTCGCCATTTGCTCCAACATCTCTTTGATGGCGCCTTCTACTTCTTTCGCCGACAGTTGCGACTGCCCAGTGGCGAGTTTTTCGATCAGTTCGGATTTAGTCATCCTAGCTACCCCTATTATCAAGCCAAACACAGTCACCTAACAGGGGGCTAGCCCCCTGTACTACAGGCACTTACTTACGAGCTGCCTTAAACGCTTCAGCCATTGCATTAGTCATGATAGCGTCGTCCTGCTTGTTCAGGTTAGCCATCACTTCTTTTTCTTCAGCTTCGTCTTTAGCACGTACAGACAGGCTGATTGCACGGTTCTTGCGATCTACGCCCATGAACTTGGCTTCAACGCTGTCACCTACATTGTAGACGCTTGATGCATCTTCAACACGGTCACGGCTGATGTCAGATACACGGATGTAACCTTCAACAGTGTCAGCCAGCTCAACAGTAACACCTTTGGCGTCAACAGCAGTAACAGTACCAACTACGATAGTACCTTTCTTCTTGTCGGCCAGGTAAGCGTTGAATGGATCGTCTTCAGTCTGCTTAACACCCAGGCTGATACGCTCACGCTCTGGATCAACAGACAGAACCACTGCAGTGATTTCGTCGCCTTTCTTGTACTCGCCAACAGCGTCTTCGCCGCTACCGTTCCAAGAGATGTCAGACAGGTGAACCAGACCGTCGATACCGCCGTCCAGACCGATGAAGATACCGAAGTCAGTGATAGACTTGATCTTACCGGTAACTTTGTCGCCCTTGGCGTAACGGTTAGCGAAGTCTTCCCATGGGTTGGTCTTGCACTGCTTGAGACCCAGAGAAATACGACGACGCTCTTCATCGATGTCCAGAACCAGAACTTCAACTTCGTCACCCAGGTTAACAACCTTGGATGGGTGGATGTTCTTGTTGGTCCAATCCATTTCAGAAACGTGTACCAGACCTTCAACGCCTTCTTCGATTTCAACGAAGCAGCCGTAGTCAGTCAGGTTGGTTACGCGACCAGTCAGACGAGTGTTTTCTGGGTAGCGCTTGCTGATTTCCAGCCATGGGTCTTCACCCAGTTGCTTCAGACCCAGAGATACACGAGTGCGCTCGCGATCGTACTTCAGTACTTTGACGTTGATTTCGTCACCAACATTCACGATCTCGGATGGGTGCTTAACACGCTTCCAAGCCATGTCGGTGATGTGCAGCAGGCCGTCAACACCGCCCAGATCTACGAATGCACCGTAGTCGGTCAGGTTCTTAACGATACCTTTAACTGCTTGACCTTCTTGCAGGTTTTCCAGCAGAGCATCACGCTCAGCGCTGCTTTCAGATTCGATAACAGCACGACGAGAAACAACAACGTTGTTGCGCTTCTGGTCCAGCTTGATAACTTTGAATTCCAGTTCTTTGTTTTCCAGGTGAGCAGTATCGCGTACTGGGCGAACGTCAACCAGAGAACCAGGCAGGAACGCACGGATACCGTTCAGCTCAACGGTGAAACCGCCTTTAACCTTGCCATTGATGACACCGATTACAGTTTCAGCATCTTCGTAAGCTTTTTCCAGAACGATCCAGGCTTCGTGGCGCTTGGCCTTCTCGCGAGACAGTTGAGTCTCACCGAAACCGTCTTCAACGCTATCCAGCGCAACGTCAACTTGGTCGCCAACGGCGATTTCCAGTTCACCTTGAGCGTTTTTGAATTGCTCAGCTGGGATTGGGCTCTCAGATTTCAGACCGGCGTCAACCAGTACCATACCGTTTTCGATGGCAACTACAGTACCACGAACGATAGAACCTGGGCGGAATTCCAGTTGTTGAAGGGATTGTTCAAACAGATCAGCAAAAGATTCAGTCATGTTAATTAACTTTAAGTAATAAACCACGTATCTATCCTGAACGTGGAGTCAGTAAAATAACTCGCCTCTTCCCTGTGGCGAATGCCTATCTCGCCAGTCTCAGAGACTGACGTCAGATAACTTGTCAACTATGTGCTTGAGCGCCAGCTCCAGCACAGTTTCAATCCCGAGTCCTGTAGTGTCTATCACCAGGGCATCTTCTGCGGGCACCAAAGGCGCAACTGCGCGATTCATATCCCGGTGATCTCTTTCCTGGATCTCGGTTAAAAGACGCTCGATATTAACATCGAAGCCCTTGTCCTGCAACTGATTATAGCGCCGCTGGGCCCTTTCTTCAGCCGAGGCTGTCAAAAACAATTTTGCCGGTGCATGCGGGAAAACAACGGTTCCCATATCCCGGCCATCGGCTATAAGGCCAGGGGCAACTCTGAAAGCACGCTGCCTTCTGAGCAAGGCTTCTCTCACCCGGGGAAACGCCGCCACTCTCGAGGCTGCGTCAGAACATTCCTGAGTACGAATGGCATGGCTGACATCTTCGCCTTCCAGCACCACTTTTATGGCTTCATTTCCGGCTCCCGCCAGAAACTGTACATCCAGGTGCGCGGCCAACAGGGTGATGGCCTCTTCGTTATCCAGTTCCACATCGTGGTGAATAGCGGCCAGTGCCAGCACTCGATATATGGCACCGCTATCGAGCAGTTTCCATCCAAGTTTGTTGGCAAGCAACTGACTTATAGTGCCTTTTCCCGCACCGCTTGGGCCGTCAATTGTGACAACAGGCGCCCGTTCAGACATAAATTCCTCCGCAGTAATTGTCATCTTCCATGAGGACACAGTATGAGTTCACCGAAAATGAGCGGCCAATATTATATATCAACTGCATGCTTTCCGTATGCTGAATTCAAGGTCAATTTCGGGCTGCTGCTGTCAACAGCCCGAAATTCAGCCGCTTAACCGGCCAAGGCCGCAAAGCGTTGGAAGTAATCCGGGAAGGTTTTTGAGGTGCAATCCGGGTCATTGATGGTGACGCCGCAATCGGCAAATGCCAGCAGCGAAAAACACATGGCCATGCGGTGGTCGTTATAGGTATCGATGGCGGCATGCTTGGGCGCAAGCGGTGGATTAACCAGAATATAATCCTCACCCTCTTCCACCTCGGCACCAATTTTACGCAGCTCCGTCGCCATGGCGCTGAGACGATCTGTCTCCTTGATACGCCAGTTGTAGATATTACTGAGGCGGGTCGGCCCTTTGGCAAATACCGCAGCTGTGGCTATGGTCATTGCTGCGTCGGGTATATGGTTCATGTCCATATCTATGCCCTTGAGCTGGCTACCCCTGGCAATAATAAAGTCATCTCCCCATTCAATCTCGGCGCCCATGGCCGCCAGCGCATCGGCAAACTTGACATCCCCCTGAATGCTGAGACGGCCAACTCCGGTGACTTTCACTTCGCCGCCGGCGATGGCGCCTGCGGCCAGGAAATAAGACGCCGATGAAGCATCGCCTTCCACCATTACCTTGCCCGGTGACAGATAGCTTTGACCGGATGGGATCTCAAAACGCTGATAGTCGTGGTTGATAACCTTGACACCAAATTGCGCCATCAAAGCCAAAGTAATATCAATATAGGGCTTGGAAACCAGTTCACCCTTGACCTTGATATTGACAGCGGCACCGGCCAGCGGCGCAACCATCAGGAGCGCGGTAAGAAACTGGCTGGAGAGATTACCGGCAATTTCCACATCCCCGCCACTGAGGCCCGTTGCCTTGACTTTTAATGGCGGGAAGCCGGGATCCTTCAGATATTGAATATCCGCGCCCAACGCCTTGAGGCTGTCGACCAAATCTCCTATCGGCCGCTCCTCCATTCTGGGTTCACCCGTGAGAACAAACTCACCGTTCCCCAGGGTCAGCGCGGCGCACAATGGCCGCATCGCGGTGCCGGCATTACCGAGAAACAGCTCTTGCAGCTTGTTGCTGTTGATAGCGCCGCCAAGGCCCTGCACGCTGCAGCGGCTCTTGTCTTCGGAAAGCTCAAATTGCACGCCGAGCTGTTTGAGCGCTGCCAACATGTGGCGAATATCATCTGAGTCGAGCAGATTGGTCAGTTCTGTGGTGCCCTTGGCCAGGGTTGCCAATAGCAGCGCCCGGTTGGAGATACTCTTGGAGCCGGGGATGTTGACCTCCCCATGCATTCTACTTATGGGATCCAGTCGCAATTGCTTCATCTTTTTTGGATTCTTGCATCTGTGTTTGACGGAGTTGCAGCGTCACGCCACGTACCGCCAAAGCGGGTTAAAAGACCTTGTCACCGATTATGGGATAAAACCGGTAAATCAAGACAAAAGATTAGATACAGCGAGTGCTGATAGGCCTGAATTAAGTGTTCGTGGCATTAAAGTTACCTGAGCGCCACAGGGATTCAACCGTTTTTTGCTGAAAAAAGCCGATTTCAGCGGAAAATTATTCAAGCAGCGCTAAATAAGCTCTTTGCTGTCCGATTGACTTTCGAAGACGTGACTCACAGATGCGACTCTCCTTTCCTGCAACTGAGCTTTACACCCTGGAAGCCCAGCTTGCCAGTTGCACCACTCTGACTATCGCTTGCTGCAGCCTCGCCAGCCGTTAACAAATAGCCTAAATGCCGTTATGCTAATCCTCTTCAACAAGTATTCAATCCAGGGAACCCTATGTTCAGCACACTCAAGGCGATGCCAGCCGATCCCATTCTTGGGCTGCTCAGCCAATATCGCGACGACCCTCGCGGTGAAAAAATTGATTTGGGCGTTGGTGTCTATAAAGACATCTTGGGAAATACCCCCATCCTCGACTGCGTTAAAACCGCCGAGCAGCGCCGCACCGCCACGGAAACCACCAAGGTGTATATCGGCCCTGCCGGTAGCAGTGATTTCAATCGGCTCATTGCCGAGCTGGCATTCGGTGAGCAGCACCCTACCCTGAGCGCCGGACGCATTCGCAGTGTATCCACTCCCGGCGGTACAGGCGCGCTGCGGGTCGCAGCCGACTTTATTAAACGTTGTCGCCCAGGCGCAACCGTTTGGGTCAGCGATCCGACCTGGGCCAATCACACCGGACTTTTTGAGGCGGCCGGTCTCAAGGTTGAGCGTTACCCTTACTATGACTACGCCACCAAGGCCCTGAAGTTTGATGAAATGCTCGCCAAACTCAACACCCTTGGTGAAAACGATGTTGTGCTGCTGCATGCCTGTTGTCACAACCCATCGGGCCAGGACCTCAGCACTGAGCAGTGGGACCGAGTGGTACAAGTCGCCGTCAAACGCGGCTTTACCCCGCTAATCGATATGGCTTACCAGGGCTTTGGTGACGGTGTCGAGGAAGATGCCTACGGCGTTCGCAAGATGGCGGCCGCCGTGGAAGACATGTTGCTCTGCTCCTCCTGCTCAAAGAATTTTGGCCTTTATCGCGAACGTATCGGCGCCTGCAGCATCATAGCCAACAGCAGTGCTGCCGCCGATGTAGCCTTGTCGGTACTGCTTTACGTGGTGCGTTGCCTCTACTCCATGCCGCCGGCACATGGAGCCGCGTTGGTGGAAACCATTCTCGGCGACAATCAGCTCAAACAACAGTGGCTGGATGAACTCAAGGTGATGCGTGACAGGATAAACGGTAACCGTGCCATCCTGGTTGAGCGTTTAAAGGCGATAGGCGTCGAGCAGGACTTCAGCTTTATCGCCCGCCAAAAAGGGATGTTCTCCTTCCTTGGGGTGTCTCCAGAGCAGGTTGAACAACTTAAGCAGGAGTTCGGTATCTATATGGTGGATTCAAGCCGGATCAGTATCGCCGGGATAAGCGATAGCAATGTCGATTACCTTGCCAAGTCTATCGCCAAGGTGTTGCAAGGTTAAAATTGGAGAGTTAGATGAAAAAAGCGAATGCCGAGGCATTCGCTTTTTTATGGAACTTGTTGCAATAAAACGATTTTCGCCGGGGTTCAGCTGCTGTGCTTGGCCGCAAACGCCTGCATAAAGGCAACCAGGGCCTCAACGCCGGCCAAAGGCATGGCGTTATAGATACTGGCGCGCATCCCGCCGACAATTCTGTGCCCTTTAAGAGCCACCAAACCTGCGGCCTCCGCCTCTTTCAGGAACTCACCATTGAGCGACTCATCGGCCAATTGGAAAGTTACATTCATCCGCGAGCGGTTTTGCGCCGCCACCCCATTGCGGTAAAAGTCCAGTTCATCGATACAGGCGTAAAGCAGTTCGGCCTTGGCCTTGTTAAGCTCTGCCATCGCCTCGATACCGCCCATCCGGTGCAGCCACTCAAACACTTCGGCCGCCAGATACCAGGCAAAAGTAGGAGGAGTGTTAAACATAGAATCGTTTTCGGCCGCCAAGCGATAATCCATGATGGACGACTGTGGCATGGCCGGCAAAGCCAGCATCTCTTTACGCACTATCACTATGGCCAAACCTGAAGGACCAATATTTTTCTGTGCCCCGGCATAAATGAGTCCGTAGCGACTGACATCGATTTCACGGGACATGATAGTGGATGACATATCCGCGACTATTGGCCAGGGAGACTCCAACTCTTCAAAAATTTCGATACTATCTACCGTCTCGTTGGGGCAATAGTGCACATAGCGATACTTACCACTATCACCTTCCAGCTTAGGTAAGGTTACTTTGTTGAGTCCATTGACCTTTTCAACAATGCTCTGGCTATCAATCCTGTCATCTCCGGCCAGCTTTCTGGCCTCTGCCGTGGCCGACTTTGACCACTGACCACTCTCCAAATACAGGGCTCTGCCGTTATTGCCCAAAAAATTATTCACGACAGCCGAGAACTGACCGCGACCACCGCCATGCATAAACAGTACATGGTAATCTTCGGGAATATTCATCAGTGAGCGCAATCTGGATTCGGCAGCCTTGGTGAGATCGATAAAGGCCTGACTGCGGTGACTGATCTCCATGACGGAGACTCCGTGCCCCTGCCAGTCCAGTAATTCCTGCTGGGCTTTTTGCATTACCGCGGCCGGCAACATGGCTGGTCCGGCACAGAAATTATAAATCGTGCTCACTTCATTGTTCTCCTTGAAAAAAAGAGCGTCCAGATGGACGCTCAGATATGCTTGATGCTGTTATTCCTGCTCGGCTTCAGGTGCTTCAGGTGCTTCAGGTGCTTCGGGCGCTTGGCCTTCAGTATCCTCGGCTGCAGCTTCGGCCACTATGGGTTCGCCGTTTTCATCGAATTCCACTTCGTCTTCATCAGACTGGATTTCATCGATACGCTGTAAACCCACCACGGCCTCGTCACCGGCAGTGCGGATAATGGTCACGCCCTGGGTATTACGGCCTATAATGGAAACACCGGCCGCAGGGGTTCTCACCAGTGTGCCCTTGTCGCTGATCAGCATGATCTCATCATTGTCGCCGACCTGAACTGCACCGACTACGGCGCCGTTACGTTCGCTGACCTTGATGGAAACCACACCCTTGGTAGCACGGCTCTTGGTTGGGTATTCACTCAGCTCGGTACGCTTACCAAAACCGTTCTCTGTCACAGTCAGAATGGCGCCATCTTCTTTTGGCACTATCAGTGAAACCACTTCCTGACCGTCTTCGAGTTTGATACCGCGAACACCGGTAGCGGTACGGCCCATGGCGCGCACCTGATCTTCGCTGAAGCGTACAACCTTACCTTCGTTGGAGAACAGCATGATTTCATTGCTGCCGTCGGTCAGGTCAACGCCAATCAACTGATCACCGTCTTTCAGGTTAACGGCGATAATGCCGTTGGCTCTGGGGCGACTGTATTCGATAAGCGATGTCTTCTTCACGGTACCGTGAGAAGTGGCCATGATGACATACTTGTCGGCTTCGTATTCACGAACCGGCAGAATCGCCGTAATGTGCTCACCCTCAGACAATGGCAGCAGGTTAACGATAGGCTTACCGCGCGACTGACGACTGGCCAGCGGCAACTGATAGACCTTGAGCCAGTAGAGTTTGCCAAAGTCGGAGAAGCACAAAATGGTGTCGTGGGTATTGGCAACCAACAGTTTCTCAACGAAATCTTCGTCTTTGACCTTGGTGGCGGCCTTGCCCTTACCACCGCGGCGCTGCGCCTGGTAATCGCTCAGTGGCTGATACTTGGCATAACCCAAGTGCGACAGGGTCACTACCACATCTTCTTCGCAGATCAGGTCTTCGAGGCTGATATCCACGGCAGAAGCGTTGATCTCGGTGCGGCGTTCGTCGCCATACTGCTCGAGCACTTCTTCCAGCTCTTCTTTGATCACTTCCATCAGACGCTCTGGACTTCTGAGGATATGCAGCAATCCGGCGATCAGCTCCAGCAGCTCTTCATATTCCTGGAGGATCTTTTCGTGCTCAAGACCGGTCAGACGGTGCAGACGCAGCTCGAGGATAGCCTGGGCTTGCTGCTCTGTCAGATAGTAGAGACCATCGCGAATACCAAACTCCGGCTCCAGCCACTCAGGACGGGCTGCGTCATCACCGGCTTTTTCCAACATGCCCTGCACGTTGCCGAGCTGCCAACCGGTTTCCACCAGTTTTACTTTGGCTTCGGCCGGTGTTGGCGAGGCCTTGATCAGCGCAATCACAGGGTCGATGTTGGCCAGGGCGATAGCCAGGGCTTCCAGGATATGAGCGCGCTCGCGGGCCTTACGCAGTTCAAACACGGTTCTGCGAGTCACCACTTCACGGCGGTGCAGAATAAAGGCTTCCAGCATCTCCTTAAGGTTAAACAACTTGGGCTGACCATTGGTCAGGGCCACCATGTTGATACCAAAAGAAGTTTGCATCTGGGTCTGGGCATAGAGGTTGTTAAGCACCACCTCGGCCACTTCGCCGCGCTTGACCTCAACGACAATACGCATACCGTCTTTATCAGACTCGTCGCGCAGGCCGCTGATGCCTTCAATTTTCTTGTCTTTTACCAGCTCGGCAATCTTTTCAATCAGACGAGCCTTGTTCACCTGGTATGGGATCTCGGTAACAATGATCCGCTCGCGGCCATTGTCTTCGGTTTCCACCTCGGCACGGGCGCGCATAATCGCCTTGCCGCGGCCGGTACGGTACGCTTCCTCTATGCCCTTCTTGCCATTGATAATGGCGGCAGTCGGGAAATCCGGACCCGGGATATAATCCATCAGCTGTTCGATAGACAGCTCAGGTTCTTCGATAAGTGCCAAACAGCCTTTAACCACTTCGGTCAGGTTGTGCGGCGGAATATTGGTGGCCATACCCACGGCGATACCGGAGGAGCCGTTGACCAGCAGGTTGGGGATCCGGGTCGGCAACACGGCCGGGATCATTTCAGTGCCGTCGTAGTTGGGGACATAATCGACGGTTTCTTTCTCAAGGTCAGCCAGCAGTTGATGCGCCAGCTTTTCCATACGAATTTCGGTATAACGCATGGCCGCCGCGGCATCGCCGTCGATGGAACCGAAGTTACCTTGGCCATCCACCAAGGTGTAACGCAGTGAGAAAGGCTGTGCCATCCGCACTATGGTGTCGTATACGGCGCTATCACCATGAGGGTGATACTTACCTATCACGTCACCGACAACACGTGCCGACTTCTTATAGGGTTTATTCCAATCGTTTTTCAGCTCGTTCATCGCAAAGAGTACGCGGCGATGCACCGGCTTGAGGCCGTCGCGTACGTCTGGCAATGCCCGCCCGACGATAACGCTCATGGCGTAATCCAGATAGGAGTTCTTTAGTTCGTCTTCAATATTTATTGGCGAAATTGATAAAGCCAGATCAGTCATAAACTGCTCGATCCCCTTAAATTAGCTGACAACTTGTAATCCGTGTCATTGTCGAGCCCAACAAACGTGATTTGGCATTCTAACACAGTTATTTAATGTCGGAAGTCCTTAAAGCCGCCTTTGCAGCCAAAAACGCCAAGGGCATGATACAAGTCGCGAGCGGGGGCAGATATCACTGTCATAGACATGAGTTCCGTTGTTGTTTTTATCATCAAAAACCGAATCTTGCCGATATTTTGTGCAGCTTTTGGCCTTTAGTGCCATCGATCACATTGAGGCGCTAATTTATGCTGCCCTTCCCTATGGCTTATATGGTTATAATGGGCGCATCTTTATTATTGCTGTTTCAGGTCTGAATATGTCTTCTCAACCCAATGTCGACCCTCAGGAAATTGCCAAGTTTGAAAGTATGGCAGCCAGTTGGTGGGATCCTGCCGGTGAATTCAAGCCACTGCATGAACTCAACCCCCTGCGCCTTAATTATATAGACGCTCAATCCGGTGGTATCTTTGACAAGCTGGTACTGGATGTCGGCTGCGGCGGTGGCATTCTGTCCGAGAGCATGGCCCGCATCGGCGCCAAGGTCACCGGACTGGATATGGGCTTTGAGCCGTTGGAAGTCGCCAGGCTGCATGCACTGGAAGCAGGCGTCAGCATAGACTACCTGCAGGAAACCGCCGAAGTGCATGCCCAGAATCATCAGGGGCATTACGACACTGTTACCTGTATGGAGATGCTCGAGCATGTACCGGATCCGCAATCTGTGATCCAGGCTTGTTGTGATATGGTCAAGCCCGGAGGTTGGGTGTTCTTCTCCACCATTAACCGCAACATCATGTCCTGGGTGCAAACCATACTCGGTGCCGAGTATGTGCTGAAAATGCTGCCGGCAGGTACCCATGACCACAGTAAGTTTATCCGCCCATCCGAATTAATTGCCATGGCGGAAAACACCGAACTATTGTGCCGTGACGCGCTGGGCATCAAATACAACCCCTTGAGTGGCGTATTCAGTTACACCAAGAGCGTTGAAGTCAACTATATGATTGCCTGCCAACGCCAGGACTGATGCCATGACGCCTAAACTGCCGTTTCAAGGGATTCTGTTCGACTTGGACGGGACTCTGGTGGATACCGCCGAGGACCTGACCGAAGCACTGGCCTTGGCCCTTGCATCTCATGGGGTATCGATAGAGGATAAGCGCAAACTTCTTCGCACGCTGGCCTCTCACGGCTCGCTTGCCATGGTGCAAGCCGCCGTGCCCCAAGCCTCAGCCGAGGAACAGGAGCATCTCCGGCAAGCGATGCTCAGGGAATATGATGCGGTCAACGGCCAAAAAGCCTGTTTGTTTGAAGGCATAGAAGCCTTGCTGGACAGTGCCCTATCAAAAGCCTTGCCGCTGGGGATTGTCACCAATAAACCGGCGCGTTTTACCCGCCCCTTGTTAGAGCGCATGGGGCTGCTTAAGCGCTTTAATGCGGTGATCAGTGCCGATACAACTCTCTATCGTAAGCCCCACCCCGCCCCTATGTTGCTGGCTGCTCAGCAGCTTAACTGCACTCCTGAACGTATTCTCTATCTTGGCGATGCCGAGCGCGACATCGCCGCGGCGCAGGCGGTGAATATGCCCTCTGCCATCGCCCTTTGGGGATATCTGGCGGCCGAGGATAAACCGGTGGAATGGGGCGCCGATTGGCAGTTAAATCATCCACAGGCAGTGATGTCGCTGCCATTGTGGTAACAAGGTAAGACAAGCGCTAAATTGGCACTGTTTTCCCGAGTAGACAAGACCTTAAAGAAAGTCGCAGTCCGGATGCTGCTTTAACCGACCGGATCTGCGTGGGATCGCGGATCGCTGCTTATTTTAGCAGTCGATCACCTTGAGTGAGATCGCTTGAATTTTGACCATGACGACTGTGCGCCAGCAATGATGCCGCTTTGCGGAATCGGCCAGTCAATATCCTCAAGATATCCACAAGATATACCCAAAACTCAGGCTTGCAAAAAGTGCCATACCTCACTATCTTGTTATCCAAGATATAGAAAAACACCATATCTTGTGTATCGGTAGCAATCAGACATACTAGTCTTGCACTGGAAACTCCCGGTTAACAGAGCCCTCTCGGGCCGCCGTCGTTAACTGTTCGGTTGATTGTTTTACAAGGGAAGGTTTAATGACGCCGTCGCGTCATTTCACAGATATTACAACCAAGGCCTATCTTCAATGAATAGCACTATGACAGTTACCAAACGCAGTGGCGCACGCGAGACGATAGATCTCGATAAGATCCACCGCGTTATCACCTGGGCAGCCAAAGGATTAAACAACGTCTCGGTTTCCGAGGTGGAGTTGCGTTCTCACCTGCAGTTTTTCGATGGCATCCCCACCGAGGCCATCCATGAAACCATTATCAAGGCTGCCGCCGACCTGATCTCTCCCGACTCTCCGGACTATCAGTTCCTGGCCGCTCGCCTTGCTGTTTTTCATTTGCGTAAGAAGGCCTTTGGTCAGTTTGAGCCGCCAAAACTGTACGATCATGTCAGCAAGTTGGTCGCCATGGGCAAGTACGACAAGCATGTGCTGGAAGACTACAGCCGTGAAGAGCTGGATGTGCTCGACAGCTATATCGACCATTGGCGCGATATGAACTTCTCCTATGCCGCCGTCAAACAGCTGGAAGGCAAGTATCTAGTGCAAAACCGTGTGACTCATGAAGTCTACGAAAGTGCCCAGTTCCTCTATATTCTGGTGGCCGCTTGCTTGTTTGCCCGTTATCCGAAGGAAACCCGGCTGCAGTATGTCAAAGACTTCTATGATGCGGTCTCTACCTTCAAGATCTCTTTGCCGACCCCTATCATGTCCGGTGTGCGTACGCCGACCCGTCAGTTCAGCTCTTGCGTGTTGATCGAGTGTGACGACAGCCTGGATTCCATCAATGCCACGGCCTCTTCCATCGTCAAGTATGTCAGTCAGAGAGCCGGTATCGGTGTGAATGCCGGCCGCATTCGCGCTCTGGGAAGCCCTATTCGTGGTGGTGAAGCCTTCCACACAGGTTGTTTGCCTTTCTACAAGTATTTCCAGACTGCGGTTAAATCCTGCTCCCAGGGCGGCGTTCGCGGCGGTGCTGCAACTCTGTTCTACCCTATCTGGCACCTGGAAGTTGAATCGCTGCTGGTACTGAAAAATAACCGTGGTGTTGAAGACAACCGTATCCGTCACCTGGACTACGGCGTACAGATCAACAAGCTGATGTATCAGCGGATGATCAAAGGTGAGAACATCACCCTGTTCAGCCCATCGGACGTTCCCGGCTTATATGACGCCTTCTTTGCCGATCAGGACGAGTTTGAGCGCCTGTATGTGAAATATGAGCAGGACCAGAGCATTCGCAAGAAGACCCTAAAAGCGGTCGAGCTCTTCTCGCTGATGATGCAGGAGCGTGCCTCCACCGGCCGTATCTATGTGCAGAACGTGGATCACTGTAACACCCACAGTCCGTTCAACGCCGAAGTGGCCCCTGTGCGTCAGTCCAACCTGTGTCTTGAGATTGCCCTGCCAACCAAGCCACTGAACAATATTGACGACCCAAATGGTGAAATCGCCCTTTGTACTCTGTCAGCACTGAACCTGGGTGCGATAAAAGACTTGGGCGAACTGGAAGGCCTTGCCGATTTGGCTGTGCGCGCCCTGGATAACCTGCTGGACTACCAGGACTACCCTATTCCTTCTGCCAAGACGGCATCGATGAACCGCCGCACTCTGGGTATCGGGGTCATCAACTTCGCCAACTATCTGGCCAAGAACGGCGTGAAATACTCTGACGGCAGCGCCAACGGCCTGACCCACAGAACATTTGAAGCCATACAGTACTACCTGCTCAAGGCCTCGATGAATCTGGCCAAAGAGCTGGGTGCCTGCCCGCTGTTCCATGAGACCACTTATTCTCAGGGGATCATGCCGGTAGATACCTACAAGCGGGATCTGGACAAGATTTGTGATGAGCCGCTGCACCTGGATTGGGATGCTCTGCGTCACGATATCAAGCAGCATGGCCTGCGTAACTCGACTCTGTCGGCACTGATGCCGTCAGAGACCTCTTCGCAGATCTCCAACGCCACCAATGGTATTGAGCCTCCACGCGGCCTTATCAGCGTCAAGGCCAGTAAAGATGGCCAGCTCAAGCAAGTGGTGCCCGATTATGAAGAACTCAAGGACAAGTACGAGCTGCTGTGGCAGATGCCCGGCAACGATGGTTACCTGCAGTTGGTTGGTATTATGCAGAAGTTTGTCGATCAGGCGATTTCGGCCAATACCAACTATGACCCATCCAAGTTTGAAAGTAACAAGGTTCCGATGAAGCTGCTGCTCAAGGATCTGTTGACCGCCTACAAACTCGGGGTCAAGACCCTTTACTACCACAACACCCGTGATGGTGCTTCCGACAAATTCGATGACATTACCAGCATCGAGAAGGAAGACGACGGTTGTGCCGGCGGCGCCTGCAAGATTTAAGCAGGATTAAGTAACAAGTTCGGGGCCCAGGTGGCCCCGTTGTTTGGAAAGAGTAGATCATGGCTTATTCAATTTTTTGTCAAACCCCCAACGATGCCACCCGCGAACCTATGTTTCTCGGTCAGGCGGTTAACGTGGCCCGTTACGATCAACAGAAGTACGAAGTATTCGAGAAACTGATCGAAAAGCAGTTGTCTTTCTTCTGGCGCCCGGAAGAAGTGGATGTCAGCCGCGACAAAATCGATTTCGGCGCCCTGCCGGATCATGAAAAGCATATCTTCCTCTCCAACCTCAAGTACCAAACCCTGTTGGACTCGATTCAGGGCCGGAGCCCCAATGTGGCTTTCCTGCCACTGGTGTCCCTGCCTGAGCTGGAAACCTGGATTGAAACCTGGTCCTTCTCCGAGACCATTCACAGCCGTTCCTACACTCATATCATCCGCAATATTGTCAACGACCCATCCGTGGTGTTCGATGACATAGTGGTCAATGAGGAGATCCTCAAGCGCGCCGGCGATATTGCCGAGTATTATGACCGCCTTATCGAGCTGACTCAGCTGTATCACCTGCATGGTGAAGGCAAGTTTGACGTCAACGGTCGCACGCTTGAAGTCACTACCCGCACCATCAAAAAAGCCCTCTATCTGTGCATGATGTCGGTCAATGCGCTTGAAGCGATACGTTTTTACGTCAGCTTCGCCTGCTCCTTTGCCTTTGCCGAGCGCAAACTGATGGAAGGCAACGCCAAAATCATTCGCCTGATCGCCCGCGATGAAGCTTTGCATCTGAACTCGACCCAACACATTATCAACCTGATGCAGGGTGGCAAAGATGACCCTGAGATGGGTGAAATCGCCAAAGAGTGCCAGCAGGAAGCTTACGATCTGTTCCTGCGCGCCGCCGAGCAGGAAAAGGCTTGGGCCAAGTACCTGTTCAAGGATGGTTCCATGATAGGCCTGAACGAAACCATTCTCTGCCAGTATGTGGAGTTCATTACCAATCAGAGAATGAAAGCGGTTAACCTGGGCGCACCATACAGTGAGCAGAGCGATCCCCTGCCCTGGATGAAAAACTGGCTGGAGAGCGATGCCGTACAGGTCGCGCCTCAGGAAGTGGAAGTATCATCCTACCTGGTCGGCCAGATAGACTCGGCTGTCGACGACGATGAGTTCTCCGACTTTGACCTTTAACAAAGCCCCTATCGTGCTGCTGCGCGGAGAGCCCCTGCTGCTGTATACCACAGAGCACAGGACTCTCCTAGCAGCGCTCGAAGCCCGTAAGGTGAGCATTTTTTCCGAGTGCCGCAGCGGGTTTTGCGGCGCCTGCAAGACCCGGGTGCGCAGTGGCGCGGTCACTTACCTGACCACGCCATTGGCCGAGTTACAGGCGGATGAATGTCTGCCCTGCTGCTGTGTGCCCACGGAAGATCTGGACTTGGATCTCTCCAGCGAAGGCGCCGACATGCCGCTGCTGCGGGTTAAACACTTAGCCTGACACAAGCGCAAAAAACACCGTCAATGGCAGATATCCTACAGTCAAACAAGCGTTTTTTCGTTGTAAATCCTGCCTGACTCCGGTACTCTGCCGGACTTATGAAATCAGACTCAAGTTATTCATTCAAAAGTCTTTATTGCGCTTTTGATCGCTACCCTCTGCCCAAAGGCGCTTCGACCCATATACGTTATATGGCGTCAACCCTGTTTGCCTTCCAGTCCCCTGGTATGCTCTATCTGCAAGGTGATCCCCAGATGCCTTCCTGGCAGCAGGAAACCCTGTCACTCGGCAGCAACCCCAGCGAGGTAAGCAGTGAGGTCAGTATCGTCAGGCACCAGCTAAACCCAAGCTCGGGCAATAACGTGCTTGCCAAGGCGCTGGACTATGCCAATCAGCTTGGGGCACTGCTCAGGCAAAATCGCGATACCTTGACATTGGCGCAGTTTCGCGACCCCTGGGCGGGGGTGCCTTTACTGGATCATCGCAAGGACAATCCAGCGCTCAAGCTCGTCTATGAGGTCAATGCCCTGCCCAGCATAGAGCTGCCTATTCACCTGTCGCTGCCGCGAAAAACCCTGGCCAAAATCAGCGCCTGGGAGCAGCGTTGCCTGGATGGTGCCGATCTGATTGTGACCCCATCAAAACTCACGGCTGTCGGCCTTGAAAAACGCACTTCCACTCCAGTAGTCTATCTGCCAAACGGCGCCGAGTTGCCGCCTGCCGAGCCATTGCGGCAAGCAGAGGATGCGAGTCTGCCCAGGCTCATCTATTTTGGTGCTGCCCAGCGCTGGCAGGGGCTTAGGGATCTGCTCAAAGCTTTTGCCTTGGTGCGTCAGCAGTTGGAGGTCCGGCTGGATCTCTGCCTGTCACTCGAAAATCGCCAGGCCCGGCAGGTAAAGGCCTGGCTCAAGTCCATGGAACTGGAAGATTGTGTTTCGCTGCATTTCGGGCTGGACCAAGCAAGCCTCAGGCAAAAAATTCAGGCCGCGAGCGCATCTTTGGCGCCGCTCACGCCCTGCAGGCGCAACATGCTTCAGGGATGCTGCCCTTTGAAAGTGCTCGAATCCATGGCTTGCGGCACCGCAGTTATCGCCTCGGATCTGCCGGTTATTCGTGAGCTGGTAACCCATGAAAAGCATGGGCTCTTGGTTCCCCCCTCCAGGCCCTCCGAGCTCGCCAGAGCCTGTATTGAGCTGCTCAGTCAACCGGCCAAGGCCAAAGATTTGGGACTCAAGGGCCAACAAAGGGTGACAGAGCAGTTCCAATGGCAACAGATCTGCGCTCAGCTCAGCGACTTGTATATACAACTGAGCCAAGGCCCAATGCAAGCTACCGCTTAATAGCTACTCGTTTAATAGCACCTGTTTAATGTCAAGGAAACGATATGGAAACAGCCATAAACCCTTTTAACGCCCCGCTTCACTACTGGCGAATGCGCAAAGTGTTCAAGCAGTTAACCCCGGCGGAGCAGGAATTTATCCGCACCAAGAAGTTGGATGCAACCCATTCGACCCAGCACTGGTTACTGTTTCTCAAGCGTCTGACCCGATTGGATCGTATGGGCAGCCCATTGAGACGCCAGTTTCGCCGCAGCCGCAATTGGTTGATAGGTTTCACTGTTGTCAGCATATTCCTGCCCGTGCCTCACCTGGTGGTGTATACCTTGGTGGGTTTGACTCTGGCCTCTATATTACTGCTTCACAGCTGTAACCGTATGGACGTCAACGACAATGTGCGTACCGGTCTTATCAAGTTAATGCAGGTATTGGCGATGGAGACCAACAGCGTGCAGCTGAAACTGGATCTCGAATCCATACATAAACGTAAGCCGGCCCGAACCGAAAAGCCCGAGAAGAGCACCCAACTGGCCTACTTTGAAGTGCCACTGTTGCAATTTAGGGCCAAACTCAAAGACGGCAATGAGCTGCAACTGCGGGTGGATGATGTTATCTGTCGTCGTAAACGCACCCGTCGCAACGCCCGAGGCAAGGTCAAAACCAAGATCAAGTACAAGGGACGGCGCAGCATTCGCAGCTGCCTGACCTTGAATCCTGATCACTACCATCTGCGTAAAACCAAACTGGCACCAACGAGCAAGGCACAGACTCAAAACGGCATCACCAAGGTGAAATCCAACTCCACCTTTAAATTTATCGGTGAGTCACGTTTGATGGATGCCGAGAATATTCTCAGAACCATCGCCAAGTCCTATCAACAGACCAGTATTCGAGCCAGGGGATAATATGAGTCAGTGTCAGCTAAAAATCGGTTTTTTCACCCTCAGCCCTTGCGGCCAACCTGCCGTTGGCAGTTGCAGTGAGTGCCAAGCCAGTGTCTGCGAACATCACCTGGATCCCAAAACCGGTCTGTGTTTTCAGTGCGCTGCCAAACCCTTGAAGGTCGGTAAGGAAGTCTATGAAGATCCGCGCTCAGGCACCAAGTATGAGCAATTGAGCCTACAAGGCGTTAAACCTGAAGATCCGCTTGCCGGTTTCGCCCTCAAACAACTGTATCTCGGCAGTGCCTGGTACCAACTGCACACCAAACACGGCAGTTACAACAAGGAGTTTGATGCCGAGGACTTTGCCGCTTTTGAGCTCCCTGTCGATGAAGATGATGAGCAGTTGCCGGATTACGAGTATCGGGATATCTATGACAGCTAACCCCAGGCTACTGTGGCTGACTCAACACTACCCGCCGGCCAAAGGCGGCATGGCATTGTCCTGCGATAGACTGGTGCGCCATTTGCGGCGGCTTGGGGTACATATCACCCTTTATCATTTACGCGCCGGCGGCCTGGAAAAGGAGACCGGCTATTTTGCCGAGCAGGGTTGCGATCACAGCTTCCCCATGGGTACAAACCCGGCGCACTCGATCAACCTTCTATGGCACAAGCTGGAAGGTGAATATGATGCTGTCGTTGCCTATGGCTATCCCTTCTCCATGCATGCCGGGCGAGTCTTTGCCGCCTGGCTTGGGCTACCGCTCATCACATTGCTGCGCGGCAACGACTTCGACTTGAGTATTCTCGATCATCGTCGCTATCAAGTGCTGCAGGATACGCTGCAAGCCAGCGCGCTGGTATTGACCGTCAGCGCCGACAAGGCAAAGCGGGTCAAAGCCCTGTGGCCGCAAGTCAGAGTGCACAACATGAGTAATGGCCTGGATAGCGAACGTTGGCAACCATTGCCGCTGGACAAAGAGCAAGCCAAAGCCTGGCGTTCCAATAACCTGGAAAATCCCAGTCAGCCTGTGATTGGCCTTTTCGGCCATTTGAAAGAGAAAAAAGGTTTGGCCTTTTTTATCGAGACCTTTAAACGCAGCCCCTTGGTACACAACTGCCATCTGTTGTTGATTGGCGAGCTGGATGAAAGCGCCGCCGAGCTGTTGCAGACACTGCCCGAGGGCAGTTACACCCTGGAGCCGTTTCTTGACAGGTATCAGCTGATAAGCCGTTATCTGGTATGCGACCTTATCGCTATTCCCTCTTTCTATGAGGGAACCCCCAATGTGCTGCTGGAGGCGGCGGCGCTTAACATCCCTGTGCTCGGCGCCTGCTGCGGCGGTATGGCCGATCTTATCTTCGACAGCCTGCATCAGCGCGAAAAGCATGTCTTTGATGGCCGTTTGACTGACAGTGACGCGGCCCATAATCTCCGCGGCCAAACGGACTCAGGTTATCTGTTTCATCCAACTTCGGCGGAATCGCTTTTGGATGCGTTGGTGCGTTGGCAAACCGATACGGCTTCGATTCGCGCCGCCAAGAGCCAGGCCTTGTACCAAACAGTACTGAGTCAATGCAGCGCCGAGGCTGAAGCCGAGCGTTATTTGGCTGCCATCAAGACGCTGGTCGCTCAAACGGCGAGTCACTGATGCTTATCTATTACGCCCCCGGCGGCGGGCTCGGGCACTTGAGCCGGGCGCTGAAAGTGCTCGGCTTTATCAAGGCGCAGCAAGCGTTGGTGATCACAAGTCCGCTGCCGTTAGCGGTCGACACGCTGTTACCAAAGGGCATTCAACACATAAGCCTGCCTACCAGGCTTCAAAGCCGAGCTGAACTCAGCACCTGGCTCAAGCAGTTACTCGCATCGCTCAACAAGCAACAAGCGTGTCGGCTCATGCTGATAGATGCCTTTCCCGGGGGCATTTGGGGCGAGCTTGGTGATATCCCCTTGCCTGGCAAACTTGTCTATATCGCCAGATTGCTCAACTGGAATGTCTATCGCCAGCGCGTTGCCCATATTCCCCGTTTTCAGCAAATCTGGTTTTGTGAATGGCCGACCCCGGAGCAGGAACAGGCGCTCTCCAATCAAACGGGCCAACGCTTCTGGCTGCCGTTACTCGGCGAAGACAAGTCCCAAGATGCAACCCCAAATGGTCTTGAAAAGCCTAAACAGACTCTGGTGATCCACTCGGGAAGCCTTGCCGAGCAGGCTTTGCTGCTTGAACACGCCGCAAAGGCGGGGGAAGAGATAGATATTATTGCGCCGCCGCGCCCAAGCGCCGATGCATGCTTTAATAACAAACCCATTGATAGCAAACCCCTTGATAAGAGTGCTCTGAGCGACTTCAACAACTGCAACAACAAAGAACACAAACCCGGATTAACCCGGCTGCAGCTGTACCCGGCCTCAGATATCGGCTGGCAGTATCAAAGGGTTATCTGTGGCGGTGGCTTCAACCTGGTGAGCGAATATATCCTTCATCCCGGCGCCCTCTTCGTGCCCCTGACCCGAGCACTGGATTTGCAGCGGCTGCGCATCGAACGCGGCTTGGGCGGTTTTTTACCGCCGCCCGGGTTGAGCTCAGTGCCGAAAGATATTCTCAAGCGGCTTTGAAACGCTCATACTCATATAGTGGTGCTAGCGGAGCTTGTCACTCAAGGCTGTGACTCGGCTATCCGGGCGTGAATACGGTTGACCTCCAGCAAAGCTGCACTGCCGTACCAGGCTTTAAGTTCCATGGTAAGGCTACCGGCCTGAACCGCAGGATCGCTGGCCGTCAAGGCTTCAGCCTCAGCCAGACTGGCGACATCAAAGATATAAATCCCCCGCCACTCGCCGCCATCGATAAAGGGCCCGGCTAACACGAGTTTGCCCTCATGCACCAAGCGCTGAATATGGTTCATGTGCGCTCTTTGAAGCTCGGCGCGCTGTTCTTTGCTGCCACTTCGATTGGGCCCCGCCTTTAAAAACGCCATCACATAACGTTTCATACCATATTGATCGGCACCGAGTGCATGGGCCAGCGCCTTATCATAGGGAGGCGTTTCAACGGAAACCGGATTATCTGCACCAGCGGCGGTTGCCACTAAACTCGAGCCGGTCAACAGCGACAGCGCGCAGCAACTCGCCATGGTAGTTTTCATCATTGATATCTCTCCAATCCGATGCTGTTGTGTGTCAGCTTTTCGACAATAAGGTTATAAGTAAAGCAAAAAAATCCCCGCCGTGGCGGGGAGTTAAGCCCGGTTAGAGACTAGATCCTCATCGCCAATTCTGCACCCTGACGAATGGCGCGTTTGGCATCCAACTCGGCAGCGACATCCACGCCGCCAATGAGGTGCATTGGCAAGCCGCACTCTTCCAATTCCGGCAACAGCACACGGTTGGATTCCTGACCAGCGCAGATCACCACAGTATCCACAGGCAGCAGCTGCGGCTTGTCATCAATCAGTATGTGCAATCCCTGGTCATCAAAGCGCTCATAGCTGACCCCACTGAGCTCTGTCACCTTGTGCTGCTTAAGCACCATGCGATGGATCCAGCCCGTGGTCTTACCTAAGCCTTTACCCAGCTTGCTCTTCTTGCGTTGCAACAAATACAGCTCTCTGGCCGGGGCATGCGCCTGGGCTTGTTTGGCCAGTCCGCCGCGCTCGGCGTAACTTGTGTCTATGCCCCACTGACGATACCAGCGCTCCGGCTCCAGCGTGCTGGACTCCTGCTCGCCGAGGAAATGCGCCAAGTCAAAACCTATGCCGCCGGCGCCGATAAGTGCCACTCGCTGGCCGACTTCCACCTCTCCCCGCAGCACCTGTTGATAGCTGACCACCTTGGGAGAATCAAACCCGGGCAAGTTGAGCTCTCTTGGCACGACACCACTGGCAACCACCAACTCATCAAAAGGTTCATCCCTGAGCACCGAGGCGTTGAGCGGCGTATTCAAACGCAAGTCCACCTTAAAATGTGCGAGGCGATTCTTGAAGTAGCGTATGGTTTCGTTGAATTCCTCTTTACCTGGGATCTTGCGCGCCAGGTTAAACTGGCCACCGACTTCATCTCGGGCTTCAAACAAGGTCACCTTGTGCCCCCGCTCAGCGGCGTAGACAGCAAATGCCATCCCAGCCGGGCCCGCGCCCATCACAGCCAGGCGTTTGGGTGACTCAGTCTTGGGGAAATTAATTTCTGTCTCATAGCAGGCTCTTGGATTAACCAGGCAAGTAGCACGCTTGAGCGAGAAGGTATGATCGAGACAAGCCTGATTACAGCCGATGCAGGTATTGATGGCTTCGCTTTGATTGGCCGCGGCTTTGTTGACAAACTCAGGATCGGCCAGGAAAGGCCTGGCCATAGACACCATACCCGCCTGCCCCGAGGCGAGGATCTGCTCGGCTATCTCAGGCGTATTGATCCTGTTGGTAGCCACCAAAGGAACACTGAGTTCTTTTTTCAAACGTTCTGTGACCCAGGCAAAGGCGCCTCTGGGTACGCTGGTGGCTATGGTCGGGATCCTGGCTTCATGCCAACCTATGCCGGTATTGATGATAGTGACACCGGCTTGTTCCAGCGCTTTGCCGAGCTCAATGACCTCCTCAAGGCTTGAGCCCTTGTCGACCAGATCCAACATAGACAGACGAAAGATAATGATGAACTCGGGCCCAACCTTGGCGCGGATAGCGCGAACAATTTCCAGTGGCAGGCGAATACGGTTGGCAAAACTGCCGCCGTAATCATCGCTGCGCTGATTGACCCGCTCACAGATGAACTGATTGATGAGATAGCCTTCAGAGCCCATCACCTCCACGCCATCATAACCGGCCCGTTTGGCCAGTTCGGCAGAGGTGGCATAATCCTTTATGGTGCCGCGGATTTGCCGCAAAGACATGGCGCTCGGCGTAAATGGGGTAATGGGTGACTTGACCTTGCTCGGTGCCAGCGAAAAAGGATGATAGCCGTAACGGCCGGCATGAAGGATCTGCATACAGATCTTGGCGCCGCCCTCATGTACAGCGCGGGTAACGATTTTGTGTTTGCCCACTTGCCAGGGAAAGCTCAGCTGACAGGCATTGGGGGCCAAACGACCGCGAAAGTTTGGCGCTATGCCGCCGGTGACAATCAACCCCACACCACCCAGCGCCCGCTCCTTGTAGAAGTGTGCCAGTTTCTCAAAACCACCCTTTTCTTCTTCCAACCCGGTATGCATGGAACCCATGAGTACCCGGTTTCTCAGCTGGGTAAACCCCAGATCCAAGGGTTCTAATAAGTGAGGAAAGCCCGACATTAAAACATCCTTTTTAAACAAGTGATTTAAATCAGCATAACCTGAGCCGCCATCAAGCTCAACATAAAGCATTGGCCGCCGGCGCCTCATCAGCTAACGCAGTGAAAGCTCAGGAATAAAATCACTTACAAATGTATTTTCCCGTTGCAGCTATTTTCAGTTAGCATTAACGGAATGCATGGAAAAATGGAGTGGCTATGTCCGCAAAACCCCTGACAACCAAGAATACCCTGATGTTGATCTGGAATGTGATCAACTTCATTCGCAAGCTGGTGTTGAACATAGTGTTCTTCCCGCTATTCTTCATCGCTTTGATAGCCGTGGTCATCGCCATGGTCAGCAGTGATGAAATCCAAGTTGAGGATGGCTCGGCGCTGGTACTGAACCTGGCCGGCGGCATAGTGGATCAAAAGCGCCAGGTTGACCCGTTCGAGGCGATGTTAAGCCAAAGCAAAGGACCCGATGTCAACGGCGAAATCTTATTGAGTGATGTGCTCTATACCATTAACAGCGCCACCAATGACAAGCGGATCAAGGCTCTGGTATTGGATCTGTCCGAGTTGCAATACGGTGGTCTGAGTAAGCTCAGCGCCATAGGCCAAGCACTCAACGAATTCAAAGATAGTGGCAAGCCTGTGGTTGCCATAGGTAACTATTATGATCAGAATCAGTATTTCCTGGCGAGTTTTGCCGATACTGTTTACCTCAACCCTGAGGGCATGGTGGCGGTAGATGGCCTGAGCCGCTATCGCCAATACTATAAATCGGCCCTGGATAAGTTAAAAATCAAGGCGCACATTTTCCGTGTCGGCACTTTCAAGTCAGCGGTTGAGCCTTTTATCCGTGATGACATGTCAGAGGCGGCCAAGGAAGCCAACTCTGTACTGCTCAACGACATCTGGGGCAGTTACACAGACACTGTGGCCGCCAATCGCGGCATAGACAAATCCAGCCTGGGCCTTAATGCCACAGCTTATTTGGCAGAGCTGGAACAAGCCGATGGCGATTCCGGAACCATGGCGGTTAACCTCAAGTGGGTTGATAAACTGGCCAGCGCTGAAGATTTCCGCCTGGCGATGTTGGACCTGGTAGGCAAAAGCAAGGAAGGAGATAGCTTCAAGCAGGTCAGCTACTACGACTATGCCAAGCTGATGGCACCACTGCCGGCGCTGGTACCCACCGAAGGAGTAGGCATCATAGTGGCCAAGGGTAATATTCTCAACGGCAGTCAACCTGCCGGTGATATCGGCGGTGAAAGTACCTCTGCCCTGCTGCGTAAGGCCCGCTTCGATGACACTATCAAGGCCGTAGTGCTCAGGGTCGACAGCCCCGGCGGCAGCGCCTTTGCTTCCGAGCAAATTCGTCAGGAAGTGCTGGCATTGAAGAAAGCCGGTAAGCCTGTGGTAGTCAGCATGAGCAGCATGGCGGCCTCCGGTGGTTACTGGATTTCGGCCAGCGCCGATTATATCTATGCCAACCCCACTACCCTGACCGGATCCATCGGCATTTTCGGCATGATAACCACCTTCGAGGACTCTCTGTCTTCAATCGGTGTCAATACTGATGGGGTGGCCACCTCCGACTGGGCCGGTCTCTCTGTTACCCGGCCACTTTCCGATGGCGTCAAGGCGGTGATTCAACGTCATATCGAGCGCGGCTACAAAGACTTTATCTCGCTGGTCGCCAACGAGCGCAATATGACGCTGGAGCAGGTGGATAAGATTGCCCAGGGCCGCGTCTGGTCCGGCAAGAAAGCCCTGGAGCTGGGTCTAGTGGATGAACTGGGCGATCTCGATAGCGCCATCGCCAAGGCCGCCGAAATGGCCGGACTGGATAAGTTCGATAGCCGAGTGATAGAGCAGGAGCTGACACCTGAGCAACTCTTCATTCAGGAGATGTTCGCCAGTGTCTCCGCTTATCTGCCACACAGCGTCAAGCAGTCCAGCGTGCTGGAAAAACTGCTGACTCAATGGAGCAAGGTACTGGAAGAGTTTGCCGCCTTTGACGACCCTAACGGCGTCTATCTCTACTGCGATAACTGCAGTTACTGATAATCCTGAAAGCCCGGCTCGCCGGGCTTTTTTGTGCCTTATGCTGCCGGGCTTGATTTGCTATAATCCGGCCTCTCTTTTGCCCCAGTGAAAACGAAAGCCAGATTATGAACAAAAAAAAGTCCATCTATGTCGCATACACGGGCGGCACCATAGGGATGCAAAAAACCAGTAACGGCTTTGCCCCGGTCGCCGGCTTCCTGACAGAATGCGTCAACTCCATGCCGGAGTTTTTTCATGAAGAGATGCCGACGTTCGTGATCCAGGAATATTGTCCGCTGATAGACTCTTCCAATATGGCCCCCAGCCACTGGCAGATGATAGCCGACGACATTCAGGCCAACTATGACAAGTATGATGGCTTTGTCATTCTTCACGGCACCGACACCATGGCGTTTACCGCATCGGCACTGTCTTTCATGCTGCAGGATCTCGGTAAGCCGGTTATCGTCACCGGCTCGCAAATTCCGCTGTCACAGCTGCGCTCAGACGGCCAGACCAATCTGCTCAATGCCTTGTATATCGCGGCCAATTATCCGGTTGCCGAGGTTTGCCTGTTCTTCAACAATAAACTATTCCGCGGCAACCGCACTACCAAGGCCCATGCCGACGGCTTCGATGCCTTTGCCTCGCCGAACTTCCCTTTATTGCTGGAAGCCGGGATCAAAATTCGCCTGCGGGCCGGAAAAATTGCGCCGCTCTGCGATAAGCCCTTGAAAGTGGCGCCCATTACTCCTCATCCCATAGGTGTGGTCACTCTGTATCCCGGGATCTCCACCGAGGTATTCAACAACATACTGCAGCAACCGGTAAAAGCCCTGATATTACTGACCTATGGTGTCGGCAATGCACCGCAGGATCCCGCCTTGCTGGAAACCCTCAAACGGGCCAACGACAAGGGCACTGTGCTTATTAATCTGACCCAGTGTCTGCAGGGAAAAGTCAATATGGGCGGTTATGCCACAGGCAACGCCCTGGCCAAGGCAGGCGTTATCAGTGGCGCCGATATGACTACGGAAGCCGCCTTGACCAAGTTGCACTACCTGCTCTCCCAAGGGCTGGGCACAGAAGAGATAAGACGGCAGATGCAGCAAAACCTCTGTGGCGAACTCACGGCAGACTGAATTTAATTGATAGCAAAAAGCCCTGTATATACAGGGCTTTTTTATAAATAGAATCCTAGTAATTAATTAAAGATCAGATTCTTTGAATTCAGCAATACTCTCACCGCGAAACTGCTTTTTCAGCTGCGCCTTGGACAGCTCGTTGATCTGCCCACCGGCGCCTATGGTGAAGTGCTCGGTTTGATCCAAACGCCTGGCTTGGTAGAGCATCACCAGTTGCAGCGTGTTTTCCCGCTGCTCCTCGGTCAGCACAGTACCATCTTCCCACTTACCTATCTCGGCGGCTCTGCGCAGTCTTTCATAGACTTCAACCGGCATCTCTTCAATCACTTTGTTGATATCTGTCATACACTTTTCCGCTTGTGCAAAATAATACGTACCCGGGTTATCAGGTAACCCACAAAACCGAACGTAAAGCAGACGGCACCGGCGATAGCTCGATTGCCTTCGGCGACTTCTCCCCCCCAAAACCAGATGACCACCCCGGCGATAAACAGGGTCAAGGCCAAAAAGCTCTGGTTCATCAGTTTGGTCGACTGCTGAATATGGCTGATCCTCGACAGCGACTCGGTGTTGGGTCCCAGTTTGGAACTGCAGTGTGGGCAACTGGGTGCCTTACTGGAGATCCGCTTGTGGCATAAAGGGCATTCAACCAGTGCCATAGCTGCTCCTTACCTGAGTTTGTCCACGACGGCCAGCATGGCGGTCAAAGAGGCTTCACCCAGGTACAGGCAACGCTCGGGGGACCAGCCCACCAGCGGATCGGCCAGATTATCATTGTCTTTAAAAGGCATTTCCAGAGTATTTGACAGGCAGTTGAAGGTTTCGCCGACCCAGTTGGAACCTATGGTCAGGTTGGCCTTGCCTGGTTCGTCATTTTCATAGCCATGTTCGCTCTGGAAATCCGGGCTAACCAGCAAGAGCGCCGAGGCAAATTCCTGCTGCAGCTGAGTCAAGCGCTCATCCCAACAAGGAATGCCTTCACAGCCTGCCAGGAACACATAAGGCAGACCTTCATCACCGTGGACGTCATAGAAGAGGTCCACGCCGGTTTCTTTCATCTTTTGTACCACATGGTACACCTCGGGGCTCTTCTCAAGGCTTGGCGTTTGCCACTCACGATTTAGGTTAACACCGGCGGCATTGGTACGCAGATGGCCTCTGACGCTGCCGTCCGGATTCATGTTGGGTACAACATAGAAATTGGCCTTATCCAGCAACTGTTTGGAGACAGGGTCATCCGAGTCCAGCAATCGATACAGCAAACCTTCCACCAGCCATTCGGCCATGGTTTCCCCTGGGTGCTGACGGGCTGTGATCCAGATATTGCGCTTGCTGTTATCGCCGTCACCCACCTTGACCAGCGTCAGATCGCGACCATCCAAGGTCAGACCCAGGTGCTCCAGGCTCACTTCAGGATGCACCTGTACTGCACTGAGCAGGTCCAGGTGGCGTTCATAACTGTAAGGTGCAAAATAGGCTATCTGAATCGCATCGGCGTCCAATTCCACATTGATACTCAATTTGCCGTCATCATACTTGGTCGGCAGGCGGAACCAGTGCTGGCGATCATAGCTGGCAACGGCCTGATAGTTCTCCCAACCTTTGGGATAGGAAGCGCTGCCGGCATTGATGATATTGAGGGTGTAGCTGTTTCCTACCTGGCCTTCAAAACGGAAATTGAACCACTGGTAGAACTCTCCGCCCTGATCCGGGCGGATCGCCAGTCTGATGTCGTCCTTGTTATCAAGACTGATGACCTGAATATTGCCACCATCAAAATTCGCGCTGATCCGCATGATGTTTTCCTTCATTGCTTTTATAGGGTGTGGAGCCTGGGAAGGCTCACGCAAGTGGGCTATAGGATAAACCAAATCGGCCGCGCTTGAAAACGCGGCCGAAATAGGCTCTGGTATTCGAGGGGGAAATCAGTGGGGTTTAAAGCATCTTACCAAAGGCTGAAGCTGTATCCCTGACCGCGCACCGTATTGATAAGGCTTCTTGGCAAACGGGTCTGTTCCAGTTTTCGCCGGGTATTGGAGATATGCATATCCAGATTACGGTCAAACCGCCCCAGTTCTTTTTTCAGCACTCGTCGCTGCAGCTCCTGCTTGGTAACCACTTGTCCCTTGCGTTCAAACAGGTACTTAAACAGGCGAAATTCTGTCTGGGTCAAGGATAGCTGCTGATCGGCAATGGCCACAGTGTAATCAGTTTCGTCAAACTGAATATGTTTGTTGAGCGTAAGATCGGCGGTGTCCTGCCCTTTACTGATATTGATCCTTCTTATGAGCGCCTGAATCCGCACCAGCAGTTCTTTGACACTAAATGGCTTGCTCAGAAAATCGTCTGCCCCCAGTTCATAACCTTTGATCCTTTCTTCTTCACTGTCGATAGCCGAGATCACTATGACAGGAGTGTTGTCCTTACGGGCAAGCAACATCTCAAAGCCATTGAGTTTGGGCATCATTAAGTCGAGCAAGATAACATCCGGAGTAAAAGTGTCGAGTCTCATCAGCGCATCCAAACCATCAGCGGCACAAACAACATCGTGCCCCTCGCCCTCCAGTGCTTCTTTGAGCAAGTCCCTGAACTCCAGGTCATCATCCACTAATAAAATTTTCGTCATTTCCGTCAACACAATTCTCAAATAAGAACCATTACCATTTACGTTAACATAGTTAACCTAACCGAGCTAGCAAAATCCTCCTTTAGTACTGGCTAAAGTGCGCAGGATCACACAGAAGGAATAATGAAAAAGGGACAGATGGTCAAACTGTCCCTATAGGCAATTGGGCAAGCGGCGATCAGGCCCTCTCTTCTGACGTAAGCCATGCAGTACAAGGCTTACGCCGGCCTTTGCTACTTGTCTTGCATCAATTGGCTGATGTACTTGACCGGGGCACTGCCATAGCTGAGGAAGCTTTCGTGGAACCTCTTGAGATCAAACGCCTTGCCTTGCTGCTGTTTGAGCTCTTCCCTTAAGTCGTAAATTTCACGATATCCGGCGTAATAGCTGGTCAACTGTACCTGGCTCAGTGTTGCCCGGCGCCATTTACCTTCCGCCTCGGCTTGCTGCTGGAAGGCTTCTTCCGTCATCAGCTTGATGGCCTGCTCTTCAGTCATCCCCTTGACCTGAATGCTGTAGTCCAGAATGGTGTTGCAAATCACCCTGAGGTTCCACTTGTAGTACATCAGCCACATTTCCGGCTCAAAGTTGCCATAGCCCTGTTCCAGCATCATACGCTCGGCATAAACGGCCCAACCTTCCACCATGGCACCGTTGCCAAACAGGCTCTTGACCAGGCTCGGTGACTCATTGGAATACACCAGCTGGGTGTAATGGCCGGGGATCGCCTCATGTATGTTCAGTACCTGCAATATCCAGTGGTTATATTCGCGCAAGTAACTTTCGGCCTGCTCGTCGGTCATGTCATCGAGGGGAGTCACGTTGTAATAGGTGTTGCCGCCCTTCTCATAAGGACCGGGAGCACTGATGGAGGCTCCGGCAAAACCCCGCATATATTCAGGTGTTTCCCTGACCACCAAAGGCTTTTTCGGATCCAGAGTCACCAAGTCGTGTTGATTGACAAACTTCACCAGCTCGGGGATCTGCGCCCTCACCTCGGCCACAAAATCTTCCCGCTTTACATGCCGGGCCGAAAGCTTGTCGATCAACTGCCTGATAGCCTTCTTCTCGTCTTGCGGCTTGGGCTCCTGGAAATACTTGCTCCAGAGCTTATCGGTAATTTTCGCCATTTCGCCCTGAACCCTGGCCTTATCGGCCAGCGCTTTTTCATAGAGGGCCTTGGCGCTCATACCAGCCTGAATATCGAAGGCAAACTTCTCCTCATAAAGCGCTTCACCTATCCGGAAACTACGGCTGCCTTCGCGCTTGAGCTGCTGCTCCAGCTGTTTTAGAAATTGGATATGCCCTTCGATGGCCGCTACGGCTTTATCCATTCTTTGCTTGAATAACGCCTTTTCATCAGCGTTCAGGCCGGAGGCGTTCACCTTGGCGAGCAGCTCATCGGACAATACGGTAAAGGCACCCTGATTTTGCATTATGGCCAACTCTGTATGCTCCAGAGTAGGATTATCTATGTTTTGCTGCGCCGCCAGGTAATAGGCCGGCACATTTTCCAATCGGCCCAATGCAGAGCGCAACCTTTGATCCAAAGGTGCAAAGTCCTCACTGATGATTTGCGCAAAACCACCGGCCACATTGTAACTGGATGGGTCCCACTGCCAGGACTTGAAGCGCTTGATTTCCCACTCCATGCTGCCGAGGACATTTTCAATCAAACGATAGTCAATCAGGTTGGCCGCTGTCAGCGCCGCAAAATCAAAGCTCGCCATCTTGGCGCGCTGTTGCTGAATAAAGTTCAACGTCGCGGTGCGGCTGTTCGCATCCGGTACCAGGAGTTTGCCATCGTATTGATGAAAGCCGTTATAGAGTGCCCAGGTCGGCGCAACCTGCCATAGCGAATCGATAAAGCTTTGACTGAACGCACTGAACGCTTGGTTCTGATCTTGTTTTACAGCAGCAGAGACTTTGGACGCCATCGCCTCGGGAGAGCCTTGGGTTTGGCATGCAGACAGCCCTGTCAGCGCCAATGACACCGCCAGGCAAAGGGTGAGTTTTTTCATATTATTTTCCTTCCCGGCACCCGTTTGTTGGAAATTTGAATTCTTATCGGTTTTTCGGGTGCATAGTGCGCAAGTAAATCATGGACGCGACGACTTTTCAGCAATTGTTGCTAAAGAGACATGCTTTGTTACAGTTTGCAGCCCGCTTTAAGCCTCTGGTTAAATCCTCCATGTTCGCTTGATAGCTCCCATTGCCAGATAAAATACGGCTTTTGTTGAGAAGGCAGAACGATAACCCCTGCTCAATTATGATTTTTGGAAGGCCGGTTGCATGGCATTGCAGAAGGTTCAAATAGGCATGACCACTTGATTTGCATCGAAAAACTCGCTAGCGTGTGCGGCCAAATTACACAGGACGTAATTCAATATGAATCTGAAGTTTAATGCTGCCCATCAACACGTACTGGAATTGTTAAAGCAACAGGGAATACGCTGTTTGGTGGACGATCAATACGACGAACTAAACGAGCATTATTTACAACTTTGGCTGCCCGAGCCGCTGACAGAAATCGAAGTCAAGCAACTGAATAAGTTCCAAAAACAACATTATTCCCTTTGGAAAGATAGTGCGCAGCCATGGGAAGATGTTAAGACGCAAGTGAAGCTCGATTTTTCCGATAGTTGCTACAACGAACTCAAGGCCACTTTGGTCAAAATGACACTGGTAGACAGAATGACCTTTGAGCGAGCCTGGCAAGAACGCTTGGGGGTTGTTTGCAACAATGTCGACCTGGATGTTATCGCCCATCGCTGCACTCAAGTGGCTGATATAGATCCCCTCACCAAGGCAATCGCTGACAGCTTTTCCGATGAATGGCTGAAACTCTGCGCCTCTATGGAACTATTTCAGGTACGGTATTTGGTTTTCAACAGAGCGGTGCGCAAAGATAAATCAGCCCGCAACTCCGAAATGCTACATTTGTGGACCGACACAGAGGGCGAAAACCCTAAACAGGCGCGCAAAGCTGTTGGCCGGGTAACAGGTAATCCTGGTGGTATAGCCAACTACCAAAAGGGTGCCCGCGTCATACGGCAAGGTAACTGTGTAAGAAAGACCAAGCTCTATAATCATGAGTTTGAAGACGCCTACCAACGCCGGGTTCGCGTCAATATCAAAGGCGTAATGGTGCCTATGATGAATCATGCGGACTTATTACAGCTATCGTCATACGATTAAGCAAAGATAGCCGCCTCTGCCAGAGTTTTACTCTGGCAGAGGCGGAAAACGTCACTCTAAGTTGAATGGACCCGAACCCTCTGATATATCCGATATAACAGTACAGCCCCAAGTTTGGCCCACTAGGGTGCACTGGCCGTGCGGCAGTGAATGAATTGGTTAATGGGAGCTAGATATTGCCCAACATCGGCATAGCCTGACGGATGGCTGAAAAGGGTTGTTATCGAGAATGGTGTAAAGCCAATGAAGCTCAAATCATTGGGGGCGCTTCCAAATACTCGCCCCCTAAATCTGCTATCAACGGCGGTGAAACTTGGCGTCCTTATCGAGACACCAGTGAGCCTTAGCACTCTTGTCTTCGTTAGGGCGGCCGGTTAACAGCTCACCTTGCTCATTGATGTAATAGACAAAAGCTTTGGCATCACCGAGTTCATCCCAATACAGCATCGCCTCATCCGCTTCCTGGCCTTCACAAGTGGTGACTTTGCCGCCTATGGACTCGATATAGGCACTGCCCTTGATTTGGCTCAGCGGCGCCCCTGTACATTGGTTGTTGTCATAAAGATTGGCGACACTGTGGTAGCGGTTTTCCTCAAAGCGCATGACAAACTCTTTACCCAGTTTACCGTCACCGAGACAACCTGTGGTCCACTCCCCTTTGAGCCTGTCCGGCATGGCATCATCGCCATGGAACATCAGAAAACCGAGCGTTGCCGCCAAAATAAGCAGCAACATCACACTTAAGGACTTGAGCATTAACACATCTCTGAGAAAGGATTTTTCAGGATAGTACTCTGCGATGACTGAAGACGCTATCGTACTCATCGCAAATTTACATAGAGTGTCACAAATTGGCCCCATGGGATAAACTGTGGCACATTGGAGTAACATACGGATTCCAAGTCATTTTCTTGCTTAGGCAACTACTTGTTGGAGGTTCTCTCGGTGTCTGACATGCATTCTGAGATAGATTTTCGCCGCAAAATTACTGCGCAGCGCCCCTTTGGTAAACCGGAAGACACTCGGGTAGATAATCCAGAAAAATTGCAGCTGGCGCTGGAAAGCGATCGTGGCCGCATCATTAACTCGGCCGCCATCCGTCGTCTGCAGCAAAAGACCCAGGTGTTTCCGCTTGAACGCAATGCCGCTGTACGAAGCCGTTTGACACACTCGATGGAAGTTCAGCAGGTAGGCCGCTTTATTGCACAGAAGATATTCAAGCTCTTGGGGCCAGGTGCCGAACGCTGGGGCCTGCAATATCTGGAACGGCAATTGGAAACCCTGGTGGAGATGAGCTGCCTGATGCACGATGTGGGCAATCCACCCTTTGGTCACTTCGGTGAGGCCGCGATCAGTGATTGGTTCAAGCGCAACCTTGTTTCTCTGGCGCCTTCGGGTTTCGATTCCGGGTATCCTGAGTTGATCCAAGACTTATCCCATTTTGAAGGCAATGCCCAAGGCATTCGTTTGATCCACACCTTGCTCGGGCTCAATCTCACCTACAGTCAACTGGCCGGCATTTTGAAATACACCCGTCCGGGTACGCTTGTGAAAGATAAAGCCAATCCTGAGCAAAGCTATCTGATGAAAAAAGTCGGTTATTACGCCAGTGAGTCCAGGTTTGTTGCCGAACTGACTCAAGCCATGGAGATGGCCTCCGGTTGTCGCCACCCGGTGAGCTACATCATGGAGGCCGCCGATGACATCTCATATTGCCTGGCCGACATTGAAGACGCTGTGGAAAAGGGCATCATAGAGCTGGACACCCTAAAACAGAGTCTGATAGCCGAGTACCAACGGCAAATTGGGGTCAAGCAAGGCGCTCTCGGACAAAAAGACTTTATGAGCAAATCGATTGAGGCGGCGGACAGCAGCGCCCGCCATCTGGCAATCAACCAACAAAGCCAATTTTTTACCTTCCTCCGCGTTCGACTGATCCACCCTTTGGTCAATCACGCCGCCAAGCGCTTTATCGACAATATTGAGGCTGTGTACCACGGCAACTTGAACGAGTCGCTGCTTGAAGATGGCGGCTACGAACACGCCATTACAGAAACCCTCAAGCAAGTTGCTATCAAGCAGGTATTTTGCCATCGGGAAGTGGAGAAACTTGAGCTGCAGGGATACAGGATCATCATCGGCTTACTGGATAACTATCTCTCCCTGCTGGCATTGAGCGAAGATGAGTTTAGCAAACTGGTACAAGGCCTGCCCAAGACAGCTCTTATCGAAACCCGGCTGTTCCATAAGCTGCCTGGCAAGCACCTGGCCACCTATAAAAGAGCCATTGAAGCCAATCAGTATCCTGAGTTTTACCACAGGTGTCGTTTGCTGCAGGATTATATCAGCGGCATGACAGACCAATACGCTTTGGATGAGTACAGACTACTTATGGTACTTGACTGACTCTTAAAGAGAGTTGTTTACTAACTAAGGCTCGGGATACGAGCCTGGAATGCCATTACTATCAGATCCGCCTAAACAGGAGATCGTTACGCCCGGACGCCTTGACCTGATACATCAAGCGGTCGGCGTCGGCCAGCACAGACTGGGCATCCCGGGCACCGGGTTTGGCATACACAGCACCTATGCTAATACTGAGGGGCAATTTGCCGGCCTTGGTGGCAAATGGCTCTCTGTCTACCGACAAAAGCAGCCGGGTGGCCAGGGTCTTGGCCTCGGCTTCTGTCATGCCCAGCTGCAGAATACAAAACTCCTCACCGCCTATGCGGCCAAATACGCTTCCCTCCGGCAAGATGGCCACTACCATTTGCGTCAATTGGCAAATGACCTCATCACCCACATGATGACCATAACTGTCATTAATCCGCTTGAAATCATCTATATCAAACAGTAACAAGGTCAGACTGTCATAACCACGGCCATCACAGGCTTGTTCGAGCGCATCCATAAATGCCCGCCGATTGGCGATACCGGTAAGCCCATCTGTAGCCGCCAGGTGAGCCAGCTCGGTATTGGCAGCCTCAAGCTCGGCTGTGCGCGCCGCCACGGTACGGCGCAGCATAAACACATACACCAGGATCCAGAGCAGAAGTATCCCAAGCAAGCCTTGCAGCAGATAGCGTGGATAGACAGTTTCCACATACATCCAGCGATTGAGGATCCTTTGGTATTCGGAATCTGGGATCCGGGCCAGTCCCTGGCGGATCTCTTCCAGCAAGGCGCTCTGCCCCTCTTTGACAGCCGGACGAATTTGGGCACTGTAAAGATGGCGGACTGGAATAAAACGCGCCGGCTCGCGTGAGGTATAGAGATAGAAGTTGGCGACCTGCAGATCGGCAACAAATGCCTTTAACCTGCCGGCAAAGGCGGCCTTTAACATTAGATCGTTGCTGGCATAAGTCAGCACGCTGGCCTTCGGGTATTTCTGACGTACAAACGTCTCTTCATAGCCACCACGGACAACGCCGACTTCACCGCCGTTGAGCAGGTAGCCGTCCGGCTCGGTACCGAGTAACCCTTGACTGAAAAACAGTTGACTCTCGATCCCCAGCAAACCCTGAGCATAATCCAGGTAATGTTCCCTGTCCTGAGACCAAAGCAGCCCGGCGTGGATATCGGCCTGACCACTGCGAACCAGATCCAGCGAACCTTGCCAATCTGTCAATATAAAGCGGACTTCGACCCTATTGGCCTTGGCATATTCCTGCCAGATATCCACCAGGATCCCGGCCGGTTCACCGGCATCATTCAAGTATGAAAAGGGTTTCCAGGAATTGGAGTTGGCAATAACCAGTTCTCTTGCGGGTTGCTGAGCGGTATCCGAGTGCGTATCTTCAGCGGCCTGGCTTTGGCCCGCTGTCAGCAGGAACAAGGGTAAAATGACAAAAAGTCGGCAGAGGGTGGTCAACGACAGCTGGAGCAAGGAGTTAACGTAGGCTGTTGCAGCGAGCTTCATGTGGCCGGAATATCCTTACAAAGCATGATTTGGGTGGGTTCTACCCGGGTTATAGCCCCGGGTTCAGAGAACATCCACCGGAAACACACCAAATATTAACATTTGTAGAGAACTTCCAGCAGTTTTTTTTCAGCAGCGACGGATCCGCACCACCTTCATGGTTTCCATCTCAAAACCGGCTACTATGGTTGTTTGCGGGTAATAGTCGACCGACACTCGGGAACCTTTCAATGAACGGTATTTTTTAGGGCGTTTGAAGCGAAAAGGCGCATCACAATTTTCCAGCATCAGAGTATGTTGGATCCAGTCGCCTTCATCCCGCTGAGTGTGGGAGACAACTGTCTTGTCTTCGGTGTGATAAAGTGGTGAGTGTTTCTCTGTCAATACGTCAGCTATTGTCATAATGCATTTACCTCCGATGGGTCGCTTCTGACTATGAATCCAAGGTCCTGACGGGCCCGACCTTGCCCGTGGCAGCCCGGGCAGTAGCTTCGCCTTCTTGATCAACCTCTTGCCGCAAGCAAGTACAGAAGGTCAGACTGTAGAGTACCGTCTTACTCAAAAGCCTTTTGCTGAGGGAAAAGTTCCCCGGCCGCGGCAGATTGGCGGTAGCTATGCAGTCGTGTCTGGGTAAGCAGATCATCCCCGGGCAAAAAATTTCCGGGGGAAGGTCAATAAAAAGCGAGCAATCATTGTAGCAAATTTGCACAGAAAGATCTTGGTGAAAAAGCCAACGAGGCTTTACACAAGGTTAAACTGCGCTCAAAAACAACTGATAGCAGCAAGCGCAACTCTGCACGACTCTGCGTAACGCTATGTTGTATTAGTTACGACAGCTTGGCAGGGCTTAGCCTCTTGGATCACAATCTATAAAACTTATGGTCAAGTAACTGTATGAGAACATTACTTGCGCCCGGCTCAATCCCTTTTCCCAATAAGGCTTGCCATGACACCTTTTCCTTCAACAGTCTATCGCAGCCTTGCTGCAGTGCTTATACTGCTCACCCTGCCAGCATGTCGGGATAATACCGAATCGCTATGGCAAGATTACAGCGCAAGGCTTGAGAGAGTCACAGCACAAAACTTTATCGCTCCGGACTATCGACCTGAAGTCGACCAAAACCTGAATGCAGCAAATAGACCTGAAGCTTTGGAAGCCAGACTGCCACTGCTGGAAAGCCTTGGCTTAATGCATTGCAGGCTCGGGGAGTTAATTGCCGCACATAACTCCAGCCTTGGCAGAGTCGCAGAGCCCAGCGAGCTGCTTAAGTATCAGCTTGCCTTTATTCAAGCCGCGCCGATTTGTCTTATAGACGCCAGGCTAGAAAGTCAGACCAAACAGTTGCTGACAGAAGCCCTATTGCAAAAGCAACAAGATGCGCTGGACTGGTTCGATTGGATGCTTCTGCAAGACAGGGCATTGGACAAACTGCTGTTTATCGGCACTGAGTCTCTATCCAGCGAATCCCCGCTTGCCGGCCTAATCGAAACAGAATTAGCACTGGCCGCCCTGGTGAAACTCAAAACGGACATAGTGAAAGCACAAGTCGGGCAACTCTCCTGGCAAGCATTGGACACCCAGACTCTGGATGCGGCACTGGCTGAATTGGCGCGCAGTCGGATTATTGCCCGCAATATGCGCAGTCAGGCGGTCAGCCTGCGCTGGCTTTCGAGCCTCAACGATTGGCTGGAGCCTCGGCTCGATGGCCTGCTGTGCCGCCCAGGCCATAACAATCAGCGTCAGGAGATATTGCAGCGAATATTGGTAAAAAACTTCATCGGGCAAATACAACGGCAACTTAGCCAGAGTCGCCACATTCAACGCCGTTTGGGCGATTTGCTGCAGCAACTCTATCAGGGAACCGCGGTGGAGAGTCGTGTCGCGTACTTCTTTGCCGAAACCGCTAACAAAGACAGCTTAAATATCCGGCTCGACAAGGAACTCAAACGCCACGTGAATTGGTGGCAAAAGCTACGCGACTCCTGTAGCGGAACTGCACCTGGAGCATAATCCATTGTGATGCCGCAGGCTCTGGCAGCTTGCTCCCCTATTGTCTTCTGCCACTATTTACCGACTCAGCCCTTGTATATCAATGGATAAGCATGTTGCCAGCAGGTTATCTTTTGGTGACAATAAGCTCATATTTCAAATCAATAATTCATCGGGTTTCAATGGGAACAGCCGAACTCATCCGGCAGGCAATCCTGCAGCCGTATCATAAGATCTCAACCTCTCTTCAGAGGTTTCGCACAGGTATAAGTCAACGGCTCGCCAAGCTGAGCACGGCCCAAAAGCTCTACCTGTTGGCGCTATTCAGTCTGCCGTTTTATGAACAACACCCTTCGTTGACAACCCTGCTCACAGTCAGCGCGTTGGTTATTGAGTTCTGGCCGTTATTCAACAAACTGTGGCACTCTTTGGCAGGCAAGGCGGTCATTTTGCTGTTTTATGCCACCATAGCCAACTTTTCGCTGGCCAGTAGCGGTGCCATAGTCAATGAAGTCACCGGCGTCTCGGCAGCGCATTTCAACTATACCCATAACTTCGCCCTGTTACTGGAGCTTCCGGTTTGGATGGTGATCACCAGCAGTATTGCCCTGTTGCTGCTGCAGATGTTACTGCCCATCTACCTGGTAGGACTGCTGCTGCTCAAGCTGGTGGGGCTTATCGGCTTCAAGTGGCAGCCCAAGTACGCCTATCCTGTGAGCACAACCTTTCTCAGGCTCATGTTATCGTTTTTAATCCTGCATCATCTGATGCTGCTGGTCGATATGGAGCGTTTCATGGAGAGCCGCTTCAGAGTCGATGACAAGGGCGTCAGCTTCTCCTTTAATGGTCAGTTTAAGCCAAACGAGGATAAAGCAAATGCAAACCTCCCCCCTTTGCATGTCCCGGACACCGCCCAAGGAAAAGATGTCTTAAGCGCTGAGCAAGAGACAAACAAGCTGAATACTGAACGCCAGGATCCAGCAGGACAGAAATCACAAGCGCAAGAAACGGAAAATAACGCAACAAAAGCGGAAGATGATGCTTTGGTATACGCCCGTTTCACCGCCGCCTACAGGCACAAAGTCAGGCAGCTTGTGGCCGACTTCGCTTTTGGCATGGAAGCCGATGGCCGCAGTCGTTGCCAGATGTCTGCCAATGCGACCGGCGTTGAACTCAATGATTACGAGCTGTTGCAGATCTTGCCCGACGCCGGCGAGCTTTATGGCTATCGTTTTGAGGTTATTCCCTGTGTCTCGGCTGCATTTCCGCGAACTCTGGGGAGGCCTTCTTCACTGCCGAGCGATTAATCCTGGTATGCAAATCCAGTCTCTGAAGTGGATGATCTTTTAAGTGGATGTTCTCTATATGTGAATGAGTACCATAGCGTCAGTAAAAAAGCCGCCTGAAGGCGGCTTTTTATCCTTTTATAGTCAGAAGCTTGCCAAGAGTTGCATGCCCGAGAAGGCGGAGTATCCGCGGATCATCACATGATAGGTCGCCGCCTGGGTGACTTGAAAGCTGCAGCTTTCACTGTTGCCATTCTTGTACGGACGGCAATCATACACAGACGTAGAAGGTGCAGCCCCGGCGCGAACATAGAGATCGGCGTCACCACTGCCGCCGCTGGTAGCAATATTCAGGCTAACACCCGCCGGAACCTGGACAGTGAAATGCTGCTCTGAACCCGCACTGCCACTCAAGTTGCTCTTCGGCACGCCATTTTCCAGACAATCGCTGCCACAACCACCGCCGGCGCTGTGTGTTGCCGTTAATGTGGCGCCGCTGTAGGCACTGTAACCCTGCAGCATCACGTACCAGCGCCCTTCTGCCGGCGAGCTGAAGCTGCAGCTCTCATTGTTGCCACTCTTGTAGGGGCGGCATTGGTAGCTGTTTAACGTGGGTTTGCTACCTTGGCTGACATAGAGATCGGCATCACCACTGCCGCCAGCCAGATCTATGTTCAAGTCGGCAGCGCCCGCAGGGACATCGATATAGAAATAGTTGGATGAACCCTGGACACCGCTGACACTGATCCCCACGCCGTTATCCAATGGAGTATCATCCGATGGACAATCATTGCCACAACCGCCGTCATCACCTGCCAGAGAATAGAGCAGCTTGTTGGGTGAACCTGTCTTGGCATCGCCCACTTTGCCGGATGAGGCGCGGCTTACCAGCAAGTTAGTCAGCTGAGTCGGGCTCAAGGCTGGGTTTTCCGCCAGATAAAGTGCCGCCACCCCGGCAACATGGGGGGATGCCATGGAAGTACCACTAATGGTATTAGTTGCGCTGTTGGAGTTGTACCAGGCAGAGGTGATTGACGAACCCGGAGCATAGATGTCCAGACAGGTGCCGTAGTTGGAGAAACTTGAGCGACTGTCGGTGCTGGTGGTAGAACCCACAGTCACCGCATTGGCGGCCCGCGCCGGTGAATAGTTACAGGCATTACTGTTGTCATTGCCTGCTGCCACAACAAAGCTTATCCCGGCCGCTACGGCCGCATTTACCGCATCATCCAGCGCCTGGGAGGCGCCGCCGCCCAAACTCATGTTGGCAACCGAAGGCCCTTGGGCGTTGTTTTTCACCCAGTTGATCCCGGAAATCACTCCGGAGTTGGTACCTGAGCCCGAGCAGTTAAGTACCCTGACCCCGACAATATTGACATTCTTGGCAACCCCGTAAGTGCTGCCGCCTATAGTCCCGGCAACATGAGTACCATGACCGTTACAGTCACTGCTGTCGTTATCGTTATCGATAAAGTCATAGCCACTGCTGGCACGGCCGCCAAACTCATTGTGGGTGTTACGTACACCTGTGTCTATGACAAAGGCGGTGACGCCGGAGCCGTCATAGTCGTAATGGTAGTTACTGTTGAGCGGCAGATCCCGCTGATCTATCCGGTCAAGCCCCCAGGTAGCCCCGCCTTGATCGCCGGCGGCTTCCACCATGGGTTCAATAGACACCCTTTGATCCTGCTCAACATATTTGATGTTGGGATCTTTAAGCAGACTCTGGATCTGAGCCGCATTGGCCTTGACCAATACCCCGTTGAGGCTGTTGCCAAAGTTTTGTCTGACTTCAATGCCGTGTTCGTTGGCGAGCCTTGCGCCCATACTGCTGGCGTAGGCGCTGACGCCATTCGGGTCATTAAGGTTGATAACCGCCGGGGTATTGAACACCACTATGTACTGATCTTTGATGGCTTTGGCAGGATTGACCGCATGTAACTGGGCTTGATAGTCCTGTGCCAGAACGAGCGGGCTGCTCAGGGCTGCAGCAACTGCAATCGCAATGAAATGTTTCCTTTGCATAATGATTTCCTTGGTTATTATGATTTTGCCTCGAGGGCCGTTTTAACCTAGGACATTTTTTAAGCAGCATCTAAATTGCAGCGTTGCACTGTGCCGGAAACCGATATTGCAAATGTAACAACAACGTTACATTACCCCGCCTAAAGTAGCAGAAAGATCCGCCAAGAGTATAACCGATACAAAACGGGGGCCCGTATCGACAAATGAACCAGTTATACTAATAAAATCAATTATTTTATTCTATTGCTTGACCAGCAACCCACCCAGCACTAACACTTTTGGGCCGGATGAATTGCAAGCTATCAACCCAAAGTATGATTTTAAACTCAGGCTTAGCTTCTCGCCCTTTTTCCTCTTGCCTTTCAGCAAATTACCGGCCAAGCGCAAAATAAGCGCCATAGATAAAAAGGATCTGGTTACCAGGGTATACTGTTGCCGCAGTAATCATAAAATCCGCCACTTTGTGCCTGGCTGAGTTTATCCAGCAGTTGTTTCATACCGGCCGCCGAGGTATCTACATCAATAAGCGCATTGGGGCCGCCCATGCTGGTTTGCACCCAACCGGGATGCAAGGCTACCGCTTTGACACCGACATCGGCCAAATCTAAGGCAAGACTCTTGGTGATCGAGTTGAGCGCGGCCTTGGATGAACGATACAGATAACCACCACCACTCTGGTTGTCGGCCATACTACCGACCTTGGATGAGATATTGGCTATGATGCCTTTTGCTTGGATAAGATGAGGCAGGAAAGCTTCAGCAAGCTTACAAGGCGCTATGCTGTTTACTTCAAACACTGTGCGCCATTCATCCACAGGCAATTGTCCTAACTGCAAGCCTTTGGGGCCATAATAGCCTGCATTGTTGAGCAGCAGATCCAAGCCCCGTCCCTCAAGCTCTGCAGCCAGATCAGCCACCGCCTCATAGTCGGTCACATCCAGAGCAAACACCTCCAGCCCCTGAAACTCGTTGACCAGATCCAGCAGTTCGTCGGCCGTTTCCGGATCGCGACAACAGGCCAATACGTCCCAACCGGCGGCAAGATAGACTTGGGTCAACGCCAATCCTATGCCGCGGTTGGCACCGGTTATCAATAGTTGTGGCATAGGGTTAATCTCCTTTTACTTGAGAATTTCGGGCTTAGGTTGTCGTCACTCATTAGCTAAATGACGCACGATCGAGCTTATCATAAGCCAGTTAACTTCCGTTTGGCTTCTTGTTACTTTCACGATGACTCTGGCGGATAAGCGCTTCACCGAGCATGCCAAAGTAATTTGTCAGCGCGTTGAGAATCGCTTTTCTATGAGCCTCATCAGGATAGGCCCCTGAATCATTGAGATGTGAGAAAGTCGTACCCGACACCAGATATTGGTTCCGTATATCGGTAAAAGACTCGATAGCGGCTTCAAAGGCCCGGGCCATCAACTCCGTAGGGAGCGAAAAATAGCACCTGCCATAATGTTTATCCAAGGCAATGGCCCGGCGCACATAGTCACTCGGCTCAAGGCCATCCGGGCTTATAAGCACGGTTTGATAAAGGAATGCCAAATGACGGTTGAGTGGATGGGGTCTAAGCTCAACATCTTTAAGATAGAGGTCACTGCCAAAACCAATAGCAGTGCCAACACTATACGCCAAACCGGAATCGTTGCAGCAGGCTAGCTGGTCGACACTTGAATGAATGCCAAAGGCTGCTTTGGCAATATAGTGATCAAAGGCGTGCCAAAACTCATGGGCCAAGGCGCCGGCACCGGCATTTTTCGCCAGCGCCAATATCCTTTCATGGGGGGCGTAGTGCGCCTGGACACCTTTCTGACCGCCGAGACCAAAGTCCAGATTCAGGGTTTGTCTAAGTCCAATGGCGTCCGGCGGCAACTTGAGTATAAAAGCCAGGTCCGCCAGAGAATCAAATATCAGATTGGCAGCCAGCCGTGATTCTTCAGCGCTGACCCACTTGCCTACCCGCACATTGGCAAAGCCGAACTGTTGCTTGATATCGAGAAAACTGACCTGCTCGTCGAAACGATAATCCGGTCCTTCGCGCAAATAGTGGCGGCTTGTCAGCAAAACTCTTGGCTCCCAATCGATTTCAAACAAAACGAGTGTATACCCGAGGAACGTAAATGTCCCATCATGCTTGAAATCATTGGCTATATCGTTTTTGGAACGACTCAGAGATAAATAGCAAACGGCAGAATGGCAATGCTATGGAAATATAGCAAGAGAAAGCATCTGGGTTGGGACACAAAAAAGGCTCCTCGTGGGAGCCTTTTTTGCACCATTTAGAATGGTACCCGAGGACGGACTTGAACCGTCACGCTGTTACCAGCGAGGGATTTTAAATCCCTTGTGTCTACCGATTCCACCACTCGGGCAAACTGTGTAACAAGGAGATATTACCCATTGTCACTTGATAGAGTGGAGGCGCGACCCGGAGTCGAACCGAGATCGACGGATTTGCAATCCGCAGCATAGCCATTCTGCCATCGCGCCCCGAGCCATAAGGCTGGGATTGGAGCGACATATCGGGTTCGAACCGATGACCTGTACCTTGGCAAGGTACCGCTCTACCAACTGAGCTAATGTCGCATCACTTGTTTGCTTCATCTTCCGAGTTGACAATCAACAAAGGTACCAACCTTCTGTTTTACCAACTGAGCTAATGTCGCATACCTGTTCCGCTATTGAAGCGGAAGCCAGAGTGTTATCCCCTGACTGCGGATTGGCATTCTACCGATTTGAGGCAGGGAGTCAATCGGCAAATTGGCATTTTTATGCCAAAATCACTCGGATGCTGGCAATTTGCTCAAAGCGGGTCAAATTTTCATTATCATGATTAAAATACAATCCGATTCAGTAGCTTGTCAGCGCCCTCTCCCACCGAATACCATCACAAAAGCCGTTGTAAAACACCCTTATCGAGGCCCTTATCAAAATATTTGATAAGGATTCCAGTAAAATGAGCGTATTGAGGCTTAGGGAATCTTACAAAGGACTAAGGCCATTTGCTGCGAACCACGCCTTGCATCCAGGCCCGTAAGCCGACGCAGAGCACGCATGGGACTTGTTCGCACCTTCCTTAGCTACACAAGACTTGAATACAACAAGGCCCGATACTCAGACCGGGCCTTGATAGCAAGAGTCGAAATTACTCTTCAGACAGAGGCAGAGACAGGTAGTTAAGCCCCAGCATCTTCTGCATCACGCCAACCACCTGACAGCTGTAACCAAACTCGTTGTCGTACCACACGTAGAGGATGGCGCGCTTGCCGTCGGCGATAGTGGCTTGAGAATCAACCACACCGGCGTAGCGTGAGCCCACCAGGTCACAGGACACAATTTCAGTAGACTCGGTGAAGTCTACCTGGTTCTGCAGCTCAGAGTGCAGCGCGATATCACGCAGATAAGCGTTCATATCTTCTTTGCTGGTTTCGGCGTTCAGGTTCAGGCTGATGATGGCCATGGACACGTTCGGAGTTGGCACCCGAATCGCGTTACCTGTCAGCTTACCGGAAAGTACCGGCAACGCCTTGGCAACCGCTTTGGCGGCGCCGGTTTCAGTGATCACCATGTTCAGCGGTGCACTGCGACCGCGACGGTCTGCTTTGTGGTAGTTGTCGATCAGGTTCTGGTCATTGGTATAAGAGTGGATAGTTTCCACGTGACCATTTTCGATACCGTACTTGTCATTAACGGCCTTCAGTACAGGCGTAATGGCGTTGGTGGTACAGCTGGCGGCAGAAACAATAACATCTTCCGGCAGAATATCGCTGTCGTTAACACCATAGACTATGTTCTTGATGCTGCCCTTGGCAGGGGCAGTCAGCAGAACCTTGGACGCACCTGGGCTCTTGAGGTGCAGACCCAAACCGTCTTCATCTTTCCAGATGCCTGTGTTGTCGACCACCAGGGCATCGGTAATACCGTACTTGGTGTAATCCACTTCATCGGGTGAGTTGGCGTAAATCACCTGAATATAAGTACCGTTGGCGATGATGGCGTTGTTCTCTTCATCCACCTCGACAGAGCCGTTGAAAGGTCCGTGTACTGAATCACGGCGCAGCAGGCTGGCACGCTTTTCCAGATCGCCCTTACGGCCACCGCGCAGAACGATAGCGCGCAGGCGCAACTTGTTGCTGCGGCCGGTTTTTTCAATCAACAAACGGGCCAGCAGACGACCGATGCGGCCAAAACCGTAGAGTACAACGTTACGTGGCTCAACTTCATCTTTGCTTTCAATGGCACTGGCCAGCTCGCGGCTCATATAAGCTTCGATTTCGCTGCCGTCGGTGTGGTTACGCCAATACTTAACCGCCAGTTTACCTATATCCACTTTGCACTGTTTGACATCCAGTTTGCTCAGGGCTTCTACGAAGGGGAAGCTCTCACGCAAGCGCAGCTTATCGCCCACATGGCGACGAACCAGACGATGGGCCTTGATAATATCGATGGTGGAGGCGATCAGCAGGGGTTTACCATAAACCACCACTTCTACGCCCTGATTGCGATACAACTTGCCCAACAGGGGCTGCATAGCCTCCGCCAGTTCGAAGCGTTCTTGCCAACTTTGTAGGTGTTTATCAGCGCTCATTTACAGATCCTTTATCTCACTTTTCCACTTTATTGTCGGGAAAGGTTTGAGTAACAAAAAGAAAAGACCAATAATCATATTTATGACAGCTAAACCTGCCCCTTTTGGTCGGCGCTATTGTAATGAAAACTGCTGCGTCAGGCTAGTAGGAGATTTTCGCTAAATCTCTAATTAAATTACAGATTTAGTCAATTGGAGCGTATTTTGACGCGTAATCTAGTAATAATTACATCATTTATCCTTTTAGCCGGGGTTAGTGGCTGTGATAATGGCGGTAACCCCGCCACTATTTGTAAGAATAATCCTGAACTTTGTGACGATTTGCATAAGGACAGCTGGTGCAGACGGGAAAAGGCCAGCCTGATCATTCAGCGCTATCAGGTCAAAACCACGCCGGAGCCCTCAGGCGAACAAGTCTATCGCTTGCTCGTTAATCTGGAAAACTACAACCGCTGTGTGGGGCTTGCCGCCGGAGTACAGCACATTCTCAATCCTGAACGTACCAATGACAGAGCCAGAGCCTATGGTTTGAGCGCGCAAAGCTTGTCTGAGCTGCAAGCCTCTACCAAGGGCAGCAATGACATCTATATTGCCTTCTATCACTGGGCACATTTGGGTGACGATGCAGCACTCAAGGTATTACTGGAGGCAGAGAAACAGCAACAGATAGATTCGCCCGAGATCCTTGCCGGACTCGCGGGCTATTATCTCAAGTTTGATGCCATCAAAGCGAAACAACTCTATCTTAAGGTGTTGGCAAAGAGCACCAAAGAGAACTTCGACCCCGATTGGTTGTTGGGGCTGGCAAGTGCTTCCAGGCAGTTGCAGGATATGGAGCAGGCATATCTGCTCTCGAGAACCAATCTGCTTTTGACCGACAACCCGGTCGATGAGGTTCAACTGAAAGCCATGATAGGCAACAATAGTCAGTTGAGTACTCATTTGGATCAACAGGCAAGTAGTCTGGCGGACGCTCTGAAAGGCGGTGATTACCTTGAGAGTGATTGGCCAAAACGCCTGCAAGGCAATGAGGGGAAAGATGATGGGAAACAAGCTGAGACTGAGCCGGTAACAAAGCAAGCCGCTGATAGCAAACCCATTGATAGCGACAGCAAGCTCGAGAAAAGCACCGAAGGGGCCAAACAAAACTGATGATGTATTCTCCGGGCGGCAAATTACTTGCCAGTTTGTAATTTACGCCTGCCGGTCGCACAATAAAAGCATTGTTTCGCGATCGCTGTAATAAAAACACCTAATTTGTTAACGGAATAGCCAGTTACAGCGTGATTTAACTTGACGACCCGCGTCATTTTTGTAATTTTACTACCAATTACTGTTTTTACATTCACCAGAGGGATATGAGATGACTATCCGCGTAGCAATTAACGGTTATGGCCGTATCGGACGCAATGTTCTGCGTGCTCTATACGAGAGCGAGAAAGACTATCCAATTCAAATCGTTGCCATCAACGATCTCGGAGACGCTTCCATCAACGCTCACCTGACCAAGTATGACTCTGTTCACGGCCGCTTCAACGCCAAAGTAGAACACGACGACGAAGCTATTTATGTCAACGGCGACAAGATCCCAACCTTCCAGGAGCGCGATCCATCTAAGCTGCCATGGGCTGAGCTGCAGGTAGACGTAGTCTTCGAATGTACCGGTATCTTCACTTCCAAAGAAGCGGTACAACCACACCTGGATGCCGGCGCCAAGAAGGTTATCATCTCAGCTCCCGGCAAGAATGTTGATGCCACTGTGGTATACGGGGTTAACAACCAGGAAATCACCAAAGAGATGACTGTTATCTCCAATGCTTCCTGTACCACTAACTGTCTGGCGCCTGTGGCCAAGCCATTGAACGATGCTATCGGCATTGAATCCGGCCTGATGACCACCATTCACGCCTACACCAATGACCAGCGTCTGTCTGATGTGTATCACAGCGATATGCGTCGTGCCCGCGCGGCGGCTCTGTCGATGATCCCAACCAAAACAGGTGCAGCGGCGGCTGTTGGTTTGGTTGTACCTGAGCTTCAGGGCAAATTCGACGGCCTGGCGGTTCGGGTTCCGACTGTCAACGTGTCTCTGGTTGACCTGTCCTTTATCGCTTCCCGCGACACCACTGTGGAAGAAGTTAACGCCATCATAGAAGCGGCAGCCAAGACTTCCCCCATGAACGAAGTGCTGGCGGTAAACAAGGAGCCTCTGGTTTCCATCGACTTCAACCACAACGCCTTCTCGTCCAACTTCGACGCCACCCAGACTCGCGTCAAGGGACGTCTGGTGAAAGTCATGGCCTGGTACGACAACGAATGGGGTTTCAGCAACCGTATGCTGGACAACGCCGTTGCCTTGATGACAGCCAAGTAATCCGAGTTCAAAGCCAAACGCCTGCCAAATGCAGGCGTTTTTTATGCCAGTTACTCTGTCTTGCCAAGGCCGAGGTCTTTCTCAAGCAACCATAGCCCGTTTTTATCCGTCTCTCAACAGTGCTTTCACTCCATATCTCCTTGCTTCTTCATTGCCTTTGCAATACTTGATGCAAAGCAGCGGATTTCCATTTTCGACAAGCACCATCAAGCACATTTCACTTCCGGAAAATAAAGCCCCTACTTAGACTCAGGTTAAAAGCCGTTTCAATTATTGTGTTTGAAAGCCAATTCGGCCATTGCGCCGGTTAGCGCCTTGCCTTTAGCGGAGTCTCATTATGGACAATCAATTTCTCAGTCTTATTACCGATCCCCTGCTTGACCCCAAGCAAAAGACCCTGGCGCTGGCCGGTGCCGCCGATGCCAGTATTCCCTATCTGCCTCGCAGTGAAGCACTGACCCAAGCCATGGATAAAGGCATTATCTGCGATATGTTTGAGGGTCATGCCCCGTTCAAACCCAGATATGTTTTGCCCGATTACCAACGTTTTCTCGAGCAAGGCTCCGAGTACCTGGAGTTGACACCGGCCGAAGATCTGGATGATGCCCTGATGAAGCTGATGGTGCTGTATCACCATGTACCGTCAGTCACCAATATCCCGGTGTTTATTGGCTATCTCGATAGTTTATTGTTGCCTTACTGCCAGAACGTCAGTGATGACGCCTTGTATCAGAAACTGAAACGCTTCTGGATCCAGTTGGATCGCACCCTGCCGGACGCCTTTATGCATGCCAACATAGGCCCAGAGGACAACCGTGTCTGCCGCACTATTTTGCGCATTGATGCCGAGCTCAAGCAGGTGGCTCCCAATCTAACCTTTATGTATGACCCCAAGCGCACCCCCAAAGCGCTGCTGCGACTGGCAACAGACAATATCATTGCCTGCAGTAAACCTCACATCGGCAACTGGCCGATACATGCCCAAACCTTTGCCAGTGCTCCCGGTGAGGCGCCAAATCAAACGTTCGGCATTGTCAGCTGTTATAACGCGCTCCCCACCCGAGGCGGCGCCAATACGCTGGTCAGACTTAACCTAAAAGCCGTCGCCGAAGAAGCCGGTACCCTGGAGGAAATGCTCGAGCGCACCCTGCCCCATTACTGCAACCTGATGTATGAACTGATTGAGCTGCGCTGTGAGTTTTTACACCGCCGGTCCCATTTCTTCGACTCATTCCTGGTAAAAGAAGGCCTCATTGACGAATCCCGCTTTGCACCCATGTTCGGCGTTTATGCCATGGCCGAAGCCGTCAATCATCTGCAGCAGTTGGCAGGTATGAGGGGCGAATATGGTCACAGTGAGCAGGCCAATGCGCTCGGTTTAGCCATTACCCGCGCGCTCAGTGATAGAGTGACCACGACCCAAGTCAGTTTCGGCTTTAATGGCCGCGCCTTACTTCATGCCCAGGGGGGGCTTTCCATCGACAAAGGCACCACTCCGGGAGTCAGAATAGCCTATGGTCAAGAGCCGGATCCTGTCACTCATGTGTTGGCGCTGGCGCCTCAACACGCTTTCTATCCTTCCGGGATCAGCGAGATCCTGACTCTGGATGAAACCATCAAGGCCAATCCTGAAGCCCTGCTTGAGCTGTGTATCGGCGCGCTGAATGCCGGCTTTCGTGAATTTACCGCCAATACCGCCGATACCGATCTGGTGCGCATCACAGGTTATATGGTGAAAAAGTCGCAGATCGCCAGTTACCGGCAACAAGGCTCACGTACCAACACCACCTTCCTGGGCACAGAGGCCAGTGAAACCACGGCCGTGACCCAAAGGGCACCGCGGGTAGTGAGCGCCGAGTTCCATGCCGCCGGCAAGTCCCCGGTGTAAGGGCGTAACTTATGAAGAGTGCAGCTCCCGGAGTGTTTGATAACCCGTTCAATCATTCTGAGCTTAATCGCTATAAGCTGAGTGGGTGTGAGTCGAATAGCCGTGAGTTAAGTAGCGGCGATACCGATGCTTCGGCATTGGCTATGGGCTCCGAGGTTACCAGTGCCGAAGTCGCCAGGGTGCTGCCCTTCTCGACCGTAGATGGCCCGGGCAATCGCATGGTATTTTTCCTTCAGGGTTGCAATTTTCGCTGCCCGGGTTGCCATAATCCGGAAACCATCACTCTGTGTGACGCCTGCCGAGAGTGTATTGCGCACTGCCCGGCAGGCGCCTTGAGCCTTAAATCAACTGCGACTGACACTCAAGCAGTTCCCAATAGCAAGGCATCTCTCAGGCTTGCCTGGGATAGTACAAGCTGCATCGGCTGCGACACCTGTCTCGATGTTTGCCCTTCGAGCAGCCAGCCCAAGACCCAACGCCTGTCAGTCGGAAAAGCGTTGGCGCTGATTAAAAGGCAGCAAGCCTTTATCCGCGGTATCACCTTGAGTGGCGGAGAAGCCAGCTTGCAGCTGAAGTTCGTCAGTAACCTGTTTAAGGCCATTAAACAAAGCCCAGAGCTCAAACACCTGACTTGCCTTTTGGATACCAATGGCAGCCTGGGAGAAAGTGGTTGGCAACGTCTGCTCCCTTGGCTTGATGGCGCCATGGTTGACCTGAAAGCCTGGGATGAGCCGGCTCACCGACGACTGACAGGCCGTGGCAACATCAAGGTCAAGCAGAGCCTGCAACTGCTGGCCGAAGCAGGGAAACTGGCGGAAGTCAGGCTACTGGAAGTACCCGGAAAGAGTGATTATTGGCAACACTTTGACGCCCTGGCGTCGTTTTTGCTGGACTTGCAACGCCGGCAAGCGCTGAAGGGTGAGCCGATGCGGCTACGCCTAAACGGTTACAATCATCATGGTGTCAAAGGCGAGGCCTTGCGCTGGCCCAAGGCGAGCCAACAGCAGATTGATGATCTGGCCAAGGCGCTCAGCCGTGCCGGCATAGCCAATATCAGTCTGCCACCGGTTAACCTTGGCTGATGGACTGCTTAAAGCCACTGAGCAGCGTCGCTTTTAGCCATTGCAGCGCCGGATCCCGGCTGCCACTTTGATGATGCACCATGCTATAGCCCACCTTGCCATAGGCAAAGGGCAATGGCTTAACCACCATACCGCTTGCCTGCGCCGCCATTGAAGCCCACAGCGCCGAGCAGGTAAACAGCAAGTCCGAGTGACGACAGATACTGGCGGCGGCGCCGAAGTCGGCGACTTCCATCGCCAGATTCCGCCTGCGGCTCAATTGTGCCAATGATTGCTCGAAAAAGGGTTGCTGCAGATCGGCATCCAAAATACCCACATGGGCGAAGCTCAGATAGGCATCCAGCGTCAGCTCTTTTGCTGCCAGCGGGTGCTCGGCTCGCATCAGGCAACACATCTCGTCCTCTGCCAAGCGCTCCCAAATCAGTTCGTTGCGACCAGTTGGCGGCTGTCCCAAGTCGTGTGGCAGAACCAGCAAGTCCACCCGTCCTTCACACAGGGACTGAAAACCCGTGCTCTCTTTGGCATGCACCGCCAATGTCATTCCCGGTGCCTGCTGCTGCACGCTGGCGATAGCGCTCGCAAGCAGTTCGAAGCTGCTTTCCCTCAGCGCCAAATTCATCCGTCCTTGAAATCCTTCAGGGCGAAAGCCCTCTTCGGTAAACAGGTTGTCCATCTCTCTGAGCATGGCGCTGATAACCGGCCCGAGTCGTTTGGCCTTGGCAGTCGGCAACAGCTGGTTACCCTGGCGGTAGAAGAGCTCATCGTCGAGGCAATCCCTGAGCTGGGAGAGTATTTTGCTGACCGCCGAAGGGCTCAAACACAGACGCGTGGCCGCCTGGGTGACGCTTTGCTCTTCCAGCAGTTGCCTGAGCACCAGAAGATGACGGAAATTGATGCGGGATAAGCGGACGATATCACTCATTCTGGCTATGTTTAACCTTGGCTGGATTTAACCTTGACTGAATAAGCCAAGGTTAAACCATAACGGAATGAAGTTCTGCAATCATGCTCTCATTCGGCCAAGAGCTTGGGGAAAGCGCTATCAGAGAATACGCCGCAGCAGAAAGTCGGCCTTGAGCCTGCGAATGCGGTTCATGATTTTCTTTACCGGCTTGGGGTAACTCTGCAAGGTATCTATCTGGCTGTAATGATACAAACGCTGGCTGTGCAGCAGCAGATGTTGCTGCTCTTTGACAAAAGACTCGGCCAGCTCTTGTTGGTCATCATGCAGCAGCAAACCATTTTCCAGATCCAGGGCCCAGGCCCGCGGATTGAGATTGCTGCCGGTGAGCAGGTGTTTGCGACCATCCATGCTCACCCCTTTGAGGTGATAGCTGTTGTTGTCATGCTTCCACAGATGGATATTGAGTAGCCCCTGATCCACCGCCCACTGCTGGCGTTTGACAAACTTGCGCAGCGACTGCTCATAGAGATACGGCAAGGCACCTATGGTGGAAAAATCCTGCTCCGGTGGGATATAAAAGTCATTGGCCGTCTTGTCACCCACCAGAATATCCAGGCGCTTTCCGTTGCGCAGGTGTTTAACCAGCGCCCGCACCAAAGCATAGGGCGGGTTAAAATAGGGAGTGCAAATAAAAAGCGATTCCTTGGACTCCTCCACCATGGCGAGTACCGCCTTGTTGAGCGGATTGCGCTTGCGTCCGAGGCCCAAAAGCGGCGTGACCCGCAATCCCTCTTCAACGCCCTTGAATTGATAGCTTGCCGCCGACAGTCGCTGTTTAAAGCTTCTGACATCAATTTTTTCCGGCAGTACTTCCTCTTCTTCCGGACAGCTCAGGCAACTGACCGCTTTGTCGCTCAAAATGGCACTGTCAATCATCTCTCGCATGCTGGCAGCCAGCTCGGTCGACTCCAGCACATGGTAGCGATCGAAACGGTATCTGTCTTTCTGCTGCAGGTAGATATTATTGAGGCTGGCGCCACTGTATATCACGGCATCATCGACAATAAAGCCCTTGAGGTGCAGTACTCCCATAAACTCGCGGGATTTCACCGGCACACCATAAATGTTGAAACGCTGCTGTGCTTGCGCCATCACCTGACGGTACATCAGGTTGTTGCCGCCATCGCCCTTGTGGCCAATAAGGCCGCGACGGGCACGGTGAAAATCCACCAACACCTTAATTTCGAGTTCGGGTCTGGCTGCCTTGGCCGCCAGCAGTTCGGCAAGTATTTCGCGTCCGGCCTCATCGTCTTCCAGATAGAGTGCCGCAATATAGATAGCCTCTTTGGCGCTACGGATCCGCTCAATCAAGGTCTGTTTGAAGTTACTTGGGGTCAGCAACCAGTGCAATGCATCCGGCGCTATGGCAATTCCACCCAGCTTATCCAGCAAGGTATCCTCCTGTCACTGTATGTTCCGGCAATCCACTCGCTCCCTGTGTTTCCCGGCAAGAATGTCCTTCCCCTGTATGGCGAGATCGACAAAGATCCGCTGCGGGGCGAATAAGGCAATAGAAATTACCCACTTGTCCCGGCCCGGGCAAGCCTTTTCTCGCCAACAGTCGCTATTGGTTCACGATTTCGGCGCTATTTAACCCAAAAAGCGCTCTCTATAATGCGGCTCGCACTCTTAAGCCGACCCAGATCACGCTTTTGTGATGGCAGCCCTGTTATCAGCGCATTAGCCTTATACACTAATATGCCCTTGAGCCTCTCACTTACTGAACTCAAACTGGACGACAATGAACAAACAATTCTGGTTCACTCTTATTGGCACCCTGCTCGCGGCCTGGGCCCTGTTTCACTTCAAAACCTATCTCGGCCCTTTGGTACTGCCACTGTTTATCGGTCTGGTGTTGATAGTCACATTGAAACTTTATTCGCTGATGGACAAGGACGACAGCTGAAGTCCTGCAGGTTATACTCACAAAAGCATTCACGGAACCGGAGGCTTTTCCATGCCACAGCTGTCCTTGCAGGGCTTGGCACGTCCACTGTTATTATTGAGCGCCATGGCGCTGTCTTCCCCTTTGAAGGCCGATAATACCTCTCTCGATGATCTTTTAAATCTGATTACCCCGGCCTCATCGCAAACTGCCGTCTGGATAGAAGATTTGCAAAGCAGCGAGCAACTGCTGAGCCACAACAGTGAAACCCTGATGATCCCGGCCAGTACCCAAAAACTGCTGACCGCGGTAACAGCCACCGAGCTGCTGGGAGAAGAGTTTCGCTATCACACCAGTATTCTCAGTACCGGCTCGCCAAAAAGCGGCGTGCTTAAAGGCGATCTCTATTTGCTGTTCAGTGGCGATCCTACCCTAACGCGCCGGGATCTGACCGAGCTGTTCAAGCGTGTCACCGAAGCCGGCATTAGCCAGGTGCAGGGCAATCTTATCTTGATAGGAGAAACCCATGAGCAGCTAAGGGCTCCCGGTTGGGTATGGGATGATTTGGGGATCTGCTACGCGGCGCCCGTCTCCAGCTATGTGATCAACCAAAACTGTGTCCATGGCAAACTCGAGCCCACACTCGCCTCGGACAAAGCCAAAATTTCCGCGCCGGTTTATCTGCCAGTCAAACTGACCACCAACGCCATCTTCGACAAAGGCCACAAGCAGGGCTTTTGCGAACTGCAACTCGACCGATTACCCGGCAACCACTTTCATTTCAGTGGCTGTTTCCCGGGCTCCCAGGTATTGCCGTTGGCGCTGGCGGTCAACGACCCCGGCCAATATGCCATCGACAGCGTCGCCGGCATTATCAAGGGCAAACTCAGTATCAAAGGCAAGATACTGACCTCCAATCAGCTACCGGCCAGCTCAAGGGTGGTGGCCAGTCATGCCTCGGATGCCCTGCCCGAGCTTTTGGAAACCATGCTGCTGGAATCTGACAACCTGATTGCCGACAGCCTGCTTAAACAGCTGGGTAAACACTATTATGGTGATGGCGCCAGTTTCAGTGCCGGTGCCAAGGCCATCAGGGAAGTGCTGGCGGAAAAAGGCGTAGTGTTGGAAAGAGCCCAACTGATAGATGGCTCTGGGCTGTCACGCTACAACCTGCTCAATGCCAGACAACTGGCGCAGTTGCTGCGATTGATTGCCGATACCCCGGATTACCAGTGGTTGATGCACAAGCTGCCGGTTTCCGGCCACAGCGGCACCTTGAAGTACCGCAAGCGCTACGCCAACAAACCGCTCAAAGGCAGAGTCTGGGCCAAGACAGGCAGTATGCAGGGTGTGGTGAATCTGGCCGGGTATGTTACCGATGACAGTGACAAGCAAGTGCCCAGATACCTGTTTGTGATACTGGAAAATGGTTTGAGCCCCCAGAGTAAGGAGCTTGAAGCCGCACCCTTTGCCACACTTTTGCTGCAGGGGCTGACAGATTACCGTGCAAACAGCCGCGCAGAAAGCCAACTGGCGGCAAAAGAGCAAGACAAGCCCAAACCAACACAGCAGGAAAAAGCACAGACAGAGCTTAATGTCAGCGCTCGTTAGTGAAGCACCTTCAAAGCTCTTAAAACAGTAATAAAGCCATAAGAAAAGAGCCGCTTATCGCGGCTCTTTCAATTTAGCTTGAATACTTCTGCGTTCTCAGAACAGCTCGGGCGCAAGGGCCATCACACTGTCATCACCACTGACCAGCTGACTCAAGTGGAAATCGGCTTTGGCCAACAACTTGGCAACGTAGAACTCCTTCAGTTGGTTCTTGACCTCGGCAAAGCCCGGCTCGAGCGCATCGGTTGCAGCAAGTGCCTTATCTGCCATCAACAGCCACAGGTAACCGTAGAGTATGTAACCAAAGGCATCCAAGGCTTCAACCGCCAAGGCGTTAATGAGCGCAGGCTTATCGCCTTTTTGCTCGTTAATGGCGGCAATCGCGCTGGCAAACTGGTCAAACAGGCTTTCAACACGCTGTTTCTGCTCATTTGATACTTGTCCAAAAGTCGCCATATCGGCCTTGATATCGGCGATAAACTCATTCAGGGTCGCCAAGCGGTCACCTGTGAGCTTGCGTCCCAAAAAGTCGATGGCCTGAATACCATTGGTGCCCTCATAAATCTGGGCGATACGGGTATCACGCACCAACTGTTCTATGCCTGTCTCACGAATATAGCCGTGGCCACCGAATACCTGCTGCGCCAATATGGTGGCGTCCAGACCGCGATCGGTCAGGAACGCCTTGGCGACAGGAGTCAGGAGGCCCACGTAACGACTGGCTTTGACTTTAACCGCTTCATCTTCGGCAAACTTGGCCAGATCCAGCTGTTTACCTGTGAGCATGGCCAAGGCCCTACCCGCTTCTGTCATGGCGCGAATATTCAGCAGCATGCGGCGCACGTCGCCGTGTACCAAAATAGGATCGGAATCGCTGCCGGTTGGTGAGCCGCCGGCAGCTACGCCCTGGAGGCGCTCTTTGGCATAGTCGGCCGCCATTTGATATGCGCCCTGAGCACTGCCAAGCCCCTGAATACCTATGGACAGACGTTCATAGTTCATCATGGTGAACATGCACACCAGGCCACGGTTGGGCTCGCCGATAAGGTAACCCTCGGCATCATCAAAATTCATCACACAAGTCGCCGAGCCCTTGAGGCCCATCTTGTGCTCTATGGCACCGACGGTTACACCGTTGGCTTCGCCCAAACTGCCGTCATCGGCCACCTTGAACTTAGGTACCAGGAACAGCGAAATGCCTTTGCTGCCGCTGATTTTGGCCAGCACCAGATGCACCAGGTTCTCAGTCAAGTCCTGATCGCCACCTGTGATGAAAATTTTTGAACCACTGATAAGGAAACTGCCGCTGTCGGTCGGTTCGGCGCGAGTGCGGATATTACGCAGGTCCGAACCTGCCTGAGGCTCTGTCATATCCATGGCGCCGGCCCATTCGCCTGAGTAGAGTTTAGGCAGATATTTGGCCTTGAGCTCCTCACTGCCGTGGGCATGAATACACAGTGCAGCACCTGCGGTCAGTGCGCTGTAAAGTGTAAAGGCGTTACAGGCGCTATAACCCATTTCATCGACCATGACACCGAGCATTTTCGGCATCCCCATTCCCCCCAGCTCAGGATCGCCGCACAGCCCTACCCAACCACCGGCGGCAAACTCTGCATAGGCCTCTTTATAGCCATCGGGTGTGATCACCCTGGCAGCCTCGAAACTTACTCCTTGTTCATCACCATTGCGGTTTATAGGATGGATAAGGTCGCGACACAGTTTGGCGCTTTCTTCGAGGATGGCAGCGGCAGTATCGAGATCGACCGCATCGGCCATCGCAGGCAATGAAGACCAGGTTTGTTCGGCATCAAAGACGTGCTCAAGCAAAAAGCGCATATCGGTTAACGGAGCTTGGTAGGGATTCATCAGCAGACTCTTTAAACGTTAGATTTAAACACTTGTTTCAATCTAACCCAGATGTCACCGCAATACAATGCGCCAAAGGTAGAATTAGCAAGACAGCGACCACAAAAAACGCCTTCCGCCAGCCCATTAACGAGTGGGACTCTTCGGCTGCAAAACACCTTTATTCAAGCTATGAAAAAACCGGCCATCAGGCCGGTTTTGTTGACTAAACGCTCTCGCTGGTCTTTATTTGGTCCAGCGGTCCATCCAGCCCAGTACCTTGGCGTACCACTGCTCAAGGTTATTGGGGTTGAGGATCCAGTGGTTTTCGTCCGGATAGATCAGCAACTCCGAAGGGATATTATTGCGCTGCATATAGCTGAACGCCGCCAAACCCTGACCGTAAGGTACCCGGAAGTCTTTCTCACCGTGGATCACCAACATAGGAGTCTTCCAGTTTTCCACATAGTTGGCCGGATTGAACTTCTCATAAAGATCCTTGGCCTGCTCGTAGCTGCCGCCAAACTCATGCTCAGGGAACCAGAGTTCCTCGGTCACATGATACATGGAGCGCATATCAAACAAGCCAGCGTGGTTAACCAGGCACTTGAAACCGTCGTTCCAGTTGCCCTGGATCCAGTTCATCATGTAACCACCGTAGGAGCCGCCGAGGGCACAGACGTTATCGGCATCGATCCACTTCTGCTGTTTGGCAACCGCAGCCAGACCTTTTTGCAAATCTTCCAAAGGCTTACCGCCCCAGTCCAGGCTGATGGAATCGGTAAAGGCCTGACCATAGCCGGTAGAGCCGTGGAAATCCACCATCACCACAGCATATCCGGCACCGGCCCACAGCTGAGGATTCCAGCGGAAGCTGAAACTGTTGCCGAATGAACCTTGTGGGCCGCCGTGTACCAGGAAGGCCACCGGATACTGCTTGCCTTTCTTGAAGTTGGCCGGCTTGAGCCAGTAACCATAAACCTCTTCGTTGTTCCAGCCCTTGAAGCTGAACTGCTCGAACTCACCGAACTTGACCTTGTCCAGCTTGGCCTTGTTGACTTCAGTCAAACGGGTCAGGTTTTGCCCTTCCATGTTGATGGAGTAGAGATCGCCCGGTTCCACCAAAGACTTATGATTGATGATCAAACGATCGCCCGCCAGACCCACCAGGCTGTTGCTGCCATCGTTGTAAATGGCGCGCACATCACCAAACTGGGTGTTGATGGCAAATACAGACACCTGCCCCAGATCCTGAGCGGTCACATACAGGGTGTTGTTATCTTTACCAAAGCTCAGCGAGGCCGGGCTTCTGTCCCACATGGGCGCCACTTCCTTGCCCTGACCCGTGACTGTGTCTTTGAGCATGATGCGGTATCTGTCGGCCTCGAATCCGGGCTTTTTCATCGCCAGATAGGCCAGATAGCGGCCATCGGCGGAAAACACCGGCTGAGCATCCCAGGCCTGGTTATCTTCGGTGAGATTCTTGGCCTTACCACCTGTGACCGGCACTTGCCAGAGATCGTAGTTGGTGGTCCAGGCCTGATCTTTACTCGGTGCCTTGGCACTGTAGACAATATATTTACCATCCGGGCTGAATGTCACCTCTTCCATGCCGGAAAATGGCTTGGGTGGGGTTTCGGTATCCAGGCCCTTGGTCACATCCACCGGCTTACCTAGCTTGCCGTTTTCAAGCTGCGCCACAAACAGGTGATTACGGGCATGGTCAGACCAGGTGTCCCAGTGACGCACCATCAACTGATCGTATTCACGACCTGTACTCTTGCGCTCGGCTTCTTTATCAAACTTGGCTTTTGAACATTCCAGGGTGTCGCACTCGGGAAAAACACGAATGCTCATCACTACCTGCTTGCCATCGGCCGATAATTTGTAGCCGTCGATACCCAGAGGCAAATCAGATACGGCCTGTGCTTCACCACCATCCAGCGGCAAGCGATACAGTTGGCTGCTGCCATCACGGGCGGCGATAAAATAGACTTGCTTGTCGTCGCTGCTGAAGGCCACATCGTGCTCAGTACCCGGTGCAGAAGTCAGCTGCTTGGGAGCCGCGTTCTTGTCACTGAGATCCAACAGATAGAGATCTGAGCCGCTGCCTTCATCGGTGACCTTCTTCAGGCCATAGATAAGCTTGGTACCGTCATTGGATACAGCGGCAGAATGGAGTTTGTTGAGCTTGACCAGATCCTGGACAGTAAAAGGTGCCTTATCGGCAGCCAGCGCCGGCAGAGCCAGACCTGCGGCGAGCAGCGCCATCAATAGTGGGTTGGTTTTCATTATAAATCTTCTTATTGGTTGTTGATTGCAATGCAAAAGGGGCCAACAGGCCCCTCAAGGTTCAGCTTAAGCCTTGGCGTTCTGGATATTCACCTTCCAGATTGCCGGGCCGGTTTCGTGCGCATTCACCCCGTTGGAGTCAACCGCTACAGTAACAGGCATATCCTTGACGTCAAACTCATAGATGGCTTCCATCCCGAGATCTTCAAACGCCACCACACGGGATTGCTTAATCGCCTTGGACACCAGATAAGCGGCGCCGCCGACGGCCATCAAATATACCGCCTTGTGCTTGCGGATAGATTCGACTGTGGCCGGACCACGTTCTGCCTTGCCTATCATGCCCATTAGACCCGTCTTATCCAGCATAAGATCGGTAAACTTATCCATACGGGTAGCGGTTGTCGGGCCGGCCGGGCCAACCACTTCATCACCTACTGGATCGACTGGACCTACGTAATAGATGAATTTACCAGTGAAATCAACTCCTTCAGGTAAGCCTTCACCGCTTTCAATCAGGCTCTGGATCCGTTTGTGAGCCGCGTCACGGCCGGTGAGCATCTTACCCGAGAGCAGCAGAGTATCGCCGCTGTTCCAGCTTTCAATCTCTTCCTGGGTAACGGTATCGAGATTGACCCTGCGCACGCTCTCACCCACTTCCCAGGTGATTTCCGGCCAGTCATCAAGGCTTGGCGGAGTCAACTCGGCTGGGCCGCTGCCATCAAGATGGAAATGCACATGGCGGGTGGCGGCGCAGTTTGGGATCATCACCACAGGCTTGGAGGCAGCGTGGGTTGGCGCTGTCTTGATTTTAACGTCCAGTACAGTAGTCAAACCGCCCAGGCCCTGGGCACCAATGCCTAAGTTGTTGGCGCGCTCGAAGATATCCAAACGCAGCTTCTCTTCCGTGGTTTCGGCGCCGCGTTCCATCAACTCGTGAATATCCACGCTCTCCATCAAGGCTTCCTTGGCAAGCACAGCGGCTTTCTCGGCGGTGCCGCCAATACCTATTCCCAGCATACCCGGAGGACACCAGCCGGCGCCCATGGTTGGCAGTGTCTTCTCAACCCAGGCGGCGATATCGTCAGATGGATTGAGCATCACCATCTTGGCCTTGTTTTCACTGCCGCCGCCCTTGGCGGCAATGGCCACTTCGATATGATCGCCGGGAACCATCTGAATATGCACCACGGAAGGTGTGTTATCGCGGGTATTCTTGCGGCTGCCAGCCGGGTCGGCCACTATTGAGGCCCGCAGCGGGTTATCAGGATTGGTATAAGCGCGGCGCACGCCTTCATCCACCATCTGCTGCACTGTCATATCTGTCTTGTCCCACTGCACGCCCATTCCCAGATAGACATAACAGGTCACAATACCGGTATCCTGGCATAAGGGTCTGTGTCCTTCGGCAGACATGCGCGAGTTGATCAAAATCTGGGCAATTGCATCCTTGGCAGCCTGGCTCTGCTCACGCTCATAGGCGGCGGCCATGGCATCGATAAAATCTTTGGGATGGTAATAGGAGATATATTGCAGGGCATCACTGATGCTGTCGATAAAGTCAGCTTGCTTGATTACAGACATGTTTGGCGCTCCATTAGCCTAAGGATCCGCCCCTTCAGCTCAGGATCAACGCTCAACAGAGATTCAAGCCAAAGCCTTGAATTTCAGGCTCCGCTTGTCGGTTTTGCGACACAAAAATGCTCAAAACGACAGCAAAGCCGTGATACAACGCGTTTTCACCAAGGGCCAGGGGTGGTTTTATTAGTTTTTTGTGGCCGTTATGATACTCTTTCGTTCCTTTTTGGGCTACATCACATTTTCAGATAGGGTCGTTCGATGTACCAGCAGGCTATTTGCCCTCCCGCCATTCGCGTTCTTGACTGGCAACTCTCAACCTTAGAGCTGTTTTCCCACTTCAGCGGTGAGCCTTGGGCCATGCTGCTGGATTCGGCCGATGCCCAGCACAATGACGCCAGATACGACATCATAGTTGCCGAGCCAATAGCCAGACTGGTGACCATGGCTGAAACCACCCAAATCTCTGAGGCGAGCGGCGTACGATGCTCAAGTGACGATCCTTTTGCCTTGCTGCAACAACTGCTGCAACAGTATTTTCCCAATGCCATGCAGGTCAATCTGCCTTTCAGCGGCGGCGCGGTGGGCGCCTTCAGTTACGATCTTGGCCGCAGACTGGAAAAACTGCCAAAACTGGCCGCAGCCGATATCGCTCTGCCGGAGATGAATGTCGGTCTTTATGACTGGGCTCTTATTCGCGATAAGCAATTAGAGTGCTGGCAATTGGTGCACTACCGCGGCGAAAAGGCGCTGACAGCAACCCTGTCGTGGCTAACGTCCAAAGTCACAAACAGCCCCAATAAGCACCTTGACCAGAAAGCGTTCCGACTCAGCGGTGAGTGGCGCTCGCAGCTCAGCCGCGAGCAATATGGCGACAAGTTTGCCAAAGTGCAGCAATATCTTCACAGCGGCGATTGTTATCAGATCAATCTGACCCAAAGATTCCAGGCCGACTATCAAGGTGATGAGTGGCAAGCCTATCGTAAGCTCAGACAAGCCAATGGCGCGCCCTTTTCTGCCTTTATTCGCCTGGAGCATAACTGCATTCTGTCAATCTCACCCGAGCGTTTTATTGCCCTGGATTCCAATCGCCATATTGAAACCAAGCCCATCAAGGGTACCCTGCCCCGAAGTGCCGATGAACAGCAAGACAGGGAACTTGCCAAACAGCTGGCGGGGTCGGAAAAAGACAGAGCCGAAAACCTGATGATAGTGGATCTGCTGCGCAACGATATTGGCAAGGTCGCCAGCCCAGGTAGTGTGGCCGTACCGCATCTATTTGCCATAGAAAGCTTTCCGGCGGTGCACCATCTGGTCAGCACGGTAACCGCCGAACTGGCAGCGGGTTATCAGGCCACAGACTTGCTGAGGGCCGCCTTCCCCGGCGGCTCTATCACAGGCGCGCCCAAGATCCGCGCCATGGAAATTATCGAAGAGCTGGAACCCAGTCGCCGCTCACTCTACTGCGGCGCCATCGGGTATCTGAGCCAGGATGGTAAAATGGACAGCAGCATCACCATTCGAACCCTGGTTGCCGATTCCGGGCAGCTCTATTGCTGGGCCGGCGGCGGCATAGTAGCCGACTCAGATGTGGATGCCGAATACCAGGAAACCTATGATAAAGTGAGTCGAATACTGCCGCTATTAGCCCCGGAGCCCGACTCACCTTAGCCTGATACCTGCATTCAAGCTGGTTGAGAGTTCTTTGCGAAGACAGGACAATAATGGCTTGGGTTATTGATTAGTTCAATCGACTTCAAGGACGCTATGGATAAAGACGAGCTGTTAACCCGTTTTCAACTCAGAGCCCTGAGTCGATACCATTCTAGCCCTTTGACCCCGGCCAAACTCAGAGCCGCGGCGGTACTTATCGCTTTGGAGCCGGGTTTGCAGGGACCGGAGCTTATCCTGACCCAGAGGCCGAAGCATCTTAAGGCTCATCCCGGTCAGGTGAGCTTTCCAGGCGGCAAACCGGAAGCCGAAGATCAGAACCTTATCATGACAGCCCTCAGGGAGGCCGAAGAAGAGATAGGTTTGGCACCGGACAATGTCGAAATCATAGGTCAACTTCCCAATCACCCCACCTTTACCGGCTTTGAGATCACCCCTGTACTTGGCTGGGTAAAGTCACCCTTTGAGGCCAAAATTGACCCGGCCGAAGTGCAGGAGCTGTTTCGGGTGCCGCTGGCTTTTTTACTCGAAGAGGAAAATCGTCACACGGCAATGTTCGAGCGCCGCGGCCATTTCTACCCAGTCACCTTTATTCCCTATCGCAGGCACTTTATTTGGGGCGCCACCGCGGCGATTATCGATATGCTCTGTCGACAACTGCGCTGACAACACAACATGAAGGCTTAGATAAAGAAACGCAGATACAAGCCGGCGGCGGTGGATGAGAGCAGCAACAGTGGAATATTGAACCAGTAACCCAAACGGCTGTGATGGGCCACATACCAGTTAAAAGCCAGACTGAGGAAACTGATGGCGGCGCAAGCCCAGATGATGTATTCCAATAGCATGGTTTGCTGAGGGTCCCAGTACAAACGCACCGGCGCCCCTTTGCTGAAGAAGTAGCCTACGGCCCTGTCCGGCCTCGCCTTATCGAATACCAGCAGGGCATAAATTGCCAGTGACCAGCCTATAATCGATAGGCTTGCCAACAGATATTGAAAGATTTTCACCTTCTTCATCCGAACTCCTTCCGTCTGAAGGGGGATATTACCCCCAGAATACCTTTTTCAGCTTGAGAAAAGCCACCAGCAAGGTAATATAAACCTCCAAATTTTTTCCTGTGTCATCAATATAGTCAGGGATTTGCCTGATTTCTGCTCTCGAACTATTTTCGGGGCCGAGTTGAAGCATAAAACGTTTCATTGGAGAACTAAGCAATAATGAGCATTGCATCTGTCGCATCTGTATTTAAAGGTGAGCATGCGGTCGGTTCACAGGTCACTGTACGTGGCTGGGTTAGAACCCGTCGTGATTCCAAGGCCGGCATCTCGTTTCTTGCCGTCTATGATGGTTCCTGTTTCGATCCTATCCAGGGCGTGGTGCCAAATAGCTTACCCAATTACAATGACGAAGTGCTGAAGCTCACTGCCGGCTGCTCCGTGATTGTCACAGGTGAAGTGGTTGAAAGCCCAGGCTCAGGCCAGGACTTTGAACTGCAAGTGACCCAAGTGGAAGTCACTGGCTGGGTTGAAGATCCTGATACCTACCCTATGGCCGCCAAGCGTCACTCGGTTGAACACCTGAGGGAACTGGCACACCTGCGTCCACGTACCAACATCATTGGCGCAGTTGCCCGGGTACGTAACTGCCTGTCACAGGCGATTCACCGTTTCTATCACGAAAATGGCTTTATCTGGGTCTCTACCCCACTGATCACCGCCTCAGACTGTGAAGGCGCCGGTGAAATGTTCCGGGTATCGACGCTGGACATGGAAAACCTGCCACGCACTGCCGATGGCAAGGTGAACTATGACGAAGACTTCTTCGGCAAAGAGGCGTTTCTGACCGTATCCGGCCAGCTCAACGGCGAAACCTACGCCTGTGCCCTATCGAAGATTTACACCTTTGGCCCTACTTTCCGCGCCGAAAACTCCAACACCAGCCGTCATCTGGCTGAGTTCTGGATGGTTGAGCCGGAAGTGGCCTTTGCCGATCTGAACGACATTGCCGGTCTGGCCGAAGCCATGCTCAAGTACGCCTTCAAGGCGGTGCTGGAAGAGCGGATGGACGACCTGCAGTTCTTTGCCCAGCGCGTCGATAAAGGCGTGATTGAGCGTCTGGAGAACTTTGTCAGCAGTGACTTTGCCCAGGTGGATTACACAGATGCCGTTGAGATCCTCAAAAACTGCGGTAAGCAGTTTGAGTACGATGTCGAGTGGGGCATAGATCTGCAATCCGAGCATGAGCGTTATCTGGCCGAAGAGCACTTCAAGGCTCCTGTGGTAGTGAAAAACTATCCTAAAGATATCAAGGCCTTCTACATGCGTCTCAACGAAGATGGCAAGACAGTGGCGGCGATGGACGTATTGGCCCCCGGTATAGGTGAAATTATCGGTGGTTCACAGCGTGAAGAGCGCCTGGATGTACTGGATATGCGCCTGGCCGAGATGAACCTCAACAAGGAAGATTACTGGTGGTATAGAGATCTGCGCCGTTATGGCACTGTGCCTCACTCAGGTTTCGGTCTGGGCTTCGAGCGTCTGGTGTCTTACGTTACCGGTGTTTCCAACATCCGCGATGTGATCCCCTTCCCTCGCGCCCCAAGAAGCGCCAACTTCTAACGAACTCTTATCCAAAAAACGCGCTTCAGGGCGCGTTTTTTTTTGGCTGAATATCGGTTTAGCTACAGATTTTTACGCCGGCTTAAAGGGCTGCACTCTGTCGCAAACCGCGCCGAGCAAAGGTTTGTCGTGAGAGATCACCAGCAAGGTCAATTGCCTATCATGGGCTATCTGCAATAGTTGCTGCCAAAGCCTTTGCTGACTCACCATATCGAGCTGGGCCGTGATTTCATCACAGATAAGCAGCCTGGTTTCCGGCACCAGTGCCCTTAAAATATTGAGCCTTTGCAGCTCACCGCCGGAAAGGCCGCCGGGGCGAGATGCCAACCAGCGTCTGAGTTCAGACTCGGCCACGCCGAGCATGGGCAAGAGATGAGCATAATCACGCCCCTGCCAACTCTCATTCAAGGATTGCGCCAGGGTCAATCTGGGGTTGAACGCCTGCTCCGGCTGCTGGATAACCCACTGAATGGGTGAAGGGCGACCGCGAACCTGCCTGAGCTGCCGACAGCATTCAAGCTTTCCCGCCGCAAGCGGCATCAAGCCTGTGAGTATCGTCGCCATGGTAGACTTGCCGCAGCCACTGTCACCCCAGATCCCGAGAATTTCGGCGCGATTAATGGCTATCTCAGGCAGCTCAATCACCTTACTGCCCCGGTAAGCCAAGCCACCACTGAGTGAAAGCAGCGGCGATAATGATGCAGACGACAAAGGTGCGCTTTCAAGCTCTAAAGCAGAGCCGGATTGAGCCGGTTTTGTTTGCAAAGAATTTAGACTCATGCGCGCCTCCGACAAGGCGAGTTGTTGAAACTATCCAGGCTGTCACCATGGGGCTTTTGTTGACTAGCGGCTTGACTAGCAGATTGGCCAGCGAATTGACTAGTAGACTGGTTATCGAGTCGGCTATTGAGTTGACTCTTGGGCTCGCCATTCGATTCAGCATCAGCCAAGCGACAGCTGCTGGCAGGCCAGTTTTCCGGCAATGCCGCCAGCAAGGAGTGGCTGTAGCAGCCTTCACTTTCACACTTATCTCCCAGCTTATGCCCGGCAAGACTCACCCGCAGACTGGCACTATCCGTCACCTCGGCGAGCCGGCCGCGGCGCAGCAGATACAGCCCGGCATCCAAGGCCAGCACGGCCCTGAGGTTATGACTGATAACCAGCACCGCCTTGGGGCCGGCGTCTAAACCCAGTCGTAGCTGCAAGGCGCCACTGGCAACGTCATTGAGCAAGGCGTAAAGCTCGGTGGCAGCAAGCTCATCCAGGCCGCAACAAGGCTCATCGGCCAGCAGTAGATCCGGCGCCTGCAGCAGGGCCTGCGCCAGCAACACCCGCCGGGCCATACCGCCGGAGAGCATGGGAGGATAAGCCGCCAGGATCTCAGCTGTGATACCCAGCTCACCGTACAGAGCCTGTCGATAAGGACGCATGGCATCATCACAGTACCAGTCGAGCAATTCGCTTATCTTAATGTTGGCGTCCAGCACCTGGGTGCTTTGAGCGCAAAGCGCCGTCTTCTGTGGCCGCATCAAGCCAGCACATTGCATGACTATCCCCTTTGGCAAACTGCCCATGATAGCCAGCGCCAGCAAGCTCTTACCGGCACCGCTCTCCCCCAGCACTGCGGTAACCTGTCCTGGAACCACCTCAATATTGAGGCCATCCAGCAAGGTTCTGCCATTGCTATCCTTCAGGGTTAAATCTGTCACTTGGGTATGAATAGCGGCGGCTGGTTTAACATAGTTTGAGGAAAATAAATCGCTTTTAGACTCCAGGGCATTGGTGCCCGGCAACTTAGGCGCGGCCATACCGTCTCTGGCAAACTGGATCAGATTTTCGGCAAGCTTAGACAGCAGCAGAATAAAGCTCAGCAGCAAGAGCCCGGGGAACAGCGCCAGCCACCATTGGCCAAGCAACAGATAGCGATTGGCCTCAGCCAGCAGTTCGCCCATGGAGGGCGCGTTGCTGTCGAGGCCAAAGCCAAGAAAGCTCAGCGCCGCGACATGGAGCAAGGCATGCGGAAACAAGTTGAGCCCGCCAATCAGCCACTGTGGCATAATGTGAGGCCATAAGTGGCGCATGCGGGTGCTGAACCTGGAGCCGCCGAAACCCAGCGCCAGACTGACATAGGGCTGAGCCAGGATTTCATCCATTTCCAGCAAGAGTAAACGGGTCAGTCTCGGCCAGTGGCTCAAAGCCAGGGCCGCTATCACCCCATATTCCTGGCCACCAAAGGCCAGCGCAAGTAAAATCAGCAGCAACAGATGTGGCAGCGACATACAGAGATCGCAGCTGAGCAATATAGCCTGGCGCCATCTGGATCCGGTTTGCGCCAGCAAGGCCAGCAGCAGTGCCAGCGAGCTGCTGAGCAATACCGCCAGCGCGCCTATCCACAGACTTTTGAGCATGGCCGCGCCGCTGCGCTCGGCCATATCACGCCCAAGCCAGTCCGTCCCCATGGGATGAGTCCAGGATGGCCCCTGACTCTTGGCCAGCAGGTTAAGCTCACTGGCATGGTTGCCAAATAGCAAGCATAGTGCCGTCAGCAAGAGAAGTCCGCAAACCGGCCAAATCCAGATGGCGACGCGGCGGGCATCCTTTGTCTGAAGGCTTTTCAAGCAGAGCGTTAAACCGCCCATCATGCCTGCACCCCAGCGGCATGAGTCGCCCCCCCACTGAGCCTGCCGCGCTGCAATCTGGCGCTGATAAGCTCGGCGGCCAGGTTACCGCAAAACACAAACAGCGCCGAAAACAGGGTGATCCCCATCAGCAAGGGCGCATCGTTGCCGAGTCCTGCCTTGACCAAAGCACTACCGAGTCCTGGGAAGTTGAACACGGTTTCGGCGAGAATAGAGCCGCCGAAAAGCTCGGCAAAAGAGGCAAAGTGCAGCACAATCGCAGGTTTCAAACTATTGGCAAAGATATGCTTCTTGAATACCGCAAGACGACCTTTACCGTGACTTTGGGCATATCCCACATATTCGCTGTGGTAGAGATCCAGTACCTTTTCCCGGGTGTGCAGCACCAAGGGCGATAGCTGGCTCAGCGTCAGGACAGTCAACGGCAAAGCAAGATGCAACAACATGCTGCCAAGGCTCTGCTCGGTAAAACTCAGCCCAAGCGGCGCAGCGCAGCACACGGGCGTCCAGGCCAGAGTGACAGAGAACAGGCTTATCATTATCATCGCCAACCAAAATGAAGGAATGCTCGAAAGCAGCCAGGCAAAGCGTCGTAGCCAGCGATCGCAGAAACTCCCTTCGGTGATTGCACACAGCAGTCCTAGGTCATAACCGAGCAGCAGAGCCAGTCCCCAGGAAAGCGCCATCAACAGCAGAGACAGCGGCAAGCGCTCGGCAATCACCTCAGAAACGCTCTGGCGAAACACCAGGCTCTGTCCCATATCGCCACTCAGCAGCGCGGAAAAGTAGCTGGTGATCTGCTGCCAGAGTCCGGTGTCCAACCCCAGCTCGCGGATCATCTGGGTGCGCTGGCCATCGGATACCGCCAGCAGGTTACCGCCAAGGTAGTGGATTAAGGGATCGAGCGGCGATAATGACAAGAGCACAAACGCCAACAAACAAGCAAACAGTAACAACAGTGCAAGCCGTATTGAACGCAGCAAGGCGCCACGCCAGTAGACTGACGACCACTTTTGAGCCACTATCGGCTTGCAGGCTGACGCTGGTGATTTCACGGACATTGCCAGCGCCACTGGTTGATATTATTGGTGATCGGCCAGCCATGGCCATGGGGCTCAACCAAGGGCTGCCCCAGGTACAAACACGGATTGGCGGCATACAGATGCTGCAGATTAACCAACCAGCTCCAGGGCACATCCTGGATTATCTGCTGCTGCGCCTGCTGCCAGAATGCAATTGCGCTATCAACAGAATCTGCCTCGCGAGCCTTTTCCAGCGCCTTATCCACCAGCGGATTTTGATAGTAGCCTGAATTGAAATAGCCTTTGCCGGCATTGCGACTGTCGTAGATAAGCGCCATCTCATTGGCAGAAAGGCTACCAAAGCCAAAGAGTACCGGCGCCTGATGCATCACTCGATAGATGTTTTCCCAGCTGTCCGCCTTGGGCTCCACCTCGAACCCGGCCATTCTGGCCATCTGGGCACTGGCCTGCGCCAACTGCTCGCGAATGCTGTCACCGGCCAGATAGTAGAGCGGGAATGTCAGCCGTCGCCCATTCTTTTCGCGAATGCCGTCTGCTCCCGGTAACCAACCGGCATTGGCCAAGAGTTCAGACGCTTTGAGTAAACGCTGCTTCAAATCCCAGTCGGCCCAACCAGGAACCGCGCCGCCCCATGGCAAGTCATCGGCAATTGACCAGGCAGGTCTTGCATACCCTCCCAGCAAGCCATCGACAAGTTGCTGGCGGTCGATCACCATATCGAAGGCTTGGCGCACCGCCAATTCACTGGTGACCGGGTTATCTTCTGCTCGCATCGGCCAGGCAATGCCGCGGTTATCGACGCTGGTTTGTGACCACAGGCGATAATTGCCCTGCTCCATCAGGGCATCGGCATATCTGGGTGCCAGCGCCGAGAGTTGCAACTGCCCGGTTCTGAGCATGGCAAAGCGGCTGTCTTCGTCGGCAAAGACGATGACCAATTTGTCGAAAAAGGGTTTTTTCAGCAACGGGTTGTCGGGATCGGCACTCTGATATCTGGGGTTGGCTTCCAGGATCAACTGCTGCCCCTTATCCCAGCGGCGCATTTTATAGGGCCCCGAGCCTATGGGATGCTGACCATAATCCGGGCCGTAACTGTCGCTTGGCACTATCGCCAACTCTGCCAAGGTATCGATAAAGCCAATATCAGCCTGCTTGAGGGTGAATTCGACTTGCAGTTCAGACTTTTGCTCCACCCAGGCAAGATTGGACAAGTCCTGCATGCCTGCTCCTTTTCTGGCGAGCTCAAAGGTAAAGGCGACATCCTCTGCATTAAGCGGGCTGCCGTCACTGAACACCAGATTGGGCCTCAGGGTTACTGTCCATTTGAGCCTGTCCGGGCTCAGGGTCCAATCACTGGCGAGATCGCCGATAAACTCACCACCGCCGGCGCGGCGCAGCAAGGCTGATTGAATAAGCGGATTATTGTAACGCCCCCAGCCAAGGATGGGGTCAAAGCCACCATCAGGCTCGGCGCCCAGCACCATAACCAAAGGCTTTGGGCTATTGGAAGCATCTACAGAGGAAGGCAATACAGCAAGCAGCGAAGTGCACAATAAAGCGCCCAAACCAAGTAAACGACCAGGCTTTGACAATGGCTGCCCGTGCCATAGAGGAGGCTTGCCTTGATTGCGTTGGGAATTGCTTGAAAGAGATGAAAACAACACCTGAGACTCCCCGAAAATGGTGAAACCCTGCCAGTGACGCTTGTTGATTGGCTGGAGCCTTGGCTTGTTGTTATCACCCAAACCGGTAAAACCGGCTTGTTGTTACTCAATCATATAGGTGTAACAAAGGTTAAGGCTGGCAGCCTGGACACGGCCCAAGCCGAATTTGCACGACCGTAAGTTGGATAAGCTGCGATGACCTTGCTCAAAAGTACCTTTTTATTAGAGTCTCTTTATCAAGAAGGTTTGCTCACATACAAGACAGCCGGTGACTGTGCGGGTTATGTGCAACTTCAACTCCGGGTACCATGGGCTTTTGGCTATCAGGATCTGGAGATTACGGTCTGGATCCGGCCAAATATTACGAATAATTTTTTCGTAACACTACTCCCATTCCCCCCGGTGCAACAGCATAAAAAAACGCCAAAAGCAAAAAGTTTGCTTCAGATCACACCCGCCGAGAAGGAAAAAGACATTTTGTGGCAAAGCTTGTGTAAGCTCTATTGATTAAAGGTGTTTTTCAAAGAGACAGCCATGACAGATGAAACCCAACGCTTTACCGTTTCCCTCCCCCAGTCGTTATTTGAAGAGATAGAAACTGACAGCCGCGAGCGTGGCTATCAATCCCGCTCCGAGTATATCCGCGATCTGTTTCGCGACAGGATAGTCGATAAGCAGTGGAACAACAGCGTGGAAGACGTTGTCGGCGTACTGACTCTGGTGTTTGACCATCACCAAAGAGGCCTGACTGAAAAACTGATTGAGATCCAACACCACCATCTGGTGCATGTGCTCTGCAGCACCCATGTCCATATAGATCACCACAGATGTTTGGAAACCATTATCCTCAAAGGGCAAGCCTCTGAGGTGAATAAACTGGTCAACCAAATCGCCGCCCTGAAAGGCGTTAACCTTGCCCGTTTGAGCCGCGCGGGCATCATCTAGTTTCACCTCTTGGACCTTCTCCAGACACTTTTCCCTAACGCCGGGCAAAACTTCATGCCCGGCAGAAACGTCAGCGACACTGAAAACCCAACCCTTTCCACCCGTTAAACCATAAGCCTGACATGGCAGCAACTTGCAACCGAATCTTGCAACGCTGACGGCAAGGTCTGAGTATTACGAATATAAAATTTTTCATACTCATTGTTGAGAATTTGATCTGCCTCAACAAATACCTTGGCTGAGTTTCTATAATCATCGCCGTATTAATAAGCGATGTAACTTAGCGCACTCATACAAATCACACCTTTTTGAATGCGCGGCAATGGAAAGTTAACCCTGTTAACTGTTGCCAAATCTTCACTCAGTCTTTTTAGGGACTATTGAGATGTTTATAAGTTACTCTTTTAAGCGGGCACTGCCTTGGTTGCCCTTTGGTATTATTGCCGCCAATACACTGCTGGTGCCGGTTGGCCAGGCCGATGAAGCCATGGAGATCATCGCCGTCAACGGCACCCGCTATCAGGATGATTCTGTGTTGGCCCTCAGCCATACAGGCCAGAGTCTGACGGTTATCAGCCGCGACATGATAGTGTCGGCCGGTGCGGTGGACATCAACGAAATCCTCAACCAGTTTGTGCCAGGGCTCTTTGCCAACGGTCGCAATGGCCGCCACACCGATACCGACTACTCGCTTCAGGGCAGTCGCCCTGTGGATATACTCTGGCTATTGGACGGCAACCGCCTCAATAACCGCCTCTATGGCTCCACCTATACCGACAGCATTAACCCCATGATGATAGAACGTATTGAGGTGATCAAAGGCGCTCAGGGTTTGATCTACGGCTCGGATGCCATCGCCGGAGTGGTCAACATCATCACCCGCGACAGTCATGGCGAGCAAGGTGGCGAAGTCAACTTGAGCGCCGATACCCTCACCAGCTATGATCTCGGCGCTTATGTCAGCGGCGGCAGCGATACTCTAAGCTACAGCCTCAGCGGCAGCTCCAGTCAATCGGACGGTTACGCATTCTGGGAAGATGACGAGTACTCGCCGGTAGCCGCAGAGGATAAAGACCGGGGTTATCGCATGATGAATATAGGCGGCAAGCTCAATTGGCAACCTTCTGCCCAGCACAAAATCACCCTGTTCGGCCAATACAATAATGGCGTGCTGGAGCGGCCTTTGGCCTACAGTGCCATCGTCTCGGAGAACGAGCGCAAACAGACACTGGCCTGGCTCGGTTGGCAATATCAGGCAACTGATAAGCTGAGCCTGGAGACCCGGCTTCACTATCAAAACTGGGACTCCTATTACTCTGAAATCACCCTGGAGCCGGATGGCAGCATGACTATCCCCTACCGGGATGCCTACTGGGGCTTTACCGACAAGGGCGCCAAGGTCAGCGGTCGTTATCAGGCAGATTCGGGGGACAGCTGGCTCGGCGGCATCGAGTGGCAAAGCTATTATGGCGCCGATGAAGTGATGGAGCTGCAAGCGCCCACCGACGATACCAAGGCCGCCTTTTTGCAATACAAGCCGCATTTTTCCGCCCTGCCCGGCACAGTGCTGGCGTTGGGGCTCAGGTATAACCGCCTGGCCAACAATGAAGATAAATGGGTGGCTTCACTGGGACTTGAACAGGAGCTTGGACAAAATTGGCAACTGAAAGCCGCCGTGGGCAATGGTTTTCGGCAACCCACTTCATCTGAGCTCTGGGCCAAGGTCGGTACCCTGGGCAACCCTGAACTTGAGAGTGAAGAGAGTATCAACACCAATCTGACCTTGGTCTATCAAGGCAACTTTACTTTCAGTGTCGAGGCTTACTGGCGCGAAACCGACAACCTGGTGGATAAACGGGAAATCGCCACCAATGTCTGGCAGTACGCCAACCTGGATGGCAAGGTTCGGGGTCAGGGGGTGGATATTCAATACATCATGAACCCGGCACAGGGCTGGCAACTTGAGCTATCCGGCAGTTATAACCGTGCCCGCGAGCGCGGCAAGGATCAGCAGATAGAGCGGATCCCGCAATACATGGGCTTTGCCCGCCTCAGTTGGGATGCCACTGATTCACTGAATCTTTATCTGCAGGGACGTTATGTCGGCGAGTTTACCGATTATGGCCTCAAGGCCGGCGACTATCTGCTGACAGGCATAGGCGCCGACTGGTGGTTGACCGCCAGCCAAAACCAGCAGTTAACACTGCGGATAGATAACCTGTTTGATGAGGACAACACCAGCGCTATTTTCAAACATGGGCACAAGGCCGAGTACCCTATCCCCACTCTGGGCGCACCGCGTACGGCGCAGCTAATCTACCGTTATCTGTTCTGATGTGTTGCCTTCTTTAAAAGCGAGCCGCAGCCCCGTTGGAGGCTGCGGCTTTTTCTTTCTGCTCGGCTTATTACTTGTTTTTGCTCGACTAACTCTTAGCCAGGCAAAATGATCCGCACATCCAAGCCACGTTCAGTGCCCGGTTGAATACTCAACTTACCCTTATGCAACTCGACAATTTGAGCACTGATAGACAGGCCAAGACCCGCGCCAGGAACTGACTCATCGGCAATCCGGAAAAAGCGCTCAGTCAACTGCCGACACTGCTCCAATGGCAGGCCTGGTCCTGAGTCCAGCACCTGGATAACCACTTGTTTGCTCTCTTGGCGCCCCTCTTGCCAGCAACTGACTTTGATTGGCTGATCTTTGCCCGAATACTTACAGGCATTTTCCAGCAGGTTTTTCAGCACCAGTTTCATATAGAAGGGGTCGACACTGACACTCACCTCTTCCGGCAATTCCAGCTGCCAACTGTAATCGGCAATCAGCGGCAGCAGTTGATCCAGCACTTCCTGCACCATTACCGCCACCGGCGTTTGCGCCACTTCCAGCTCGGACAGGGATTCCACCCGAGACAGCAACAGCAACTGCTCTACCATATGGGTCATCTGGCCAATGCCTGTGTCTATGGCATTGAGGTGCAGCTGCTGCTCGGCCTCTGTCTTGGCCTGTTGCCAGCCCTGACGGTGCAGTTTAATGACCGCCAGCGGGGTTTTGAGCTCATGCGCCGCATCGGCGCTGAAACGCCGCTCCCGCGCCAGATTATCGCTGATGCGGGTGATATAGGTATTGAGCGCGTCCTGCACAGGTACCAACTCTTTCGGCAGTTGCAGGGACAGCGGCCGCATATCCGCAGGGCTGCGGAGTTTGAGCCTGGCCGCCAGGCTCTCCAGCGGTTGCAGCAACCAATAGGAGAGAAACACCATCAGCAACGCCACTGCCGGCACCACCAACGCCGGGCCGATAAAGCTGTTGCCCATGATCTGCTCCACCAGCTCACCGCGCACATCGTCTCTTTGGCCGGTAATGATCCATACGCCCAGCTCATCGGAGAAATAACTGAGCAGATGCCAAAGCTCACCCTGGTAATAACGCTTGTGGTAACCGCGCTCAAATGGCGCCATGGGCTCAATGTCGCTGTTATCCGACCTTGCCATCAGTTGTTTGGCCGGGGTCCACATCTGATAGGCGAGTTTCAGCTCATAACTCAGCTCAGTGGCATCGGCCTGCTCGGTAAAGGTATTAACCTTGCCCGGGTTTACACTCAGGATCAGTGGGTTTTCCAACATGTCCAGGCGATGACCCCGCCCCTGGGCACCATAGAACATCTCCAGCATCTTGGCACTTTGCAGCATCTGGGCATCGAACAGCTCCTCTATCTGGCGGCGAGAGTCCTGGGTGTTGAGGTAACTGCTGATGCCTACCGAGAGGCAGATGCCAAGCAGCATCAATGCCATCATCACCAGACGCAGGGATACCCGGCTCATTCTACTGCCACCAAGGTATAGCCTATGCCGCGCACTGTCTTGATAAGCTCATTGGCGGTTTTTTTACGCAGGTGATGAATATGCACCTCAATGGAATTACTGCCGACCTCGTCCCAACCATAGGTCAGCTGCTCAAGCTGATTGCGGCTGAGCACCCTGCCACTGGACTGGGCCAGTTCTAGCAGTAATTGATATTCGCGCCGCGACACCTGAATATGATGGCCGCGAAACAACACCTGATGGGCATCCATATCGATAATCAGTGCCCCCACTTCCAAACGGTTTTGATTCAGACCATGTTGCCGTCTGACAATCGCCTTGATTCTGGCCACCAGCTCCCGCACATCGAAGGGTTTGGCCAGATAGTCATCGGCGCCGAGATCCAAGCAGGCAAGCTTGGTATCAAAGTCGGTGTTGGCGGTCAACACTATGGTCGGGGTATCTATGCCGCGGCGGCGCCATTGGGTCAGTAGTTGGCGGCCATTGCCATCAGGCAAGCCCAAATCCAGCACTATGGCACTGAAGGTTTCATTAATCACAGCCGCCTCGGCTTGTTTGATACTGGTGACGTGATCCACCTGCATATCCAACTTGGCAAGGCTAAGCAATATCCCCTGAGCCAACAACTCATTGTCTTCTATCAGCAATATTCTCATGGGTATAACATCCGGTTTAGGTTGCCCCTATTTCGCAGCAGCGGCGCGCCTGTGTCAAGCTGAAGGCAAGAATCAAGCGGCCCAAAAAAAGCTCAAATGGCAGCATAGTTACAAATAGTCAAAGAGGAGGCTGCTGATTTCGGCAATCGCGCCTCATTGAAGCGGTTATCTGATGACGCTGTACTCCAGCTGCTGCGCCTTGAGAAAATCTTCTGCCGCCGCGCCCTTTAATATGGCGAGGGTCGCCAACATGCCTGCCGTGATGCAGCTCGCGGCCTGAACCGTCACACTACGGGGCGCGCCCTGCACAGGGTAACCGCTACGGGGATCCAGGATATGACCATAGCGGCGCCCCTGATGTTCAATAAAGCGGCGACTGTCACCACTGGTGGCCAATGCGCCCATGTTGAGCGATATCAGCTCCGCTGCCCGGTCAAGATTGGCAGGGTCTTCAATCCCCACCTGCCAACATCTGTTACCACTGACGGCGATATCGCCACCGAGATTGACCAGCACCTCGGTGGTTGAGGCCTGGGTCATGCACAGCCCGGCAACCCTATCGGCGGCATATTCTTTTACCAGGCCGCCGAAGTCCAACGCCATGGCCTCTGGCAGCATAACCCAGGGCGGCTCTGTTATTTCTTGGACGCTTTTGTCTTCAGCCCTGTCATCAAAATGGGGACTGAACTTGAGGTGTTGAAAGCCCACCCGGGACAAGGCATTTTTGATATCAGTCGAGCTCGGCAACGAAGTTTCTGACCTATTTCCCTTTTCAAAACACCAGAGCGCGAGCAGGGGGCCAGCGGTGATATCAAATAAGCCCTCACTCAGTTGCCAGCAGCGTTTGGCAAACTGCAGCAACGCCACCGCCTCGCTGTCCAGCATAAAAGGCGCTCCGGCTGAATGATTGAGCCGCCATAGCCAGTTGCCCGCTAAAAAGCGGCTGTACTTCTGCTCAAGCCTTTGGCATTCCGTGATAGCGGCTTGAGTGAGGCTGAGCGCCAAACGCTCGTCACCGCTTGCAATCAGTAGCTCGCAGGGGCTGGCCATGGCGCAAAAACGGCCTCGGAAACCAAAGTCGGTACGGCTAAGGCTCATCTCTGGTGCTGAGGTGTGACTCTTGGTCAAAGGCTGCTTCCCTCCACTTTCTGTTGATTAAAAGCGGTAGCTGAGCTGGGCAATCACCGCCCTGAGTCTTGGAAACAGCTGCATATTGCCAAGCTCACCGGGCAATAAGGTGCCGTTGTTTTCACTCTGCTGCTGATAATATTCCAGGCGGTAGCTGAGCTCGCGACCCTCGCCGAGCTTATGCCCGAGCTTAACTCCGAGCGTATAGGCTTGCAGCTCACCAAGGCGGTGGTCTGCACTGGCGAATTCAGCTGAATAGCCGGAGATTGAGCCCTCATTCTGGAGCAACAAGGGCCGATAAAAGGATGCCGCACTCTGGCGGTAATAGCGCAGATGCAATTGGCCATAAAAGCCATCAGAGAAATAGTGCCTGAAGTGACTTTCCAGCGTATGGGAATCCAGCTGCCAATCATCAAAAGTGTAGCGCCAGGAAAGGTCCAGCACGCCCCTATCGAGCGCTCCCTTGAGCAGCAAAAACAGGCTCTGCTTTTGCCGTGAGTCCGGCCTGGATTCATAAAGGTAACTCTGGGTGACACCCAGATTGTCCACCAGGCTCAGCACCTTGTAGGGGTCAGTCTGGTACCCCTTAACCAGGGAAAAACCATAGTTGCCCTGCAGTAGCCAGCGACGGTTGAGCACCTGGGTAAAACCCAGCAGCAGATCCAGGGTTTGCTTATGATCCGATCCGCCTTCTCTACTGGCCTCAAAGGCTTGTCTGAAGGCCGTTTCCGAGTCGTAGTCCACTCTTCTTGCCATGGTTGCAAGCGGCAAAGGTCGGCCGCCGACCGGATCTATGGTATCCAGGCCATAAGCCAACGCCAGGGATGCGGTACTGTTGTTCTTGTTGAAGCTATGCTCCAGGGCGCCATTGACGCCGAGCGAAGTGTAATCATATTCCCGTGAGCCATAAACGCCGCCGGCCAGCTGCCAGCTATTTTCAAAGAGCTTGTACCAAGCGGCACTCAGTTGCAGCCGCTTGTCATCAAAGCTGTCATCCAACACCTGCTCACCGGCAGCTATCTGATATTCGCCGTTGCCGGAAGGCCGGGTCAGGGTTTGGCTCTGTTGCTGCATTACGGCGCCCGTGGCCGATGCGCCGCTCAGGCTGTCGAACACCAGTTTGATATCCAGGCCGCTGCTATCATCAAATTCGCCTTTGGCCAGCAGTACCGCCTCAAGAGTCGTCACCCTGTCCTGCTCGCCGTAAAACATCAACGCGGCTTCCAACTGCCAATCGGTAGCCTTGTCGGCACTTTTATCCGGGAAGCTGAGGTTATTGTCTCCGGCATACGTCGCACCACTGGCTAGCAGTGAGCTGCTGGCCAGTGTCAGCGCTGCGGCAATATTGGTTTCGCCCTTTTGCCGCTTCAATTGCATCCACAGCCTCCTCCGGCGAATGCGCGGCCGCCACTGGCTCCCTCTTTACTGAAGTAGATATGATCGTCCAGCGCCAAGTCCAGCCTTTCGTGTGCCAGCGACATATCCTCTCTCGCCAACTGATCCCGCTCCCAAGGTTCAACCCCGAGTTGAGCACAAGCTGTCAACCCAAGAGTGGCAATAAGCGATAAGCCCAATAAACGCATCCTACGCATCTGTTACTCCTTTAACGCACGCTTGAGTTCAGCCTCATACTGGCTTTGTCGCTCGGTGAAAAAACCAACATGGCTACCGAGCAGTTTTCCATCCCGGTCAAATAGAAAACTTGACGGCATCCCCTGCAAGTCTAGCCTGCGTGCCAGTCGCCCTTCAGGGTCATAAAGCACATCAAAGTCGGCATCCAGTTGCTGGAGAAACTCTCTACCTAATTGGGAGTCAGTGTCCAGATTCACCGCGATTATGGCGAGGTCCGTCTCTCGGTATTTGTGATGCATATGCTGCATCCATGGGAACGACTTGCGACATGGCGCACACCACGAGGCCCAGAAGTCCAAATAAATCACCTTACCCTTGTAGTCATTGAGGCTGACTTGAGTTCCATCATCACGGCTTAACGCCAGCGCCAATGGGGACTGCAGCGTTTCTGCCTGTCCCAAGCCACAAATAAGCAACATGAGTATCACAAATGACAGTTGCGACAATTTTTTGGCCTTCATCAGTTGGTTCCTCGACGTAAACTTGCAGTCTGTGGCTGCTACTTTAAAAAAACAGCCATAAAACGGATAGATAAGGATTTTAAGTTTGCCAATCAGTAAATCTTAAATGCCCAAAAAGAGATAGTTGGACAATTTGTCCACTATTAACAATAGCCATTTTGATCCCGATCATGTAATGAAAAAGTAAACATATCAAAAATCACACCCAGACAGAAATCTTGATGCATATCAACTTTAATGAGTCAGTTGCGACCTACACTCATAGGCGTGATTTGTATGAGTTAAAAGCTATTACATTCTTATAAATAAAAGGTTCAACCATGGACACACATGCAGCCCTTTACGAGCAAGGACGGCAACGGCTGGAGAAATTGCGTCAGCTGCCCGCCCGCCAGGACAAATCTTTACAGGAACGTATGCTGGATCACGGCCTGACCCGCCGTGACTTTATGAAGTGGAGTGCATCGGTTACCGCCATGCTGGCGTTGCCCTTGCCCTTCTCCAACCTGGTGGCCGAAGCTGCCGAACTGGCCGATCGGGTACCTCTGATTTGGTTGCATCTGGCCGAGTGCACAGGTTGCTCCGAATCTCTGGTGCGTGCCGACACGCCGAATCTGGATTCGTTGATCTTCGATCATATCTCGCTGGAATACCACGAGACCCTGATGGCTGCCGCCGGCTGGCAAGCAGAAGAGAATCTGGAGCACGCCCTTGAAGCCTACAAAGGCAACTACCTGCTGGCGGTTGAAGGGGCTGTGCCAACGGCCAACAACGGCGCCTTCTTAACGGTCGGCTGTAAGGGCCACACCGGGCTTGAAATCATCAAGCACGCCGCCGAAGGTGCTGCCGCGATAATTTCTGTGGGTACCTGTGCCTCCTTCGGCGGGGTTCAGGCCGCAGCGCCCAACCCAACCGGTGCCAAGGGCGTCCATGAAGTGGTCAACAAGACAGTGATTAACCTGGGTGGCTGCCCACCGAGTGAAAAGAATATTGTCGGCACCCTGATGTACTTCATCATGTTTGGCAAGCTCCCTGCCCTGGACATGTTCAATCGGCCCAAGTGGGCCTATGGTGCCAGGGTGCACGACAATTGCGAACGCCGTGGCCGTTTCGACGCCGGTGAATTTGTTGAGGAATTCGGCGATACCGGCGCCAAAGAAGGCTACTGCCTCTACAAGGTAGGCTGTAAGGGCCCTTACACCTACAACAACTGCCCGACCGAGCGCTTCAATCACCATACCAGTTGGCCTGTGCTGGCCGGTCATGGCTGCATGGGCTGCTCTGAGCCCAACTTCTGGGATGATATGGCTGACTTTGAAAAACCTCTTGGCAGACAACTGCTGCATGGCCTGGATGCCACCGCCGATACCATAGGCGCTGTCATTCTCGGTGCCACTGTGGTGGGTATCGGCGCCCATGCGGTTGCCAGTCTGTTTGCCGGTTCGAAGGAGGATTAATCAATGAACCAACGTGTAGTCATAGATCCCATTACCCGTATCGAAGGCCACCTGCGTGTTGAGGTGGAAGTCGATGAAAACAATGTGGTGCAAAAAGCCTGGTCTTCCTCCACCCTGTGGCGCGGTATTGAGGTGATCCTCAAGGGCCGTACGCCTATGGATGTGGGCCTTATCGTGCAGCGGATCTGCGGTGTGTGTACCTATTCCCACTATCGCTGCGGCACCGAAGCGGTGGAAAATGCCCTCGGGATGAAAATTCCGCTCAACGCCCGCTATCTGCGCTCCTTGATGCACACTTCACTGTTTATGCACGACCATATAGTGCATTTCTATCATCTGCATGGTCTGGACTGGGTGGATGTGGTTTCCGCTCTCAGTGCCGATCCCGCCAAGGCGGCTCAAGTAGCACTCAAGTACACAGACAAGCCGATTGCCGCCGGTGAAGGTGAACTCAGGGCCGTTCAGGAGAGAGTCAAAGGCTTTGTCGAAACCGGTAAGCTTGGGCCTTTCGCCAACGCCTATTGGGGTAACGGTACCTATAAATTCACCCCAGAGCAGAACCTGATTGCCCTGTCGCACTATCTCAAGGCACTGGAAGTACAGCGGGTTGCGGCAGAGATGATGGCGATTTTCGGCGGCAAGCAGCCTCACCCTCAGTCTCTGGTGGTCGGCGGTGTTACCTCGGTGCGTGATATGCTAAGCCCGGCAAGATTACAGGAGTGGAAACAAAAACATGCCATTGTGGCTGACTTTATCGAGCGTGGTTACAAGGCCGATATCGTGATGGCGGCCGAAGCCTTCGGCGGCGAAGCCTCGGTACTGGGCGGCGTTAACATCAAGAGCTTTATGGCTACCAACGACTTTGTCACAGCCGATGGTGAGTATCTGTTTGAACAAGGGGTTATCCTCAAGGGCGACCTGGCCGGTGTCAGCGATATCAACCCGGATCTGATCGCCGAAGATGTCACCCACGCCTGGTACAAGGCCGACAAGCCGCAACACCCTTACGATGGCACCACAATTCCTGATTACACCGGCTTTGTAGAGCGCGACACGGTTTACGGCAAACTGCCGACCCTGGATGGTGACAACAAATACAGCTGGGTGAAATCCCCCCGTTACCAAGGTGAACCTGTGGAAGTGGGCCCACTCGCCTGCCTGCTGGTGAACTATGCCAGAGGCAATCAAGTGGTAGTCGATGCCGTCAATGGTTTGCTGCAACGTACCGGCTTGCCGATTGAAGCCCTGTTCACCACCCTTGGCCGCACCGCGGCGCGTATGTTGCAAACCTCGATTGTGGCCAAAGAGGGATTGCGCACCTTCGACGCCCTGCTGACCAATATCCAGAGTGACGACAGCACTTATATCAAGCCTGAGCTCGACAGCAACAAAGAGTATGTCGGCCACTCCATGATTGAAGCTCCCCGCGGTATGCTCAGTCACTGGATCCGCATCAAGGGGGGACTGGTGGAAAACTATCAGGCCGTGGTGCCCACCACCTGGAACGCAGGACCGGTGGATGCCAAGGGACAGATGGGACCTTATGAGGCATCACTGATAGGCTTGAAACTTGAAGATCCCGCCAAGCCGCTGGAAGTGATCCGCATTATTCACTCTTTCGATCCCTGTATGGCCTGCGCCGTACACGTGATGGATTACAAGGGGCAATCCTTGGGCGAATTCCGTATCGATCCCAATGCCCGCTAAGGAGGAAGCGTCATGGCTACATCGAGTGTTTCCTATAAACAGGAGATAGTATTCAGCGCCGCGATCCGGATATTTCACTGGCTCAGAGCGCTGGCCATTTTGGTACTTGTAATGACAGGCTTTTATATCGCCTGGCCATTTCTGGTGGCGCCCGAATCCAGTGATGTGTTGGTGCAAGGCTGGATCCGCTTTGCCCACCTGATCTTCGGCTTTATCCTCTGTGCCATTACCCTGGCCCGAGCTTATCTGTTCTTCTTCAGCAAGAGCGATATTGAGCGGCGCTCGTTTCGGGATGTGATGAGCGTGAAAAGTTGGATAGTTCAGCTCAAGTCCTATCTGTGGATGGGTAAGCTGAACAAGGCCGGTGTCTATGGCCCACTGCAATTTATGACCTATCTGGCAGTGTCTGTTATGGCCGCGGTGATCTGTATTACCGGTCTGGTACTCTATGCCAACGTCTACCATCAAGGTATGGGCGGCTGGCTGTGGGATATCTCCGGCTGGATCACGGCGCAGATGGGTGGCCTGGCCATCGTCAGGATCTGGCACCATTATCTGACCTGGGCCTTTGTCATCTTCGTGGTTATCCACGTTTATATGGCAGTCTGGACAGGTATCCGCTTCAAACATAACTCAGTGGACTCTATCGTCTCGGGTTATGACTATCACCCGGACAAGCACTAGAGGTCAGATGAAGATATTGCTGCTGGGTATTGGCAATGTCCTGTACGCCGATGAAGGTATCGGCGTACATTTTGTCAATTACCTCAATGAAAACTATCAATTTACTCACCCAAGCGACCAGCTCGATCTCCTCGACGGCGGCACCTTGGCACAGGGGCTTACCCCCATCATTGCCAAGTACGACGCTTTGCTCTTGGTCGATACAGTCAATGCCGCAGGCGCCAAACCCGGCGAAGTCTATTTCTTCGACTTCGATAAGGCTCCGCCTGAAATCGATTGGCAAGGCAGCGCCCATGAAGTGGAAATGCTGCAAACCCTGATCATGATGGAGATGCTTGGCGACAGGCCCCACACCATGGTGCTTGGCATCACCCCAACCGTGATTGAACCCATGACGCTTGGGCTCACACCGCAAATTGCCGCCGCCGTGCCCTTGATGGAAACCACGCTTATCAACTATCTGCAGCACCTTGGCTGGCAATGCCAAAAAACCGGTAACACTGACATAGAAGCCCTTATTCCCCACTCCTATCGCCCAAAGCTGTCTGTAACTGCAACGGTCGATGAAGAAGACAAACTGCCGGAAACATCCCATGAAACTCGTTAGATTCGAATTTGACTGCGCCTCGCAGCAGCCTTGGTATGGGCATTTATGTAACCAATATCTTAATTACGATAAGCTGAATATCACTATCGCCCTGTTGCCGTTGAAATCCGCGGCCAAGCAAAGCACTGCTGCCGCCCTAGAGCACAATCATCAGGCGCCCAGGATCCTCTGGCGATATATTCTCGAAGCCGAGGGGAGCCAGAGTGAGCTTGAGCAGCTCGCCGATGAAATTGCGGGTGATTTTCTCTTGAGCACCAGCTTGCTGGACTCACGTATTTTACTGGCAGAGGAAAGACTCGGCGCCGCCACGCCACTGGCTTTAGCCGACGTACTTCCCAATTCAACCACTCGGCCGAGCCTGGCGTTTTGTCAGTACTGCCAGCCTCGTTTGGGCGATAACCAACACCCTGATTTTGCCAATATCCGTTTGCCCTGCCCCCACTGCCTTGGCGAAGAGGCGGTATTGGCTGAGCCGGAACTCTGCGCCCTGCAACCAAGCGATATCCGCGCCATGGCCGAGCAACTGCTTGAGGGCAAATCGCTCACGCTCACCGACAGCGGCAATCGGCGCCTAAAACTGAGTCGCAAACAAGATGATATGCCTCAGGGCATACCCAGCGGCCAAACACTTATCTGCTGCAATCCCAATAGCCTCAACGCCCACTTCCTGCTGACCGATGCCGAAGTGCTGGCGCTTTCTTCGATGGAAAAACCTGCGCTGCAATTAAGACCCTGCTCGCAGCACCCCAGGCTCACACAGCCCTTGTACTCAGTGGCGTTTGCCGATAGCAGACTGCTGCTGATCATCTGCGAGTATTTGCGTATCAAGGGCTGCGATTATCTGTTTGCGGTCGAGTTATCCCAGCCTTCCCGTGTAGAGCTATGCTGGATAGCCGGTCACTATCTGCCGCTCTATGCTCACCAGGCGCGGCTGAGTAAGGCAAGCTCAGGCCATGCCTTGCCGGAAACCCTGCACGATGAGGCAAGGTTCGGCAAATCAGTGGCGACCGTTCAAAGCCCAGGCAACCCAAAAGAGCCGCAAATTGTATTGAGAGCGGCCACGGAGAATGACGCGAATATCTGGCAAGTGGCCACCGATCACGGCGCCGAATGCGCCTTCAACGCGCTGCTGGCCGAATTCTCAGGTATAAAAAAAGCCGCACTGCTCTATTTCAGTGGCTCGAATCCCTCACAAATACGCTATCTGGATAAGGACGGCAAACAAGAGTGCTTCTTTGAGCTGACTCAACTGCCCGCCAGCGGCTATGAGATAGTACACGCACTGGAGCAAAGCCCGCAGCGCACTGTGGTGCAAAAATTCAAAAGCCAATTCCCCGAGTGTTATAACCGCCTGCTGGATTTTGGCAGTCAGCAGCCATCCGCCTTCCCCGGGTTGGATGCGCTATGGGCCGTTATCGCCATCATCAGTGGGCTTGGTCAGCAGGGTCAGTCGGCCACTGAGCTTAAAGATGCCTTTATCGCCGCCGCCATGAGTTACAAGGGCGCCAACGCACCGCGAATCGATTACCCCTTGGCCAAGGGCGAAGCGGTGCGCGGCCTTAACTGGTGCAAAACGCTGGGCACTGTCATGAGTTTCCGCCTCGCCGGTTACACAGATGCCGCCAAGCTCTGCTTCGCCGCCCAGGATTCACTGGCCGACTATCTGGCCAACTGGGTCGAGCATCTGGATCTCAGCGTTGGTATAGATTGTGTCTTTCTGGCCGGCAGCGCCATGGCCAACCCGGTTCTGAGCAAGAGAATCGCCATTCGCATCGGCAAAAACTTCCCGCTGGCAGCCAGTCAGCAGCTCGATCTCGATGGCGCCCTACTCGCCGCCGGCGCACTTTGGCTCAGGCAAAGGAGGCGCTGATGACAGCGCTTGTTGCCCAAAGCTTAAATATCAAAGGCATAGTCCAGGGAGTGGGTTTTCGCCCCTGGATTTTCCAGTTGGCAAAACGCTTTCAGCTCACGGGCCATGTGCTCAACGATGGCCAGGGCGTCAGCATATTGGTGCAAGGTCCGGAGATGGCGCTGGCAGGATTTCGAGCCGCGCTCGATACCGAGCGCCCGCCGCTGTGCCGCATTGATGAGCTCACCGTCAGCCATGCCCAAGTGCAGGACTTGCAAGATTTCACCATAGCGCACAGCAGTGCGGGGCAAGCGGCGGCCATAGTCACTGTGGGCAGCGACAAGAGCAGCTGCGATGCCTGCTTGGCCGAGATTCGCGATCCCAACAATCGCCACTTCGGTTACCCCTTCACCAACTGCACCCACTGCGGCCCCAGATACACCATTATCCGCAACCTGCCCTACGACAGACACAATACCGCCATGGCGGGCTTTGCCCTTTGTGATGCCTGCCGCCAGGCCTATGAAGACCCTATGGACAGGCGCTATCACGCCCAGCCGGTCAGTTGCCCCAAATGTGGCCCCGAGCTGACACTGCGTGGCGCAGGCGGCGAAATCCTCGCCAAGAGAGAGCAAGCGCTGGCGCAAACCATTGCCCTTATCGAACAGGGCAAAATCCTCGCCATCAAGGGCCTAGGGGGCTTTCATCTGATCTGCGATGCCGGTAATCATGACGCAGTCACTGAACTTAGGCGCCGCAAGTGCCGCCCGGCCAAGCCGCTGGCACTGATGATGCCCTCAATCGAGTTCGCCAAACAATATGCCGAAGGCTCGAGCGCCGAATGGCAACTGCTCAGTAGTCAGGAGCGGCCGATTGTGCTTATGGCCAAGAAGCAACACCAGACTGACGCTCCGGCACTCAGCAGCGCCATAGCGCCGGATATCGATCGGCTGGGTTTGTTCCTGCCTTATACGCCGCTGCATACCCTGCTGCTCGATGGCCTGCAGCGGCCGCTGGTGGCCACCAGTGCCAACCGCTCCGGCGAACCGATTATCACAGACGGCGACGAGGTGCTACGGCAACTCGGCAAACCACCTCTGGCTGTGGTCGATGCAATACTGGATCATAACCGCCCCATCATCAACGGCTGTGACGACTCTGTGGTGCAGATGCTGGATGATGAACTGCAAGTACTGCGTCTCGCCCGCGGTTATGCACCGCTGAGCCTGCCAAGCAAGAGCTTGGCGAGTAAGGACTCTGGAGACAACAGCTCCAACAAGCTGCCGTCACTGCTGGCCGTGGGCCCACAACAGAAAAACACCCTGGCGCTCAATATCGGTAATCAGCTCTATCTCAGCCCCCATATAGGCGATCTTTTCAGTGTTGAGGCAGAAGGCTATTTCGAGCGCACTTTGCAGAATTTCCATCGCCTGTACCGCTTTGAGCCCGAGGCCATCATCCGCGATAAACACCCCGACTACGCGTCCAGCCGCTGGGCCGAGCGTCAAAGTACTCGGCAGCTTGAGGTGCAGCATCACTTCGCCCATCTGCTGGCGGTGATGGCAGCCAATGATTACAGCGGCAAGGTGCTGGGCTTCAGCTTTGATGGCACAGGGCTTGGAGATGACAACCAGCTCTGGGGCGGCGAACTGCTGCTGGCCGACTGTCAGGGATTTCAGCGTCTGGCAACCCTGAGTCCCATGACACTGCTCGGAGGCGAGCAGGCCATTCGCGAGCCTTGGCGCCTGCTCTATAGCCTGCTGTTGCAAAACCATGACATTGAAGAGTTGCAGCAATTGGCGGTCTTTGCCGCCGAGCCTGCAGCCAAGCTGGCCAACCTTGGCAAGCTCGCCAGCAGTGGCATAGGCCCCAAGAGCCACTCCATAGGCCGTTTATTCGATGCCGCCGCCGCGCTGCTGGCGAGCTTGAGACTCAGCCAATATGAAGGCCAGGCCGGGATTATCCTGGAAACCCTTGCCCGCAGAGCCATTGCCGCCGGGAAACAGCAAAGCGCCGAGAAGCTTGGCTTAGAGCCGAAGCTTGAACATGAGCTCGAACCGACAAACACTCGCGCCGAGCTGGTGCTTGGGCAATGGCAAAGCGCGCCGTTATTTTCAGCGCTGCTGCAAGCCTGGCGCACCGAGCCGGACAGTGAACTGCTGGCGCTGGCCTTTATTCAGGCCATAGGCAAGGGGATTATCGCCGCGGCGCTCAAGGCCCGTAACTGGCTCAAGGCCGAAGGAATAGACGAGCTGCCGCTGGTACTGAGCGGCGGCGTGTTTCAAAGTAGACTTCTCAGTGAATACTGCCACCGGGAACTCGCCCGGCTTGAATTTCACCGCTTGAAACCCGGCCTGGTGCCGGTCAATGATGGCGGTATCGCCCTCGGGCAGCTCTGGTATGGATTACATCAACCCGGGCTCACACAGAGCCTGGCCGAACGTTGAAATTACTGATTGATATCAAGGCATCTGCCGCCAAAGCGGCGCATGCTCAGATTAAGGAACCAAAGGGAGTTCATTATGTGTAAAGATTGCGGATGTTCACTGCCCAGGGGCAACGGCGGGCATCATTCTCACGAGCATGGTCATTCTCACGGACACGATCACAATCACAGTCACTCTCATGGCCATTCCCATGAGCACTCTCACAGCCATTCTCATAGCCAAGGCACAGTACACACCAACCCGCAGCTGAACGACAGCAAGACACTGTCGGTGATCCACAAGATCCTCGACAAAAACGATATCGAAGCCCAGCACAACCGTGAACACTTCGAATCCCACGGGGTGATGGCCTTCAATATCATGAGTAGCCCCGGCAGTGGCAAAACCAGCCTGCTGGAGCATCTCGGTGCCTATACAGACAAAAAATACTGCGTCATTGAAGGCGATCTGGAAACCTCGCGGGATGCCGACCGCCTCAAGGCCAAGGGCATAGAAGCGATTCAGATCCAAACCGGCAGCGCCTGCCACCTGGATGCCTTTATGGTGCACGGTGCCCTGCACCAGCAAGCGCTCGACAACATGGATATCTGCTTTGTCGAGAACGTCGGCAACCTGGTGTGCCCGGCCAGTTATGATGTGGGCACCCACATGAATATTGTGCTGGTTTCCATCCCCGAGGGCGACGACAAGATTGAAAAATATCCTGTGATGTTCCACCGCGCCGATCTGGTGCTGCTGACCAAGTGCGATCTGCTGCCCTACTTTGACTTTGATGTCGCCGAGGCCCGCGCCCAGGTGAGTAAACTCAACCCCAAGGCCGAGGTATTGGAAGTCTCTACCAAAGATCCCGCCAGTTTGACCCGGGTCGCCCAGTGGCTGGATAAGCAGCTCGCCGCCTTTACCGAGCGCACTTCGGAGGCTTGCTGATGTGTTTGTCTATCCCATCCCAGGTAGTGGAGCTGCACCCCGAAAGCCAGAGCGTTACCGTGGAAACCCTGGGGGTTAAACGCACTGTGAGCTGTCATCTGTTGGATGAACCGCTTGCCATTGGCGACTATGTGCTTATCCATATCGGCTTTGTGATGAACAAGATAGATGCCGAATCTGCCGCCGAGAGCCTGGCGCTGTACCGTGAGATAGCGGCCAAACTGGAGGCGGAAGATGGCAGAGCTTGAACTCAGGCAACTGTACGACGGCTTTCGCTGCCCGGCCACTATCCGTAATCTGGCCGAGGAAATCACCGCACTGGCTCCCAAGCTGGCCGAGCCGCTCAATATCATGGAGGTCTGCGGCGGCCACACCCACACCATAATGAAATATGGCCTGCTGCAGCTGCTGCCGGAAAATATCCATTTCATTCATGGCCCGGGTTGCCCGGTATGTGTCATGCCCAAGGAGCGGATAGATCAGGCCGCCGCCCTCGCCCGCCTCGATGATGTGATCTTGGTGACCCTGGGCGATATGATCCGGGTTCCCGGCTCCAAGGGTTCACTCACCTCTGTGCGCGCCGAAGGCCATGATATCCGCGCCGTCTATGCCCCGCTCGATGCGCTGAAAATCGCCGCAGAAAACCCGGACAAGACCATAGTCTATTTTGCCATCGGCTTTGAAACCTCCACGCCGATGACGGCGATACTGCTGGAGCAAGCCGAAGCCAAGGGCCTTAGTAACCTCTTGTTTCATATCAACCATGTGCTGGTACCACCGGCAATAGATGCGGTAATGAGCCACCCCGAGACCAAGGTCAACGCCTTTATCGGCCCGGCCCACGTCAGCGTTATCAGCGGCGCCCGCATCTATCGTCCGGCGGTGGAACGTTATCACACCCCTGTGGTGGTCTCGGGCTTCGAGCCGGTGGATGTCATGCAATCCATTCTCGCGCTGGTCAAACAGAAAGTCAGCGGCCGCTGTGAACTGGAAAACCAGTATCAACGCGCCGTCAGCGAACAGGGCAATCTATTAGCGCAGCAAAAGGTAGAGCAGTTCTTTAAGGTACGCCCCAGTTTTCGTTGGCGCGGCCTTGGCCCCATTGCCGACTCGGCACTGATGCTGAAACCCGAATACAGTCACAGGGATGCCGAACGCCGCTTTGCCGAGCGCTTGCCGGTGAAACAGATAGACGATCACAAAGCCTGCCAATGCGGCGATATTCTGCGCGGCATGGCCAATCCCAAGGATTGCAAAGTATTTGGCCGCGGCTGCACCCCGCAAACACCGCTCGGCAGTTGCATGGTCAGCTCTGAAGGCGCCTGCAATGCCTATTACAGATATGCCGGAGTAAACTGATGTCCGATAAACGAGTACAACTGAGCCATGGCGGCGGTGGCCGGGAAATGGCTGAGCTTATCAACAAGCTGTTTTTCGATGCCTTCGACAACCCCATTCTCAGACGCGAAGAAGACGCCGCCTGTTTGCATCTTGGCGGCGATTGCGCCTTTACTACAGACTCATTTACCGTGGCGCCGCTGTTCTTCAAAGGCGGCGACATCGGCAAGCTGGCCATTGCCGGCACAGTCAACGACTTAGCTATGATGGGCGCCGAGCCGCAATATTTAAGCTGCGGTTTTATCATAGAGGAAGGCTTTGAAATCAGCCGCCTGAAACAGATAGTGGCCAGCATGGCCGATGCCCTGTCTCAATGCGGAGCCCGCATCGTCTGCGGCGATACCAAGGTAGTGCCCAAAGGCTGCGCCGACGGCATTTTCATCAATACCTCAGGGGTAGGCCGCATTCTCAAGCCGGGCATTTCGGCTCATGCGCTAAGAAACGGCGATGCCATCTTGCTTTCGCGGGACATAGGCCGTCACGGCGCCGCCATCCTGAGTGCCCGTGAAGGGCTGGAGCTGGAGTCTGAACTCAGCTCCGACTGCGCCGTGCTCTGGAATGTGGTGGAGCAACTGATCGCCGCCAATCTTGAGATCCACGCCATGCGTGACGCCACCCGCGGCGGCTTGTCGGCCGTGCTCAACGAGTGGGCCAAGGCCTCTAACAAGGGCATTACCCTCAGAGAAACCGCCATTCCCGTCTGTGATGAGGTACGTGGCGTCTGTGAACTCTACGGTTTTGAGCCCTGGGATCTCGCCAACGAAGGCAGCTTTGTCGTCGCCCTGCCCCGCGAACTCGCCGAAGGCGCGGTCGAAATCATGCGCCGCTTCGGTCATTGCGACCAGGCCTGCATCATAGGCGAAGTAGGCGAACAACATCCGGGTAAAGTGGTACTGGAATCGGCCTGGGGCAGTCGCCGCTATTTGGATCTGCCACAGGGCGAGCTGTTGCCGAGGATCTGTTGATGCACGAGTATTCTATCGTCAGCGCCCTGATGGAGCAGTGCCAGCAACTCGCCGCCGAGCACGGCGCCAAGGGCATTGCTCGGGTCGCCATCAAGATAGGCGCCATGAGCGGCGTTGAACCTGAGTTGGTTCGCACCGCCTTCAACACCTTTCGTGAGCACAGCGTCTGCCACCAAGCCGTGCTTGATATCGACATAGCGCCGCTGACGCTCTCCTGCAATCGGTGCCAGCAGCAAAGTACCCCAGAGGAACGTACCGTCATCTGCCCCCACTGCCACAGCCAGGATACCCGGGTCATAGACGGTGAAGATATGCTATTGATGCAACTCGAGTTAATCACAGATTAAGCCTGCTCAGGCAAAGCGGCGCCACTATCTGTGTGACGCCGCTATCTGTATTGAGCTACACGCTGTAAAACTTAGGGCCAAAGGCTATCGCGTTCGGTAATGCCTTTGGCCATATATCTTTGGCCTTTTTATCACTCCTTCCCCATTACTGTCTTACCGTCAGTAAAAGCCTTTAGAGTCTCATTTCTAAACCATGGCTGCACTTGCGGCTTGTTTCGCCAAGCCAACTTGGTTATTCTAATGATAATTCAATTAGTTATAAAAACAGCCAATACAGGGATGGCTGGCATCATTTCGCCTTCAGGCAAATTCAGGGACGAAGTCAGTTTCGTGCCCGTGCGGTAGCTATGGCGGAAACTTTATAGCAGATAGTTATTTAAGCGCAGACGCGACGCCCTTAATCTACACGATTAAACTCATCCTGTGTCGGCCAACTTAACTTGACCAATACACAACAAACAGTGTGGCTCTGGCTTAACTAATCCGTGAGAAACACGGCAACCGACACTTGCTTGCATAGGGAATCATTATATTTATTGCTATTAAGGAATAGTTTTGAGTATATAGTCAACACCTTAAAACCGTTATTTACTGAATTAGCAAACAATATATTTAAAGCGCGTATACACCTTTCAACTGCCAAAAGTAGAAATTATGCAATGGTCAAAACTTAAAAAGCGAGTTGAAGAAAATTTTGCTGAATCCATCAAAGGCAGAATTGAAATATTTACAACTTCTTATCGACGACAAGGTGAAGTTGCTCGAAGTTGGGTTGTCATTGATGGCAAGCAAGGCATAAGTCTTACTGATTATGAGTCTTGGTCGGAACAAGGGGCATATTTTCATGAGTTAACCCCAACAGATTGCCTGAAACATAAATCAGTAGATGGCTTAGAAAGAACTGTGGGGAGTTTATATGAAGCAGGTGAGTTCAGCAGTTATGACTTCAAAATTATATGTTTCGAGTCATTGAGCCTATCCGCTCATGATTGTATTAAATCTGAACATCCGCTATTGCGTGTCATAGGTGTTCTTCATCGTAAACTAGGTAAGGCTAAGGTCAATGAAATGCTAAAGGACCCTCATCCAATGGTTATTTACTTTGCAGATTTTCGTATAAAGGCAGAGGCAGCTGACCTTTCCCAAAAATTTAAAGCTATTTCCGGATAACAAGCTAGATACCTCCCTTAAAAACCAGGAAACTTCATGATTGATTTCACCTCTCTACCAGATGAAAACACAAAACGATTTGTCGCCGTACTAAATAAAAAAGTTGATATGGGGCGCCTGTACAATGCGCTGGGTCATATGACAGCCGGACTGGTCGCTGAAGTAAATGACTTAGACAGACTCTGTTTTCTGCAATATCGGGATAAGGAAGAAGGTATTCATCCATCAATATCCCATTATCCATTTATCGTTCTTAAGGCTGACAATTCGAACAAGATCAGAAAAGTCCGTGAAGAACTCCTGCAACGAAATATCCCATTCACTGACTTTACAAACACCATGATAGTAGGAAAATCCGCCGAGCAGGTAAAAACAACGGCTGAAACATCCGAGCAAGATCTGGAATACTTTGGTATTTGTATGTTCGGTGATACGACAGTGCTTAAAGAGTTTACCGGTAAGTTCAGTTTATTCAAATAGCAGTTTTTTGGAGCTATATGGAATTTAATAGAGCATATCGGGTGCGGAGCACTACACGACAACCTGCAGGCATGGCGTAAAGCCACATTAATAGCCCGCTGTAACAGTTGAGAAGCTTGGCGGTTCAACTCTGTAATGTCGGATAATCAGAGGCTATTTATCAATGAAAACACACAAAAGGAAGTTAATATGGGATTGGCAATCAAAGTTGGCACTTATGCGGACTTGTTGAAAGAAGATCCAAGCCAGGCCGAGTGGTTAGGTGACACTTTCGCAGCTTTAAATGAAGTGCTTGCAGAGAATGGAATCGAACTGCATCATGAGCCCAAGATTTTGACAAAACTGAAAAATAGAGCCCAATGTGATTCATTTCCCTACTCTTTTATTCACTATCTAAGAAGATTCTACGCTCAAGTCGAAACTGATCCAAACTGGGTACCGGCTCCCGTAAAGGAGGATGAAGACCCCACGGATGATCCTGCCATTGAAGAAGTATCCTCTATGCTGGAAAGTCACTTACTTTGCCATTCAGACTGTGACGGGTTTTACTTACCTATTAAGTTTGATGAAATAATATTTGATGATGAGGATAGGATCCCAGGTGGTGCATTAGGCTCTAGTTACAAACTCCTTGAGGAACTCATTTTTATTGCACCCAAGTTAAACATTATACTGAAAGACGGTCAACTTTCAGATTCCGAGGCAGATAAAATCAATGAATTAGCCGACAACGAGGGCAACTTTTATCGGGAATACTGTGTTTGGATTGCCCTATATGAGGCCGCAAGCGAGAGCATAGAAAACAAAACAGCAATATATTTTTGCTAAGTTTAGTATTGCATCTAAGAGATAATCCCCCACAACCCTATTGAGCTATTTTTGATAGTGATCGATTGCAAATAGATGTTCAAATTAAGACGGCAGGTTAAATATAAACATCTATTTGAACATATAAAAGTAAAAGATAATAAGATACATTTTTGGACTGATATTTTCGATAACAAATGAAGTCAAAATTTATTAAAAGGAGGTAATATAGTGACAGAAGTAAACCAAGAGATATTATGGGATAACGTATATGACGCTAGAACGGCTGTATTCGAAAAGAAATTCGGTCTGTTCCCAGATGAGATCCTTAAACTGGGTCATATGACAGGTGTATGGCCAGGTGGTGGCTTGTTTAAGTCTAAAGCCAGCGAATTGGGTGACGACCTATGGCTTTACACCACTTTTGGTTTAACCAACCCGGATATGCCAACCCAGTACTTGCCCCAAAACATTAATCAAACAGATGGTAACATTGAGCTGACTCTGACAAAAAAAGAAACAGTTCCTGTCTATCCTGAGCGGCCGGGTTATGGATACGAAATTATAGTAATTACCCAAGGCGAGGCAGATTGGCCACTAGGTTTGTTGCAATGGGCCGTCAATGCGGAAATGCTTAACGATGCAGACCTTTTGGGAAGAGTCAAAAAGTACAACGGCCTAACTATTGAAGATGTCATGGTGGGAGACGGCGATTACGTCAATGTACTTATTACCCAGGCACACAGTCCGCTGCCAGGTAGCTTCACATTACCTAATGGTGAAGGCCAACTACTGATAGCGACTGTGATTACTGACGATGAGATGGCCTGGTCAATGAAAAACGGTCGAGACAAGCTGTTAGCCAAACTCCTTGCATCGAACGATAAGCAAGTCAGTGTCATTAACAGACCTTCGGTGTTAAATCCCGCTTCCATTAACTACTCGGACATAGACAATCGAGAACAGGCAGAAGAGCTCGCAGCTCAAGGTATGTTACGAAAAACCTATCTCTTCCCATTGGAGTTTGGTGGTCAGGACGACCCAATGAATGTGGTCTATCTACCAAAGACGGCCTCACTGAGCAAAAAAGTGTTCGATCAACAGGTCATGGAGCTGGCCCAGCAAGGAAACATAAGTAACTACTCGGCCTCACCGAATTATCAAGCAGATAGTTTTATACCGGAAAGTATCGACATTGTAGCTGATGGCGAAGCCGGGATATCAACTAGAATTGAAGTGTGGTAATAGGTAGCTCTGGCTTTATTTGACTCTTGACACAAGTCGGTTAACAGCCCAGCTACCCGCACTGAAAGTAATTAAGGTGTTCTCATTGAGATACATTGAGGACACCTTATTAACAGCCTGTGCTTGTTGTCAGTGTACCTACTGCGAATGAAGCTTGAGCCTTGAGCCCCGAGGCGCTTGCAGAAGCACAGATGACTGTATCATTGAAATCCAAAGTTAGAATAATTTAGCATTGCCACCAATAGTTGCCAAGTTAAAGATGCTGCTATATTTCACTATCCATATATCATAAAGAAAAACCATGAATAACGAACAATTAATTAACGCTATCAGAAAGAAGCTGATAAATTAAAGTGCTATAGCTATGATGACATGTGGTACGATGTTATTTCCACGCAAGTACTAGCTGACTTTGAGTATTTACTAAACAACTACCCGTTTAAAAACAATGAAGAAAAGAAGGTCATCTTTCTTCAACTATTGATGAGTGATATAGAACATTATTTAAAGGAAGACTGCATTGGAGCATTCCTGAATCATTTCCACCCTGAACAGCTCAAAGTTGATTTCCCTGAAGGGATATTCACAATAACACAGTATGAGAACAGTTTTTATGTTTTCAAAAAACTCGTTGAGAATAAATTTCCGCTAGATCACAACATGTTCCTACTTATGGGCTGCCGAAATAATCAGAAAGAGTATCTAGAATTTATCACTCAGCATTTTACTGTAACTGATGAGATCTTGGAGCAAGCGCTAGATCAGATCATAAACTCAGATTCTTTTGGTGAATCCAGCACAGATGCAACTCAAATTTACTTGATAAAGTACCTGCTAGAAATGTTGAATGTAAATTGCAATCTACCAGGAACGTCCGACCATGATTGGTTATATCAAGAGTGCTTCGAAAATGTTCCTCCTGCAGCTAAATACTTCTACACTGATGATTTTGATATAGCAATTCTTTATGATCAAGAGTATTGGGAATATATCTCTGAAAACTACCTGGAAGATGAAGACTATGAAAGCCTCTACCTTGCAGCTCTTGATGATATAAAAAATAGTAACCTGGATATAGATTTTAAGCAGATGCAAGCTATATTCATCGATTTGAACATGCCGGCTGCGGCGCAAATATTTTCTCATTAGACAATTGTCAAAGAAGCGCTCATATCAGTAAGCAGAGAGCCATTGTCTATTTGGCTCAATTAGATCTATCTTGGAAACGAACTCAACATGAACAACAAGTATAGAGCTCCAGCGAGCAAGTGCAATGGCTTCCCCAAAGGTCTGAAGCTGCTAGTTCCTTTTATGCTCCTTATATCGACTCCCTGTACCAAAGCACATGCCACTGATTGGTATTGCTTCGTGTCTCAAGATGAAGCCCATCCAATATACTTGGCTTTTTCCTTTGGCAATGAAGAGAGCAAAGAGTCCCTGGTTTGGTATAAAAATGGCTCAGATGTCATCAAGCTTGAGCAAACGAGTCTTGAAGGCATAGAAATCACCGAAGGGAGACCCTACGAATATACCTATAAATACCTGGAAAAGGTCGATGGAATGACATCTGGAAACTATACCATTGTTGTTCAAGGGGCAAATTTTTACCGTTTTGAATATAAACCGAAAAATAAAAATAAGGTTTATGAATTCAACATGGACCCTGAATCCCAGTTGGACGATACTTGCGTCTGGCAATAACCCTGCCTTCAGGGTTTCTTTGGCCGTAACGGTAAGTTAATAAAGATAAATCAAGTCAAAGGTTGTGCTTACTAGCTATCCTATCAAGCCAACCTATTGCTGCTGAGATTCTAACCTCTTCTAATGCAACACCAGGAACAACAATAATATCGCTCCGGCACTAAATAGATTGGTTTTCCAGAACGAATCTTTGGCAAAAGTGTGCCTAATCAGTACACCACTCCCCCTCAGCCAACCTGCCCAGCAACCGGCTATCAGTGCTTGTAGCATTAAAATAGTCCCCACCACCATATAGGTCAGATCCAACCAACTCTTGGATGGAAACATGGAAGGCAACAGGAGTAATCCAACAATGCCCGCCAAGGCAGCCCAACTGCAACCCACCAGCAATGCCAACAGAGAAGATAATAAAAATCCCTTTAATCCTTGCATCACATTCTCCTTGTTTTCGATGAAATGGCTTCCCTACCCGTAAACCTTTACTATTTTTTATCTATCCCTATGGTCAGAGTCAAGGTGAGTGACGACGTTAAACCTCAGCACAGTTTGCCCGCCTATGGAAAAGCTGGTCTGAACAATACCTGAAAAAACATCAGAGAAATTACGCTTTGACTCACGCAGTTACTTCAATCCCAGTTGCTGGCGACCAGTTTGATTGAGATAAGGCGCCACGTCACTCAAAGGTAAAAAGAATTCATTTTCGCAGCCGTTACCGCGAGGATATTCCCAGAATCTGAGCCCATCCAGCCCATCCTGGGTTTCCAGAGTTAAGTGGTAATAGCCCTTTGCACCATATTCTGTACTACCACAATCGAACTCGGGATCTTCCTCTTGTTCACCAGTTGGGAACCATTTGGCCTGCAGCCCAGATGGCAACTGATGTGTCTGCTTATCGGGGTCAGTATCGTAAAACCATTGCCAAGGGTGAAAACGCTCACCTGTATTAAGATCAAAATTGGTATAGTTAATCGATATTCCGCTGGCGCCATGCCCTGCGGCCCAACGGTAGAATCTGACACTGAGCCAGGTGTCGTTAGCAAAACTCAGCTCTACACCGGTTTCGTCGCTGAAAGCTGTGCCCATGCGCCCGAGAAAGTCTCTGCGAGTTTCGTAATAGAGTTCAAGCAACTCAACGCTGGTAAGGCGTTGTTTAAGCCAATGATTGATTTTATTCAGCCCGGCTTGCGCGCCCCGAAGTTCAAGCCCCATCTCACCACCGTAGGTAAGCTCACGAAATTCCAAGGCGTTGTTGAAACTTTGCCAGGCACCGCGCTTTATTTGGGGCCGGGTTTCCAAGGCCTGATTATAGGCTTCGCTGCTGCAGTCTGTTGCGCCATCGGCGGCAGTGACTCGGCTGAGGCTGATAGGTAAGGTTTTATCCCTTTGCGCCAGATACCAAGTGCCCTGTAACTGATCATCTTGAAGAGAGAGTCGCCAACGACCGCTGTCATCTTGCTCCTGGAAATGGTTGTCTTTGAATTCCAGGCTGATAGGCGTCAAGTATTTCAAATAATAATAGCTACCTGAATCGCCATATTCGTTAATGCAGGCGCGGATCTGCGTCTTTCCCAAAGTGCCCTGCCATACACCGGCCATAAGCCTGCTTTCTTGCTTGGTCATGCCATCTTGACTGGCATAGGCGCAGGTGCTGGCCATTAACAACGCAGAAGCATAAACAAAGGTTTTGACTGCCATCCCTGTTTCCTTATCCTGATGATCGAAAGCTGGCAGCCTAGGGGATGATTCGAAGAAAAGCAATGGCTTGCACCTGGCATTCAAGCAAAATGCGAACCTGGGCAAGCTGCGCACGCTTGGGCTTAACTCCCCATGCTGACAGGCACTCACAAGGTGATAGGCCTTGAAAGTGCCTGCTTCGGACTATTTAGGTTATTGCAGACCGGCCTCGAAAGTGAGGAAAATTTCACTGACTGTCTTATCCGCAAGACGAGTGTCGGCGTTAGGTTGCTCGAATGATGCATGCAACATATAGCGGCCGGCGCTCGGCAGTTCAAAACTCACCTTGCCTTCTTTGTCTGAGGTCAGCGTCAATTCCTGTTTCTGGTTACGGTAAAGCGTGCCTTCTTTCACAATCGCAACTTCCACACCGGCAATCACCTTACCCTGGAAATAGAATTGCAGCTCAGTGGGTTCCTGCTCGACGATGTCAGCCGGATGGGTCAAGGGTTTGAGTTCCAGATATTCCCCTTTTACTTCAAAAGCCTTGTCACTTGGCTTGTTGAGGGTGACATAGGACTCGACTCGTGAGAAATACAGCGCCCCTTCGAGATCGTACGCCCCTTTGGGCATCATCGCCTTGGTGGTTTGCTTGTCAGTACGGCTACGGACGCTGTCTTGCTGGCCCTTGAGCTTATAGCGCGACATATATCTTGGCTGGGTCTCTTTCTCGAATCTGTAGGTACCGTCTTCGGTCAGGCGATAGTCAAACACAGACTTACGGCTGCCGCGGTAGCTCGAGGATGGTCGCTCCTTGGTGCCGGACGGCGTGATGATTTGCACATCTTCAGATCCAAAAGGTTTATCAAACAGGAAGACTTCGTTACTGGCGCTGACATCTGAAGTGATCCACACACCTTTGCCGGGATCGGCAGAGACATTGAACTGGCTGGGCAGTATAAATCTGTCATGGGCCTGCGCCGTTTGTGCCAACAGACAGGCCCCCAGGGCCAACAAGAGTTTGCTTGTTTTCATCATCTTTTACTCCACTAGGTATTGAAGGCTAATCGTGCCGGTTTCTATGGTGGGCGCTATTTCAGCTTTGAAAGGCTTGCCGTCGAGCTGAAATTTGTGTCGTACCAAATCCCGGCCACCGTGCTCACGTACCACCTCCACCAGCAAGGTATATTTACCGTTGGCAACCTGGCCCCCTTGGTCATCTTTGAGGTCCCAGCTGATGGGATACTTGCCCGCAGGCCGTGTTGCCGACGCAATGGCATCGACAAAGTTCATGTCATCCCGCCCGGCCTTGCGCCACCAGCGACGAATGTCTTTCAGCCACTTGTACCCCTCGCCTTCCTGCATAACCCAAAGGCTCAAAGTTCGCACGCTCTGCCCTTTGGCATCTTCCACCCACACGGCTGTGTAAGGCCTGTGGTATTGGCCCGTGGTGATTTCCGGCAGTGTCAGATTAATCTCCAGCGAATCGGCTTGGGCCTGCCCCAGGGTTAAGCTGCTACTCAGTAATACCGCCAAGGACAGAGACAATCTGGTTTTCAAAGGTTTGCCACTCATACATTCTCCATTCACAACACACCAAAGGTAGGGGGTACTAGTTCATGCTTTGCCGTCTGTCACTTTGAACTCAGGGAACAAACAGCAGATAGATAAGGGCACAGGCACTGCTGACACCGACCATGGCCAGTAAGGATTTTTTCAATCTACGGCTCTGAGGCAACAGCAGGAAAGCACCGGTCAGGGAAAACAGGATGATGAGAATTGAACAAAGATCCAGCAGCCAGACCCACAGGGTGCCGCTGTTACGCCCCTTATGCAGATCATTGAGTACTGCGATAAGACCATAATCTATCTGCTCGACATAGGCTTTCCCGTCCAGCAGATCCAGGGTAATGCTCTGATAGCGCCCCGGCCCCTTGTGCACCAGCGCCACTTCATCTTCACTGAACTCGGCACTGTGACCATCCACTCCCCAGTGGCTACTGAGCCAATGCGCAGTGGCTTCGCGCCAATCCGGGTCTTCACTATTCACCGGCAACAAAAATCCCGGCAGGGCTTCTTCCGATGCCAGGCTTTCTCCGCCCTGGCGGATAAACCAGTCCGGATGATTGAGAGTAATACCGGTAAAGGCAAAGAACAGCATCAACAGCAGCAGTGCCATGGAAACATAGATATGAACGACGCGGGCGAAATGGAGCGATGACTTGCTGACTCTGAACTTCAATTAAGGTTCCCACATAGCACAGGCCGCCAGTGGGCTGCCTGTTAATTGACTGTTATTGGCCAATACTAAATAACAATCATTCTTGCCTTAATGCTATTTACCTTATTTACACTCGCCGGCCGTTGCCCAGTCGACATAGCAAACCCGTGCCTCTCCCAAGTCACTGAGGAAGTTGAGCCAGTATATTTGATGATCGGCCAACTTATCGCCCGGGCCTTTGACTTCAAGCCAACTGATGCGCCCTTCGGCGTCAAATAACACAAGATCCGGATGGCCACTGCGGTAATGCTTGAGATCGCCAAGCATACGTTCAAATACCTGAGCGAGCCTGGCGCCGGAAAGTGCCGTCAGCGTCAGTTCCAGCGCCTGTTGCGGCAGGTTTTCCCAGTAAACCCAATCATTTGCCAGTCCTTGCTTTTGCTGAAAATGGCGCCAAATAACAGCGCCGTGCTCCCGAGCGATTTCATCAAGACGCGCCGTGATGGCCTCTTGACGCCGACTAACAAACTCCTCGGTGAACATATCCCGTGGGCTGCGCTGAAATGGATTATCGAATACCGCCTTAACGGGGGCAAAAATAATGTCCCAAAAGGCGAGTCCAAAGAGGCCACAAAGCAAGGCATTCTCGAGAAAAAACGCCCGGTAACCGAGCGCTTCAAAGTGCGCAGCGACACGCATTTCAACTCGTTCACCATTGGGAGTGAGTTGCAGAGCTATCGCTGGCAGCGCACCCAGTCTACCCGGTACATTTTCTTTCAGCGCTTGCAGTCTTAACATCAAAGAATCAAGCGCCAAGGAATCAGGCGCTTCACTATGGCCTGATGGTGAGGCAAACTTGCTGTCTTTGCCATTTGGCAATTTTTTAAGCAGGCGTTTGCCAATACGTTCTATGATTTGCCACTGACTCTCATTACCGGCAAGGTCGCAAAGGTGCAGCAGCGCATGAGTCAGAGCCCGCCACTGAGCCTGTTTTTCCAGGCAGCGGCACAGGCGTTCCCTTGCTAGCCAATGTTCGCACTGCGAATAGACACTGATGGCAAGAGTAGTTTGCCCTTGCCTTTCGGCTTCGCGGCCTATCAGAGTCAGTAGTTTTTGCCGGCGCCGTTCGAGTAAGGGGTTAGCCTCGGGCATCGCTGAAATGGCATTAAGCTGTTCAAGCAGCAATGGAATATCCAGCGGCTGTTTGGCTAGTATCGCCTCTTCTATCTGCTGACTCATATGGCCAAATGCCAACGCGGCGTTAAGCTGCTCTGGGCTGTCATAGGCGCGGTGGGCCTTGTCCAGCACAGTGACTTCAAAGCGCTGCAAGCCCAGATCGCTGAGCACAAACTGGCTCAGATCCTGATAACGGTTGCTAAAATAGAGCAGCAATAGGCCATCGAGAAGCCGCTGGCATTTAAGCTCAATCCATTCTATGCCCAGCTCAGAGTTCAGTTCGCCAATCAATAACTGTGAGTCTTGGGGCCCGAGCGCCAGCAAGGTACGTTTCAGCGTCTCCTTTGAGGCACCATTTATGCTTTTACCTAGATGCTGCGCAATATCGACCAGCCCCCCAAGACTATTCTCGCCCTCCGAGGCTCGACTCTGTTGCAGTTTGAGAAGCGCCCGGCGCAGCTCTGTGAGGGTAACCCCTTTGAGCCAGGTTTCAGTATTTGGCAATGATGAAGTGCTAATGAGCTCCGCTTGCTCAAGCCCCTTTATCGCTGGCTCCAGGCCCCCTATTTCCGGGTAGTTAAGCTTATCGGTGCGAAACCACTCGCCCTTGCGGGACAAGAGACGCACCAGCAACATCCGCGAAGGCTTGGTGCAGGCAAGGTACGCCGCGCGTAACCTGGCAAGCTCGCTTGGCAAAATATCCAGATAGCGGCGGCTACCCTCCAGCAAGAGTTCAAAATTGCTCAGGTAATAATCGCTTGCAAGTTCAAGAGTGGCCGGTTTCACTAAGGTTTTTGCCGCTAAGGTTTCTGCCATTAGGGAACTTCGTCTGATTTCACGGTTTTCAGTTCTTCAACCGGCATGGGGCGGGCGAAATAGTATCCCTGCAGCAGGAATATACCGCGCTTTTTGAGGTACTCCACCTGCTCCGCCGTCTCCACGCCTTCGACTATCATCTCAAGCTCTGACTCCATACCAAAGGCGATAATGGCATCCAGCACACCACGCTTGAGATCATTGGTGCCTATGGTATCGGTAAACATCTTATCTATCTTGATGCTGTCGATCCCCAAGGCTTGAATATACTTAAAGCCGCCATATCCGGTGCCGAAGTCATCAATTTTAAAGCTGTATCCCCTCTCTGTCAGCTTGGCGATTTCCTGCTTGGCGGCGTCAATGTCTGCAATGGGCAAGCGTTCGGTGATCTCAAATTTAAGTCTGTCCGGCTCCGGCCAATTATGCTGTTGCAGCACACGACTGACATGAGCCTGCTCCAGATGTTCTGCCACCAGGTTGATACTTACCCAAGTGCCGCTCTCAAGCTCCGGCAGTTGTTGCAGTACCTGCTGCAGCAAAGATTCGGTAATGGGAATGATCAGGCCACAGGCTTCGGCATGCTCTACAAAGGCGGCCGGGGGGATAAACTCCTTGCCCTTCTTCCAGCGCACCAGGACTTCATAACCGACAATTTTGCCCTGATTAATATCGACTATGGGTTGATAGAAAGGGATAAACTCCTGCCGGGCAATTCCCCTTTGGAGCATACTCTTGAGCGAACTGTGGTAACTCAGATAAAGCCAATAAGCCCCGGCCAGCAGCACTCCGAGCAAAATGCTCAAGGGTAAACCGTAAACCAAGATCTTTTCTCTGGCGTAATCATCGAGTTTCTTTCCAAACCAGAGTTTTTGCTCCACCTGATGCTGCGTGTCCATCACACTGAGAAAATGCACATGGGATTCTTTGGGTACCGAGGGATTGCCGCGCTCAAATACCAGCCCTTCGGAGCCTGGAGCATGATGCAGAAACTCTATGTAAAAACAATCGCGGCAGGGAAGATTGATAATTTCACGGATCCAACTGCTGTCCAAAATCCAGTAAGCGGTATTGCCATTACTTCTGAAATAAACCAAGAGTTCCTGCTCGGTGTCATGCATGGCACCTGTAGTGGTTAGGCCAAAGCCCTGCCCTATGGGGGTGTCACTGGGAAGATCCGGCAATAGTAAATCCGAGCCAAGCGAACTGCAGCCCATGCCGGTTTTGGTTTTTATCCCCATCACCCGAAAATAGCGATTATAGTTTTCAGGTGCCCGCAATAATTTTGCGTCTTGCGGGCCACAATCAAAATGAAACTCAGGTACTTGATGGAGAATAATGTCATTGATGGAACGCTGTCTCTGGCTAAGATACTCTTCCATGAGTTTGAACTGATTTTTGACTATTACTGAGGTCACTGGCCTTAGCAATAACTCCGATGACAACAGCAAGAGAACAACAGGTAACAGCAACAGCAGCAAAACCCGTTTGTTCTCGGATACAGCCTTCATGATTATCGTCCTTGTAGAATGTCACTTCCCTTATACCCAGCCAGAGCGCCAGATACAATGACGCAGGCAGCAAATACCCTACTGTGCGGCAAAACCCTTTGCAGTCTGAGCAGGGGAAACGGCCTGGGGCAATTTAGGTAAGCCACTGAAATTTATTGATTGACTCTTGTCTCTATCTCAACCTTTGGTTAATTTGGACGCCTTTGGATTTGGCATGCCTTTGTGCGCCAAGCCGAAAATTTCAGCGACTAAGACTTTATTATTCGGAGCAGAAAATGAATGAAAATGTCATTCAGGCAATCCTGGTGTTTGCCGCATTTGTGGTGGTCAGCCTGATTATCGACCGTTTCCTGAAACAAGTGGCCGCCCGCTTTGACTCGGCGGCAAGCGAATCGTTTCGCTTGATCTCCAACTCCCAGCGCGTGGTACTGATATTTATTGGTGCCGTCTTGGCTTTATCCAAGTTGGGCTTTGATGTTGGCGCCCTGGTTGCCGGACTCGGACTCACTGGTTTCGCGCTGGGTTTTGCCCTCAAAGACGCCATATCCAACCTGATTGCCGGCATTATGATAGTGCTCTATAAACCAATAAAGCTGGGCAATAAAATCGATATTACCGGCTCCAAGGGGACAGTGGTGGATCTCAACCTGCGTTATATCACAGTGAAGGACGAAGGCATGACGCATCTGGTGCCCAACTCTTTGTTCCTCAACAATAAAGTTTCCATTATTGATGAGGATAAGCAATGACGGCGCAGCTTTGGGATAAGGTTGCCAACCAGGTCAATTTCAATCTGGAAATCGATGTGCAGCGCTTCTGCCACTTGGTGAAACCCGATGCCAGAATACTGGACTTTGGATGCGGTTATGGCCGGATAGCCAAGCAGCTGAAACAGTTAGGCTATCCTGAGGTGCTGGGGGCTGATCCCTCAGCCGCTTGATAAAGCGCGGCCTCAGTCTGTACCCGGACATCAATTTAATTCAGTTGCCACAACTGCCATTGCCTTTTGCCGATGAAACATTCGATGTGGTGCTGAGCTGCGCCGTTTTAACCTGCATGCCATCTGAAATGGCGCAAAAAGCCGCCATATTGGAGCTTAAACGCGTGCTTAAGCCTGGAGGCTTGTTCCACCTGAGTGAGTTTTGCGCCCCCATGGCGAAACGTTTCACCTCAGGGCTGGGTACTCCTATGTGTTACCACACGCCCATGCAGTTGCAGGAGCTGCTGGAAGACTTTGTCGACCTGAAAGATAACGTCACGGCCTGTAGAACTTTGGCCGGCGATCCGGCTCAGTGCTATCAAGCCTTTGTCAGAAAACCGCAGCAGGCTTTAGCTTAATTACGATAAATCGTCTGGATCAGATGAAAACCAAACTGGGTTTTGACCGGGCCATGCACTTCCAGCACCGGCTTTTTGAACACCACTTGATCGAACGCCTTGACCATCTGCCCTGGGCCAAACTCCCCGAGATCGCCGCCGCGTTTTTTTGAAGGACACTGAGAGTATTGTTTCGCCAGCTTGCCAAAATCTTCCCCTTTGGCGATACGGGCCTTGAGTTTTTCCGCCTCTTCACGGGTTTTAACCAAAATGTGTCTGGCGCAAGCTCTGGCCATGGGGTGTTTCTCCTGGGTCTATAGGGGTAAATTCGCGGCCGGTATTTTAGCAAACAATCTGTGTTTTATCTGCAATCACTCTCTCTAATCCCCCTCTTTCATCACTCTCACTAATGAGATGGTCATGGCGCCGATGCAGGCTTTATCATCAAACTTGATAATTGAATCGCCCACTATATCTTCAGCTAATGATGGGCTGTCCGCTGGGTAAATACCGCCTTGCATCTTGGGGAGCCCCCATAAAGACGATAGAATGTTTCGCCGGGCGCTCACCTAAAAATCAGAGGCCCGGCTTTTAAATTCGTAGTGATTTAATGGCAAGCTTTCAGATGGCGGCCAGTCTCACCCGCATTAAGGAATATCTATGTGGCATCAGCAACAACTGACCTTAAACGCCAAGCGGCGGGGTTTTCATTTAATAAGCGATGATATTGCCAAGGCTCTTGATGATATGCCTTACGTCAGTTGCGGCCTGTTGCACCTGCAACTACTGCACACCTCTGCCTCGCTGACGCTCAACGAAAACGCCGATCCCACAGTGCGGCAGGACTTTGAGGCCTGGTTCAATCACGCCGTGGCCGAAGATACACCTTACTTTCGCCACACCTATGAGGGCGCCGATGATATGCCGGCCCATATTAAATCCAGCCTGCTGGGCACCAGTTTGCTGCTGCCTGTCAGCGCCGGACAGCTGGCACTGGGCACTTGGCAAGGGATCTATCTTGGCGAGCACAGAGACAATGGCGGTCGGCGCCGCCTGCTGTTGACCCTGCAGGGGGAATAAAGTGGCAAAACTTGGCAAACCGGTAAGAGTGAGCGGCACTGTTTTTGTTGAGATGCTTTTGTTGAGATGCTTTTTGAAGCGGGTGTGAAACCGCCTGTTTAAGCCAATATGACTCAAACAGGCCTGATGGTTACTCGGCTATCCGCTCAATTCTTGCCAGATAAAAGCCATCGAAACCGGTTTTGGCCGGGCTGATGGTTTCCTCATCGAGTAAACGGAAATGGCTTTGCTGCTTCAGAAAACGCGCTACCTGCTGCTCGTTTTCCTGCGGCATGATCGAACAAGTGGCGTAAACCAGGATCCCGCCCACCTTCACCATGCGGCTGTAACTGCCGAGAATGTGCTCCTGCAGTTCCATCAGCACCGGCAAGCGCTCAGGGGTATCACGCCATTTGGTGTCCGGGTTGCGTTTCAGCACCCCAAGCCCTGAGCAAGGCACATCCAAAAGTACCCTGTCGGCGCTGAGTTTCAAACGTTTGATGGTCTTGCTGGATGCAATAAGCCGGGTTTCCACATTGTGGGCGCCGGCGCGGCGGGCCCGCTGCTTGAGGTTATCCAGCTTCCACTGCTCGATATCCATCGCCAGCAGGCGTCCCTTACCCTGCATTTTAGCGGCCAGGTGCAGCGTCTTGCCGCCGGCACCGGCGCAGGCATCAATGACCCGCATCCCGGGTTCAACCCCTAGAGCTTCGGCGACATGTTGCGAGCCGGCATCCTGCTGCTCGAACCAGCCCGACTTGAAGCATTCGGTGCGAAACAGCGCTGAATCGGAAATCACTTCAAGAGCGCTGCCAACCTCGGGGACTTCACAAGTCTCAACCCCTTCCTTGGCAAGACGAGCCTTGAGTTCTTCCCGGCTGCACTTAAGCAAATTGGTGCGCAGATAACGTTTGGGGGCCTGGGTCAAGGCATGGCGCTCGGCCGGCCAGTTATCGCCCAGCTGTTCACTCCCAAGCGCTTCGAGCCACTGCGGACAACCATCGAGCAGCGCAGGCATAGACTGGGCCTCAACCATCCGCTGCTCAAGCAGTTCACTGTCCATCTGCAGCGCGTAGCGCATTTTCGGCAGCTCAAGGCCATTGGCCATATGCCAGGCGTTGATGAGCCTGGTGCCTTCACGCTCAATTTGATCCGCGGAAACATCGGCCAGAAAGCTGTAATAGCTTAAACGGCGCAAAATATCACCGGTGACCAGAGCAATTCTGGCTTGCTCCCAAGGCTTGAGGCGCTCAGGTGCAAACTGCTTTGAGTAGGCTCGATCCAGCGGCGCACCTTGGGTCAGTACCTGATTGAGAATCGCAATGACCAGCTCACTGGCATGTTCACTAAGCGGGGAGTTAAGCATATTTGGGTCTCGGGATGGAAAACCGCTGGATCATAGGAGTTCGCCCCCTGCTCTGCAAGGGGCTTGAGTGGCTTTGGCGGGATTAATCGGTTTTTAACTGAAAGTTTGCTGTATTTGCGCACTGTCTATAGCGCTCCCCCTAGGGCGAGGTAAAAAAGCCAGCTCAATTAAGCACGCTGCGAATTTTCTTCAGCAAAGTGTCGGCATTGGTGGGTTTGATAATGTAATCCTCTGCGCCCAACAATAGGGAGTTTTGGAAATGATCCACATCGGCATAGCTGGTGAGCATGATCAGCGGGATTTCCTGCAGCATGGGGGTTTTCTTGCACACTTTGAGGGTTTCAATGCCGTCAAGTATCGGCATGTCTATGTCCAATAAGATGAGATCCGGCTTGAGGATCTTGGCCTTTAACAGCACTTCTACCCCATTGGTGGCCCTCTCAGCCCGATAACCATGCTGTTCCAGAATAGTAACTATGATTTTCAACACCACATCCTGATCGTCGGCCACCACTATGGTAGCCTTCTTGCCGCTGTCTTTTTTCTCCAATGCCGCCTTTTGCTGCAGCATCTGGTTTGAGAGCTCGTTGAACAATGACTCGCTCTTTTCCTTGAGGCGATTGAGTTGCGGGTTGATGGAGTAACGTTTCAGCTCCTCAATAAACTTGTTGATCTCTTCATCCGGCAGCGAGTGAAATACCCGTCTGAAAGCCTGCATGAAAGCACTTTCAGAGATGGAACTGAGTATTCCGTCAACATCTTGCATTATGCTGGTGATCAGCGACGATTGTTGCTTGCTGGCCACTTTGACTGACTCGTTGAGTCCTTCCAGGCAATCGGCAGTGTTTTGCAGCTCATACTGCATATCCAGATCCTGTTGATCGAAACGCTTGAGCTCGGATTTAAGCGCTATGATCTCAAGCAACTTGTATAGGGTGAGGATGATTTTATTATTGTCATAGATGGGCCGAATGGTGTCGTAACTGTCAAAAGCTTCGCGGCGACACAGTTCAAACGCCTGAGCCCGACAACTTTTTTCACACAACAACATACTCGCCTGTGGCACTGTTCTCAGGGCATTGAAGTGTTCATTGCCCTGGAGAAAACGCTTCAGACTCTCGGCATGGGCCACATCCTGAAAACAATATACCAATAGCATTCGGGTATGTTTCTCTTTTGAAAGACTCGCCAGTTCCTTGTTCTCCACCCGGATATCCACTCTGAGAACCCGCTCGAAGTAGACATTGACTATGGCTTCCACGGGCTCGACCAGATCCTGATCATCAAAAAACAGTATCAGGCTAGTTACGCTGTCTCTCATCCTTGTTCTCCCGACATACAGGCATTCAAGCCTGGGTAGCTTGTGACTGCGGCATGGCCCGCTTGACCAACGCCGCCTCGTGCTCAATCTGCTGGCGATATTGTGTTGAAGATGTCAGTTGCCCTTCGGCGGCCTGTTGCTCCAACTCGGCAAACAGTTTGCCAAGACGCACTGCGCCGGATGAGTTGGCGGCGCCCTTGAGCGCGTGAGCCCGGCGTCTCAGCTCCTGGGCTTCCAGGCTCTCCAGCGCCTCAAACAGCGGCGGCAGTTCCCGCTCAAGTGAAGTAAGAAAGTACTGCACTATGGATTGGATTATCTCGTCATCCTCTGTCCCCAAAATCTCAGCTAACTTGTTGAGATCCAAAGGCGCCTCGGTATGAGCCGAGGGAGACTCGCCGATCATTTCATTCTGGCGGAACTGATTTTGGCCATGCCAGGCCAGTAGTTTGCTTTTGAGGGACTTGAATTCCACCGGCTTGGCCAGGTAATCATCCATGCCAGCCGACAGGCAATTTTGCAGTTCGCCAGACATGGCATCTGCAGTGACGGCGATGATCAGGGTATGAGGCAAGTCCTGCTCCTGTTCAAGGCGGCGAATTTCGGTTGTCAGTTCAAAGCCGTCCATTCCAGGCATATGGCAATCGGTAAGCAGCACACTAAAGCCGCCACTCAGCCACATCTTCAGTGCTTCGAGGCCATCTTCCGCCAATTCAAAACGGCAGCCCAGCTTCTTCAACTGTAATGAGATCACTTCTCTGTTGGTCTGGTGATCTTCGGCCACCAAGATGGTAAAACCGGCGTCGGTCGCAATATCTGTCTCTGAGACGCTACGACCAATCCGCGTGGTTTCACCGGGAGCAAACATTTGCCATAACGCTGGATTCTGCCCGCTCAGCATCGCCAGAGCCGCAAGCACAGCCGTGGGTTTGAGGGGATGACAAGAAAGCATACAGACCCGCATATCCGCTTCAACCTTAGAGGTAATCGAGTCTTCATCGAGTAATAACAAGGCACATGGCAGCCCCTTTTCCCCCCGATTGCGATACTGTTTGTAAGCTTGGTAACTGTCGCTGATAAGCAGCTCGGATTCTGCCAAGCAGGCTTGTTCAAATAGGCTGCCTTCCAGTTGCCCGGAATCGAGGCACTGATACCCCAGTTCGAGTTGTTCAACAAGATGCAACACGGCCACCAGATGTTGTTTGTTGTCGATACAGATAAGCAGTTTGATATTAAGCTCACTGTAGCGCTGCAGCTCGGTTTCCCGGTATTCATCGGCCGCTTCACAGGGAAGACGGAGCCTGAAGGTACTGCCGGCATCCGGTTGGCTTTCCACCTCTATTTTGCCGCCCATCAAATCGACAAAAGACTTGGTGATACTGAGCCCAAGTCCCGTTCCGCCATATTTACGGGTGGTTGAAGAATCTGCTTGGGTAAAGGGCTCAAATAATTGTCTGAGCTGGGCCTTGGTCATTCCAACCCCATTGTCTATCACTTCGAGGATCATCTCACTGTGGTTGTCATGGCTTTGACGACACTCAGTTCGCAACATAACCAGTCCCTGCTGGCGATTGCTGTGGGTAAACTTGATGGCGTTGCCCACCAAATTGAGCACTATCTGGCGGAGCCGCACAGGATCCAGGCGGATAAGCGCCGGAAGATTCAGATCCGGCAGAATATTGAGAAACACGTTCTTGCTGGCGGCATTGAACCAGAGCACTTCTATGGTCTTCTCCAGAATAGACAGCAAGGAGACAGATTCTATCTCCAGTTCCATCTTGCCGGCTTCTATCTTGGAGAAGTCGAGAATGTCGTTGATGATCTCCAGCAGCGAGAAAGCCGAATCCCGGATGGTGCCTATCATCCGCTGCTGCTCGGCACTGAGACCGGTATCGCGCAGCAAATCTATCATGCCCACGACACCATTCATGGGAGTGCGGATCTCATGGCTCATCACCGCCAGAAAGCGGGACTTGGCCTGGCTCGCCTGATTAGCTTCGGCGCTCTCTCTCGCCAGTGACTGCTGCAGCGCTTTTTCATCGCTAATGTCCTGATTAATACCGAAGAGTTTCACCGCCACACCGTTGCGACGTATGGTGTCACCGGCAGCCTTAACCCAATGGGTCGCCCCGGTGCGCTGATTGATAACCCGAAACTCGGCCCGAAACGGCACCTTGTGATTGATGCAGGCGTTGACATTCGCCTCGGCATCGGCGATATCTTCGGGATGTACCCGGGCACGCCAATCTCTGAAGGTCAGTTTCTCTGAATTCAGGCCATAGATGCTGCGCATCCTGTTATCCCAGATAAGCTCTCCGGACTCTATGTCCCAGGACCAGTTACCTATTCCACCGGCCTCGGAAGCCAGATCCCGCCCCTTAAGCAACTCCTCCCTTTGTTGCTTGGCCTCCATCAGACCGATTTCAAACTGCTTGCGCTGACTGATATCCTCAAACGCCATTAAAAAATATCTGGGCTGCTCGTGGCTGTCGCGGATGAGGCACACGGAAACATTCAACCAAAGGACACTGTCATCAAGGCGCAAATAGCGTTTTTCATCGCCGTGAAACTTAAGTTCATTGTTGAGCATTTTTTCACTGAAGCGCAGCCATCCATCAAACTGCTTGAGATTGAGCGCCACTTCGGGATCCATACGCGCTATCTGCTCACGGTCACAGCCTGAGATGTCACAGAACTTGTCGTTGACCTCAAGCCACTCGCCACTCATACCTATGCGGGCAAAACCCACTGAAGCCTGCAAAAAGGCCGCCCTATAACCCAGCTCCTGTGCCTGCAAGGTGCGATGCTCTGGCCGCTGGATTAACGGACTGGGCCAGAGCCAGTAGAGCTTTGGCGTCAGGCCATGGCTGGCACGCCATTGCAGATGAAACTCCAGTAAGCGGCCATCTTGATGCTTGAGGATCAAAAGCTGTGGCAAATGTTGTCCTGGAGTCCAAAACGGAGAGATAGAGCCAAAGCCCAGTTGCAGCAATTCCTCAGGGCTATAGCCCAGTAGCCCGGCAAGCGCCTGGCTCACCTCAAGAATATGATGGTCGTCTTTGAGTAACAGGAAAAGCCCTGAGTAAGGCTCTATATTATTGCCGGTATCCACGCCATTGATGCCTGGGATATTGTCGACGAAGCAACCACTGTCCGAGTCCAATGACACCCTTGGCGCCAAGGCACCCGTAACTGTTATCGCTTCAAGTTCCAATAGGCGAAATCGCACTTCCCCAGCGTCATTCTTAATGGGATAACTGCAAACCCTGGTAAAACGGCCATGGCTCCCCGGCATTCGTACCACAGTCGCGCCCCGACTCCATTTTGGCAGCGACATAAAACCGCCGGGGCTGTCGGCCCTGTCGAGAACAGCAGCCATCGTGAGCCTGGTTTCCGCAGAGTCAAAATCACAGATTTCTGCCAGGTTTTTACTGGCATAAATAATGGTACCCGCATCGTCCAGTTCCGTAATAACAAGCGTTCTTGGCAATTGTTCAAGACTGGATTGCCATAATTGCAACTGTTGATTTTGCCGCTCAATCACCATCCAATGCTGCAAACGATTACCCAGATATTCACGAAGTTCGCTAATTTCGCGGCGCATGCCTGACAATGAAACAGCGACAAGATTGAAGCTTTCCATTCCCTGTTCGCGCCCAAGGGCAGTCAGTGTTCTTGCCAGCTTTTCCAGCGGTCTCACAAGGTCGATATAAAGCCAGACAAGGGCGAGCAATAATAGTGTTGTCAGCAGCGCGGCGGGCAAAAGCACTGGATTGGCACTAGGAGGCGGCGTGGCAACAATACTCAGTTGCCAGTCCTGACCATGAAGACCCGCAGCATTGACCGCACGGCTTAACTGCAAGGTTTTTAGCGTTTCATACCCTCTGGCCGGTTGGTTGCCTGCTTCCTCGCCCACCTGAGCAAGCCTCTTCCCTTGAGCGTCCGTAAGCATCACTTCAACCCGGGTAAAACCGGCTGTTTGTAAACGCATGGCTGTAGTATCCAGCAGGGACTCGAAAACTTTGTAATCCAGCGTCGCCAGCCAGTAATAGTTACCGGCTTCCTTGGCTGCTGGAGCATTGCCTTCCTGCTCTTTGAGTCGCAAGCCATCGCCTGAAATCCGGGCAAGGAAGGATACTTGTCTGCTCAATACCGTGTCCTGAGCCAGCAGTGCCACCTGAGGCAGTAACGACAACACAGGTTCGGCCTGTAGCTGCAGTTCGCGCTGAAGTTGCCTCAGGACTGGAGGGGCATTTTCATGTTCCTGGCCGGTTTGCCTATTGGCGGAAGCAAAAATGGGAGTTGAAAGCGCTTGGGATGACAATGCGTATCCCTGGTTATCTATGCTGGTACGGGCAAATATTTGCCCTTGTTCCGACAGGAGCACCAAACGGGTAAAGGCCGGTGTTAGCAGCAGTTGTTCGTCGAGATATTGGGGCAGCTTTTTCTCTTCAGCTTCTGGATGGTTTAAGTAACTCGATAACTGCACAGCCTGGCTTTGGGCAGTTAAGGCGGCGCGCCCCAACAATAATTCAAGTTCCAATTCAGTGGCAGAGGTTTGCTGCTTGAGCTGTTGAAACTGATTGGAATGATGGCGTTCCTGCTGCCCATTTTGGTAGAGGATTAAAATTACGGCCATAGCCAAACAAGCCAGCAGCGCGGCCAGCAGTTGCCGTTTGAACAGACTCACGCCCATCTCCCGCTGTTCCTGGAAATAGGTAATAACCAATAAGCCTGGTACAAATACAAAACCCGGCAGAAACTACTGAGCGGATCATCCTTGAAGTCAGCCATAGCCATCCCTTGGGCATTGAGCCAGAAGCAGAACATCCCCTTTTGCTTTGAATAGCCCTCACTATTGCCGCTATTGCAAAGTCTTGAAGGTAAAATGACCTTAAAGACTATGGCGTGCGACAACTGCAAGCTATTTAGGATAAGCATAGACAATGGATTGAAAAAAAGCGGGAAACTCTTGCCCTATGAGGAGATGGCGATTGAGCTGGCTTTGAATTATATGGATAGTCTAAGGGCCGGGACAATTGCAGAGTAGAAGGGGATAGCCAAGGAAAGAAGCACAACTGAAATGGTTTGGAACCAGCATACCTGAGTCAGCCTGAGGCTTTCGTTACCTAGCATTTCAAACAATGGGATCAAATTATTTGATCTAAAAATGCTCACTATCCACATGTTTTTAAATGTTAAAACCGCAAATCTCACACAGATAACTGATTTTTTATTGAAATTGATTCACATCAGTTTAGCGCTGTTTGATGACTGAATTTGAACGTAACCCGAAGACAAGGGAAGATACTCAGCCTGGACGTCACGCTATACCATAGCTCCCGTGCCTGAGTTCCAAAAAGAAACCCGACGAGTGTCGGGTTTCTTGAGATAGCTTAATGGTTCAAAAACAGCTGATTAGCGGGCCACGTACTCGCGGGCAATCTCAGCCGCCAACTTGGCATTGTTGTAAACCAGCTCTATGTTGGCGGTCAGGCTGTGACCTTCGGTAATTTCGGCAACTTTGGCCAACAGGAACGGCGTTGAAGCCTTACCGCCTATGCCTTTCTCATCCATTTCAGCCACTGCGCGGGCGATGGCGCCATCGATCAGTGCTTTATCCAAAGCATGCTCGTGAGGAATTGGGTTGGCAATCACCATACCGCCCTTGAGCCCCATGTCCCACTTGGCTTTCATGGCGGCAGCCACTTCTACCGGCTGCTCCAAGCGATAGTCGACACCGAAGTCACTCTCGCGGGTATAGAAAGCCGGCAGTTTATCAGTTTGGAAACCAACGACAGGCACGCCTTGCGTTTCCAGATATTCACGGGTCAGGCCCAGATCCAAAATAGACTTGGCACCGGCGCAAACCACGGCCACATCTGTGTTGGCCAGCTCCTGCAAATCAGCAGAGATATCGAAAGTTTGCTGAGCGCCGCGGTGCACACCGCCGATACCGCCGGTAGCAAACACCTTAATACCGGCCATTGCCGCCAGGATCATGGTAGAAGCAACTGTGGTGGCACCGTCTGCACCTTTGGCAACAATAAAGGGAATGTCACGGCGACTGGTTTTGATAACGGCTTCACCGGCCTTGCCCAGGTAATTGATCTCTTCCTGGCTCATACCCACTTTGAGGCGGCCCTTGAGAATGGCGATAGTTGCGGGTACAGCGCCGTTATCACGGATGATCTGCTCCACCTTGAGCGCTGTCTCAACGTTCTGCGGATACGGCATACCATGGGAAATAATGGTCGATTCCAGCGCGACCACCGGCTTGCCTTGTTCCAGGGCTGCTTGAACTTCAGGATGAATATCCAGATACTGCTTCAGCATAACGACTCCTTGATAATACGGTTTACAGAGATTTCAGACATATTGGGGTTGATAGTTGCGATATGAGACAGCGCCAACCGGGCCGCGGCCATCGCAAATTCTGTGGTTTCCAGCAATGGCCACTGCTTGAGCCAACCGTGAGCCAATCCGGCCAGGAAGGCATCTCCGGCGCCATTGGCGTTGACCATTTCCACCTGCTTGGCGGGCACCATCTGTGACTCACCGCTATCGCTGACAAATACCCCTTCACAGCCCATACTGAGGAAGATCCGCTTGACGCCCTGGTCATGGAACCAGTTAGCGATAGCGCTTAAGTCTTCTTTGCTGCGCATTTCGATGCCGGAGAGGTGCTCGGCTTCTTTGAGGTTGGGTTTGAGGGTGTGGATGGCGTTGAGGTAAGGCTTGATTTTCATCGCCTTGACACAGGAAACCGTGTCAATAAATACCGGAACTTGAGGGAAGTTGCTCAAAAGATAGGATAAAGCGGCTTCGGAAAGGTTGGTATCCAACACCAGAAGTTCGGCCCGGCGCAGCATATCTTCCAGCCCCATGAGCACTTCGGGGCCCAATCTTTCCAAAATGGCCATGTCGTTGATGGCTACATGCATATCAGCGTCGCCATCCAGTACCGAAAGATAGGTGGAGGTCACCGCGTCTTCAAACTGCAAACTGTTGCCCATATCGACTCCGGCCTGACGACACTGGGCGGTGATCATTTCACCATAGGCGTCTTTGCCTACCGCCGTCACCAGCCGGGTATCTGAACCCAGACGAGCCAGGTTTTCGGCAATGTTGCGCCCAACACCGCCGGGTGAGCAACTGACGCTGCCGGGATTGGAATCCCCTACCCTGAGCTTGGAAGCCGGCCGGCCAAGAATATCCATATTGGCGCCGCCTATCACGACCGCAAAGGGATTCTCCGCCAAGATATACCCCTTGCCACGGATCACGCCTTTGTGAGTCAAGTTCATGATATGACCTGCGACTGCAGAGCGGGTTATGCCCAGCTGATCAGCAAGTTTTTGCTGCGGTATCAAAGGGTCAGCTTTAATAAGGGCCAGAATTTCGAGTTCACGTTCTGTCATTGGCGCTTTCCTGTGCAAACATTTGTTCTTGTGACAAACTTTTGTTTGCACAATAAACACTATGTCCGAGGCTGGCAAGCGGAATTTAACCCCTAATTACAACTTCGTGATCTACACAGCAATTTTTAACAAGTCGAAGTTTCTATAAAAAATCTATCAATTCAAATAGATAAACCGAACCAACCAAGACGTGTCCTGTCATAAAAACAATTAAAATGGTTGAAGTTAACTGCGGTAAGTTTGAGCGCAACATCTGTTGTATTGTCGTAAACGGCAGGGCTCAGTGTTGCTGAATAGCAGCCCTGCTTGTGCCACATCTGTGCCAGTGATTGCAACGTCACCCACAAAGACAGGCTGCTCCGCTATTCGCCTGATGGCTTAAATGATAAGTAACTCAAAAGATTGAGTAGCTATAGGGACAAAGTTAATAGAGAAATACTGACCTGGAAAGCGAGAATGAAAGCGCCCTTGACTGAGCGCCTTATAGGGTGTGGAGAGCAGTCGTTATTGCACTGTTCAAAAGCAGGGCCGCGGACAAGCTAACGCCGCCCGCTGACAAAAGGATTGATAACATCACGCCTGAAAATGGTCAGATGCCCAGCTCTTTGAACAGATCGTCAGTGTCATCATCGGCATTGGCGGCCTTAACCCAAGGCGATTCCGGCGCTTTGCCCTGCGCCTGTTGATTGCCGTGGCGGGCCAACAACAAATCCGGATCAAACTCTTCATCGGTTTCAAACTCGGCCAGGCGGATAAACTCTGTCTTGTCCATGGCAAACTCAAGATAGAAGATATGGTTGTTTTCTGTCTTGAACGACACCCGGCGGGCTATAGGATCATCCAGGTTGGCATCGATAGAGATAGTCAGCTCCTTGTTGATGGTCAACATCTTTGGCTGGCTCTGACTGATGGACGTTTGCAGCTCCTTGGACACCTTACCGATAAAGTCCCCCAGCATCTGGTTCATCAATTCGCCCATCACATTGCCCACCTCGTCTGAGGTATGAGAGAAAGCCAACTCCTCCTCCGGCATGCCCATATGCAGCATGTAGCGGCGATAGATTTCCAACGCGGCGGCCGCTGAAAAGTTGATCACCACCAGGCCTGAGAAGCCACCATCAAAAATAGAGAAACACCCAACGTCCGGCTTGAGTCGGGTACGGGTTATCTTTTGCACTATACCTGCGTGGGACAGAGTGCTGGCGGTGGTAGCCGACAAGACATGGGTCACAGAGTGACAGAGTTTCAGCAAAATATCGTCCGAGCTAATGACTTGAGGTGTATTCATGAAGAGAGACCAATAATAGACATAAGGTTAATTCTGAGCCGATTTTGTTTAAAAATCAAAGTGAAAACAACAAATTAGCCCTTTACTTATGACATGTGTGATCCAACACATCTTAAGCTTTTGATATTAGAGCCGATATCCAGAATGCAGCCTCGAAGGCATGAGGCCTGTTTTCCCCTCTGTTGGCAAGATTTAACGCGAACAATGAGCGCGATCAACAAAGCAATACACGCAAGGTAAAAAGGTTTCACTTGGTTTTTCCATCGCGTTATAGTCGCTGCCAACTACCTAAAAAGAAATAACAAAGGAGTACAAAATGGCATTACTCAGGAAGCTCACCATTCTTCAGCGCCTTATCCTTATGTTGGTTCTGGCCGCGATAGGCACCCTGTGTTTCGCCAGTTTTTCCATCAAAGAACAGTATGACAATCTGATAACCCAGAAATGGTTGCAAAATGATGCCCAGTTGAACACGGCCCTGTCTGTAGTTGCCGCACATCGCACTCAGGCACAGGCGGGTAAACTGACTCTCGAAGAGGCGCAACAGGAGTCGGCCGCCTTGATCGGTCAGATGCGTTATGGCCGTGAAGGCTACTTTATTCTGTTGTCGGATCAGGGCAAGATCATCGCTCACGGCGCCGAGCCTTCGCTGGTGGGTCAAGCCATTGCCGGTTATCGCATCAAAGACGGCAGCAATCCGCTGGCCCAACTACAACAACAAGCCAAGGCCAATGGCACAGGCAAACTCAGCTATGAGATCCGAAACCCGGCCAGTGGCAATAGCGAAGAAAAGCTCACCGAATCCAGATATGACAAAGATTGGGGCTGGACCCTGCTGACCGGCACATATATCAGCGATGTCAACGCCACCATGAAGTCAGTCTCAATCGATTATCTAATCATTATGATGTTGATTTCAGCGCCGATTTTCATCTTCTTCCTGGTGCTCAATCAATCCATTACCGCACCGCTCAAGACCGCCATCGCCGCAATGGAGGATATTGCCCAAGGTGAAGGCGACCTCAGTAAAAGGCTCGAGGGTCAAGGCCGTGATGAAGTGGCTGCACTCGCTCGTGCCTTTAACAGTTTTGTAGAGAAGATAGGTAGAACCGTCAGCGAACTGCAGCCACTTGGTGCATCGCTGGGCGAGGACGCCGAGCACTTGACAGTTGCAGTCAAAGAGTCCAACCACAGCGCCGATAACATCCACAGAGAAACCGCCAGCGTGGCTACCGCCGTGAATCAGATGCTGGCAACCACACAGGAGATGGCCAACAATACCCAGCAGGCTGCCGATGCCGCTTCCAGCGTCAAACAACAAGCCCTCAGCGGTAAAGAGACCATGGATGCAACACTGGCAAACTGCCAGGAGCTGGTGCGCGAACTGAGGGCTGCAGAAAATCTTACCGAAACCCTGGGTCAGGCTTCAGGCAGAATTGGCGGCATTCTCGATGTTATCCGCACCATTGCCGAACAAACCAACCTTTTGGCACTCAACGCCGCCATCGAAGCCGCCCGCGCAGGTACTCACGGCCGCGGCTTTGCGGTAGTGGCCGATGAAGTGCGCGCCCTTGCCAACCGCACTCAGGACTCCACCAACGAAATACACAAGCTGATCAGTGAAATTCAATCCGGTGTCAGCGCCGTTATGGAGAGTAACAGCCAAACACAGAGCCAATCCTCCGAGTTGCAAAAACAGGCCGAAGCGGCAGGCTCTGCCATGGATCAAATCCTTTCCCTGGTAGCGCAGATAAGCGATATGAATACCCAACTCGCCAGCGCTACCGAAGAGCAATCTTTGGTGACCGAAGAGATCAATCGCAATGTCAGCACCATTTCTGAGCTGACTCAAGTTTCAGTGCAAGCCAATGCCAGCAACCAAAGTGCAGCAATGTCGCTTGAGCAGATCAGCCAGAACATGCGCCGCACTCTGGGACAATTCAAGATCTAACATCTCGAGGGGCAGAACGTATTCTGCCCCTTTCTTATTGTGATAAGCTAATACTGAGTTTGCCGTACCCGGCAGGTGATGCCGCAGCGGCGCCCATTAGGTCGCCCGAGCGAGAAAAGAGGTATTGGCTTTGCGCATGACATTGGCGGTCTATCCGCAGCTATTCACTATCCACAGTTTCAGCTCAGATACCCAGGTTCCGGCCGAGGTACTGAGTCAGCCGCTGTTTTTTATCGCCAAAACCCGCGAGGAACTGTCGGTAGTCGTCGATTGTAAACTGGAGCTCGATAGCCTGGAGCAGGAAGAAGACTGGCGTTGTCTTGAGCTTTTAGGGCCGCTCGGCTTTTCCATGACGGGTATCATGGCCAGAGTCTCGGCGACTCTCGCCGATGCCCATGTGAGTATTTTTACTGTTTCAACCTTCGATACCGACTATATACTGCTGAAGAAAGATAAGTTGGATACCGCCATTCGCGCCCTCAGAAAGCAGCAATATCAGGTTATTGAATATGGCAATTGACGGCTTGGTCGTCGGAGTATTGCAAAACGTCAGCCGTTACCGGATATTATTCAGTTAATTACATGAGTCAAAGAAGTCTATGTACGAAAAAACCGTCACTATTACCGCCAAACACGGGATCCATACCCGCCCTGCAGCACTGCTGGTAAAAGAGGCGAAACAGTACGATTGTGATGTGATGGTTGAGTGCCAGGGCAAACAAGCCAGTGCCAAGAGTCTGTTCAAGTTGCAGACACTGGGGCTCTATCAAGGCGTGTCTGTCAGAGTATTTGCCGAAGGTGAACAAGCTCGCGAAGCCGTTGAACGGGTGTCGGAACTGTTGATCACCTTAAGTTGAGAGGAACACAGATGCGCCTCGCCGGAATTGCAGTCTCATCGGGTATCGCCTTCGGAGAAGCGGTAGTCTACAACCCCTTTGACAACAGCATGGACTACCGCCTGCTGCCACTTGCCAAAATCCCTCAAGAGCTGAATAAGCTCACCCAGGCATTGCAGCGCTTGTGCCAACAGTTACAAACCAGCCTGGATAAACTGACCGAAGATTCAGACAACTTCCAATTGGTGGAAGCCGATCTGCTGCTACTGGAAGATGCCGAACTTATTCAACAAATTCGCGAGTCCATCAGTGGGCTGCAGTTTTCAGCCACAGCAGCGGTAGAGCGGGTCTTTGCCCACCAGGCCAGTGAACTTGAAGCGTTGGAAGACCCTTACCTTGCAAACCGGGCCCAGGACGTACGTTGCCTCGGCAGACGACTTATCAGTAGTATCAACGGCGCCGATGCCGATGGCCTGGATAAACTCAAACATGACTCCATCTTGTTGGCCCAGGATCTGACACCGGCGGAATTTGCCCTGCTGCCCCTTGAACATATCAAAGGCATCATACTGAAGACCGGTGGCCTCACCAGCCACACGGCTATCCTGGCCCGTGCCGCCGGCATCCCCGCCCTGCTTTCCTGCAACTATCAGACAGGCAATATCAATGCCGGCGATCCGCTCATTCTGGATGCCAACCAAGGTGCCTTATTTGTTCGCCCGGAGCAAACCGAAGTCACAGAGCTTAAGCAGAGATTTGAGCGCGAGCAGGCAAGACGCAGCGCACTGGAGCAATACCGGGACAGGCAGACCCAGACCCAGGACGGCAAACGTATCAGCCTAATGGCCAACGTGGGTAACCTCAATGAGATCTCCCGTCTGCCCCAGGTCGGCGCAGAAGGAATAGGTCTGTTTCGTACCGAATTCATGCTGATGGATGTCAGTTGCATTCCAGATGAAAAGGCTCAGTACAACCTTTATTGCGATGCCCTGCAGCTGCTCAACGGCCAGCCCTTCACCATACGCACTCTGGATATAGGTGCAGACAAGGAACTGCCTTGCCTGGATCAGGCAATAGAAGACAATCCTGCGCTTGGCATGCGCGGCGTGCGCTACACCCTTAAACATCCTGAAATTCTGCAGACACAACTACGGGCCGTGTTGCGCGCCGCCAATCATGGTCCAGTTCGACTGATGCTGCCCATGGTTAATCAGGTTGAAGAGTTGGACGCCGTACTGGATATGCTGGAGCACTGCAAACAGCAGCTCAGCGAGGCCGAGAAAGGCTATGGAGAAATCACCCTTGGCATAGTGGTGGAAACCCCGGCCGCAGTTATGAACCTGCCAACGCTGCTGCCAAAGCTGGACTTTATCAGCATAGGTACTAATGACTTGACGCAATATGCCATGGCGGCGGACAGGACCAACCCTGAATTAACCCGGGATTATCCCTCATTTTCACCGGCGATCCTCAGGCTGATTGCCATGACAATAGCAGACGCCAAAGCGGCCGACATCAGGGTGTCTTTGTGCGGAGAGCTGGCAGGCGATCCGCGTATTGCGCCAATACTGATGGGCATGGGGCTGGACGAGTTGTCGGTCAACCCCGGCTCTGTGCTGGAAGTTAAAGCGGCGCTGTGCGAGGGTCACTTCAGTCAATTTGCAGACCAGGCCAAAAAAGCACTCGCCTGCACTCGATTGTCTGAATTGACATCCTTGATCTCCCTCTGTCATTAAGGCTGTTAATTCAGTATGCTAAGCAAAAATCCCCTTCCCCAACCTGAACGTTGTCGAGGGACTGTTTAACCGGAAACCAGAAGTCATCCGGAAACCAAAAACAAAAAGGACAAAACAACCCATGGGATTTTTAAGCCGGATCCGCCGCATGGTATCGGGGCAGCCCAACATAGAAGGCGGCATTAAAGTTTATGCCCCTATCAGTGGCGATATTGTTGCCATTGAAAAAGTCCCGGATGTGGTCTTCGCCGAAAAGATAGTCGGCGATGGCATTGCCATAGAACCCAAAGGCCAATTTATGCTGGCGCCGATTGACGGCACTATAGGCAAAATTTTTGAGACCAACCATGCCTTCAGCATAGAGTCGCCCCAAGGGTTGGAGCTGTTTGTTCACTTTGGCGTTGGTACCATAGAACTTAGAGGAAAAGGCTTCAAACGCCTGGCTCAGGAAGGCCAGGACGTTAAAGCTGGCGAACCTATACTGGAGTTTGACCTCGATTTTCTCAAAGATCAGGTCAACAGCCTGCTCACCCCTGTGGTGCTGGCTAATATGGAAGACGTTAAGTACCTGGAAAAACGCCAGGGTAGCGTCAGCGCCGGCAAAGATGTGATATTTACGGTTCAGGTTTAGATGGCTGGCAAACGGATAACGCTCAAGTGCATTATTTGTCCGAGTGCATTTGAGCTTCTCCAAGGCCACAAAAGCGCATCTACCCCTTCCAGTACTGATAACCAAGTCTGCAAGCCATGGTAGAGCAGCCATGAGACTTATTCGAACCAATCCTGAAGGCTCAACATTGCATCATCTTTCCGCTTATCTCACCTTCTAGTGATTGATCAACCCGAAATGCTATTTATTGTCTATAAAAATCAGCATGTTAGACATAACAAATTCAAAGGTGGACGCTTGAGCTATTGAATTTGAGCTGAAACGATTGGAATCTTTCTCAAATAATACAGAAAAAGGTGAGCAGGCCATGGGTGAACTGAATGCATTATTCCATAAAGTACTGAGTCGACTTTTAGCTATCGAGTGAGTCGCAGCCTGTCTCCCCCAGGTTAGAATCCCTTATACCGTAAATTTGCGGGCTCACCTGCAAATTCAGCACAATGCCCAGTACAAAACTTGACCACCAACTATCTGTAAAATTGACAGTTTAGGACTTGAACATGACAGCAATCAGTGAAGAATACTATGTTTTATCAAATAACTATTTAAAGGTGAACTTCGTTGTCAATATGGAAGATGATCGAGAGTTTAGCTTGTTGATGGACAAGAAAATATCAACATCTACTCCAGTGAACTTTGAATGCATTAGTTTAAAGAGTTTTGAAAGCATTGCGGCTCCCTTTGATGTATCTGTCAATACAGAAATATTATTTGACTTGGACTTTCTTTCCACTCTATCTGAGTTGAAACTATATCAAACCTCTCTCATTCCCGCTAAAGTTATCAACAAAGACTATATATACCTTCACTGTTACAACATCATAAATATAGAAGAAGAATGTATAGGCTTCGATTTTAGCAAGTTATCCAATATACCGTTAGAGAAAAGGTTAGTCTTTAAACCTTCTTTGGACGCTATTGTTGTTTTCTTTCACAAATCAATAATGGATAAGCTTAATAGCGTTAAGGAAATGCAATACGTTAAACATAAGAAAGCTTCCGATTGGTCTATAGAATGGGAAAGGTCGTGATTCGTAGCGAGTTTACAACTGGCGATATAACGCATCTGGTTTACCATTGACCAAAAACTGATTGAATTCAAAGCAAAATTTAGAAGAATAAGTTGTATAGATACGTTTTCCTTATCTGAAGGGTTCTCACTCTAAACTGCCCGCTTCAAGTGGTGCTTCCACGACAGCCTAATCAGCTCATTGGTGACAGACTCAGGTTTGGGATCTGAATTCGGGGGAAAGGTCAACCTCTTCCACTGACCCCGGGGTCACTATGCCTTGGTCACACAAAGCGCCGGCGAGACGTATGAATTGCCCCATCAAGATAGCCCTTTTCATCGGTTTTGCCTTTGTTATACTCGCTGACAATCACGAACTATAAGCAATACAGAGAGACGGACTCGTCATGACAGATAGACTCTATGGGATTAAAAACTGCGACACGGTAAAAAAAGCACGAAAATGGTTGGAGGCCAAGGGCCAGCAAGTGACTTTTGTGGATTTTCGTGAGCAGGAACTATCACAAGACACACTCAAGGCCTGGGTCGAGCGCATCGGCTGGGAGGCGGTGCTGAACAAACGCTCCACCAGTTTCCGTGCGCTGGATGACGCCGATAAGCAGGATATTGATAGTGCCAAGGCGATATCCCTGATGCTGGCCAATCCAACCCTTATCAAACGCCCTGTATTGACCCGGGGCCAAGATGTGATGACCGGTTTTAAAGAAGCCGACTACCAAGCGTGGTTCGGACTATGAGTCAGCAGGTGCTTGAACTTGCCAAGGAGTTGATCTCGCGGGCATCTGTTACCCCTCTGGATGAAGGCTGTCAGGCATTGATGGCCGAGCGACTCGCCAAACTGGGCTTTGCCAACGAGTCCATGGTATTTGAAGATACCACCAATCTCTGGTCTCGCCGCGGTACTGAAGGACCGGTATTTTGTTTTGCCGGCCATACAGATGTGGTACCGCCGGGGGACTTGGCCAATTGGCATACTCCGCCCTTCGAGCCAGTGGTTATCGACGACTATCTTCACGGCCGCGGCGCCGCAGATATGAAAGGCTCGCTGGCGGCCATGGTGGTGGCCACCGAGCGTTTTGTGACCGCCCATCCGAACCATCAAGGTTCTATCGCTTTTCTGATCACCAGCGATGAAGAGGGCCCTTTTATCAACGGCACCACCCGGGTGATAGACACCCTGGAAGCGCGCAATGAAAAGATCACCTGGGCCTTGGTGGGTGAGCCATCCAGTACCCTCAAACTGGGCGATGTGGTCAAAAATGGCCGCCGCGGCAGCCTCACCGGCAATCTCGTCGTCAAGGGTATTCAAGGACATGTGGCCTACCCTCACCTGGCGGATAACCCAGTGCACAAGGCTGCGCCGGCGTTGGCCGAACTTGCCGCCATGCAGTGGGACAAAGGCAATGAGTTTTTCCCGCCGACCAGTTTTCAAATAGCCAATATCAATGGCGGCACAGGGGCGTCCAACGTGATCCCGGGAGAGCTCAAGGTAATGTTCAACTTCCGTTACTCCACCGAAGTCACCGCCGAAGAGCTGATTAAGCGGGTCGAGAATATCCTCGATGCCCATGGACTGAATTATGAGCTTGGCTGGATCTTTAATGGCCTGCCATTTTTGACCGGCGATGGCCCACTGCTTGAAGCGACCCGCCAAGCGATTAAAGAGGTAACAGGCTCAGAGACCGACCCGCAAACCTCGGGCGGCACTTCAGATGGGCGCTTTATTGCCCCTACCGGTGCTCAGGTAATAGAGCTGGGTCCGGTGAATGCCACCATTCATAAGGTTAATGAGTGCGTTAAAGTCGCGGATCTCGAGCTGTTGGCCCAGTGTTATCAGCGTATCCTGGAAAAACTGTTGTTGGAGTAAGTGATGGCAAGGGGCGATTTTCTCTACGGCCTTGAGACTGAAGCAGAGCCGCAAAGGACACTGGTTAGTCTAAGCGGCAGTGAAAGCGGTTCAGGCGCTGAAGTTTGGCTGGAAGCCGAGACGGCCAAGGCCTTTCTTGAGATGCAGGCCGCCGCCGAGCAAGATGGCATCGCCCTGGCCATCTGCTCGGGTTATCGCAGCTTTGAGCGTCAACTCGCGATTTGGAATGCCAAAGCCTCAGGGAAGCGTCCTCTACTGGATAAAGACTCACTCCCTGTGGGTGACATCGGCGCGCTCAGTGATGATGAGTTAGTGGCGCTTATTTTGCTTTGGTCGGCGCTGCCTGGCGCCTCTCGCCACCACTGGGGGACGGACGTGGATCTATTCGACAGCGCCCAAATCAGCAAGCATGAACTCAAGTTAATTAACGCCGAGTATGAACCCCAGGGCCCTTGCTATGAATTGGACCTGTGGCTGGACGAGCGCGCCCTGGATTTTGGCTTCTACCGCCCTTTTCAGGCGGGACTCAGTGGCGTTAGCCCGGAGCGTTGGCATTTGAGTTTCCTGCCAAAGGCCAAAGGGTTTCTCGAGCAGTTTGATAGCGAGCGTCTGCGGCAAATACTCGACCACAGTGACGTCACACTCAAGCAAGGTTTGCTTCGGCGTTTGCCGGAACTGGTCGAGACTTATGTCAGGCACGTTGCCCCCTATCCGGTTGGATTCAAATAAGTACCTTTGAAGTACGTTTGAAAAAGCGAGTTTAAATAAACATCATGCGATTTCGCGCTCAGATCCTAAGCCGGCAAACTTGGGGTATCCTGTGTCCCAAACAATAAATCCGGGATACCTTTCAACAATGACTGACTTCAATCAATATCGGCAGCAAATCGAGCTCAGAGGCGAAATCCTCAGCTATTTGGATATAGGCCAGGGCCCTGTGCTACTGCTCGGCCACAGCTACCTTTGGGACGCCACCATGTGGCAACAGCAACTGCCTGTACTGGCGAAACACTACCGCTGCATAGTGCCGGATCTCTGGGGCCATGGACAGTCAGGCGCGATTCCCGCGCATACCGAGAGCCTGGCGGATATCGCCACCGATATGTTGACCTTGATGGATAAACTCAGCGTCGATGAATTCACTGTCATCGGCTTGTCGGTCGGCGCCATGTGGGGGGCCGAGCTGGTTCTGAAGGCGCCTTCAAGAGTCAAGGCGTTGGTGATGATGGGCAGCTTCCTCGGCTTGGAGCCCGAAGTTACCCGCAACAAATATATGGCCATGTTGGATGGCATCAGCCAATTGGGGCAAATTCCTGCGCCCATGGCCGAGCAGATAGCACCTATGTTTTTTGCCGTAACCACAGCAAGTCTACGGCCGCAACTGCTGAGTGATTTCGCCAGCGCCCTGCAAAGTATTTCACCAGAGCGGATCCCTGATACCGTCGCCATGGGCAAACTGATTTTCAATCGCCGCGACGCCATGGAAGATGCCGATAACTTGACCCTGCCCTGTTTAATCATGTCAGGAGTAGAAGACACGGCGCGCACTGTACTGGAATCCTTTTTGATGGTCGATGCCATAGACGGCGCCGAGATGGTGCAGATACCGGCAGCCGGCCATATTTCTGTGTTGGAACAGGGCGATTTTATCAACCAAGCCCTGCTGACGTTTCTTGAAAAGCATCACTGAAATCCGGCCGCGATGGATAGACCAGCGCGGCTTTATTTTCTGATACACTGCCGGAAATAAACCGGACACTGTGGTGTTCCCATAAGCTATTTTGTGAGCCTGAATGAAAATACTGAAACCGCTTTTTGAAAACAACCGCCGCTGGGCAGCCAGAATAAGCACAGAAAACCCACAGTTTTTCGAGCAACTGGCCAAACAGCAAAACCCCGAATATCTCTGGATAGGTTGTTCCGACAGCCGGGTACCCTCTAACCAGATCATAGATCTGATGCCGGGGGAAGTATTTGTACATCGCAATATCGCCAACATGGTGATCCACACAGATCTCAACTGTTTGTCTGTTCTGCAATATGCGGTCGATGTCCTCAAGGTGAAACATATCATGGTGGTGGGCCACTACGGCTGCGGCGGCGTCAGGGCCGCCATGGGTACCGACAGACTCGGGCTTATCGACAACTGGCTGGGGCATCTCAGGGATATCTACCGCCTGCACCATCAGGAGCTTGAACACCTCAATGACAAGCAGAAGTTTGACCGCCTCTGTGAGCTCAATGTGATTGAGCAGGTCGCCAATGTCACCAGCAGCAACATAGTCCAGGAAGCCTGGGCCAAGGGACAAAATCTGTCGATACACGGCTGGATATATGGAATAGACAATGGGCTTTTGACCGATCTTGACGTCACAGTGGATGGCGGACATCAAAGGGTGGAATGATCCAAACAGACAAGGGGCGCAGCAGCGCCCCTTGCTTTATCGGTGAAATTTTACGCAGTTGGATTTTTTCCGAAAGAAAGCATCGCAGTATGTTGGCCACCCCGTTATAATTCTGCAGTTAACACGGGTGCTCAGTCATCCGGTCACCCGGCGCATTTCGCGTGACAGCCTTATGGCATAAGGCCTTTTCTGGCGTGACCCTCCCAGAGCACAACACTATCTAAGGAGACACCTTCCATGCCCGGTTTTGAATTGTTTGGTCCTGAAGAAAAACAGGAAGTAGCAGACGTCATGGAGAACGGATTCACCTTCCGTTACAACTTTGATGCCATGCGTAATGATCGCTGGAAAACCCGCGATATGGAGCAGCTCTTATGTGACAAGATGAATGTCAAGCATGCTCACCTGCTCTCCAGCGGTACTGCCGCCCTGCAAACCGCGCTGGCCGCCGCAGGTATCGGCGCCGGGGATGAAGTGATTGTTCCTCCTTTCACCTTTGTCGCTTCTGTTGAGGCAGTATTCATGGCCGGCGCCATTCCGGTATTTGCCGAAATCGATGAGACTCTGTGTCTGTCACCAGAAGGAATTGAAGCCGCCATCACTCCACGCACCAAGGCGGTAAACCTGGTACACATGTGCGGTTCCATGGCCAAGATGGACGAAATCAAAGCCATCTGTGAAAAACACAATCTGGTACTGCTGGAAGATGCCTGTCAGGCTATCGGCGGCAGCTACAAAGGTCAGGCACTGGGCACCATAGGCGCTGTAGGTTGTTTCTCTTTCGACTCGGTTAAAACCATCACCTGTGGTGAAGGTGGCGCAGTGATCACCAATGATGAAACCATCTACAACCACGCCCACATGTTCTCTGACCACGGCCATGATCATATAGGTAATGACCGCGGCGCCGAGTCTCACCCTATTATGGGTCTCAACTTCCGTATCAGCGAGATGAACGCCGCCCTGGGTCTGGCTCAGCTGCGCAAACTGGACACCATAGTGGAGATCCAGCGTCGCAACAAAAAGCTTATCAAAGACGCCATGGCCGATATTGAAGAAGTTACTTTCCGCGAAATTCCGGATCCTGAAGGCGACAGCGCCGGTTTCCTCAGCTTTATGCTGCCAACCGAGCAGCGCACTCAGGAAGTCAGCAAGGCGCTGGCTGCCAACGGTGTAGATGGTTGCTTCTACTGGTATGTCAACAACTGGCACTACCTGAAGAACTGGCATCACATTCAGCAGCTCAAGAGCCCTGCTGCCCTGCCGATCACATTAATCGAAGATCGTCCGGATTATACTAAGGTTTCTGTGCCCAAATCTGACGCTATCATGAGCCGGACCATTTCCATGCTGATCAAGCTGTCCTGGACTGAAGAACAGATTGCCGAGCGCATTGCCAACATCAAGAAAGCATTTGCCCAATAACCTAAAGGGAGCTGGTTGCTATGAGTTTCAAGAATTTTAAAGTCGTCCCCAAAATGATCTTTGGTCGCGGTTCTTTTGTCCAACTGGACGAAGTGCTGGCCGCCGAGCGCAAAGAAGCCAACGATTTCGTGGTTTTCGTAGTGGATGACGTTCACAAGGGCAAGCCACTGGAAGGCCGTTTGCCTTTGAAAGAGCAAGATTTCTTGCTGTGGGTCAATGTCGATGACGAGCCAACCACAGAGCAGGTTGACAGCCTTACCGAACAGGTTCAGGCATTCAACAGCAAACTGCCTGTGAGCGTAGTCGGTCTTGGCGGCGGCGCCACCATGGATCTGGCCAAAGCCGTATCTTTGATGCTGACCAACCCAGGCGGTTCTGCCAAGTATCAAGGCTGGGATCTGATCAAGAACCCTGCGATTCACCATATCGGTATCCCTACCATTTCCGGCACAGGTGCCGAAGCTTCACGTACTGCGGTGCTGTGCGGCCCTGAGCGTAAACTGGGTCTGAACTCTGACTACACAGTATTCGATCAGATCATCATGGACTCCGAGCTGATTGCCGGCGTACCCACAGACCAATGGTTCTACACAGGTATGGACTGCTATATCCACTGTGTTGAGTCTCTGCAAGGTACCTTCCTGAACGAGTTCTCCCGCGCCTACGCCGAGAAGTCCATGGATATGTGCCGTGAAGTATTCCTGGGCGATCACCCTGAGAAAGACGACAAGCTGATGATGGCCTCCTTCATGGGCGGTATGAGTATCGCCTATAGCCAGGTAGGTGCCTGTCACGCGGTTTCTTACGGTCTGTCTTATATTCTGGGTTATCACCACGGTATTGGTAACTGTATCGCCTTCGACGTACTGGAAGAATTCTACCCTGAAGGGGTTGAAGAGTTCCGCGCCATGATGAAGAAGCACAACATCCAGTTGCCGAAGAACATCTGTAAAGACTTGCCGGACGAAACCATTGCCGCCATGGTTAAAGTCACCAAGAGCATGGGGCCTCTGTGGGCCAACGTCTATGGTGACTGCTGGCAGGAAAAAGTCACAGATGAGATGCTGACCAAGCTGTTCCGCCGTATCTAAGCCGGCACAGGACTGCTATGATTAGGGCTCTTTATGAGCCCTTTCTTCTTGAATACTAGGAAAATTGAATGAAAGTCACCCTGTTGATCCCTGCACGCTATGGTTCCAGCCGCTTTCCCGGCAAACCTCTGGCACCGATTAACGGTAAACCTATGATCCAGCACGTTTATGAGCGCGCCGGACTGGCCAAAGGGTTGGATAACATCTATGTGGCAACCGATGATGTACGCATCAAGGACGCTGTAGAGGCCTTTGGCGGCAATGTTGTGATGACCGGCGCCGAAGCGGCCTCCGGCACCGACAGGATTAACGATGCCATTACCCAATTGGGGTTGGCGGATGACGATCTGGTGATCAACCTGCAAGGGGATCAACCCCTGATCGATCCCATCTCCATAGAGCAGATCATCAGTCTGTTCCAGCGTCATCCCGGTGAGTTTGAAATGGCCACCCTCGGCTATCAGATCACCGAAGAGGAAGAGCTGGACGATCCCAAGCATGTGAAGATGGTGTTCGACAACGAATTCTATGCGCTTTATTTCTCCCGCGCCCGGATACCATTCGGCCGTGATGTCAGCGACTACCCTGTCTATAAGCATCTTGGGGTTTATGCCTACACCCGTCGTTTTGTCGAGACCTTTGCCAAGTTGCCTTTGGGCAGACTGGAAGATCTGGAAAAACTGGAGCAACTGCGAGCCCTGGAATATGGTCACAAGATCAAGGTCGCCATCAGCGCATTTGACTCGCCAGAGGTAGATACACCTGAAGATATCCGCCGCTGTGAACAGCGCCTGGCCGTAGACTGAAGCAGGTAGCAAGAGATGGAAATGTCATCTTTGGAAGTCTGGTTGATCATCATTTTGGTGATAGGCGTTATTGCCAGCAACCTGGCAGTGCTCAAGTACAGTGCCAAGTTCAAAATGCCGCAATTTGGCCAGCACAGTAAAGACAAGCAGATAAAGCGTAAGGGTGAAGCCGCTGGCAACACGGATAAAGCCCCGAGCTCCCAGGCTGATGGAAAACATCAGGACAAAAACAAAGACTGACACAAAAAAGGCGCCATTGGCGCCTTTTCCATCTCTACTTAAACCTAGACTTGAACAGGGCTTAGGCTCAATAAAACTGCACATCGGAAACCCGGGTCAACCGGACACCATCAACCACCATCTGCCAGTCGCTTCCGACCCTGTGTGGCGGCTCTGACACTTCAAAACGACTGGAGATAAAACCGATCCCCACTTCAAAGTCGTTACCATCAAACTTCTGGATACCACCACTTATCGAGGTGCGGCTGTTGCCATCATAACGCTGATACTCCACAGAGCCATCGTGCTGAATAAGCAGATACATGTCAGCACTCTGCCACTCTCCGGCATACTCGGCCTTGTCCAGCGGCAAGGGCTGGCCGCAACCACCAAGGAGCCAGGCAAAAGCCAAAACCAGCATATATCTGAGACCGGAACATAGCCCGCTCAGTTTGCTGGCTTTAGATGAGTAAACAGATGAAGGAATTACCGCTGAGTCGTACATGACAAAACTCCTTTTAATCAGATCCTGAAACGATTAGTGACGAAAGCCGCTGGCGAAAAAGGTGTTTCCACAGACAGGGCAAGACATTTTAATGGGTAACGGCTGAAATCCAAGTAAAACCATGATGCAGAGTCCAACTGGTACTGCTAACCAGTTGCCGGCAAAATGAGAAATGATCTTGGCTTCAGTGATATGGTCGGTTTGGGGTTGAAACGAACATGCCTGACAATGACAGGCGTTGTAATGCTTGATGATGCGCTCAAGTCTCACAAAGGCTCCTCCCTGAGTCATACGGCTTATTTATCGGCAGTCGTTGCAGCAGCAACAGAACTGACCAATAAAAACCAATAGCCTACCCTTTTCAAATCAAGCTACCCTAAAGCCAATAACAGTGCAAGCCAGCCTAAAGGACTAAAATTGTTGATTTTGTTGCCTATAAAAACACCGGAGCAAAGAAAAGGCTACCTCGGGTAGCCTTATTCATTCACTGCCAGATGCTCACAACGCCGCGATGGCTTCCTGGCATAGCCTGGTGATCCTGGCCCAGTCGCCTTGCTCCATCGCTTCCACCGGGGCAATCCAGCTGCCACCGATACAATCGACATTCCCCAGCGCCAGGTAGTCTTTGTAGCTGCTCGGGGTGATCCCGCCGGTTGGGCAGAAACGGACATCGGCCAGTGGACCACTGAAAGCCTTGAGCGCATTGACCCCGCCTGAAGCCTCTGCCGGGAAGAACTTGAAGTGGGTATAGCCCAGACCCAGTCCCACCATGACTTCGGAGATACTGGCCACCCCCGGAATAAGCGGGATCTTACCGGCTTTACCCGCCTTGAGCAGTTCCACAGTCGCCCCCGGGGTGATGGCAAACTGAGCGCCGGCCTCTGCCGCCTGCGCCAATTGCGCTTCATTCAGTATGGTGCCGGCACCGACCAAGGCTTCCGGTACCTCGGCAGCTATCCGCCCTATGGCCTCGAGGGCACAATCGGTACGCAGCGTCACTTCCAGTACCCGAATGCCGCCGGCAACCAGGGCCTTGGCCAGGGGCACCGCATGTTCAATCTTGTTGATAACCATTACCGGAATGATCGGGCTCAGTTTAAATATGTCCTTAGGTTGCAAGGACCAGTTATTCTCAAGCATGTACTTTATTCCTTAATGATTAGTAATAGTCATCTATGGCACTGGTACTGCGAGCACCGGTTTCAGGGCTGCTGAGATTGGCGCGCAGCGCACTGAACAACTCACGGCCCATACCGTAACGCACACTTCTCAATTCCACTTTATCGGCACTTCTTGCGGCCAGTTGCTGCTCATCGACCAGCAGACTGAGTTCGCCCTTTTCGGCATCGACCCGCACCAAATCACCGCTGTGCACCTTGGCTATCATACCGCCATCGAGCGCTTCCGGCGTCAGGTGAATAGCCGCCGGCACCTTGCCTGAGGCTCCTGACATACGGCCATCGGTCACCAGGGCAACTTTAAAGCCCCTGTCCTGCAAAGTCCCGAGAATAGGCGTCAGCTTATGCAGCTCAGGCATGCCGTTGGCCTTGGGGCCTTGCCCCTTGACCACCACCACACAGTCCTTATCCAGTTGACCACTGGTAAAGAGCTCATTGAGTTGGTTCTGATCGTCGATAACCACAGCAGGTGCTTCCACCACTCTGTGTTGCTCCTGCACCGCAGAAACCTTGATAACCGCCCGGCCCAGATTGCCCTTGAGCAGCTTAAGACCACCGTTGCTCTGAAACGGCTTGGCCGCTGAAGTCAGCACTTCGCTGTCCAGACTTTCGGTCGGGCCATCCACCCAACTGAGCTCGCCATTGAGCAACTTGGGCTCTTTGGTGTAACGCTCAAGACCAAAGCCGGCAACCGTGTTGACGTCTTGATGCAGTAAACCTGCATCCAGCAACTGCCGCACCAGATAAGCCATCCCACCGGCGGCATGGAAATGGTTGATGTCGGCATGGCCGTTGGGATAAACCCTGGCTAGCAGCGGCACTACATCCGACAGTTCGGAGAAATCATCCCAGTTGACTATGATGCCGGCCGCACGGGCCGCCGCCACTATGTGCATGGTGAGATTGGTCGAACCGCCGGTGGCCAGCAGAGCCACTATGCCGTTGACTATCGACTTTTCACACACCAGCTCGCCTATGGGGCTGTATTGGTTGCCAAGTTCGGTCAAACGGCACACCTGTTTGGCGGCCGCCTTATTGAGCGCCTCACGCAAAGGGTCGTCCGGATTAACAAATGAGGAGCCGGGTAACTGCAGTCCCATGACTTCCAGCATCAACTGGTTGCTGTTGGCCGTACCGTAGAAGGTACAGGTTCCCGCGCTGTGATAGGACTTGGACTCGGCTTCGAGCAAGGCGGCTCTATCGACTTTGCCTTCAGCAAACTGTTGGCGAATACGGGCTTTTTCCTTGTTGGGGATCCCGGACTTCATCGGTCCCGCCGGCACAAACAACATGGGCAGATGACCAAAGCTCAGGGCGCCAATCAGTAGCCCAGGGACTATCTTGTCACAAATACCCAGCAGCAAGGCACCATCAAACATATTGTGGGACAGGCCAACAGCGGTAGCCATGGCAATCACTTCACGGCTCAGCAGGCTGAGCTCCATTCCGGGTTGGCCCTGGGTAACACCGTCACACATGGCCGGTACAGCGCCTGCCACCTGAGCAACGCTGCCCACTTCATTGCAGGCCTGTTTCAGCAATTCGGGATAGTGTTCATAGGGTTGGTGCGCCGAAAGCATGTCATTGAATGCTGTTACTATGCCTATGTTGGCCTTGGTCAGCTGGCGCAGGCTGTCTTTATCGGCTGGCTGACAAGCGGCAAACCCATGGGCCAGATTGCCGCAGCTCAAGCTGCTGCGGTGCACGCCCTTGGCCCTGGCTTCGGCCAATGCCGCCAGGTACTTGCCCCTGTGCTCTTGGCTGCGGGCAATAATCCTGTCTGTTACGGCTTGAACTCTTGGGTGCATCTTGCCTCCTTAAGCGCTCCAGAACACATCGACCGGGGTCTTGCGCTGCGCCAACACGGCGCGGATCGGCATTTCCCTGGGATCGTCACTCTCGAGAGCTTGGTGATATACGGAAAGTTTGGTTTCACCGACCAGATGCAGATAGATCTGGCGGCTGCCGAGCACGGCTTTACGGCTCAGGCTGATCCTGGCGTGAGGCGCATTGCCCGGATGCACGGCGCACAGCAGTGCATCGGTTTCCAGCGCCTCGGTCAGTTGCGCTTCGGGGGCGCAGGGAAACCAGGAGCAGGTATGACCATCATTGCCCATTCCCAACACGACCACATCGAAAGGCCGTGGGAAGTTGGCCAACTGCTCTGTGGCCATACTCAAACCCGCTTCCGGGCTGGCAAACATATTCTTCAGGCCACGAAACTTGGCACTGGCGGCGCGATTTTGCAGTAGATGCTCGCGCACCAGGCGCTCGTTGGAGTCCTTGTCTTCGGCATCCACCCAGCGCTCGTCGGCGAGCGTTATGTAAACATCGCTCCAGTCGATCATCTTGTGGCTGAGCTCGGCAAACAGTTTCAGTGGCGTCGAACCACCGGAAACCACCAGGCTAGCCTTGCCGCGGCTATCTATCGCGTTTTGCAGCGCGCCGGCAATACGCTCGGCCAACTGGGCTTCCAGCGCAGTTGGGTTGTCGAACGATTTGAATACGGTTTCTTTAATCATGCTGTCTCCTTATTCATCCCAGGAGCGGCCGTCTTTGGTGATCAAGGCCACTGAGGCCACAGGCCCCCAGGTACCGGCAGGATAAGGCTTGGGCTTTTCGTTGCTCATCTCCCAGGATTGAATAATGCCATCTACCCAGGTCCAGGCCTGCTCCACTTCGTCGCGGCGCACAAACAATGCCTGATTACCCAGCATAGCTTCGAGCAACAAACGTTCATAAGCATCGGCGATACGTTCGTTCTTGAAGGTGTCTGAGAAGCTCAAATCCAGCTTGGTGGTTTGCAATCGCTGTTTCTGCTCAAGCCCGGGCACCTTGTTCATCATCTGGATCTCCACCCCTTCATGTGGTTGCAGACGAATGGTCAGCTTATTGGGAGGCAGGTTACGATGGCTTGAACGATACAGGTTATGGGGTGGATTCTTGAAATAGATGACAATTTCAGAACTCTTGAACGGCATACGTTTACCGCTGCGCAGATAGAAAGGCACCCCGGCCCAGCGCCAGTTGTCAATATCGACACGCAAGGCGACAAAGGTCTCTGTGTTGGAATCCACGTTGGCGCCCTCTTCCTCCAGGTAACCGGGAACCGGCGATCCTTTGAGGAATCCGGCCGAATACTGGCCGCGCACAGTGTTTTCAAATACATTGTCCTGATTGATGGGACGCAGCGACTTGAGCACCTTCACCTTCTCATCGCGAATGCTATCGGCATCCAGGTTCACAGGGGGGTCCATGGCAATCAAGGTCAACACCTGCAACAGGTGGTTCTGGATCATGTCTCGCATCTGGCCGGCTTTGTCGAAATAGCCCCAGCGCCCTTCAATGCCCACCTCTTCGGCCACTGTGATCTGTACATGATCTATGGTGCGGTTATCCCACTTGGAGGCAAACAGTGAATTGGCAAAACGCAAAGCAATCAGGTTCTGTACTGTTTCTTTACCCAGATAATGGTCAATACGATAGACCTGACTCTCACTGAAGTAGGCAGAAACCTGATCGTTAATCACTCTGGATGACTGCAGATCTGAGCCTATGGGCTTTTCCAGCACCACTCGGGTATCGGGATGGATCAGTTGTTGTTCATGCAGGCAACGGCAGATATCACCGAAGATGGCTGGAGGCGTAGCAAAATAGTTGACCATCACCCGCTTTGCAGGCTCGAGCAATTGGTGGAAGGCTTTGTATCCTTCAGATTCGGTAAAATTGGTGCCGACATAATGGCAACGTTCGAGGAAGCGGGAAAGCGTGGTGTCACACAGGGGTTCTTTAACAAAGGTGCTCAGGGCTGTTTTAACCAGTTCGCGAAAATCTTCGGCAGAGAATTCGTCTTTGGCAACACCTATGACCTTGGTGTCCCGATTGAGCAGGCCAGCCTTATCCAGCTGGTAGAGCGAAGGCAACAATTTGCGCCTTGCCAAGTCGCCCTTGGTACCAAAGAGTACAAAATCACAAGCTTTGGCCTCTGATGTTGTTTTGCCCATTGCTTAATGCTCTCCTTTTGTCGGTGGTGGTTCCGCTATGCGATGAAGAATTCCACACTTTTGTTGTAATATAACAACAGTATTTATTAAATGCATCTATAATTTGCAAATAAAGCCGTGAGGCCAGTCTAGGCAGGTTTGGCAATAATCTGGTATGCTTTTCCTGCTTAAAACCTTCTTATCTCGGAAGTTAGCCTGTTTTCATTCCGGTATATACAGGACTTACGTCAAGATTGGTTTGCACCCTACTTTGTAGTGCTCATGCCTCAAAGAAATAATAAAATTACATAATTTCAACCCAGCGGACGTACGCGTATGAATACCCTAGAAAAGGTTCAAAAAAACCTCCCCCATTTCAGCAAGTCAGAACGCAAAGTAGCCGAAGTTATCCTGGCATCCCCCCAGACAGCTATTCACTCAAGCATAGCAACTCTGGCCAAGATGGCGGATGTCAGCGAGCCTACAGTCAACCGCTTCTGTCGTCGTTTGGATACCAAAGGTTTCCCGGATTTTAAATTACATCTGGCCCAAAGTCTCGCGAATGGTACCCCTTACGTCAGTCGTCACGTTGAGGAAGATGATACACCCGAGTCTTATACCACCAAGATCTTCGAATCTTCCATGGCTTCTCTGGATACAGCACGCCAGAGCATAGATACCACGGCCATCAACAAGGCGGTAGACATACTGACTCAAGCGAAAAAGATCTCTTTCTTCGGTCTTGGCGCCTCGGCCTCAGTAGCACACGATGCCCAGAACAAGTTCTTTCGCTTTAATGTACCGGTTTTATGTTTCGATGATGTGTTGATGCAACGCATGAGCTGTATCAATAGTGATGAAGGCGATGTAGTGGTGCTGATTTCCCACACAGGCCGCACCAAGTCTTTGATCGATATAGCAAGATTGGCCAGAGAAAACGGCGCTGCCGTGATTGGTATAACAGCGCGCCACTCGCCGCTGTCGCAGGAATGTACCCTGCCGGTTACCATGGAGGTGCCGGAGGACACTGATATGTACCTGCCTATGGCGTCACGTTTGGCTCAGTTGGTGATTATTGATGTGCTGGCGACCGGATTTACGCTACGCCGGGGTCCACGCTTCAGGGAAAGTCTCAAGCGGGTCAAAGAGGTATTGAAAGAATCCCGCATCGATAAGAGCGAGCCGCTGTAATCCCCTTTCCCGTAAGCTCCAGGGCAGTTACCAAAATTGGCAACTGCCCATGCCCCGCCTAAAATTAGCCGTAACTCACAAAAATAAAACTTTGAGTTAGATCATTTTGTCTGTAAGTTTCCTACATATTGAGCCGATGTCTGTTAATATAGCGTAAGATTTTTTTAAAACTTAAACGGAGTATATTATGTTCCGCAGAACCAAGATCGTTACCACGCTGGGCCCAGCCACAGATCGTGATGATAACCTGCGTCGTATCATAGCAGCAGGTGCCAACGTTGTTCGCCTCAACTTCTCCCACGGTTCCCCCGAAGATCACCTAAAACGCGCCAGCCAGGCTCGCAGTATTGCGAAAGAGCTTGGTGTACACGTTGCCATCCTCGGCGATCTTCAGGGTCCGAAAATCCGTGTTTCCACCTTCAAGGACAATAAGAAAGTCCAACTCAATCTCGGCCAGCCATTCATTCTGGATGCCGAGCTGGGTAAAGGCGAAGGCGATGAAACCCAGGTGGGTATCGATTACAAGGAACTGCCGGACGATGTGGTTGTCGGTGATATCCTGATGCTGGACGATGGCCGGGTACAACTGAAAGTCGAAAAGGTAGAAGGCCGTAAGGTACATACCAGCGTGACAGTTGCCGGTCCCCTGTCCAACAACAAGGGGATCAACAAGAAAGGCGGTGGTCTGTCTGCCGCGGCGCTGACAGATAAAGACAAGCAGGACATTGTCACTGCGGCACAAATTCAGGTCGATTACCTGGCGGTATCCTTCCCCCGCAGCGGCGCCGATCTTAACTATGCCCGCGAACTGGCGCAAAAGGCCGGCAGCAATGCCCTGATAGTATCCAAGGTAGAGCGCGCCGAAGCCGTAGCTTCCGATGAAGCGATGGACGATGTGATCCTCGCCTCAGATGCCGTCATGGTTGCCCGCGGCGACCTGGGTGTAGAAATTGGCGATCCGGCTCTGGTTGCCGTGCAGAAAAAGCTGATCAGCCGCTCGCGTCAACTCAACAAGGTGGTGATCACCGCGACCCAGATGATGGAGTCTATGATCAGCAGCCCTATGCCTACCCGCGCCGAAGTCATGGACGTAGCCAACGCCGTACTCGATGGTACAGACGCAGTGATGCTCTCTGCCGAGACCGCCGCCGGGGATTATCCGGAAGAAACAGTTCAGGCCATGGCCAGGGTTTGTCTCGGCGCCGAAGCACATCCCAGTGTGCGGGTATCCAAGCACCGTCTGGATGAAAGCTTCAGCTCCATAGAAGAAACCATAGCGCTGTCTACCATGTATGCCGCCAACCATATGCAGGGCGTCAAGGCGATTATCGCCCTGACCGAATCCGGTGCAACGCCCAAGTTGATGTCACGGATAAGCTCGGCGCTGCCTATCTTCGCCCTCGCCCGTCATCAGCCTACTTTGGCCAAGATGGCGCTCTATCGTGGTGTCTATCCGGTTGAGTTTGACTCCACCGTTTATGCCGCCGATGAGCTGGCGAAAAAAGCCCTTGAAAGCCTCAAGGCCAAGGGATACCTGGAGAGTGGTGACATGGTGCTCATGACCAAGGGGGATGCCATGGAAACCGTAGGTGGCACCAATACCTGCAAGGTGTTGATCGTAGCCTAATGGCTTGCCAATAGCGCTAAGCTGATAACAAAACAGAAAAGGTACGCCGAGACGTACCTTTTTTATTTCTACTGCTTTTGTTCTGTTTCAGACTTGGTGATTTTGTTTACATCAGAGCTAAGCCCGCTTGGGACAGGCTTACCAAACTGAAATTCAGATACCAATCAATCTCAATTACAGAGTTTCAAAATCATCGACATTGATTGCCGCCAACCGCAGCTTATCGGCCTCAAGCAACTGCTCATACTCGGCTTTACTGATAACCTCAGCGTCCAATGCCGCCTGATACAGAGATAAAGGCGCCAGTTTGGCAGGCAAACGGCCATCTTTTTGTGCCTTTCTCAGTTTGCCGTGCAGTTCACGGCACTGATATTGAGCCTTGAATGCCGCTTCCACCTCGGCAATACCACTGGTGTCGCCGTCAAACTCAGGACAGAGGAAGGTCAGCCTGTCACGGGCCGGACCCGGTTTAAGCATGCTCTTGACCAGCTCAATGGACTGAGTGTCTTTCGGGCCGTTGAAGTGGTTCCCCAGCGGGAATACCAGCACACGCATGACCCAGGCAACCGGACGATTGGGGAAGTTGGCTATCGCCTGCTCAAGCGCCTTGGCAGCCAGTTGCAATCGGGTATCCATCACATGTTTGACTATCGGCAGATCGTCAAACTGGCGGCCATTGTCTTCAAACAGTTTCAATGTGGCCGAGCCCAGATATAGCTGACTGAGAACGTCACCGAGTCTGGCCGAAATCATCTCCTTGCGCTTGAGATCGCCGCCCAAGATAAGCATCGACAAGTCAGTCACCAGCGCCAGCGCCTTGGACAGACGGGCCATCTGCTTGTAATAGTCGCGGGTATCGCCACTCACGGGTGAGCGCTCAAAATAGCTACGGCTGAGGGCGTTGCCCAAAGAGCCAAAGGCGTTACGCAGCGCATAACCTATGTGGCCCATCAGCAAGGAGTCGAAACGCTCCAGCGCTTCACTGTTGTCTTCCATGCCGGCAGCTTCCATCTCGGCCAGCACATAAGGATGACAGCGGGTCGCGCCCTGACCGAAGATCATCAAACTACGGGTCAGGATGTTGGCCCCTTCCACTGTGATGGAGATAGGGTTGGCCATATAGCCATGAGCCAGATAGTTTTTTGGCCCCATCTGAATACCCTTGCCGGACTGAATATCCATGGCATCGTTCATCACCTGACGGCCAAGCTCTGTCATGTGATATTTGGCAATCGCGGTCACCACAGACGGTTTAACCTTGAGATCTATGCCTGTGGTTGTCAGACGACGGGCCGCTTCCAGCTGATAGGTGTTGGCGATGATCCTTGCCAGCGCTTCCTGAACCCCTTCAAACTGACCTATGGCCATGCCAAACTGTTTACGCACGTAGCTGTAGGCGGTTGTCGTCTTGGTCGCCATATGCGCTGACGACGTCGCCAGCGCCGGCAGTGAAATGCCACGTCCGGCAGAGAGACACTCCACCAGCATACGCCAGCCGCGGCCGGCGTATTGCGGGCCACCTATGATCCAATCCAGCGGAATAAATACCTCTTCCCCTTGAGTGGTACCATTCATAAAGGCCATATTGAGCGGATTGTGACGGCGACCAATTTTCACGCCGGGATGATCGGTTGGGATCAGGGCGCAGGTGATCCCCAAGTTAACCTTGTCCCCCAACAGCCCGTCTGGGTCACGCATCTGAAATGCCAGCCCCAGCACAGTGGCCACAGGTGCCAGCGTGATGTAACGCTTGTTCCAGCTCAGCTTCAGCCCCAGAGTTTCCTCGCCCTGGAACTCACCGCGGCAGACTAGCCCTTCATCGGGAATGGCACCGGCATCTGAGCCGGCTTCGGGGCCGGTCAGGGCGAAACAAGGGATCTCTTCCCCTTTGGCCAAGGCCGGCAACCAATGCTCTTTCTGCTCCTTGGTACCATAGTGAGTCAACAGCTCACCCGGGCCGAGTGAGTTGGGTACCATCACAGTCACGGCGGCGCTGACACTGCGGCTCGCCAACTTACTGACTATGGTGGAGTTGGCATAGGCAGAAAACTCACGGCCACCGTATTTTTTGGGGATGATCAGCGCAAAGAAGCCTTCTTTCTTGAAGTACTCCCACAGCTCAGGCGGTAAGTCCTTGCGGTTGTTGACTATGTCATAGTCATCAATCATCTTTAGCGCCGTCATCACCTGATGGTCGATAAAGTCTTTCTCTTCGGCGCTCAGTGCCGGCTTGCCATAGGCGTGCAGGCTTTCCCAGTTGGGTTTACCACGAAACAGCTCGGCTTCCCACCAGACATCACCGGCCTCCATCGCTTCACGCTCTGTATCAGAAAGCGGCGGTAACACCTTACGAAAGAAGGCCAATACCGGCCGTGTCACGAACTGCAGGCGTATATTGCGCACGAAGAACAGCGCTATCAGGGCAACAATTATTAGAAGGATAATACTCATAACCAGACCTTTATTCTGCTTGAGAAACCAGCGGCACAGCCACACCGGCGGCCATGTAGGGGATCACCTTGCGGATGACCGCCTCTATATCATTATGTTCACCAAAGTCGGCTTCGGCTATCTCATTGAGCGCATCGGCCGAGGCCATGGTGAAAACTATGGTTCCCAGGGTAAAGTGCAAGCGCCAGAACATCTCTGCCGGCGGAATGTGAGGTGCACTGCCGGACACAGCCTGAACAAACTGATCCAGATGCTCACCATAGTGGGTGGTAATAAACCAGCGCAAGTGCCCCTGGCTTTCGATGTAACCGCGACCGAGCAGTTGCAGGAAGATACTGGTTCCTTCGTTGCGGACTTTGTTGAGTTCAAGCAGCGGTCCCACCAGGGAGGAAAAAATGGCATCCAAAGAAGCTTGTTTATCCCGGCCGATAAGCTCATTGATGGCGTTGGACGCCGACGGCATAAACACGTCCAGGTAACGTGCCAAAACCGCGCGGATGAGCTCTTTTTTGGAACCAAAATGGTAGTTTACAGATGCAAGATTCACTTCTGCTTTGCTGGTGATAAGCCTGAGGGAGGTTTCTGAAAACCCCCGCTCGGCAAACAGCTTCTCCGCGGCATCGAGAATTCTTGTCTTGGTATCAGATCGACTTGCCATTCCGTGACCTTAGTTAATTTAAAACACTCGTTTAAATTAAACATTGGTTACACTTATGTCAAACTAAATCTCGGCCTCTTAGGCCCGCAAACCGCCGTTAAAGACAGCTCAGCGAAAGCCTGCTCCTTTGTGGTTGGTCTCGCGGGATTCAAGCCGTTTGGCTTCTGATTTAGGCAACATCACATAGAGGGCCCCATAGCCGCCATGTTCGCGCTGAGCGCTGTGAAACGCTTGCACTTCATCCATCTGCGACAACCAGAAGTTGACACAGGACTTGATAAGCCCAGGAAACGGCTTACGATTCTGCCCTTTGCCATGGATCACCAGCACGCAGCGGTGGCCCAAAGCCACCTGAGCTTGAATGAAACCGAGCAGATAATCTCTGGCTTGGCGCACCGACATGGCATGAATATCCAGCTCGGCGGCTATCTTGTATTTGCCGAGACGTAAATTCTTGAATACCGCCTCCTGGATCCCCTGCTGCTTGTAGCTGAGCATATCATCGGGTTTCACTCTGGGGATCAGCGCTAAATCCAAGGTCAGGCGCTGCAGGTACTCATGGGCCTCGGCGGCGGCTTTGCGTGCCTGTTTTGACTCGCTGGAAAGAGGTTTCGCTCTGGTCTGGGCCTGGGTTTGTTGCTTGAGCGGCACCACATCGGCCATTTCTTGCATAAAAAGTGTCAGATCATCTGCTTTCATGATGCGACTCCTCCAACTTATGACGAGGTTTACACACTTTGTAAAGAAATCAATCTTCTGTTACCAAGGGGCTTCTATTATAGTGAGGTCAGATGAGCCTGCTTAGATGATTTTAATGAAATTCCTGACCCTATTGTTCTTTTGCCTGATTTCTGTGCTTCAGCCCCTCAAGGCCGCCGAATTGCAGGATAAAGACCAAGCAGCCCTTAATCGTGTCTATGTCATGTTCAACCGGGCATTTAATGAACTCGACTCAGCTCCTTTGGAGGATATATACGCCGAGGATGCCACTTATATTCCTGAACAGCAAAGCCTTGCCATAGTTCAGGGGCGTGAAAACGTACTCAAACTGTATCAAAAGTTCTTTGACCGAATTCGCCATAAACAAGCCAGGATAGATGTGGATTTTAGGGTTGTTCAGCGTCAGGCACACGGAAAGAGCGCCACTGACATAGGCTATTATCTGGTGCGTTTTCACCCGCCAAAAGATACTGAAGAACCCATGAGCGAGTTTGCCGGTAAAATCGTTATCGTCAGCCATAAAGATAAAAAAGGTAACTGGTTAGTGGATGTTGATACCAGCAACCGCGCCGAGCCTGAGCATTATTTCAACGCCAAACCCCAACCTAACCTGTATTATGGCGAGCAGTTTGCCCCCGTGCCCCCTGCCAGCGATCTCCCACCCAGTGTTGAAATTGAAATCGTTCATGCCAAGTAATTGGCAGTACTTGAGCGTGTGCCCTGCGGATATAAGGGCGCTATCGTTTTTGCTGCAATTACAATGACGGATTACCTTGTTCACTTCTCTTGCTGAAGTTCACGACAAATAAAAGGAATTATGAGTCAGATGACGCCATCCAAAGCCTTATTGAACGATTGCAAATGGTTCGATCGCACCTTTACCGGCAAATACACTAACCTGGATTTGGTAAGCGAAATCACTTTGCCCATCTCTTTGAGCTTTTTTACTTTGCCCTGGAGAAAAGAGCTGCCGCTGCTTTTGAGCCTAGTTCCCGTTATTGTGCTGGCCACTCTGCTGGCACCTTTTATGGGAAAGGTTCAGTTGCTGTTGCTCCCTGCCTGTAGCGTCATCTGGTTTTTGATATATATCCAGGTACGCAAAGGCCGGATACTGACTCAGTTAGGCGTGAAAAGCAGTGCCAAAGACGAGCGGCAGATAAGGATAAACCAAACCTGTATTCTCCTGCCTCAATATCTCACGGGAGCAACGACCGCTGTCGCCAAAGAGGATATTGCGAGTCTGGTGTTCCACTGGGTGGGCTATCATGACAATCATCAGCTTGAGCGCAAACGAGCTCACGCCGTGACAGTTAAGCTGAAAAACGGCCGGGAGTACCGGCTCTCTGGTACGGCCTATCCCTTACGAAGCCTGCTTTATCTGGCCATTTTCTTTGACTACCCGCTGCAGCTGATAGAAGCTTTACCTGCCAAAGGACGCCTTATCCAATTTGCCATAGGGCTTGCGTTCAGTGTTTTGATGCTCAATCTGGTAATGATTTTCATCATCCACTAACCAAAGCTTCCAAGGCCTAGCAATATAGCCGCTTTTCAATGCAAGGCTGCCGTCAAAGCGCTATTATGAGCGAAACTCAAGCCGGGATGCCGGCGCCTTTTTACCATTCACGATTGAAACAGAGATTGAAACAGAAAATCCCGATGCCAACCAATACCCTTTGCCCTTGCCACTCCAAGCTCCCCTACTGCGAATGCTGTCAGCCGCTGCACACTAAGCAGCACACAGCTGCTACTCCAGAGCAGTTGATGCGCTCCCGCTATGCCGCCTTTGTCAAACAGGAGTTTGACTATCTTATCGATACCCATCACCAGGACTATCGACAGGGACTCACGACGCAAATCCTGGCACAAATGCCAAAGACTCAGTGGCTGGGACTGCAGATTGTCGAGCGGGAACCTTTGACTCCGGGGCAAACCCAGGCCAGAGTCACTTTCAAGGCCTGGTATTTGGCCGATGGCCAGTTGGACGCTATTTTTGAAGAATCGAAATTTATACTTGAGGCCGGCAACTGGTTTTACACCGAGGGCAAGCAGTTCGCCGTCAGCTATCCCAAACGCAATGAACCCTGCATTTGCAACAGCGGTCACAAGTTCAAACACTGCTGTCTGAAACGGATTTAGCTAGGAGTTATTTAAGTTCGGCCCCAAGTTGGCCAGAGTGAGCTTGGGCTGGCTAATCAGTGCAGCAACAGCGGTTGACTCTGCTGCAAGAAAGCGCTGAATTCAGCTTCTCTGAGTGCCGGGCTGTACAGGAATCCCTGGGCCTGATGACACATGCAGGATGTGAGAAAACGTTCCTGCTCGGCGGTTTCAACTCCTTCTGCTGTCAGAGAGATATTCAGCGCCTTGGCCATGGCGATAATCGCGCTGACGATTTCGCGACTCTCGCGGCTAATATTGAGATCTGAGATAAAAGACCTGTCTATCTTGAGCTTGCTGATGGGAAACTGTTTCAAATAGCGCATTGAACTGTAGCCCGTACCGAAATCATCAATGGCAAGCCCTACCCCCAAATCTGCCAACTCCTGGCATAGATTGGTGGCATAGCGTATATCTTCCATCAACTCGGTTTCGGTGATCTCCAGAATAAGCGTACCTGGCTTCAAGCGGTAACGATTGAGCAGTTGCCACACCTGCTCATAAAGATTGCTGCCGAAAAACTGCCGCGCCGACACGTTCACATGCATGGCGATATTAATATTGTGGTGCTGCCACAAATTAAGCTGGCGACAGGCGGCCTCCAGCACCCAGGTACCTATGGCATTGATAAGCCCAGACTGTTCGGCAATATCGATAAAGGCGCCGGGATACAGTACTCCCCGCTTGGGATGGTGCCAGCGGATCAGTGCTTCGGCACCTATGTAACTGCAGCTTTGCAAATCTTTAAGCGGCTGATAATAAAGTTCAAACTGTCTGCCCCGAATGGCGGCGTGCAGATCTCTTTCTATCTGGGCATCATCTTTGAACGCCTTGAGCAACGCGCTGTTGAAAAACTGGATTGCCGTACCCTGCTTCTTCTTGGCGTATTGCAGCGCAATATCGGCACAAGTCAGCGGCGCTACCAATTCGGCGACTTCGGCAATGTCCACCGCCGCCAGTGCCGGCTTGGGATCCACTTGCTCACGGCCGATATTGATGGGATTGCACAACTGTTGATAGAGGCGATGACAACAAACATCGATATCAAGCTCGTTGTTATCATCGAGCAGGAGGGCAAACTCATCACTGCCTACCCTGGCAATATTGCAGCCGGGATAAAGAGAGGCAAAGTGTTTCAAACGGCGGGCCACTTCAATCAGCAAGGCATCACCCTGTTCATGCCCATAGGTATCATTGAAGCGTTTAAAACCAATCAAATCGATCAGCAGCAACTGCCCGCTATAGGTTCTATCGAGTAAACGATTGAAATGGGTGCGGTTGTATAGTCCGGTCAGGCTGCAACGCCAGGCCAAGCGCTCAAGTTCGGCCTGATAATTATGCTGCTCGGTACAATCTTCACTGGAGACCAAGACATAATGGTTACCGCGCTGAGTGATAAATTGACTGGCATGATATCTGAGCCAGTATTCCTGGCCCTGCTCACGATTGAGCATCACTTCACCGGTAGCCACTTCACCGCGCAGTACTTTGGCCAGGGTCATTTCAGCCTGTTTGGGTTGCTGATGAAAAAAGGCCAATTGCTTCAGGCTGGCACCAAGCATTTTTTCTTTCGGGATACCGGTGATCTGTTCATGGGCGCTGTTGATGTATTCAATCGCTTCTGTGTGCAGATTGATTAACATGGTGACCTGGGCCGACTGCTCCGCGGCCGACTGAAACAGCGTCAGTAGTTCATCTTTACGGTAGGCATCATAGGTCGCCAGAGTCAGCGCCAGTTGATCAGCGACTTGCGATGCCAGGTGGATTTCCAAATCGCTCCAGAGTTCGCCGGCAATAGTTCGCTCCAGGCTCAATACGCCTTCAATGTGGCCATTGATCCTGATAGCGATATCCAGGGCACTGGCAATACCGTTGGCGTTAAAGTAGACCTCGGCAAGCTCGCTCATCCGCCAATCTGCTAGCGCGTCATTGGCGTCAATGTGGCGTCTTTGTTTGAGTTGATCTATATAGGCGGGTATTTGACTGAGGTGTTGCGGTCTGGGCGTCTGAATAGGTCGCCCTGAGCCAAAGCGGGCAACTTCAAACTGCACATGTTGATCCCTGGACCAGGACCAGACACTGGCGTGTTGCACATCAAGGTACTGACACAAGAGCTCAGTAGCCAGTTCAGCCGTCTTGGCGAAATCGCCCTGCTGCTTGGCAACCGAGTTGGTCAACAACTCCAGCAATCGCTGATACCTACGTCGCTTCACACATGTCCTCAGGTTCCCTTTCGGGCTTAAAGAAACCCGCGCCGAATGCGCGGGCCTGTTATCACTTCTCTGCGCGAGATTACACTTTTACATAATATCCAGCAAGATAACTCATACTTTCTTACATTTACCCTGCCATGGGCGGCCTCACAACCTTTCGGATCTGGCCACCTTTGACCATTTACTTAAGTCACTTATGCCAAGCCGTTTTCCAACTGAAAAATCATTTTCTCGGCACTACAGGAAAAAGTCAGAGCCAGGGTAACAGCCTGCTCATCGTTGCAGAGCTCAGCCTTGACATCGGCGAAGCGGCCTTCGGCCAATTGCTTTAGCGCCTCGACATCGGCTACCGCCGACTCACCTTGAAAAGTCAACGAAAGCAAGGTGTCTCCTTCTTCGACCACTGTCCCTATATCCACATAGCTGCCACACTCGGCACAAGTGTCCTGCACATTGGCGGCCTGAGCCTGTTCAATACTCTTCATCTATATGTCTCCGATGCTGATAGGCACGCACCATTATACGACATTGACAAGACCCGGACTGAGGCAAGACTCACGCAGTTTGATAAAGACCGGCCAACCTGCGCTGCTCGGAGAGTTGGTCAACAAACTCCATCAAAGCCACCTTGGGTTGGTTCAAGACACCTTCCGTGCGCAGCCTTGTGTGCCAATCGCAGTTATCCAGCGCCACCTGCATTCCGCTATCTCTCTTTCCCCTGATAACCAAAGGTTCGGGCATCAAGGCCTGGGCCAGTTGAAAGCTGCGCTCGCCCTCACTGATAAAATGATAACTGTTGTCTACCAGGGAAGGTTCTTGACTCAAGTCCCCAACCAAAGGTTGAGGCGCAGGCAGATCAAATTGCTGCCGCAGGACAGTGTCCTTTTCAACATCGTCATGCAGGTGAAACTGGGGCCAATCGCGCACATCCTGAGACAGCAACGCCAAAAGCAGGGCAAACTCCCCCCGGCGATGGGACTCAACAGCTAGATTAAGCCGTTCGCCCAATTGCAGTTCATTGATTAAGGAAACATCAGTGCGCATAAAAAAACATCAACAAAACAACTCGTTGTTAGTTAATCGACCAAATGACCACGAACTTTAGCCCTTTTTTTAAAATCGGGCTTTACATGAAAAAGGTTTCTGACTACTATGGCGGCCGCAATTGAGGAGGGGTTCCCGAGTGGCCAAAGGGATCAGACTGTAAATCTGACGGCTCCGCCTTCGAAGGTTCGAATCCTTCTCCCTCCACCATTTGCCTACAATTTAAAAGACACGAAAGTGAAATCGTGGAGGGGTTCCCGAGTGGCCAAAGGGATCAGACTGTAAATCTGACGGCTCCGCCTTCGAAGGTTCGAATCCTTCTCCCTCCACCATCTTTCACTCTAATGTCTGGCTCCAAATATGTGGAGGGGTTCCCGAGTGGCCAAAGGGATCAGACTGTAAATCTGACGGCTCCGCCTTCGAAGGTTCGAATCCTTCTCCCTCCACCATTTCTTTTATATTCCTTTAGTCAATCTTCCAAGTTTTTTATCTACGCCCACCGCGTTTAATTCCTTAACAATCAATTATCTAGCCTGTGGCTGTGTCTTAATGCGCCTGAGTTTTCGCTATCCATTGTCATTACCTTTGGTTATGATTAAGACCATCCTGTTATAAGAAAGAAGAACAACAATGGCCGATCTCTGGGTAAACGAAGCAATTGCCAAAATCGAAGCCGATTTTCAGCGCAGTGCCGACACGCATTTGATTAAACTGGAACTGCCGGCGGTAGCCGGAGTGGATATCTATCTTAAAGACGAAAGCACCCATCCAACCGGAAGCCTCAAGCACCGCTTGGCAAGATCACTGTTTCTGTACGCCTTGTGTAACGGCTGGATCAAACAGGATACTCCTGTCATTGAATCCTCATCCGGCAGCACTGCTGTCTCCGAGGCCTACTTTGCCCGCCTGCTGGGGCTACCCTTTATTGCGGTTATGCCGGCCTCCACCGCCCGCAAGAAGATACAGCAGATAGAGTTTTATGGCGGCCGTTGTCACTTTGTCAATCACTCCAGCGAAATCTACGCTGAGTCTGAGCGGCTGGCGCGGGAGCTGAATGGCCATTATATGGATCAGTTCACCTATGCCGAGCGGGCCACCGACTGGCGCGGCAACAATAATATTGCCAATGCCATTTTCGATCAGATGCAGCGCGAGCCCTTCCCTATTCCCGAGTGGATTGTGATGAGCCCGGGTACCGGCGGCACTTCGGCCACCATTGGCCGTTATATCCGCTATCAACAGCTTTGCACCAAGCTGTGTGTGGTCGACCCGGATAACTCAGTGTTCTATGACTATTTTCAACAAAGAGATGCGGCCATCACCTGTGAGCAAGGCAGCAAGATTGAAGGTATAGGCCGGCCCAGAGTCGAGCCCTCCTTTATCCCGGGGGTTGTCGACTCCATGTTGAAGATCCCTGATGCCGCCTCTGTGGCGACAATCCATTGGCTGGAACAGATCATCGGCCGCAAGACCGGGGCCTCGACCGGCACCAACCTCTATGGTGCCCTGATGCTGGCGGCCGAAATGAAACGCGACAACCGCCAGGGCTCAATAGTGACCCTGATCTGCGATCCCGGTGAGCGCTATCTGGACACTTATTACAACCCCGAGTGGATAGCCGCCAACATAGGGGATATCAGCCAGTATCAAAACAAACTGAAGCAGTTTGAAACCACGGGTGAACTCTGCTGCTAACAACGCGCTTCAGATAACAAAAAGCCGCATCAATGCGGCTTTTTGTCGATTACCACTACGGATTAATCGATATCCAGATACTTGTGAGTCTGAATAGACAAACGCCAGTTGCGTTCGATACAGACTTTCATCGCCAGCGCCGTCGCCCGGCTCTTCTGACTGATGGGCTGCAGGCAGATAGCCTTGTCTTTGAGATCCAATCCCCGCAGCAGTTGATCCAGTTCCTCAATATGAGCCTCGGTCGCCACCGGATGCTTAATCTCATTTGCCCGCTCCAGCGCCTGACGCAGTACCGGCATCCCCCCCTTCATACCGACCTTGGGCGAGACTGTGACCCAGGTATCTGCGCTGCAATTCACCTCAAAGGTGCCACTGGTTTCAATTTGAGTGCGAAAGCCTGCGGCATTAAATGCTTCTGTCATTTCAGTGAGCGGATAGAGACAAGGCTCACCACCTGTGATCACTATATGCTTAGCATTGAATCCCTGCTGTTTGAACGCCTCCAGTAAAGACTTGGCATCATGCTCTGCCCAGCGACCGATACTGCCATCGGTGCGGATCACATCGGCAGGTTTCACCTGATTATGCTCAAGCTTGTCCCAGGTCTGGCGGGTATCACACCAAGGACACCCCACAGGGCACCCCTGCAAACGCACAAAAATGGCCGGAACGCCGGTAAACACACCTTCTCCCTGCAGGGTTTCAAAGACTTCGTTGACGGGGTAGTACATCGGGGTTCCTCATATTTGCCGGGGCGGCATTTATAGAGGAATTTGGCCCCAAGCGCAAGGATGAGCGAATTTTCCGTTTTTTACCCCGCCGGCGCTGACAGCCGGCCAAATTAGGGTAAACTGTGACAATTGAGTCATCCCTTTGAATAGACACTTATGTCTTCATCCAATCAATCGCTTATGTCATCAGAATCAAACGCACCGCAAACCCAAACCGCAGAGCCGCCCCGGAGCACTAAGCCAGCTATTTCCAAGGCGATAGTCGTTTTCAGCGGCGGTCAGGACTCCACCACCTGCCTTATTCAGGCCTTGGCCCAGTATGATGAAGTACATGCCATCACCTTCGACTATGGCCAGCGCCACAGCCAGGAGATTGAAGTTGCCAAACAACTGGCGCAAAAACTCGGCGCCGCCAGTCACAAGGTGCTGGATGTTACTCTGCTCAATGAGTTGGCCATCTCGGCCCTCACCCGCGACAATATCCCGGTATCAAACGACTTGATGGACAATGGTCTGCCCAATACTTTTGTTCCCGGACGCAATATTCTGTTTTTGACCCTGGCGGGGATCTATGCCTATCAAATAGGCGCCGATGCCGTGATCACAGGCGTCTGCGAGACCGACTTCTCCGGCTACCCGGACTGCCGTAATGACTTTATCAAGGCGATGGAATCTGCGCTGGTACAAGGCATGGACAGACAGCTGCGTTTGGTTACGCCACTCATGTGGCTCAACAAGGCCGAAACCTGGGCACTGGCAGATAAATACCAGCAACTGCCACTGGTAAGGGATGAAACCCTTACCTGCTATAACGGCATTCTTGGCAAAGGTTGTGGCACCTGCCCCGCCTGTTTACTGCGCCAAAAAGGGCTGGATGAGTATCTGGCAACACCGGACTGCATCCAGGCAATACTGGCGGCCAAGACAGCGTGAAGCCGAGATCCGCTTATTTTTCAGGTGTTGTGTTAACAGCCCTGGCGCTGCTGCTGTATTCTCTGCCGCTCACTGAGCTGTTGGCCTTTCGCCGCAGCGCCATAGAACAAGGTGAGCTGTGGCGGCTTGTCTGCGGCAATCTGCTGCACACCAACTTCTGGCATCTGCTGATGAACCTCGCCGGGTTTTGGGTGATCCTTTATCTGCATAAGGAACACTATAACGCCCTGGGTGTATTGATATTGACCCTGGCACTCTGTCTGTTTGAAGGTGTAGGGCTATATCTTTGCTACCCGAAGCTTATGGGTTATGTTGGGCTAAGTGGCATACTGCACGGCCTGTTTGCCTTCGGCGCCCTGGCCGATATTCGCAGCGGTCGCAGTTCAGGTTACCTGCTGCTTGCTGGCGTTATCGCCAAGGTCGGCTGGGAGCAATGGCAAGGGGCGGCCGCTGAAGTCAGTGCCCTGATTGGCGCCAGAGTCGCGGTTGAAGCGCATCTTGTTGGCCTGATTGGCGGTATCGCACTGTTTGGCTTGTGGCGACTGAGTGCTTATAAAGCGCCGAAACTTTGATACCAAGCCTAAGCATTTAAATAGGGGTTTTTAAATTAGACTTTTAAATCAAGCTCTTTAAAGTCGTTGACAGATGAACAGCACAAAGAACCCGGCTTTTGCCGGGTTCTTTGTCAATGGGGCGATTTTAGGGAAGGTGCGAACAAGCCCCATGTGTGCTTTAGGCCTTGATAAGCTCCTCTCTGAGCCTTGCCACTTCATCACGCAGCGCAGCGGCCTGCTCAAACTCCAGATCCCTGGCATGCTGGTGCATCTGTTTTTCCAGCCTGTCGATTTCATGCGCCAGATTGGCAGCGTCCACCTGATAAGCCGACTTGCGCTCCGCCACCTTGCGGGCACCCGGCTGGGGTGCTGCCGATGAGGGGGAATCTCCCACATCCATAACATCTGTGATCTTCTTCACCAAGCCCTTGGGCACTATGCCATTGGCCAGGTTGAAGGCGTGCTGTTTCTCGCGGCGACGATTGGTTTCATCCATGGCCTTTGCCATTGAAGGGGTCACCTTATCGGCGTAAAGGATCACCTTGCCGTTAATGTTACGGGCTGCGCGGCCTATGGTCTGGATAAGCGAGCGCTCGGAGCGCAGGAAGCCCTCTTTATCGGCGTCGAGTATGCACACCAGAGACACTTCCGGCATGTCCAGCCCTTCCCTGAGCAAGTTGATGCCGACCAGCACGTCGAATACCCCCTTACGTAAATCGCGAATGATCTCTACCCGCTCCACGGTATCCACGTCCGAGTGCAAATAACGCACCTTAACGCCGTGTTCATCGAGATATTCGGTGAGATCTTCCGCCATCCGCTTGGTCAGCGTGGTCACCAGCACACGTTCGTTGACGGCAATGCGCTTGTTGGCCTCAGACAGCAGATCATCCACTTGAATCGCCACCGGCCGCACTTCCAGCTCGGGATCCAACAAACCCGTGGGCCTGACCACTTGCTCGGCCACATCGCCGCCGCTGCGTTCAAGTTCATAACCGCCCGGTGTAGCCGAAACATAAATCGTCTGCGGCATCAAGGACTCGAACTCTTCAAACTTGAGCGGTCTGTTATCCAGTGCCGAAGGCAGGCGGAAACCGTACTCCACCAGAGTGGTTTTCCTCGAACGGTCACCCTTGTACATGGCACCTATCTGCGGCACAGTCACATGGGACTCGTCGATGATCAGCAGACCATCCGGCGGCAGATAATCCAGCAAAGTCGGCGGCCCTTCTCCCGGTGCACGCCCGGAGAGATAACGGGAGTAGTTTTCGATACCGGAGCAATAACCCAGCTCTGTCATCATCTCCACATCGTACTGCACCCGCTCGCTGATCCTTTGTGCCTCAATCAGCTTATTGGTATCCAGTAACTGCTGACGGCGCTCTCTGAGCTCGGCCTTTATCTGCTCTGTGGCCGCCAATATTTTTTCTCTCGGGGTCACGTAGTGAGTCTTGGGGTAAACCGTGGCCCGGGCAATGCGTTTACGTACCTGGCCGGTCAAAGGGTCGAACAGCGACAGCTGCTCTATCTCATCATCGAACAACTCGACCCGAATAGCATCCCGGTCCGATTCGGCCGGGAAGATATCTATTACCTCACCGCGCACCCTGAAGGTACCCCGCTGCAGTTCAATATCGTTGCGGCTGTATTGCAACTCGCTGAGCCGCTGCAGTATATCCCGCTGGCCCATGATGTCGCCCTGGCGCAGGTGCAGCAGCATCTTCATATAAGAATCAGGGTCGCCAAGACCATAAATGGCTGAAACCGAGGCCACCAACACCACATCACGCCGCTCCAGCAAGGCCTTGGTGGCCGAGAGTCGCATCTGCTCAATATGAGCGTTGACCGAAGCATCCTTCTCAATAAAGGTGTTGGTCGAAGGCACATAGGCTTCCGGTTGGTAGTAGTCATAGTAGGAAACGAAGTATTCCACCGCGTTATGGGGGAAAAACTCTTTCATCTCACCGTAGAGTTGCGCCGCCAACGTTTTATTGGGCGCCATAATGATGGTTGGCCGCCCTTGATTGGCAATCACATTGGCAATGGTGAAAGTTTTTCCTGAGCCGGTAACCCCCAGCAAAGTCTGGTTGGCGAGCCCGGATTCCAGGCCATCAACCAGTTTGGCAATGGCGGAGGGCTGATCTCCGGCAGGAGAATACTGAGACTCCAAACGAAACGGCGTAGCTGACACTTTAATGCTCCTTCGGTTAAGCCTTTCATTTTACTCATTGGGCCGAATTACGCCAAGCCAAAAGCCGCATTACTCCTGCCAACATGATGTCAGCAGCAGCTTGTGCTGAAACTCAGCAACGAGACGGCAGATGTGGCGGCCAAATATAAAAAATCCATCCGAATGAATCACTGAGGCGGATTTAATGCACAAGGATTGGCAGATACTTCCTTACAGCTTTGTTACAAAAATCACCAAGCAAACCAAAGCGGCTTGACTTTTATATCTTGCTGTTTTTGTTATGTTTATATTTTAGCCTCCCAAATTGACCATTTTAAGTTCAATGCTGATGCCACAAGGGTTTGCAGCCCATAAAGCGGGGAAGCTCACAGGTTTATCCACAGATTTAGTGGATAAGTCAGTGTAACCCTTTAGCCATGGGGGCTTGAGGCATCCAGTTCCATTTATCCTACCCTGGTGGGTATTTTGTAATAAAAGAACATATGAAAGTGTGGTACTCACAAAGCGGATTAAGCTGCACCAAAAATGAACACAAAATGATTGTGCTGCCCTTTTTTGAGCGGTGTTCTATCTTGCTTGAAGCGCTCAGTTTGATGCCCCTTTCATAATCCCCCATGGTATTTATCTATGGCATGGCAGCTCAATCGCTAGCAAAGGGCTCATTAAGGTCGATATCCTTGTTGCAAATGGCAAGAGGTCTGAGTCAAACGCCTGGCACATAAGTGTTTAGCCGTTATTTTTTAAGCAAAAAATATCCATAAAGCAGTTTTATCCATCACTGTGAGCATTAGATAAGCAATTAACAGCTTAATGACACTTTTTTTGGGGATGCGAGTTGACTCCACCCACAGAGCGATTTACTATGCGCTCCGTTCTCAGCGAGACAAGCGAGAAATTGCGATTCCCCTGTAGTTCAGTCGGTAGAACGGCGGACTGTTAATCCGTATGTCACTGGTTCAAGTCCAGTCAGGGGAGCCACTTCAAGCAAGTCTTATGAAAACAATAGGTTAATCCTAGCTAAATTATTCCCCTGTAGTTCAGTCGGTAGAACGGCGGACTGTTAATCCGTATGTCACTGGTTCGAATCCAGTCAGGGGAGCCAATTTAGTTAGCTTGAAATCTGTTCCCCTGTAGTTCAGTCGGTAGAACGGCGGACTGTTAATCCGTATGTCACTGGTTCAAGTCCAGTCAGGGGAGCCACTTCAAGTTTGACCTAAGCGAAATCTGTTCCCCTGTAGTTCAGTCGGTAGAACGGCGGACTGTTAATCCGTATGTCACTGGTTCAAGTCCAGTCAGGGGAGCCACTTCGATTTTCGCTCAGCATCATATTCTATTCCCCTGTAGTTCAGTTGGTAGAACGGCGGACTGTTAATCCGTATGTCACTGGTTCGAGTCCAGTCAGGGGAGCCACCTCACCTCTTTCTGCGTTTTGTATTTATAACAAATACGTATACAATTTCGACAATCGTCTCGACATTGGTCTGAACTCAGATAAAGATGGGCATTTCGCGCTTTTTTCAACTGTTACTATTATTGGGGTTTCTGGCTACCGGCATGGTGCTGCTACAGCAGGAGCGGCAGATTCTGGAGCAGGAAGGTAATGCCCTGTTGCAGCGATTACAACAAGCGCAGGAGCAAGCCCAGGACGCAGATGATGCCGCAATCCTTTACCGGCAGCTGCAGGACACTGCGCCGCTGCAGTTTTTCCAATATACAGATGACGCCGACGGCCAAAATAATCTTACCAGAGGCAGTTTCCTGCCTGAGATGAACTGGCAATATTATTTGTTGCCGTTGCAACTCGAATCCCAATACCGCTTCGCTTCCGGGCGGGTTTTACTTAAGCCCGACCTCAGCCCTCTTAGAGATCAAGGGATCCATACACTCTGGCTAGCAGGATTACGCTTACTGCCTCTTTATCTGGCCCTGGCGTTAATCTTTGCCTTGATGATGGGCCGTCATAAACGCGTCCTCAAATATGCGGCAGAGTATTTAACCAAGATGTCCCAAGGCCAGTTTGATTCTCTGGCACAGAGCCGCTTTCGGGGTGAACTCAAGCCCTTGGGGCAAGCATTGGAGCAAAGTCGGCAGCTGTTCAAGCAGCAGTTTGACAAACTTGAGTCGGAAAATCTGGCACTGAAGAAGCTCGCCTATGAAGATCCGGTAACCGGCTTTGGCACCCGCCAGCACTTCACCGAAAAACTGCAGCAACTGTCTCTTTCCGGCAAATCACAAATTGGAGTGTTAATCCTGGTAAAAGCCACTGAGCTTGGTCATATCAATCAACTGCACGGCCGTCAGGGCGGCGATGACTATCTTGCCCGTGTCGCGGTTTGTATTCGCCGGGCACTCCAGGGCTACAAAAACAGCGAAAGCTTTCGTATTGCCAGTACTGACTTTGCCATCTTTATCCCCTCAATTGTGCTGAAAGACGCGCAAACCTTTGCCACCCAGCTCAAGCGTGAGCTGGAAGAGTATCAAGCAGAACTGCAAACAGACTCCATTGCCCATACAGGTATAGTGGCCTACGCCAGCGACAAAGATCCCATGGGTATTCTCGCCATGGCCGATACCGCCACCAACATCGCGCAAACCTTGGGCCCTAATGCGGTGCAGTTCCAGGATAAGAATATGCTGGATGAAAAACTCGGGGATAACCGCTGGAAACTGGCCATTGAAGACTTGCTGAAGCGCCGGGCGCTCAAGTTTTACCAGCAACCCATTCAGCCCTGTCGCAGCGAGGTAGATGGCTACCGGGAGTTGTTGGCACGCTTTTACAACAGTGAAGGCAAGTTTCTACCTACAGCCACGGTGATCGCCATGGCCGAACGTCACGGCATGAGTCAGGAACTGGATAAACTGGTACTGCTCAGCGCCTTGAAACTACTGCAGAGCCTGCCAAACCTCAGCGGTAATATCGGCGTCAATCTGAGCCCGGGTTCAGCCTCCAAAGAAAGCTTTATAGCCTGGGCCCGAGATCTGCTTTCCAAACACCCGAGATTGGCCTCAAGGCTGGTGTTTGAGATCAATGAAGCAGGTATGCAGGGCAATCTGGCTGCCAGTCACAAGTTCGTTCGCGCCATGCACAGCGTCGGCTGCAGGGTATCGGTAGAACGCTTCGGCATGGGCTTTACCTCATTCAAATTCTTCCGAGAGGTGCGCCCCGACTATATCAAACTGGATCCCAGCTATACCCAGGCAATAGATGAAGACACCAATAACCAGTTCTTTGTCCGTATGTTGGTCGATGTGGCCCGCCGCAGTGGTGTCAGGGTGATAGCCTGCGGCATCGAGCGTCAGGAAGAGAAGATGGTGGTGGAGAAATTGCTGGTCGACGGCATGCAGGGCTTCTATATCGCCAAGCCACAACAGCTGGATCCCGCCGAAATGAACAGAAATTAATGCCATTTATGGCCAAATACGGGCGCAAAGAAGGTAAACCCTGCTTTCTATATGTTGTTTATGACCACTGAAACACTGATAATAACCGCTAAGAAATCACAACGCCTGTAATGAGATGAGTGAGTATCTCCTGTTGTTGATTGGCACTGTGCTGGTCAACAATTTTGTATTAGTGAAATTCCTTGGCTTATGCCCGTTTATGGGGGTGTCCAGCAAGCTGGAATCTGCCATAGGTATGTCCATGGCAACCACCTTTGTCATGACCTTGGCAGCCATTCTCAGCTATCTGGTCAACCAGTATCTGCTGCTGCCATTCGATCTGGGCTACCTGCGCACCATGAGCTTTATTCTGGTTATCGCCGTGGTGGTACAGTTCACCGAAATGGTGGTACAGAAAACCAGTGCGACTCTGCATAGGGCGCTGGGGATTTACCTGCCGCTTATCACCACCAACTGTGCCGTGTTGGGTGTAGCCCTGCTGAACATCAATGAAAACCACGATTTTATGCAGAGTGCCATCTATGGTTTTGGCGCTGCCGCCGGGTTTTCACTGGTACTTATCCTGTTTTCGGCGATGCGCGAACGTCTGGCGGCGGCCGATGTCCCAGCGCCTTTCAAAGGCAGTGCCATCGCCATGATCACCGCCGGCCTGATGTCGCTGGCCTTCATGGGCTTTACCGGTTTAGTCAAATAGAGTTATGTCTTCCATGCTAATTGCAGTCATTTTATTGTCTCTGCTGGCGCTGGTATTCGGCGTTTTACTCGGCTTCGCTGCCGAGAAGTTTAAAGTTCAGGGCAATCCGATAGTGGATCAGGTCGAAGCCCTGTTGCCACAAACCCAGTGTGGTCAATGCGGCTACCCTGGTTGCCGCCCCTATGCCGAGGCCATAGCCAACGGCGAGAAGATCAATCGCTGCCCACCGGGCGGTACCGCCACTATGGAGAAACTGGCCGATCTTATGGGGGTCGATCCCGAGCCTCTCGATGCCAGTGTTGAAACCCAGGTCAAAAAGGTCGCCTACATTCGTGAAGAGGAATGTATCGGCTGTACCAAGTGTATTCAGGCCTGTCCGGTAGACGCCATTATAGGAACGGGTAAGCTGATGCACACAGTCCTGACCAGCAACTGCACCGGCTGTGATCTCTGTGTTGAACCCTGCCCTGTGGATTGTATCGATATGATCCCGGTGAAACAGGATCTGAAAACCTGGGACTGGCAGCTTAACGCAATTCCAGTGAAGTTGGTGGAAGAGGACAAGCCGTGCTGACATTACTCGAACAGTTGGATAAAGGAACTCAGTGGCGCCTGACCGGCGGAATTCATCCGCCGCAGATGAAAGACCTCTCCAATGGCAGTTCTATCGGGCGTCTACCGCTTGCCAGTGAATTCTTATTGCCCGTACCTCAGGTTGGTGACAGCGCCGTGCTCGAAGTCAAAGTCGGCGACAGAGTGTTCAAGGGCCAAGCGCTGACCCGTGGACTGAGCGCCATGTATCTGGCGGTGCATGCCCCCACCTCAGGCATCATTCGCGCCATAGAGCAAAGACCCAGCAACCACCCTTCTGCCCTGCCGGTATTGACCTGTGTGCTGGAAGCCGATGGCCAGGATCAAGCCATAGATTTTGATCAGCAAGACATCGCAGCATTAAGCCGCGAGCAGATCCTCAGCTGCATTCGCCAGGCCGGGATAGCCGGATTGGGCGGCGCCATGTTTCCGGCTCACATCAAACTCAACCCCGCCAGTGAGATTGAACTGCTGTTGATCAACGGCGTGGAATGCGAGCCTTATATCAGCGCCGATGACAGATTGATGCGCGAACACGCCAGCGAAATTCTGGATGGCATTGAAATTGTTCACGGACTGCTAAATCCCAAACGGGTAATTATCGCCATCGAGGATAACAAGCCCGAAGCCATACAGGCGATGCAGCAGGCACTGGATAGCTGCCACCTCCCCAAGGGAAGTATCAGGATCACTGTGATCCCGACCAAATACCCTTCCGGCGGCGAAAAGCAGCTGATCCAGATCATTACCGGGCAGGAAGTGCCTTCCGGCGCCATTCCGGCGCAACTTGGGATAGTAGTGCACAACGTAGGCACCGCCTTCGCCATTCGTGAAGCCGTTTGCCTGGGTAAGCCTCTCATAGAGCGGGTCGTCACAGTGACCGGCGGCAATATTCCAAAGCCGGGTAATTACTGGGTGCCACTGGGCACGCCCATAGCCCATATACTTGAGCAAAGTGGCTTCACCCCCAGCGGTCAGGATACCGTCATCATAGGCGGCCCCATGATGGGCCACACCTTACCCCTTATTAAGGTGCCGCTGCTCAAAGGCAGTAACTGTATTCTGGTGCCATCGGCCAGCGAGATCAGCCCTCCAGCCGAGGAGAAGGCCTGCATTCGCTGCGGTGAATGCGCTCAGGTGTGCCCGGCATCTCTATTGCCCCAGCAACTCTACTGGCACAGTAAAGCCGAAGAATATGACAAGGCCAGCGCCTACAACCTCAGAGACTGCATCGAATGTGGCTGCTGCAGCTATGTTTGTCCATCGGATATTCCTCTGGTGGAGTATTACCGAGTTGCCAAGGCGGCCATTAAGCGTAATCACGAAGAGAAACAGCTGGCCGAGCAGGCCAAGCAAAGATTCGATGCCAGGCTCAAACGGCTGGAGGCCGAGAAACAGGCCCGGGAAGCCAAAGCCAAGGCCGCAGCCGATAAGCGCCGCGCCGCCATGGGCAGTGGTGAGAAAGACGCCGTTGCCGAAGCCATGGCCAGGATCAAGGCGAAAAAAGCCGCAGAAGCCTCTGTGGTGGCCACCGAAAGCCCGGTAGAAAAAGCCGTGGAAACTGACTCGGCAGTTATCCAGCCAAAGGCGGACAAGAGAAAGAGCGATGTCGCGGCAGCGATTGCCAGGGCCAAGGCCAAAAAGGCCGCTGCACAAGGCACTGTTCCTGCTGAAGAAGTTGCTGATGCGACTACAGATAATGCAGCTGAAGGCACAACACCTGGCTCGGACAAGAAAGCTCAGGTCGCAGCCGCTATCGCCCGCGCCAAGGCGAAAAAGGCCGCTGCAGCCTCAGGGCAGACTGAAACTGGCACTTGCGAAACTCAAGATGCACAGGCCAGCAGCACTCAAGCGACAGCCTCCGAAGCAAGCCAAACCGTAAGCGATGATAGCAAGCAGGCTCGTATCGCGGCAGCGGTTGCCAAAGCCAAGGCCAAGAAAGCCGCGGCGGCGTCTGAGTCAACTCCAGCAACGGATGTCGACGGAGGATCAGCGCAAGGTGCCGAAGTAAACCAAGTCGCAAGCCAAGCAGCAAAACAAGCCACAAGCGACGATAGCAAGCAGGCTCGTATCGCGGCAGCGGTTGCCAGAGCCAAGGCCAAGAAAGCCGCGGCGGCGTCTGAGTCAACTCCAGCAACGGATGTCGACGGAGGATCAGCGCAAGGTGCCGAAGTAAACCAAGTCGCAAGCCAAGCAGCAAAACAAGCCACAAGCGACGATAGCAAGCAGGCTCGTATCGCGGCGGCGGTTGCCAAAGCCAAGGCCAAGAAAGCCGCGACTGCATCTGAGTCAACTCCAGCAACGGATTTCGACGGAGGATCAGCGCAAGCCGCCGAAGTAAACCAAGTCGCAAGCCAAGCAGCAAAACAAGTCACAAGCGATGATAGCAAGCAGGCTCGTGTCGCGGCAGCGGTTGCCAAAGCCAAGGCCAAGAAAGCCGCGGCGGCAAGTGAACAACCACAGGACAAAGGCGCGGCAAATACGCCTGTTTCGGCTGAAAGTCGGCCTACAATCGAGTCGACAACCGCTACCGAGCCCTCGTCCGCTGGTAGTACCCCGTCTGATGACAGTAAACAGGCGCGTATTGCCAGGGCAGTAGCCAAAGCCAAACAAAAGGCCAAAGAGAAGGCGCTCAGCGCACAGGAGAAAGATTGATATGGCGTTTAAAATAGCCTCCTCCCCCCATGTCAGCCGGCCGCTGCAAACCAGCACTGTGATGCAAAGGGTGCTGCTCTGCGCCCTGCCCGGCCTGGTAGTGCAGTGTGTATTTTTTGGTTGGGGCAGCCTTATTCAGGTACTGCTGGCTGTGACGGTTGCTTTGATTTCAGAGGCCGTCATCCTCAAGTTGCGTAAGCGCAAGGTACTTTCGACTTTGTCGGATAACAGCGCGGCTCTGACAGCAGTTCTTATCGGTATTGCCGTACCGCCACTCGCCCCTTGGTGGATGGTGGTGATAGGTACAAGTTTTGCCATCATCATGGTCAAACAGCTGTATGGCGGTTTGGGAAACAACCTGTTCAATCCGGCCATGGCCGCCTATGTACTGCTGTTGGTGGCCTTCCCGGTACAGATGACCAGTTGGGTCGCACCGGCGACTGTTGCCCAGCACTCTCCGGATTTTCTCACCAGTTTGCAGGTGATTTTCGGCGCCAGCCAAGGCAGCGTTGCCGAGTACTTCCAGCTCGGTATCGATGGCGTCACCATGGCGACACCACTCGATACGCTGAAAACGGATCTATCTATGGGAATGACCACTACCGAGAGCCTGCAAAAACCAATTTTTGCCGGCACTATCAACAGTGGCTGGTTTTGGGTCAACCTGGCCTACCTGTGCGGTGGTCTGGCGCTGTTGAAGATGAAGCTTATCCGCTGGCATATCAGTGTCGGTGTACTGGCCTCGCTGTTTATCTGCAGCGGCTTTGCCTATGCGCTTGGGCCAGATACCCATGTCAGCCCGCTTATTCACCTGTTTAGTGGCGCCACCATGCTGGCGGCTTTCTTTATTGCCACTGATCCTGTAACCGCGCCGGCCAGTAACAGGGGCCGATTTATCTTCGGCGCCCTTATCGGCCTGGTGGTGTACCTTATCAGAAGCTTTGGGGGTTACCCTGACGCCTTTGCTTTTGCGGTGTTGCTGGCCAACCTGTGCGCCCCTTTGATCGACTACTATGTCAAACCCCGAGCCTATGGCCATCGCGCCGGACATTGATAGCAAGAGAGATAGACAGTGCAAAAATCCATGTTGAAAAATGGTCTGCTTTTGGGCCTGTTTGCCCTGATATGCACCGCGGTGGTGGCGGTTGTCAATGACAGTACCCGAGATGCGATCCTGGCGCAGCAAAAGTTGGAACTCAGGCGCACCCTGGAGCAGATCATTCCCAATGAACTGCACGACAATCCGCTCGAGGAAAGCTGCATTCTATTGCAGGATAAAGACGCCCTGGGCACAACTCAGCCCATGCCGGCTTATATCGCCACCCAAGATGCCGAGCCGGTCGCTATTGCCATCGAAACCATAGCGCCGGATGGCTACAATGGTGAAATACGCTTGATCATAGGTATCAAGACAGATGGCACTGTGCTTGGTGTTCGCACTCTGTCGCATCAGGAAACCCCTGGGCTGGGTGACAAGATTGAGCGCAAGAAATCTGATTGGGTGGACGGCTTTATCGGCAGAAAGCTTCAAGGCAGTGATGACAAGGCCTGGTATGTGAAAAAAGACGGCGGTGAAATCGACCAGTTTACCGGGGCGACCATTACCCCCAGGGCCTACGTCAAGTCGATGAGAAACACCCTGGCCTTCTTTGAAGCCAATAAGAAGACCATTTTTTCCCAATCACAGACATGTGAGGCAAGCCAATGAGTTTATATCGCGATATCGCCTGGCAAGGCTTGTGGAAAAATAACCCCGGACTGGTGCAGATGTTGGGACTCTGTCCCCTGCTGGCAGTGACCTCCACCTTTACCAACGCCTTGGGGCTTGGGCTCGCAACTGCGCTGGTGTTGATAGGTTCCAACACCACAGTATCCCTGGTGCGCAATTTTGTGCCCAAAGAGATCCGCATTCCCGTATTCGTAATGATTATTGCCGCACTGGTAACCGCAGTGCAGTTGCTGGTTAACGCATACGCCTATGGCCTATACGTTTCTCTCGGTATTTTCCTGCCACTCATAGTGACCAACTGTGTCATCATAGGCCGCGCCGAAGCCTTTGCCTCACGCAACTCACCAATGAGCGCCGCCTTTGATGGCTTAATGATGGGTATTGGCTTTACCTTGGTATTGATGGTGCTCGGCGGAGGCAGGGAAATACTGGGGCAAGGTACCCTATTTGACGGTGCAGAGCAGCTGCTGGGACCTTGGGCTGCGAGCCTGCGCATTGAAGTCTGGCAAGTAGACACTCCCTTCCTGCTGGCGATGTTACCGCCCGGCGCCTTTTTGGGAATGGGTTTGCTGATTGCGCTGAAAAACGTGATCGACAAGAAACTCGCTGAGCGCCAACCCAGAGTGCAAACTGCCCCAGTGGAACGCGCCAGGATCACCAAAGTCAACTGAGGTCATTGAGTGAACAAAGACAAGAGACGGGCGATACTCGAACGCCTGCGGGACAACAATCCTCATCCCCAGACAGAGCTGAATTATTCCAGCCCTTTCGAACTACTGGTTGCAGTAACGCTATCGGCACAGGCAACCGATGTCAGCGTCAACAAGGCCACTGACAAGCTGTTTCCGGTGGCCAATACCCCACAGGCGATTGCCGATCTCGGGGTTGAAGGGCTGAAGGAATATATCAAGACCATAGGGCTTTATAACAATAAGGCCATCAATGTGGTGGCACTGTCCAAGATCCTTGTAGAGAAGTACAACGGCGAAGTCCCCGAAAACCGCGAGGCTCTGGAGTCACTGCCCGGGGTTGGTCGCAAAACCGCCAATGTGGTGCTCAACACCGCCTTTGGTTGGCCAACCATAGCCGTGGACACCCATATATTCCGCGTCAGCAACCGCACCCGCTTTGCGCCGGGGAAAAATGTGCAGGAAGTGGAAGATAAACTGCTCAAAGTGGTACCGGCCGAGTTCAAGGTTGACGTCCACCACTGGCTTATTCTTCACGGGCGCTATACCTGCATCGCCAGAAAGCCTCGCTGCGGCAGTTGTCTGATTGAAGATCTGTGTGAATTCAAAGAAAAAATCTATCCGGAAGATTAATCCAGAAACGACAATGCCGCCCTAAGGCGGCATTGGCTTACATATTCTTGCTCAGCGCCAATCAAAAAATCTGTACAATCATAGCGGCGAAAACGATTGCAATTACCAAGGTAGATCCAATAGCCATTTTCAATTCTGTAGTCATGCTTGTCTCCTGCATCCAGCTAAGATAGGGTTGACACCATTATTAATGAAGCAGACACAAATACCATGTTTATTTCATGGATTTGTGAACTGGCTATCAAGTTAACGGCGGCCGGAACCACTCTATTTGGGAGTGATTCTCACCTCCCCGGATCTCGCTTGATCATCCACGCTACGGAAGCTCAACTGGGTTTCCGTTATAGAACCAAAAGAGGTAGCAATGTCACAAGTTCTCCATACCATGCTCAGGGTCGGTAACCTTGAACGCAGCATCCACTTCTACACAGAAATCATGGGAATGAAGCTACTGCGTCAATCGGAAAACCCTGAATATAAATATACCCTCGCCTTCGTCGGCTACGGCGAAGAATCAACCGGCCAGGCAGTCATAGAGCTCACCTACAACTGGGGAACAGAGCAATATGATATGGGTAATGCCTTTGGACATATTGCCATAGGCGAAGAAGATATCTACGCCCGCTGTGAAGCAATCAGCGCCGCCGGTGGCAAGGTTATCCGCGCCCCAGGCCCTGTTGCCGGCGGAACCACTGAAATTGCTTTTGTTGAAGATCCTGACGGTTACAAAATAGAGCTCATTCAAATGAGCTCGGCTGAGCACGGCCTGGGTTAAACCATCAGACATTAAAAAAGCGCCCGAAGGCGCTTTTTTTCATTCCATGATATGGCTTAGAACTTGTAAGTCACACCACCGTAGATTTGACGACCGATAGTGTCATAGACTTCAGGTACCGTACCCGCATCACTACCATTGGACACAAATGAAGGTTCTTCATCAGTTAAGTTCTTAACACCCAGTGAAGCTGTGAAGCCATCCGTGAAGTGATAAGTACCGACAATGTTGTGGTACATTACAGCATCAGCCTTTGCAACTGCAGTGAACGGTTTATCATTCTGATCGTAATCAGTATAGATATCATCCATCTTACCTATATAACGGTTGTAATACATCAAACTCCAATCGCCACGACTTGCCTGAATACTGAAGTTGTTACGAACTTCTGCATAAGCGCCAAAGTTACCATCGATAGTACCGTCATAGGCAACGCCATCCTGCTCAAACTCCAGCAGATAGGTCAGGTCGTTGTTGATCTTCCAATCCAGCCCCAGACCTTCAAAGCTGTAGGCCAGGTTGAAATCGATACCACTGGTATTCTGGCTACCCACGTTGGTCAGAGGGTTGGTCAGTTTAGACAAGTCTCCATTAGCTTCTATACCGAACTGTTTACATGCATCACCACTTTGACCACCAGTTTGTTGTTGCTCTTTAAAACAAGCATTCAAGCCTGCTTGAGCATCCAGACGGGTAATGGCATTGCTCACCCGGAAGCGCCAGTAGTCCAGTGTCAGAGACATACCATCGATAAAGCGTGGCGAGTAAACCAGACCGGCAGTGTAAGACTCAGACTCTTCCGGTTTCAGACCCGTATCTGAGGTGTAGTTAACCAGGATCTGTGGATCTTGTTCATTACCCCATGGATCATCCAGATAGTCATAAGACCCTGTGTTACCACCGTAGAGCTCGCTGACGTTTGGCGCCCGGAAACCGGTAGCCGCCACGGCGCGCAGCATCAAATCATCTGTGGCTTCATAGGTCAGACCTATCTTCCAGGTCGTTGCCTTGCCGAAAGTTGAGTAGTCATCGAAACGCAGGGCAAATTCACCGGTCAGTTTTTCAGTGAAAGGTACACTGACTTCCTGATAGATAGAGATAACGTCGTAATTACCATCAGTTGGGTCTTGCTGGGCGGCAGTACCTTCACCGGCAACAATCACAGGATCAGGGTTGTAATAACCGCTGTCGTAACGGTATTCGGCACCGATAGCGAAGCTGACAGGACCGGCACTCAGATCAAACAGCTCACCACTCAATACGCCGGCAACCACGTGTTGTTCATTACCACCATCATTGCGCTCGGTGAAGCCGATGTCATTGATGATCTCTTGAGTCAGCGGGGCACCACTGAGCCAGGCATCCAGATTGTTATAGACGGACTCTTCCATCTTTTTGGCATTGATGGAGTTTTCAACCCAGGTATCGGCCTTGTTTTTGCCATAAGTGTAGGAAAGATCCCAAGTCATACCTGTGTTGACATCGAGTGTGCCCTGCAGGCCAATAGAGGCGCGCAGAGTATCGATGTCCTGGTTGTAGATACGAGGGCCTACATCATTGGTACGGCGACGATAGTTAACACGGCCGGTTTTATCGGCCTTAATGCCGGCGTCCAGCATGGACTGATCCAACGTGATGCACTTGACCGGATCATCTGTTTGACCACAAACACCCAGCATAATATCAGCTGGCTGAGCGGCCATTTGCTGATCTGACTTACGCTTGGTGTACAGAATATCACCTGTCAGTACCAATTCATTGCCCAGCTCCTGGATCATGTTGGCAAACAGACTATAGCGTTTACTAGGCGTCTGGAACCAGCTGTCTTGGGTATAGTCGTAACCTGTGCTGCGCTTAACCCAGTTGCCGTTGGCATCTTTGACCATACCAGCCAGAGAGCCGGTTGGAATGAAGGAACTGGCGCCTGGTTCGGTCCAGTCACGGTCGCCCTGAATAACACCACGACGGTCAGAGTAAGCTGCACCAAAGGTATAGTTACCGCCGTTGTCTGTGTTGAAACCGTACAGCAGGCTCAGTTCGCCGTTTTCACCGTCGCCCTTATCGGTTCCGCTGCCGTTGAAATCCAGCTGGAAGCCTTCAAAATCTTTCTTGGTGATGATGTTGACCACACCGGCAATAGCATCTGAGCCGTATACCGCCGAGGCACCATCCTTAAGAATCTCTACCCGGGCAATCATCGCTACTGGGATTGAGTTCAAGTCCACTGCACTATCTGCGCCTGAGCCTGAGTTCACCATACGGCGGCCATTGAGCAGTACCAGAGTACGTTCAGCACCCATACCGCGCAGATCGACCTGAGCCACGCCATCGGCACCATTGTTGGTGGTTGAACCTACAGCCGCACCGGCCATAGAGGTCTGAGCCTGCAGCAGTTGGTCAACAGAAGTGAAGCCTTCTGCACGAATGGCATCGGCACTGATCACTGTCACTGGAGAAGCGGTTTCCATATCCTGACGCTGGATACGTGAACCTGTTACTTCGATACGTTCTACCTTGGCACCGTCTTCTGCGGCGTAAGCCACCTGAGACACAGATGCAGCTCCCGTTGAAACCGCAGCAAACAGAGCCAGTCTGACTGCGCCAGTCAGCTTATTGGTTCTTGTCATTTTAAACTCCCTTACTTCCTGGTTTGTTTTTATTTTCACCGCGCTTATTAACACGGCGTTGCCAAGATACTGTCGCCTCGTTTCAACATCGTCAATAACAGGATTTTAATCTGACAAATCCGCTAATGTTTAATTTATGTTTATTTTTTGTTTTGTTTAATGACAAATAGAACCCGCCTATCCTATAGCGAATAGATATGCAGCCAATTACCGGGAGTTGTTAAAAAATAAACTTTGATTTTTTGTTAATTCTCAACATATTAATTAACATTGCCCATCTCAAAAAGTGCGACATCCGTCACACTTTTAGTTGTTTCCACACTGATACATCACAGTAAAAAGTCGAAATTTTTCTCAATACAATTCCCTGCCTTGAATCATCGTAAACGCCTTAATTGCATATACAGCAAGCCTGACCAGTCACATTTGGTAAGTAATAAAACGATACAGATAATACATTTGTTGCAACATTGTTTTATTTTGAGGTTACCCCAAACTGCTTTGGTAGTCTTTTATGCTGCAAACAACAGGATTCAATCGGCAGATAAGTGGTCAATAAAACAAAAATCAGAGTAGATTGTTAAAATGAAAGGTAATTTAAGATGATGACACCCATCGAAGATAGGCGCGCAAAAACGGGCAGAAAAAAGGCCGGAATATATCCGGCCTCCTCTTTTAAATGCTTAAAGGTGCTGAAATAGACCTTAGGCTTCATCCTGCTTGTACTTGGCAGCAGTGTCCTTGATCAAGGTCTGTAACTCACCTTTTTGGTACATCTCGGTCAGGATATCGCAACCACCGACCAGCTCACCTTCAACCCACAACTGAGGGAACGTTGGCCAATTGGCATACTTGGGCAGTTCAGCACGGATATCAGGATGCTGCAAAATATCAACAAACGCGAACTGCTCGCCGATATTGATCATGATCTGAGCCACCTGAGAGGAAAAACCACAGCTGGGTAATTTGGGCGAACCTTTCATGTAAAGGATGATGGGGTTTTCAGCGATTTGCTGCTTAATTTTTTCAACAGTTTCCATTTACGTTCCTGAGTACGATACTATATTTGATTCACTATTGTACGCGAGAGAAACGCAGAACAAAATCACACTATTTGTAAGGTTATTTAGTCATTTGATTTTTCAATGATGTCAATCTGCTCAATCACTCAAACAATGATTCACTTCACAAATTTTATCGGTACAATAGGTGGCAGTGAGCAAGTCTGAAAATGATAAACCAAGTCCATGGAGAGATACTAATGGCTTTCGAATTACCTGCATTACCATATGCCAAGAACGCACTGGAACCCCACATTTCTCAGGAAACCATCGAATACCACTACGGTAAGCACCACAACACTTACGTGGTTAAGCTGAACGGTCTGATCGAAGGCACTGAATTTGCCGGCAAGACCCTGGAAGAGATTGTAAAAACCTCCAGCGGCGGTATTTTCAACAACGCCGCTCAGGTTTGGAACCACACTTTTTACTGGAATTGTCTGGCGCCTAACGGTGGCGGCGAAGCCACCGGTGCTGTAGCCGAAGCTATCAATGCTGCTTTTGGTTCTTTTGAAGCCTTCAAGACTCAGTTCACTGAGTCTGCTGTCAACAACTTTGGTAGCGGCTGGACCTGGCTGGTTAAAAAGGCTGATGGCACTGTCGCTATCGTTAACACCAGCAACGCGGCCACTCCGCTGACTGATGCTTCAGTGACCCCACTGCTGACCGTTGACGTTTGGGAGCACGCTTACTACATCGACTACCGTAACGTTCGCCCTGACTACATGGCGCACTTCTGGCAGTTGCTGAACTGGGACTTTGTTAACCAAAACTTCGCCGGTTAATAATACTCAAACTGAGTGCCTGAAAAGGAGCCTTATGGCTCCTTTTTTATTGCCCATAAGCACTCTCCCGCAAGCCGACCGCACATCAACAAGCTCACCCTCCGGCAGCAATTCACAAGTGCAACAATTGCTTTTGCAACTATTTGCCTTTGTTTTTATTTATGTTTTTTGACATGAAGCATGAATTAGTGTCTAAGATTAATGGTAGGCAACTGCTAAAGACAGTTCCCTTCCCAGACATATTTGGCGTTTCAGGGGGTTTAAAATGGGCATATTTGAGCACTACCAACAGCGCTATGAGAAGAAACTCGATGAAGAATACACATTACAGGAGTTTCTTGATATCTGTAAGCAAGATCGCAGCGCCTACGCTTCGGCTGCAGAAAGACTGCTTATCGCCATCGGCGAGCCGGAAGTGGTCGACACTTCCAAGAATCAGGTTCTGAGCCGGATATTTTCCAACCGCTTAATCTCTCGCTATCCTGCGTTTAAAGACTTCTACGGTATGGAAGATGCCATAGAGCAGATAGTCTCTTACCTTAAACACTCGGCCCAAGGGCTGGAAGAATCCAAGCAGATCCTCTATCTGCTGGGACCTGTCGGTGGCGGTAAATCTTCGCTGGCAGAGAAGCTCAAGGCATTGATGCAGCAAGTCCCCATCTATATTCTTAGCGCCGATGGAGTCAGAAGTCCGGTCAACGACCACCCTTTCTGCCTGTTTGATGCCGAGGAAGATGGCAAGTTGCTGCAGGAAGAATACCAGATCCCGACCCGTTACCTGCGCAGCATAATGTCGCCCTGGGCGGTCAAGCGCTTGCATGACTTTGGAGGCGATATCTCCCGCTTCCGGGTCGTTAAGGTATTCCCTTCGGTGCTGGATCAAATTGCCATCGCCAAGACTGAACCCGGTGATGACAACAACCAGGATATCTCTTCTCTTGTGGGCAAAGTCGACATTCGCCAACTGGAGCACTTTGCCCAGAATGATGCCGATGCCTACTCCTATTCAGGAGCACTGTGCCGTGCCAACCAGGGTTTAATGGAGTTTGTGGAGATGTTCAAGGCGCCGATCAAGGTGCTGCACCCACTGCTGACCGCCACTCAGGAAGGTAACTATAACGGTACCGAAGGCTTATCGGCCCTGCCCTTTAACGGCATTATTCTGGCTCACTCCAACGAGTCTGAATGGAGCAGCTTTAAAAATAATAAAAACAATGAAGCCTTCCTCGACCGTGTTTATATCGTTAAGGTGCCTTACTGTCTGCGCGTGTCGGAAGAGATCCAGATTTACCGCAAGCTTATCGCCAATTCAGAACTGACCAAGGCGCCCTGTGCCCCAGGCACACTGGAGACCTTGGCTCAATTCAGCGTGCTCTCAAGGATCAAAACCCCGGAGAACTCCTCTGTCTACTCCAAGATGCGGGTCTATGACGGTGAAAGCCTCAAGGATACCGATCCCAAGGCCAAGTCTTACCAGGAATATCGTGACTATGCCGGGGTCGATGAGGGGATGCATGGACTGTCGACCCGCTTCGCGTTCAAGATCCTCTCCAAAGTCTTTAACTTCGACCACTCTGAAATTGCCGCCAACCCAGTGCATCTCTTCTATGTGCTGGAGCGGCAGATAGAGCAAGAGCAGTTCCCTTCCGATACCGCAGAAAGGTATATGGAGTTTCTGAAGGGCTATCTGATCCCTAAATATGTTGAGTTTATCGGTAAGGAGATCCAGACCGCTTACCTGGAATCTTATTCGGAATATGGTCAGAACATCTTCGACCGCTATGTCACCTATGCCGACTTCTGGATCCAGGATCAGGAATACAGAGACCCGGAAACCGGCCAACTGTTTGACCGGGCCGCACTCAACGCCGAATTGGAGAAAATTGAAAAGCCGGCCGGAATAAGTAATCCCAAAGACTTCCGCAATGAGATAGTCAACTTTGTGCTCAGGGCCAGGGCCAATAATGATGGCAACAACCCGCAATGGACCAGCTATGAGAAACTCAGAACCGTGATAGAGAAGAAGATGTTCTCAAATACCGAAGATCTCCTGCCGGTCATTTCTTTCAACGCCAAGACCTCCACAGACGATCAGCGCAAACATGATGATTTTGTCAATCGTATGATGGAGAAAGGCTACACCAAGAAACAGGTACGCCTGTTGTCCGAGTGGTACTTACGGGTACGTAAGTCCTCATAGCTGTGCCCTTTCGGGGCTCTCGGGCCCCGGTATTTGCTTTGGGAGGTGCGTATGGCGAACTTTATCGACAGGCGGTTGAATGCCAAAGGAAAGAGCACGGTTAACCGTCAGCGGTTTATTAACCGCTATAAACAACAAATTAAAAAAGCGGTCAGTGATGCCGTCACTCACCGTAGCGTCACAGATGTCGACAAGGGAGAAAAAATCAGTATCCCCACCAAGGACATCAGCGAACCCGTATTCCATCAAGGTCGCGGCGGCGTCCGTGAGCGAGTGCATCCGGGCAACGACCAGTTTACCCGCGGCGACAAGATAGACAGGCCTCAGGGCGGTGGTGGTGGCAGCGGCAAGGGCGATGCCTCGGACTCAGGCGAGGGTCAGGATGACTTTGTATTTCAAATCTCCAAAGATGAGTACCTCGAGCTCTTGTTTGAAGATCTTGAGTTGCCCAACCTGCAGAAAAACCGCCTGAACAAACTGGTGGAATATCAAACTTACCGAGCCGGTTATACCAATGATGGTGTGCCCTCAAATATCAATATCGTCCGCTCTTTGAGATCCTCTCTGGCGCGGCGCACCGCCATGTCCGCAGACAAGAAACAGCGACTGCATGAACTGGAAAACGAACTGGCAGAGTTGGAAAACACTCCGGGTGCCAGTGCCGAGCGGATATTGCAGCTCAAAGAGGAGATTGAAGAGCTTAAACAGCGCATCGCCAAGGTGCCCTTTATCGACACTTTCGATCTGCGCTACAACAACTTTGCCAAGCGGGAAGTGCCCACCAGTCAGGCGGTGATGTTCTGTCTTATGGATGTCTCCGGCTCCATGGATCAGGCCACCAAGGATATGGCCAAACGCTTTTATATATTGCTGTACCTGTTTCTGACCCGCACTTACAAGAATCTTGAGGTCGTTTATATCCGTCATCATACCCAGGCAAAAGAAGTGGATGAACACGAGTTCTTCTACTCCCAGGAAACGGGCGGCACCATAGTCTCCAGTGCACTGAAACTGATGCACGAAATTCAACAGGAGCGTTATCCGGCCAATGAATGGAATATCTATGCCGCCCAGGCATCCGATGGTGACAACTGGGCCGATGATTCGCCCACCTGTTATCAGATCCTCGAAACACAACTGCTACCCGTAGTGCGCTATTTCAGTTACATAGAAATCACCAACAGGGCGCATCAGACGCTCTGGCGTGAATATGAAACCCTGCAAAAACAATTCGACAATATGGCGGTACAACATATTCGTCAGGCAGAGGATATCTATCCCGTATTCAGAGAGTTGTTCAAGAAGCAGGCGGTTTAGGGGGAAGCGATTATGAGCAAAAAGAAAACACGCCAGCCACTGAGCGACGGGCCTGAATGGACTTTTGAACTGCTGGAAACCTATGAAAAGGAAATCGCCCGGGTCGCGGAGCATTATCGTCTGGGGACCTATCCCAATCAGATAGAGGTGATCACCGCCGAGCAGATGATGGACGCCTACGCCAGCATAGGCATGCCCATAGGGTATACTCACTGGTCCTTCGGTAAGCGTTTTATCGAAACCGAGCAGGGTTACAAGCGCGGCCAGATGGGGCTGGCCTATGAGATAGTCATCAACTCCAACCCCTGTATCGCCTATCTGATGGAGGAAAACACCCTCACCATGCAAGCCTTGGTGATAGCTCACGCCTGCTTTGGCCACAACAGTTTCTTCAAAAACAACTACCTGTTCCGCACCTGGACAGATGCCGGCTCCATCATTGATTACCTGGTCTTTGCCAAGCAATACATCAGTGAATGCGAGCGTAAATATGGCATAGATGAGGTGGAAAACCTGTTGGACTCCTGCCACGCCCTGATGAATTATGGCGTCGACCGCTACAAGCGCCCAACAGAAATCTCGTTTCGTGAAGAGCAGGCTCGCCAGAAAGAGCGCGAGGCCTATCTGCAAACCCAGGTCAACGATCTCTGGCGCACCATCCCCTCACAGCAGACCAAGGAGGAAGCCAAACAACGAAAACACTTCCCGTCAGAGCCACAGGAAAACATTCTCTACTTTATCGAGAAGCACGCTCCGCTGCTGGAGCCCTGGCAACGGGAGTTGGTGCGTATCGTACGCAAGATGGGGCAGTATTTTTACCCGCAACGCCAGACCCAGGTGATGAACGAGGGCTGGGCCACCTTCTGGCATTATACCCTGCTCAACCACCTCTATGACGAAGGTCTGGTTACCGACAGATTCATGTTGGAGTTTTTACAGAGTCACACCAATGTGGTGGCTCAGCCCCCCTACAACAGCCCTTATTACAACGGCATTAACCCCTATGCCCTGGGGTTCAATATGTTCTGCGACATTCGCCGTATCTGCGAACAGCCAACAGACGAGGATAGATATTGGTTCCCGGATATCGCCGGCAGCGATTGGTTGAAAACGCTGCATTTCGCCATGGAAAACTTCAAGGATGAAAGCTTCATCAGCCAGTATCTTTCCCCCACCATCATCCGCAAGTTCAAGCTGTTTGGTGTGCTCGATGATGAAAGCAAAAACTATCTGTCGGTATCTGCCATTCATGATGAACAGGGATACCGGGAGATCAGGCAAATTTTGTCTTCACAATATAACCTGTCCAATAATGAACCCAATATTCAGGTTCATAATGTCATGGTCAATGGCGATCGCTCGCTGACACTGAGGTACATCCCCAGCAAGGGCATCCCTCTGGCAGACAGTTGCCGGGAAGTACTCAAACACCTGCACCGTCTTTGGGGCTTTGATGTCACTCTGGAGCAGAAAGAAGATGATGGCGAGATAAGAGTACTGGCCTCGTGTCCGGACAGAAGCGAATTGATCTAGGCAGCTTTGGTCATAGAAAGCCCTAGATAATAAAAAAGACCGCTAATAGCGGTCTTTTTTATTATGTGCCAACGGCTCATCGGCAACTATTGATTGTCCTGGGCCATCTCCAGCGGCATGGCATCGCGCAGTTTCTGCCACATAATGCCACTGTCGATACCGTAAGCGCGCATCAAAGCAGGCACCTGGGTATAGTTTTTATCTTTAGCCAAGATTTCAAGCTTTTGATAGAAGGCCAGTGCCAAGGCTCTTGCTTCCTGACTGCTGAAGTAGTAGCGCCCAACTCTGGCATACAGCCCCTTGAAACCATTGAGGATCAGCACGTACAGCGGGTTACCTGATGAAAACGCCAAGGTGTGATGCAACTGGTAATCAAATTCGGCATAGGCCTCGGCCTCATCTTCCAGCTCGTGGATTTTTGACAGCACTTCCACCGCCGTCTCAGGATTATGCCGTAGTGCGCCACGGAAGTAGATGGCACTGACATTGGTTCTGGCCGACAGCAATTGGTCAACCAATACCGGGAAACCTTCGGGATTCAGATCGGCAATGGTCTCCAAAATATTCAGGCCAGAGGTTTCCCAGAAATTATTCACCCGGGTGGGTTTGCCATGTTGAATCGTCAACCAACCGTCACGGGCCAAACGCTGCAGCACTTCCCTGAGTGTTGTACGGGTCACACCTATCAGCTCTGATAATTCCCGCTCCGCAGGAAGTATGGAGCCGGGGGGAAATTTATTTTCCCAGATTGAACGCACTATATATTTCTCTGCAAAACTTGCAGGTCCTTTGGCATTGATTATCATCAGCCCGGTTTTCCGATTGTTAGCATTATTCTGGCCACAGATCATACCAGAGCGACGAAAAATGAAAACCACCAGATCACTGATGAAAAATCCCACCCTGCCAAGCTCTCAATAACTGCTATAAAAGTGACCAGGTTCAAATCAGTTGTCACTGAATTTTGCGTTAGAGATCCGCTTTTTGAAATCCCTGTATACCCTAATCATTACATTGAGTTTATCTTTAGGCTAGACTGAACTACGCAAATTTTACCGTTCGTCAACCAAAGACGTAACTACCACACTTAATAACAGATTCACTTATAACAGATTAGAGAGGAAGACATGCCTGCTACACCGATTCAGGCTTTTATGAGTAACTTCTTGGGCAACTCGCCCAAGTGGTACAAGCTTGCGATACTGATTTTTCTTATCATCAACCCGATACTCTTCAGTATCAACCCCTTTGTTGCGGGCTGGTTTTTGGTCGTGCAGTTTATCTTCACTCTGGCCATGGCGCTTAAATGCTATCCTCTGCAACCCGGTGGTTTATTGGCGATTGAGGCCGTGTTTATCGGTATGACCAGTCCCAGCCAGGTACTGCACGAGATTGAAGCCAACCTCGAAGTACTGCTGCTATTGGTATTCATGGTGGCCGGTATCTACTTTATGAAGCAGTTGCTGCTTTATGTATTTACCAAAATGATCACCAAGGTGCGTTCCAAAATGATCGTATCCCTGATGTTCTGTGTTGCCTCAGCCTTCCTGTCTGCGTTCCTCGATGCCTTGACTGTTATTGCGGTTATCATCGCTGTAGCAGTCGGTTTCTACTCCATCTATCATAAGGTCGCATCCGGTAAAGATTTCAGCGCCGATCATGACCATACCTCTGACGGGAATGACCAGCTTAACGCCCAGGAGTTGGAAGACTTCCGGGGCTTCCTGCGTAACCTGTTGATGCACGCCGGTGTCGGTACCGCCCTCGGTGGTGTGTGCACCATGGTCGGTGAGCCGCAAAACCTGATCATCGCCGCCCAGGCTAACTGGCAGTTCTCTGAATTCGCCTTGCGGATGTCACCTGTGACTGTACCCGTATTCTTTGCCGGTATCCTCACCTGTGTCTTGGTGGAAAAATTCCGTATCTGTGGTTATGGCGCCCAACTGCCAGACGCTGTACACAAAATTCTGGTGGAATTTGCCGCCCATGAAGATGCCCACAGAACCAGCAAAGATAAGATGAAGCTGGTTATCCAGGCTCTGGTCGGTGTATGGCTGATTGTCGGTCTGGCCTTCCACCTGGCATCGGTTGGTCTTATCGGTCTTTCAGTTATCATCCTGACCACAGCCTTCAACGGTATTACCGATGAGCACGCTCTGGGTAAAGCCTTCGAAGAAGCCCTGCCCTTTACCGCTCTGCTGGCAGTATTCTTCGCCGTGGTGGGTGTGATTATTGACCAAGGCCTGTTTGCTCCTGTTATTCAATGGGCTCTCGGCTTTGAAGGCAATATGCAGCTGGTTATCTTCTATGTTGCCAACGGCTTGTTGTCCATGGTCAGTGATAACGTGTTTGTGGGTACCGTTTATATCAACGAGGTGAAAGCCGCGCTGATTGATGGCCAGATCACCCGCGATCAGTTTGACCTGCTTGCCGTTGCCATCAACACAGGAACCAACCTGCCATCAGTGGCTACCCCTAACGGTCAGGCGGCCTTCCTGTTCCTGCTGACTTCCGCTCTGGCTCCCCTCATTCGTCTCTCTTATGGCCGCATGGTATGGATGGCACTGCCTTACACTATCGTGTTGTCCATTGTTGGTGTACTGGCAATTGAGACAGGTTTCCTGGAGCAGATGACCCAATACTTCTACGACTCAGGCATGATCCTGCACCACAGTGCCCAGGAAGTGCTGGGTAAAGGTGCGGCCGTAGGCCATTAGTCTATGTATTGACTGAACCTTTTGGTTTCAGTAGAGTCCAAAAAACGCCCCTCTAGGGCGTTTTTTTATGGGTGTCATATCCATCTGAGGAGTTACCCCACCTCGCCTTGGACTGATGGGTAATCAATGGAGAATAGTTTTGACAGCAATGATACGTTTCGCCCACTCCCGCATGGCCTGGGGAATTCTGGCGCTCAGCGCCCTGTCTCTGGAGCTGGCTGCGTTGTACTTTCAACATGTGATGCACCTCGAGCCTTGCGTCATGTGTATTTACCAGCGTTTGGCCGTATTGGGATTGCTGCTGGCCGGCATCATAGGCTTTCTTGCGCCGAGTGTACGTCCAGTGCGACTTGTGGCGGCCTTGCTGTGGGGGGTAAGCGCCAGTTGGGGACTGAGATTGGCCATTGAACTCAACGATATGCAGCAAAACCCATCGCCTTTTTCCACCTGTTCATTCCTGCCGGACTTCCCCTCCTGGATGCCACTGCATGAATGGCTGCCTTCGATATTTATGCCAACAGGCATGTGCACCGATATTCCCTGGAGCTTTATCGGCATCACTATGTCGCAGTGGATGATTGTTGCTTTTGCCACATATCTGGTAGCACTGATGCTCTATGTTGTACCTATTCTGAGCAAGGGCCGTAACTAGGTATTCAATTCAAGCAAGCGGGTTTCCTATGAGCATAAAAAAGCCAAACAATCGTGTTTGGCTTTTTACTCTTGATGCCTGGATGACATCAATCCAAGTCCTTCAGTGGCCAGAGTACAATATGATCTTCAAGATCGCGCACTTTACTCTCGCAAAGCGTCTTGCCCTTCACCGACATCCCTACTTCGTGCATCGCATCCTTGGAGCCGGTCAAAAGTGGGTGCCAGGAAGGCAATGGCCGCCCCAGATACCGACGCCGATAAGCACAACTATCCGGCAGCCAGTCCAGCTCACCGATATTCGTCGCCGTCACCGCGGTGCACAGAGGCACAAATTCAAAGCGTTTTTCATAGTGAATGCAGCTGCAGTCTTTATCAGACAACAATTTGCAGGCCGCATTGGTATAGTAAAGCTCATCGGTTTCATCATCGATGAGCTTATTGAGACAGCATTTCCCACAGCCATCACAGAGAGACTCCCACTCATCCGGAGTCATTTCGGCCAGGGTCTTGGTTAACCAGAAGGACATAAATTTGTTGGTTCGTTCTTGAAAGCTTGCGTGATGGCTATTTTACACTATTTCCGGGGTGGATACTTGATCCGCTCGGAAAGATAAGCCGCCGCCAAAGCGAAATAGTCTGAATTTTGCCAGCTTCGCAAGGCGCGGTAGTTCTGGTATACCAGATAGTGCCTTCCGGTGACACCATCTGGCATGATCAATGAAACTTGCATATCGGTCCGGCCAGGCAGATCGCCGCCATCGTAACGACGAACGCCCAACTGCTGCCAATGGCTGAAACTCGCCTGATAATCCACTCCGAGTTGGCTGTTCTCTATGGACTCGGGCGCTTTGACCTGGCGTCCCCAGGTTTGGGTGTCATCCCAGCCCGTTTGCTGCAGGTAGTTGGCCACAGATGCCAAGCCATCGGCAAAGCTGTTCCAGATATCGATCTTGCCATCACCGTCGCCGTCGCTGCCGTATTGCAGATAGGCACTTGGCATCAATCCTAAAGGCCCCATGGCACCGGTACTCGAGCCCTTGAGCTCGTTAAAGTCGAGCGATTGCGACGCGAGTATTTTCAGCGCCGCAAAAAACTCATCGCGGTAAACCTCTTGTCCCTCATAGGCCAGTGATGCCGTCACGGAAAGCACAGGATAACCGCCCTGCTGATTGCCAAAATCCGACTCGAGCCCCCAAAGGGCCAGAATAAACCTGGGCTGCACCCGATATTGTTTACCAAGTTTGACCAGCAGCGGTCGATATTCTTCTGCCAGTACCCGACCCTTTACCACCATTTCCTCACTGATCGCCTTGGGGATATAGTGCTCCAGATCCTTTGGCAGTTCGGGGGCTGTCTTGTCATCATTGGAGGCCTTTTTAAACAGTTTTATCTGGCTGAAGGCCTTATCCAATACGAGTTGATCTATCCCTTGCGTTGCTGCGTCCTGTTTTAATTTATCAAGATACAGCTCAAAACTGCCTTCGGTCGCTGCACAGACATTGGTCAGCGACGCGCCCAGCAGCGAAATAAACACCAGGGAAAGTCTATCCATAAAACGCGTTATTCCTTAAGCAGAATGATCATCCAGGCCCTTGCTGCGTCTCAGCTCCTTCAGCATATCCACCTGCGGTGGCGGCAATTGCAAATAATAGCCCTTTTCCGCCAGTTCTGCTTTGACCTTGTTGATATCGGCGATACCCAGTTGCTGCCTTTTTTGCAGCGGCAACAGCATTACCAGTTGTGGCGGCCCAAATACCTGCATCAAGGGAGCAGGTACATCATCAAACTGGCCTTTCTTGTTGACGAATAAATAGGTGTCGGCTTTTTTCAGGCTCTTATAGACAGCACAGATCATAATTGTATCAATTTCCATGGGTTCAAACTTGCCACTCATCGGGGCACACTATAACATGGACGCCTTGGAATATAACGCTGTCACGCAATCTGACTGCTCATTTTCTGGAGAATGACGCCGGGATGCCAAAACCTAGTCTAGAGCTAAAGGGCTCTTCTTTTACGCTCTCTGTACTTCATATCAATACCCCAGATCTGGACGCCCTTTTCAAAGAGCTCGATGGCAAGCTCGCCCAGGCTCCCCAGTTTTTCCTCAATGCTCCACTGGTGCTCAACTTAAGTCAGGTCAACGGCACAGACATAGATCTCAAAGGGTTGCGCCAGGGACTGACCGAAAGACAACTGGTGATAGTTGGTGTGACTGCCGCCGATAAGGCACTCAATGAAGCCGCCAAGGCGCAGGGATTGGCCAGCATCAAAGCCGGGAAACAGTCGGAATTGCCACCGCCGCCCCCGAGAGTCACCAAGATAGTCAAACAAAACGTGCGCTCCGGGCAACAAATCTATGCCAAAGACGGTGATTTAATCGTTTTTGGTGCAGTAGGGAATGGCGCAGAAGTCATTGCAGATGGTAGCATTCATGTATACGGGGCACTGCGTGGTAAGGCAATGGCGGGAGCCAGCGGCGATAAACATGCCGTGATCCTGGCCCAGTCCATGGAAGCTGAACTGGTTTCGATTGCGGGACAGTACTGGTTGACTGAAAACCTGCAGCAACACTGTACCGCCAAGAGTGGTTGTATCAGGCTCAGCGGTGAGTCATTAATCGTTGAATCGCTGCCCGGATAAGGCAGATGGAAAGGATAAAATAGAACATGGCACAAATTATTGTTGTCACCTCAGGTAAAGGCGGTGTGGGCAAAACCACATCGAGCGCGGCTATCGCTACCGGCTTGGCGCTTAAAGGACACAAGACTGTTGTTATCGATTTTGATATCGGCCTGCGTAATCTGGATTTGGTCATGGGCTGTGAGCGTCGGGTTGTTTACGACTTTGTCAATGTCATCAACGGCGAGTCCAATCTGAACCAAACGCTGATCAAAGATAAACGCTGCGATAAACTGTTCGTTTTACCGGCTTCCCAAACCAGGGACAAAGATGCCCTGACCAAAGAAGGTGTCGGCAAGGTACTTGATGATTTGAGCAAAGACTTTGACTACATCATCTGTGACTCTCCGGCAGGTATTGAAACCGGCGCCATGATGGCACTCTATTTTGCCGATATCGCCATAGTGACAACCAACCCTGAGGTCAGCTCGGTCAGAGACTCAGACAGGATCCTTGGCATGCTGCAAAGCCGTAGCCGTCGTGCCGAGCAAGGGCTTGAGCCCATCAAGGAATATCTGCTGCTGACTCGCTACTCCCCTGCCAGAGTGAAAACCGGCGAAATGCTCAGTGTGGAGGATGTGCAGGAAATTCTCGCAATACAACTGCTCGGAGTTATTCCTGAGTCTCAGGCAGTGCTCAAGGCTTCCAACTCAGGGGTGCCGGTGATCATAGATCACGACAGCGATGCCGGACAGGCCTACGAGGACACTGTGGCTCGTCTGCTGGGTGAAGAGCTTCCGCTGCGCTTCGTCGCGGAAGAGAAGAAGGGATTCCTTAAACGAATATTTGGTAGCTAAATTATGTCATTACTCGATTATTTCAGAAGCAGCAAGAAAAGCAGCACCGCGGCAACCGCCAAGGAACGTTTGCAGATCATCGTTGCCCATCAACGCGGCGAGCGCGGGGCACCGGATTACTTTCCGCAGATGAAGCAGGAGATAATTGAAGTGATCCGCAAGTATGTGCACATCTCCGAAGAGCAGGTATCTGTGCAGCTGGATCAAAACGATGACAACCTGTCGGTACTCGAGCTCAATGTAACTCTGCCGGACCGCCCTTGAGGCAAGCTTTTTCGGTAAGAAGCAAAGGGTATCAAGAGCATACATTTGAATTGAAGCCAAAGTATGAATAAAGCATCTATGTAAAATAAAGCATCTATGTAAAGTACTGCTGCAGTCACAAAAAGGCGCCCTTGGGCGCCTTTTTACTTTTATCAACCAGGTTCAGAGTGCCAGCTTGGCCAATTTGTCAGCCACCAGTTGGCCACGCCAGCCCAGCAACACCAAGGGCGTGGGTCCCTGTTTGCCGTCCCATACCCACTCAAGATATTCGTGAATATGACGCTTGGATCCAAGCAACTCCATAGGCACACTTTCGGATTCAGCAATCTCGGTCAAGCACTGCTTAATACTCTTGAAGGCGCTCTTATATCCCGGCTTGAGAGCCAACACATCCAAGGGCTCCGGCAGATTGCTCATATCCGCCTTTGCCATAACCTTGAGCACATCTTTGGCGTAAAGACGCTTTTCATGATCCGTCAGCTCTTTCATGGAAAGCACATCATTGATCCCTCTTGGCTGACGCTTAGCCAAGCCGATAAGGGCATGATCTTTCATGACAAAACCCAGCGCCATGTCCTTTGCCAACGCTTTACGCAAACGCCAGGCCGCCAGCACCTTGAGCACAGCCAATTGTGGTGTACTCAACTGAAAGGCGTTCTTGACCCTAAGATAGGCTGTGTCTTCATCCGGCGCGTCCAGACGCCCTTCTGTCATGCGCTGGCTTTCTTCCAATGCCCACTCGAGCCTGCCCTGCTGCTCCAGTTTCTGCTGCAGCTGAGGATAGAGTTGGTATAAATAGTAAACGTCATTGGCGGCATAACTGAGCTGCGCCTCTGATAACGGTCGTTTCAACCAGTCGGTGCGGGACTCGCCCTTGTCGAGCTCCACTCCCAGGCACTCATGCACCAGCTTGGCATAACCCAAGCCATGGCCCATGCCGGCAATGGCTGCCGCCAGTTGACTGTCAAACAAAGGCTTGGGCTGACACTGGCCTTGGCGAGCAAACACTTCCAAGTCTTCACTGCAGGAATGCAACAACTTGGTGATCTTCTCATCGGTCAGCAAGGCCCAAAAGCCCGACAGATCCGAGATGGCCAAGGGATCTATCAGAGCCAGGGTCTTGCCGTCATAGGCCTGAATGAGCCCTAAACAAGCATAGTAAGTGCGGGTGCGTACAAATTCGGTATCCAGTACCAGCAATTTAGCCTCGCGATACTGCTCCACCAGCTGCGCCAGAGTGGCGTCATCTTTTACATACAGGTAATCTTGCAAATTCAACTCCCATCCTGCGCGAGTTTCCAGGTCCCGGAAACACAAGAGCCGGCTGGCGCCGGCTCTTTATATTATGCAGATTTGGCCTCATCTCTGAGTTCTCTGCGCAGGATCTTTCCTACGTTGGTTTTCGGCAATTCGTCCCTGAATTCTACCAGCTTCGGCACCTTATATCCTGTTAAATGATGGCGACAGTGCTTGATAAGCTCCTTCTCGGTCAAAGATTTGTCTTTTGCCACCACAAAAATCTTCACCAGTTCACCACTGACCTCATGCGGCACGCCCACAGCGGCCACTTCAACCACCTTGGGATGCAAGGCCACCACCTCTTCCACTTCATTGGGGAAGACGTTGAAGCCGGAAACCAGGATCATATCCTTCTTGCGATCGACAATATAGAAAAAGCCTTTTTCATCCATATAGCCGATATCGCCTGTGGCCAGCCAACCGTCTTTGTCGATCACTTTGGCGGTTTCTTCCGGACGTTGCCAGTAGCCCATCATCACCTGAGGCCCCTTGGCAAAAAGTTCGCCCGTCTCACCCTGAGGCAATACCTGACCGTCATCACCCCGCACTTGAATTTGCGTCGAAGGTGCAGGTAAGCCGATAGAGCCGTTGTAACCGGCCAGATCGTAAGGGCAGCAAGCTACCAGAGGTGAAGCTTCGGTCAGGCCATAGCCTTCGAGCAAGCGAGTCTTGGTGATGTTCTGCCACTTGTCGGCCACGGCGCGCTGCACCGCCATACCGCCACCAATAGAGAGTTTGAGGCGGGAGAAGTCCAGAGCGGCAAACTCTTCGCTGTTGACCAGGGCGTTGAACAGGGTGTTCACCCCAGTGAGAGCCGTGAAAGGTGTTTTCTTGAGTTCGGCCACAAATCCCGGAATATCCCTGGGATTGGTGATCAGCAAATTGTTGGCGCCCTTATGCAGGAACAACAAACAGTTCACCGTTAAGGCGAAAATATGGTAAAGCGGCAAGGCGGTTACCACAAACTCCTTGCCGTCGTTGAGCAAAGGGGCATAAGCACCGTTGGCCTGCAATACGTTGGCAACTATGTTGCCATGGCTGAGCATGGCGCCCTTGGAAACGCCAGTGGTACCGCCGGTATACTGTAAAAAGGCGATATCATCACTCTTGACCACAGGCTTGACGTATTGCGCCTTTTTACCGGCCCGAAGCGCCCGGCGCATAGAGATGGCGTGTGGCAGAGAGTATTTGGGCACCAGGCGCTTGATATACTTCACCACAAAATTAACCAGGGTACGCTTAGGCGCACTCAAGAGATCGCCAAGCCCTGTGATAATGACGTTTTTGACCGGAGTTTGATCGACCACTTGCTCCAGTGTGCTGGCAAAGTTGGACACCACCACTATCGCCTTGGCGCCGGAGTCGACCAACTGATGTTTGAGCTCTCTTGGGGTATAAAGCGGATTGACATTGACCACTACCATGCCGGCCCGCAACACACCAAACAGGGCGATGGGATATTGCAGCAGGTTCGGCATCATGATCGCCACCCGATCGCCCTTTTGCAATTTGAGATCATTTTGCAAATAAGCGGCGAAGGCACGGCTGCGCTCTTCCAGTTTTCGGTACGTCAGGGTTGCGCCCATATTGACGAATGCGGGTTGGTCGGCATAGGTATTGACCGCTGATTCCAACATCTCCAGCAAGGAAGCATAGCGGCTGGCATCAATTTCGGCAGGCACGTCGGCAGGCAAACTGTTAATCCAGGGCTGGTCCACAAATCTCTCCTAAAATTCCGTCTTCAGCGGAAACGACTCTCTCTGTCGTTAAAGCCCGCAGCGTCTGCGGGCAAAGCACTGAGTATTTTTATAAAGTTCTTATTAAGGCCTTTGGCCTCGACTCTTGGTAGTTAACTTTCGCGCCGCAAAAATCATACGGGCGTTTAAAATTTTGATCATCATCACATAAAAGCTTTTATTTGCCTAGTCCCCCGGATTGGATTTTCTACCTTGGAGAAATCCGGCCAGAGTTTGCGCTACCTCATCGGTGTTCCCCATATGTAGATGGTGATCCCCTGGTAGTTGTACTATCTGCAAATCCCTGTACCAGGCGCGGGCCTGAGGTAAACTCTGCACCAGTCCAGGAAATCCCTGTTCACCCGTGATAAGTAAGCTGGGGATGGCGATCCCCTGCATCAGGGATGCTACCTGCTCAAAACAAAGTCGCATCGGCGAGTCGAGTCGTAGCCTTGGGTCACTGCGCCAACTGGCACCCTGGGCATCAATTTGCATATTGCGCGTCACCAATAATCTGGACCAGGGCTCGGCCAATCCGGTCAACTGCACTCTGGCTTTGATGGCCGGCTCAATACTGTCATAAACCACTTGGCTACGTTTGCTGCCGAGCATACGCTTGTGGGCAGCAAAGCTCTTTCTCAGCCTGGGTTTGGCCTGCTCCACCGCCTCATAGAGAGGAGCGAAGGCTTCAATCAACAGCAACTTATCGACTCGTTCAGGAAACGCTGCAGCATAAGCACTGGCAACGATCCCCCCAAGGGAGTGCCCCAACAGAGTGACTGGTGCATCGCCGGCCAAGTGGTCCAGCAGCAGCTCAAGATCATACAGATAATCAATCCAGTGCAGCGGATAACGCCCTGGCCTGTGACCCGATAAACCATGTCCAGGCCAATCAATGGCAAGAATACGATAATCATTCATCAGCTTCTCGGCCAAAGGGGCAAAGCTGTTACTGTTATCCAGCCATCCATGCAATGCCAGTAACAGCGGCTTATCTTCCGCTCCCCAGCATTGGGCAGCCAGCGTGAGGTGCGGCAGCGGGATCTTCAGTGCTTTTACGGGGGCGGAAGGTTGCCACATAATGCCTCTGTTGTCAGTGTATCAGTTCGCTTTTTTGATAAATTTGAGTGTCATACGGTCACTTTCTCCTATCTTGAGATAAGTGTCCCTGTCCTGCTCACCCAGTCGCAATGTTGGCGGCAAGGTCCAGACGCCTTTGGGGTAATCCTTACTGTCCCTGGCATTGGCGTTGATCTCACTGCTGGCTTCCAAGGTGAAGCCGACCTTTTCTGCCAGTGCTATCATCTCATCCTGCATCATGTAGCCGCTGTCAGGGCCGTTACCGGCTTTGCCCCTGTGCTCAACCACACCAAAGACGCCGCCATCTTTAAGCACATTAAAGGCAGCCTGAAACACGGTTTGCAGTTGCCCCTGACTGGCCCAGTTATGCAGGTTTCTGAAAGTGAGTACAGCATCGGCGCTGGCATCTTCTCCCAGTTTAACCTGTGCGGGAGGATCCAAAACCACCAGTTCGATTTTGCCAAGCTCTTTGGGATGGGCTTGCAGCCATTCTAGATAACGCTTGCCCGCTTTGGCCCGATAACGGCTGCCCGGGTTGTCTTCTTGCGGCGCTGTGTTAAAACCGGCGGCAATATACTGCCCCTTGTCCGCCAACATAGGCGCCAGGATTTCTGTGTACCAGCCGCCGCCTGGCCAGAGCTCAATCACGGTTTGCTCCGCAGTGATCCCGAAAAAAGCCAGTGTCTGCTCTGGATGACGATATTGGTCGCGCTCGACATTGGCTTCCCGGCGGAAGTCACTGTTAACCGCCTCCAGCAAAGCCGGTTCGCCGGCCTGCACCGCACCGCTGCCAAGCAGCATGCCAGCCACCAGCAAAGCCTTGCCAAGCGGCGTTGCCAGCTTGCGATTAAATTGCTTGTATTCCATTTCCCTTCTCCTTTGAATGTAGATTTATGCTGCGGCAACAGACCCGCCGAAACGACTTTTTGGCACGCACTGGTGCCAAATAAGATTGCAATTCAAGCTAACAGTGAGCGGCAGACTTGCCAATGATCAGTTTGATTTTCCATCTATGCGGCGCCAGCAAAGCAGTAGCGCCAATAAGCCGGAAGCGAACCACAGCAATACCCAGACGAACGCAGGCACCCAGCTGTGCTCAGCCAGCAATACCGCATCCCCCCTATCGTCCAGCCCCAGCAACACAGCAGGACTGGCAAGCGCATTGAGCATCACCATCAAGGCCACCAGGCGCAGGCTGCCGCTGAGCAGTCGATTGCCGCCAAATTTCAGCGGCAGCAGAAACAATACACTCAGACTAATGAGGATACTCAGGGTCAGTAAGTCCCGCCCCCACAGCAGTATGGTGAGCAGCACCAAGGCGCCGATAAAGGCAAAACTTATACGGATCCCCCGCGGCCAAGTAGCCAGGTGGTAAAGCAGGCAGCCCCAAAAGGCCGCCCCCAAATAACCGCTGAATCCGATAAGGAGCGGCCAGCCGCCCTGACTGAAGCAGAAACCGGCGCCACTCGGAAAGAGTTGGATATGGCTGACAATCCCGCCGCTTAACAGCGTTGCCAGCGCATGGGACAATTCATGGAAATAGCTTTCCAACCATTTGAAGGGTACAGAGACATAGGGCAGATGAGTCAACATCAAGGCCAGCAAGAGTTCCAGCAGAAACTGGCCTCTTCCCGGCAACGGCAGTGAATGGGAAGGTTTTACAAAAGCGTTATCGGCTGCGGGACTGTCAGGCGTAGACATCTATGCCCACCATGGCTGAGATAGCGTCCCGCTGCGCGGCGTGTTGGGTATTCAGATAGAGGGCGATAGCATCAGAATGACCTGCGGTTTCCCGCTTCAGCTGCTCTCTTTGTTGGTATTTGTCGTTAAGGGCTTGGCTGTCAAACTCGACCAACTGCCTGGATGGGCTGACAAGGATTTCATCCTGAGTCTCAACGGTTTTCTGGGCACGCTCAGGAGGCCTGTTGCCGGCTACCGCCTGCGACAGACTTTGAACTGCACCCGGATGTCCCGTCTGCTTGATCATCATGATACTGGTTTGATCCCCGTTTGCCCCAAGCCCTTGAGGCAGTTAACCCGCCTGAAGCCCTATTCCCTTCCCGGCAGTTTCTTCCAGGCAACTGTATCTCGCAAATACACAGGCGCCAGCTCATCGACCGAGGTGGCCTGCCCTTGTTGCCAACCTAGGCTTGCCAAAGCAAGCATAGCACTGGCTTGAGGATATTTCACCGCATCCAGCAAGGTCAAGTTTTCGGCATGTTGTAAAAGTGTCGGGTAGGCATCAAACCCAGTGCCGCAGCAATACACCTTGTCCGTATTGGCAAAGGGCGAGGTCATTGTCTCAGGGGCGCTCACTTGCTCTATGCCAACCAGTTTGGCCATACCGGATTCCTGCGCAAACGCCGCCCAATAGATTTCGCCCATGCGGGCATCTATGGCACAAATCACCTGCTGCGCACCATGTTCAGTTATCGCTTGCTGCGCCATGGCGGCCAAGGTAGAGATGCCGATTACAGGTACATCCAGCCCCAGCGCCAACCCTTGAGTCATAGAGGTGCAGATACGGATACCGGTGAAACTCCCCGGCCCACGGCCATAGGCGATAAGGCCGATATCCTGCATCTTGAGCCCGGATTGGCTCAGCAAGTTCTCTATCATGGGCAGCAATCTTTGGCTGTGTTCACGGGGCGCATCGACAGATTCCGCAATACTGCCATCTTGCCATGCCAGCGCCGCTGAGCAGAGTTCGGTACAGGTATCCAGAGCCAGAATAACAGGAGAATTGGCAAGTGTAGTCGATGTCATGGGTTCAACCTTGATGGGCGAAGGTATGGCCTTCGGCGAGTTAATAGCGGCGGGATCATACCATCAAATACGCCGAAACCAAGCCCGGATCTGCCCTTGTGATCCTTATCATGGACAATGAGAACAGTTCTCAACTAATATGGAGTCCCCTTTTCGGTTAGCGTCTGTTATGTCCAGCCTCTCTCAGTCTTCCAACGAAACCGCAGTTTCGCGGTTGAAACGTGCCTTTGTCGCCGGTATTTGGGCCACTCTCATCAGCATAGCCATCGGGTTTTCCTTTAAAGTCTGGCTCGCAAGCTGGGTTCCCAAGGCGGATCTGGCTATCTACCACACGGTTATCGACATCATCTCGCTGTCACTGATCCTGATGACAGGCTTTCGCTCGTCTATGGTGGTGTCCTACAGCCAGACCCGCAACGACAGGGATATCATCAATATTTTCCGCTATGTGCTGATCCTTGTAGTGCTGCTGACCTGGGGCATCATACTGCCCTATATCAAGCACAAACTCGCCATAGATGTGGAGTACCTGCAACTGGTGGGCATCATAGTCAGCATGGGGCTCAAGGTGTACTTTACCAACCTGGTTGCCATGTATCGTCTCTATGAAATCAGTAACAAGGTTACCTGGATGGAGCCGCTGTCTTTGGTGCTGGCCTTTGCCCTGTGTTACTACGGGCTGAGTATGGCGCCGCTGGGGGCACTCTTTTACGCTACGACGCTGTCGTCTCTGATTATCGCGGCCTTTATGTATCTGAGAAGGCGGCGTCAAATCGCCACCGCGCCGCTCGCCAAGGTCAATCTAGAGCCGGCGCTGAAAAGCTTTATGAAGCGCAGTGTCACCGCCTCGCTCGAAGCCGGCTCCAGCATTCTGATGATCTATATTACCGTACTGCTGACCATACGTTATTTCAGTGTCGAAGAGCTGGGGGATTTCCAAGTGGTGGTCAGGCCGGTATTTACTTACATGACCTTGCTGTTTGTATTCCCTATCTACCGCTTCGTACTGCCGGAATTGGCGGTCTGTGTTCGCGCCCGGGACAATGAACAGATCCGCGCCATCAAACACTGGCTCTACAAGCTGGCGCTGATTGTCAGCATCAGTTTCTTTGTTGTCATGCTGCTGGGCGGCGAGAGTCTATTCAGAATGCTGTTTCCACCCCAGTATCACGGCGCCGTCCCGGTACTGCTGCACTATGCCATTTTCTTCATCTTTCTGATGCTCAACGGTTATCAACTGGCCTATATCAAGGCCGAAGGCTACTTCAATGCCAGTTTGCTGATCCGCCTGGCCGGCATCATTACTCTGGTAGGCGCCTTCTTCCTGCTCAGACAACTGACGGCCAATGTGGTGGCGGTGATCCTCGCCCTCGGCTGCGGTTACTTGATGATGTACCTGATAGGCGCTCTGGTGGAGCGCCATATCCGCCACAGTAAAGCCCAGGCTTCACCGGCCGTTTCCTAAGGAAGAGGGTTTCCGGGTATCAACCAAGGAAAGCGGCCAGTCTGATTTACTCTTGAGTCAATTTCGCTTGATAGTAGCTTCGGGCTATGGCTGTTTTCACCTTCAGCGGCTAAGGTTAACCCCCAAGGAACAGCACGCAACAGCAAAGGATTGGAGGCCAGGGAATGCCAGGCGCCTATGCACACCTCACACTGGTCAATAGCCTCAGACAGCCACTTGAGCTGGAGGCGGTTACCCATATGCCCAAGGCCGCTATTCGCGCCTTACTGAAACACTTCAAGTACTGCGAGCTTGGGGCTGTCAGCCCGGATTATCCCTATCTCGCTCTCAATGACCGCCAACAGGCCAAAAGTTGGGCCGACAAGATGCATTACCAGCATAGCGGCGAAATGCTCAAAGCCGGCGTTCGTCACCTGGCCTGCAGTGAAGGGGAAGAACGCGACAAGGGCCTGGCCTGGTTGCTGGGCTATTGTGCCCATGTGATCACAGATGTCACTGTCCATCCGGTTATTGAGATGAAAGTAGGCCCCTACAAAGAAAACGCCGATGCCCACAGGCATTGTGAAATGCATCAGGATGCCTATATCTATCCCAAGCTCAATCTCGGGGCAATCGGTCTGTCCGAACACCTGGATTCCGGCATTGCCGCCTGCTGCGATGCCACAGGCCAGAAGCTGGATCCTGTCATAGAGAGATTGTGGGACAACTGCTTCAAAGATGTATATATAGAGGAATGGGCCAATAATGCGCCCGCCATCAATGACTGGCATAAAGGCTTTATCACTGTGGTGGACAAGATTGCCGAGGAAGGCAACAGACTGCTGCCGTTTGCCCGCCACCTGGGCGTCAAGTTCGCCGTCCTATACCCTGAGCAGGAGCAGATTGAAAAAACGTATTTAACCCTGACCACCCCTGAAGGCGATATGCACTATGACGCAATTTTTCTGCGCGCCAGAGAAAACGTCAAACACTTTTGGCAACTTATCGCCAGCGGTGTGCTGGAGCAAGATAGCGCCTATCTGGAAAGTATCAAAGATTGGAATTTGGACACGGGCCGGGATGCCGCAGGTAAACTGGCCTTTTGGCAAGAACTAACGCCGACCTAGCACTATTTGTAGATAAGGATTCAAGGATGAAATCAATTTTCCATCAAGGCCCAATCGTCTGCCTGCTGCTGGTGCTGCTACCGACACTTGGTGGCTGCGGTCTCGGTGACAGGCATGATCAGGAATACCAACAACTGGCACCGGCACTGACCAAGGTGACCAGCGCGGCCGAAGCCACCATACGTTATGAAAATCATCCGGCCAACCTCGACGGCCAAACTTTATTGGCGTTGGCCACAGCCCATGACGCCTCCCTGCTCGAGCCATTCAGTCAATACCAACTGCACCTGTTTCGTATCGAGGATCATGCCCTCTTGTTGCTTTGCAGCGCAGACGGTGAGCGGGCCCTGATGGAAGACAGTGGCTGCACCGCAAAGCTCGACAAACAGCATTGGCAACAGGGCACACATCCCTGTGAGACCAGTATTGCACCTGCCAACATCTGCCTGGATGAACTGTGATCCCTGTCATAGTATCGCGTTTCCTGCAAAGGGTATCCTAGGCGCACTTGGGCGCTCGCGCCCCTTTAACCTCAATAGCTTAGTGCTGGTTACCGGGTCTTGAGACAATATTCGGCAAACAGGCACCCGCCATAGCAGTAAAGGAAATCTCATGTCAGACAGTCATTGCCGTCACGGCAGCTTCACCAAACCTCTTCGTCGCCTTCGCCGTCTTCGCAGCTCAGAAGCCATGCGGGATCTGGTTCGCGAGCAGCAAGTTTCCCTGACAGATCTGGTACACCCACTTTTCATCGAAGAAGGCATTACTGAGCCTGTGGCCATCAGCACCCTTCCCGGGATCAGCCGATTGCCCGAGAGCATGCTGGCAGCTGAGATCCGTGAGCTGAAGGCCCTCGGGATCCGCTATGTGATGCCCTTTGGTATTTCACACCATAAAGATGCCATCGGCAGCGATACCTGGAACGATGACGGCCTGTTGGCACGGATGATCCGCACCATCAAGCAGGAAGCGCCCGAGATGCTGGTGATCCCGGATATCTGTTTCTGCGAGTACACAGATCACGGCCACTGTGGTGTGGTTGAGCACAATGAAGTTTGTAATGACGCGACTGTGGAAAACCTGGTCAAGCAGTCTGTCTGCGCTGCCCGCGCCGGTGCCGACATGCTGGCCCCTTCGGCCATGATGGACGGCCAAATTCGGGCGATACGCGAGGGCCTGGATGCGGCCGGTTTTGAAAATGTTGCCATTTTGGCCCACTCGGCCAAGTTTGCCTCCTCTTTCTACGGTCCATTCCGGGCGGCGGTAGATTGTGAACTCAGCGGCAATCGTAAAGGTTATCAACTGGATAGCGCCAATGGCCGGCAAGCGCTGTTAGAGGCCCTGCTCGATGAAGAGGAAGGTGCCGATATTCTGATGGTTAAACCAGGTACGCCTTATCTGGATGTGTTGTCACAATTGAGAGAGCGTACCGAGTTGCCTTTGGCGGCTTATCATGTGGGCGGTGAATATGCCGGGATCAAGTTCGCGGCTCTGGCCGGCGCTCTGGACGAAAGAGCCGTGGTTACCGAAAGCTTTGTCGGCTTCAAACGCGCCGGTGCCAGCTTGATTGTCAGCTACTACACCAAGCAATTTGCTTCCTGGCTGGCCGCAGATCGCGACTAATAGCTAGTACAGAGAGACAGAGAGCAAAAGGCGCCTAGTTTTAGGCGCCTTTTTACTATCAATTTATTTGTTCCAAAAATTGAATTAATACTCTCAAATACAGTATCTAACTGTTTTTAATCAACCTATCCCTTCAAGAAAAGACAAGGCAGATTGCAAATTGCGGGTTCGGTACATGGGCGGCAAGGAGTTGAGAAATGCCTGACCATAACTGCGATTGACGATGCGATTATCACAGAGAATTAACACACCGCGGTCGCTCTCGTCACGAATGAGCCTCCCAACACCCTGCTTGAGTGCTATCACAGCCTGGGGCAAGGCCAACTCCATAAAGGGGTCACCCTGTCGCTTACTGATCTCTGCGGCTCTGGCGCGATAGAGATTATCGTCCGGAGACACAAAGGGCAGTTTGTCGATTATCACGCAAGAGAGTAACTTGCCGCGCACATCCACGCCTTCCCAAAAACTGCCAGTGCCCAGCAGCACGGCATTACCCAGCTGACGAAACTTTTTCAGCAGAGTCTGCTTGCCGGCGCTGCCTTGCACCAGGAGTGGATAGCGGCTGCGACCATGAAGCGCCTGCGCCACCCGTTGGAGCATCCTGTGACTGGTAAACAAAATAAAGGTTCGGCCCTTGGCCGCATTAATCGCCTGCTCACACACCTCAAGCAGGCGCCGAAACTGATAATCCCCTTCAGAGCGCACATCCCCAAGCTCCCTGGGGACACACAAAATTGCCTGGCGTCGGTAGTCAAAAGGGCTGTCCAGAATAAGCTCCCTGGCCCCCTTAAGCCCCAATGTCCGGCAAAAATGGTTCAGGCTGCGATTCACCTGTAGCGTTGCCGAGGTAAATAGCCATCGGGTTTGCACCTCAAACAGCGCCTGACACGCCTTGGCAACATCAATAGGCGCCATTCTCAGCGTCGGCAGGCGACTGCCCTGCTCTATACTGTAAGCCGCACTTTGATCTTCACAGTTGAAAAACTGCTCCAGCTGCCTACAGTAATCGAGCCATTTTTCCAGGCAATCATCCAGTTCATCACTGCGACCGATATTGGCCAGCATTACCCGCTCCAGCGCCCGAAACTCTTCGAGCAGCTGCCAGCATTGCCTCGCAAGTTCTTTATCGGCCAACAAGGGACGCCAGTCGCTTTGCCCGGAAGCCTGGGTCATCTGCGCCCAATCCGCCAGGCGGGAGCCGCAGCGTCTGGCGAGATCGCTCAGTTGTGAAGTATCCCTGAGTTCCTGTTGATATACCGCCTCCACCCGTTCCAGCACTCGCTGCATAGCCGCGAGCGACAGTTGGCGACCAAAGTAGGTTACGGCGATATCGGCAAGCAGGTGAGCCTCATCGAAAATCACCGCATCGGCATCAGGCAACAACTCGGCAAAGCCGGTATCCTTGAGGATCCTGTCGGCAAAAAACAGATGATGGTTAACCACGATAATCCTGGCTTCCAGGCTCTTCTGTCTGGCCTTGCGGGTAAAGCAGCTGTCATAGAAGGCGCAGCGCTTGCCGCTGCAGCGCTCTTTCGAAGAAGCCACCAGCGCCAGTGCCGGCGACTGTTCGGAAACCGTGGCCAGAGTACCGAGATCGCCATCTGTGCTGGCCGCGGCCCATTGATTTATCCTGAGCAGATCATCGAGCACTTCCGGGCTGCGGCTCTGGGCGCCATTCAACTGCTGCTCCAGCAACAACTGACACAGATAATTGTTGCGCCCTTTGAGCAGGGCCACCCTAACTTGCAGATCCAGCATCTGCAGCAAGGCCGGCAGATCTTTATAAAACAGCTGTTCTTGCAGGTTCTTTGAGCCGGTGGAGACAATCACTTGCTTGCCGGAGAGCAGCGCCGGGATCAGATAACCGAAGGTCTTGCCAACCCCTGTGCCGGCTTCGAGCACCAAAGGCACTGCAGCGCCGCTTGAGCCATGGAGTAACTGGGCCACTTCGCGGGCCATCTCCAGTTGTTGCTCCCTAGGCTTGAAGCCCCTGATATTGGTGGCCAAAGGGCCGCCCGGGGCAAAGGCCAGTGCCGTTTCGCTGACGAGTCGATTACGCATTGTGCTCCATTTTGCCCTGGGGTATGGCGTGCATTATCGCTATTTGAGTGACGGATACAAGGGACAAACCTTATCGCCAAGCCGCTCTACCCGACAGAGTTGGCATAGTTGACAGAGTTGGCATTGACATAGCTGACATAGTTAACATAGCCACTTACACCAACTCTTTAGCTAACGATTCGCAAACTTATGCCCAAGCGGGCCGCTTGATGAATCCTTTTCAAGCAGCAGACATTTTTTGATTTTGGGTGTTGCAAATTCCAGCCAAAGGGATTAGCTTAAAACACACCAGCCGAATTGGCTCAGAATTGAATGTTTATGCGCTGCAAAATTACAGCGTGAAATCACAGGATTTATTACATGACACAGCTTCGCAACGCTATCCATCATCACCACCACGAGCGGTAGCCTTCGGAGCTGACTGCCGAAGGTTCATTCCTTCTGGCGGTTGATTCATAAGATCTGAAAACCCCTGGAAGGAATTCCGGGGGTTTTTCGTTTCCGGATTTGAGTTTTTTAACCAAGATTGAATTGACCAACAGGAATGACCACTATGACTTCAAATCGACTGCGCATCGCCATCCAGAAATCGGGCCGGCTTTCGAAAGAATCACAACAACTGCTGAAAAACTGCGGCGTAAAATTCACCGTTAACGAACAGCGTCTGATAGCCCACGCCGACAATATGCCACTGGATCTGCTGCGGGTGCGTGATGACGACATTCCCGGCTTGGTCATGGATGGCGTGGTCGATTTGGGGATCATTGGCGAGAATGTGCTGGAAGAGGAGCAGATAGAACGGCAGACACTGGGCAAACCTTCGGCCTGCAACAAACTCAGACAACTGGACTTCGGCGCCTGCCGTTTATCGCTGGCGGTACCCAGTGAGTTCCCTTATCAGGACGCCGCCTCACTGGAAGGCTTGCGAATTGCCACCTCCTACCCCAACCTGTTGCGCCGTTTTATGCAAAATAAGGGCATAAGTTATCGCGATTGTATGCTCAAGGGCTCGGTAGAAGTGGCCCCCCGTGCCGGACTCGCCGACGGGATCTGCGATCTGGTTTCCACCGGCGCCACTTTGGAAGCCAATGGCTTGTACGAGACCGAAGTTATCTTCCGCTCTATGGCCTGTGTCATCCAATCACAGCAAACCCAAACCCCGGCCAAACAGGCCTTGATCGACAAGCTGATGAGCCGGGTCAACGGCGTCATCCGTGCCCGGGAAAGCAAATATATCCTGCTGCACGCTCCCACTGAAACCCTGGAGCAGATTGTTGCCCTGCTGCCCGGCGCCGAGAACCCCACAGTGTTGCCGCTCAACGATGACAGCAACCGGGTCGCCATCCACGCGGTCAGCACAGAAGATCTATTCTGGGACACAATGGAAGAGCTGACCAAGCTCGGTGCCAGCTCGATTCTGGTAATGCCAATTGAAAAGATGATGGGGTGAAGCATGCAGTATCTGGTATGGGACAAACTGAGCGAAAGCGAGCAGGTCGCTGCACTCCAGCGCTCCTCCCTGGTAAGCAGCAAAGCGCTCGAGCAGAGCGTCGGCGAGATCATTGAGGCCGTCGCCGCCAAGGGAGACCAAGCCCTCAGGGAGTACAGCGAGCGCTTTGATAATATCCCCCTTGAGAATATCGCCCTCAGTCAGGCGCAAATAAAAGCCGCTGCCCAGGACGTTAGCCCTGAGCTCAAAGACGCCATCAAGACCGCCATGGCCAACATAGATGTGTTCCACAGCGCGCAGCAACCCCAGGCTTTGGATATCAATACCCAGGCCGGAGTGCGCTGTGAACTCAGAAGCGAGCCCATAGACAGCGTCGGCCTCTACATACCGGGCGGCAGCGCGCCGCTAATCTCCACTGTGTTGATGCTGGCGCTGCCGGCCCGAATCGCCGGTTGTCGCCGCCGGGTCTTGATAAGCCCGGCTCCGATAGACAGCGCCATCATCTACGCCGCCAGCGAATGCGGCATTGAAGAGATTTACCAATCCGGTGGCGCCCAGGCCATTGCCGCGCTGGCATTGGGCACGGAAACCATAGCGCCGGTGGACAAGATATTTGGCCCGGGCAACCGTTACGTCACCGAAGCCAAGCGCCAGTTGTCCCAGGATCCCAGGGCGCGAGTCAGTATCGACATGCCGGCAGGGCCATCCGAAATGCTGGTCATCGCCGATGAAACTGCGAGTCCAGCCTTTGTGGCGGCCGATCTCCTGTCACAGGCCGAGCACGGTCCCGACTCTCAGGTGATACTGCTCTCTAACTGTGAATCGCTGGCAAAAGCCGTCATCCAAGAGCTGGACAAGCAGCTCGCGGCCCTGCCCCGCGCCGATATTGCCCGCCAAGCATTGGCCGAAAGCCGTATTTTACTGCTCGATTCACTGGATAAGGCCGCAGCCGTTTCCAACTGCTATGGCCCCGAGCACCTGATCATCCAGACCCGCAGCCCAAGAGCGCTGCTGGCACAAATTCGCGCCGCCGGCTCTGTGTTTCTCGGCCCCTACACCCCGGAATCTGTGGGTGATTACGCCAGCGGCACCAACCATGTGCTGCCCACTTACGGCTACAGCCGCTCGGTATCCAGCCTGTCACTGGCGGATTTCTGCCGCCGCTTTACCGTGCAGGAGCTGAGCGCTGAAGGTCTGTGCGCCTTGGGGCCCTCGGTAATGACCCTGGCCCAGGCAGAGCAGCTTGACGCTCACAGCAATGCCGTTGCCCTGCGTCTGGCCTCTCTTGGGGTATCCGGCTCCGAAGGTTCAACCGAGAGTGTTTCATCATCGCGCGCGCCGTCCGCGAGAATGGAGGAATAAACACCATGCCTGCAGCCATTAATACCGCCACTGCGGATGCCAAGAAAGGAACAATAGCCGTTACCCGCCAAAGCCGCGAGCTTGCCGCTACTCTGGCCCGCCCCGAGCTTTTGGCACTCGAGCCCTATCAAAGCGCCAGGCGCCTTGGCGGCCAGGGGGAAGTCTGGATCAACGCCAACGAATCCCCCTTCAACCACACGGATATCGACCGGGTCAACCGCTACCCCGAGTGCCAGCCGCCAGAGGTGATAGCCGCCTATGCCGCCTATGCCGGAGTCTCAGATTTGCAGCTCATCTGCAGCCGCGGCGCCGATGAAGCGATAGAGTTGCTGATCCGCACCTTTTGCACCCCGGGGGCAGACAGCATCGCCCTCTTTGGCCCCACCTACGGCATGTACGCCATCAGTGCCGCGACCTTCAATGTCGAGGTCAAGGCGCTGTCGTTGGATGACAATTTTCAGTTGCCCAAAGCGTTAACCCAGGCCCAAGGCGCCAAACTGCTGTTTATCTGCAACCCCAACAACCCCACAGGCACCTGGGTAAGCCAGGGTGAAATTCTGCGGATACTCGAGGCCATGCCAGACACGCTAGTGGTAGTGGATGAAGCCTATATTGAATTCAGCCCCGAGCTGAGCGCCGCCTCTTTGCTCAAGGAGTATCCCAACCTGGTCGTGCTGCGCACCCTCTCCAAGGCGTTTGCCCTGGCCGGAGCCCGCTGCGGCTTTATGCTGGCCAATGAAGGCATTATCGAGATGGTAAAACAGGTGCTGGCCCCCTACCCGGTACCTGTCCCTGTGGCACGCTTGGCGGCTTTGGCGTTAAGCCCTGAGGGCATAGCCAGAATGCAGGCCGATGTGGCGCTGCTCAAGACCCAGGGGCAAAGAGTGGCTGCGGCGCTGGAAAGACTCGGAGCCCGGGTACTGCCAAGTGGCGGCAACTATCTGCTGGCGTATTTCGCCGATGCCCCCAAGGTGCGTGAGCAGTTGCAGCGCTTTGGCATAGTCGCCCGCAGCTACCGGGATCCGCGTCTTGTCGACGCCATACGTTTCAGTTTCAGCGATGACTCAGATACCGAGCGGCTGCTCGCCGCCCTGAGCCAGATGCAATAACGATAATAATCAGCCCGGCAGCGGCCGGCACAAGGAAACATCAATGAGCCAGAAAATACTCTTTATCGACCGCGACGGCACCCTTATTGAAGAGCCGCAAACCGACAAACAGGTGGACAGACTGGATAAGCTGGTGTTTGAACCCGGCGTTATTCCGGCGCTGCTCAATCTGCAAAGCGCCGGTTACCGCTTGGTGATGGTCTCCAATCAGGATGGCCTGGGCACCCCCTCCTTCCCGAAAGAAGACTTCGATGCGCCCCACAATCTGATGATGCAGATTTTTTCAAGCCAGGGGGTCAACTTCAGCGAGGTGTTGATTTGCCCTCACTTCAACGATGAAAACTGCAGTTGCCGCAAACCCAAACTCGGGTTGGTAAAAGGGTTTCTGACCCAGGGCCTGGTGGATTTCACCCGCTCGGCGGTTATTGGTGATCGGGAAACCGATATTGCCCTGGCCGAGGCCATGGGCTTGACCGGCTATCGCTATGACAGGGAAAAGCTCAACTGGGACGATATCTGTGATGCCCTCTTGAGCCGGGGTCGCCAAGCAACTGTGGTGCGCACCACCAAAGAGACCGACATTCGGGTCGAGGTGGATCTCGACCGCGCCGGCAACAGCGACATCAATACCGGCATAGGCTTTTTCGATCACATGCTGGATCAGATTGCCACCCACGGCAATTTCAAACTGGCGGTCAAGGTTGACGGCGATCTTGAGATAGACGATCACCACAGTGTGGAAGATACCGCGCTGGCGCTGGGCGATGCTTTGCGTCAGGCGCTGGGCGATAAACGCGGTATAGCCCGTTTCGGCTTTTCCCTGCCCATGGATGAAGCCCGCGGCGACTGCCTGCTGGATCTCTCCGGTCGTCCCTTCCTCAAGTTCAACGCCGAATTTGAGCGGGAAAAGGTCGGTGAGCTGGCCACAGAGATGGTAGCGCACTTCTTTCGCTCCTTTGCCGACGGCCTGCGCTGCACCTTGCACCTTGGCTGCGAGGGCGACAACGACCACCACAAGGTAGAGGCGCTGTTCAAGGTGCTGGGGCGCACTCTACGCCAGGCCATCAAGGTTGAAGGCGATGCCTTGCCTTCCAGTAAGGGAGTGTTGTAATGACCCAAGCCGTTGCCAAGACAGTGATAATAGATACCGGCTGCGCCAACTTGAGCTCAGTGAAATACGCCTTCGAGCGTCTCGGCGCCGAAGTCTGTATCAGTGATGATGCCGAGGTTATCCGCAGCGCCGAAAGAGTGGTGCTTCCTGGGGTGGGCACAGCCAGAGCCGCCATGGCGGCGCTCACCGAAAAACAGCTAATTCCTGTTATCAAGGCGCTGAAACAGCCGGTGCTGGGAGTGTGTCTCGGTATGCAGCTCATGTGTGACAGCTCGCAGGAAAGTGGCGAAGATGCCGATGAATGCCAGTGTCTTGGGCTAATCCCGGGCACTATACGCCAGCTCGACTGCAAGGGGTTGCCCAGTCCACATATGGGCTGGGATCAACTGAGCCCCGTACTTGATGCCAACGGCCAGGCACACCCGCTGTTTACCGGTATCGATGAAGGCAGCTACTGCTATTTCGTCCATTCCTTTTGCGCCGCGCCTTCGGCGGCCACCATAGCCGAATGCCGTTACGGCGAGCGTTTCAGCGCCGCGATTGCCAAAGACAACTTTATGGGAGTGCAGTTTCACCCGGAAAAGAGCGCCGCTATCGGCAGCCTTATCCTGGCTAACTTTCTCACTCTGACCCAGGATGATTTTAACGGAGCTGCAGCATGATTATACCGGCAATCGATCTAATAGAAGGTCAGGTAGTGCGCCTGTTTCAGGGCGATTACCAACAGGAGACCCGCTTCAATCTGCAACCTGAAGCCCAACTGCTCGCCTATCAGGCCGAGGGCGCTTCACTCTTGCATCTGGTGGACTTGACCGGCGCCAAAGACCCTGAGCGCTGCCAGAGCAGCCTGATAGCGTCACTCGCGGCCGCCCTGAATACACCACTGCAAGTGGGCGGCGGCGTGCGCAGCCAGCGTCAGCTCGATGAACTGTTCAAGGCCGGGGTTTCCCGGGTAGTGATAGGTTCATTGGCGGTGCGTGAGCCCAAACTGGTTGGCGCCTGGCTCGAGCAATACGGCCCGGATGCCATCTGTCTGGCGCTGGATGTCAATATCAATGCCGCCGGCGAGAAAATAGTGGCGGTTCACGGCTGGCAGAGTGGCGGTGGTAAAACCCTGGAATCTCTGGTGGCCCAGTTTGCCCCTTTGGGCCTTAAACATGCCTTGGTCACCGACATCAGTCGTGATGGCACCATGACGGGGGCCAACACGGCCCTGTACCGCGAATTGGCGCAGACCTTTCCCGATATCGCCTGGCAGGCCTCCGGCGGTATCGCCAGTCTGGATGATGTGGCTGCAGTCAGGGATTCCGGTGCCAGCGGCCTGATTATCGGCAAGGCCTTGCTAACCGGCGAATTCAGCGTAGAGGAGGCGATCGCATGCTGGCAAAACGTATAGTCCCTTGTCTCGATGTACGAGACGGTAAGGTGGTCAAAGGCGTGCAGTTTCGTAACCACGAAACCATAGGCGATATCGTGCCGCTGGCGGCCAGATATGCTACCGAAGGCGCCGATGAACTGGTGTTCTATGATATCACCGCCAGCGCCCACTCGCGGTTGGTGGATAAGTCCTGGGTCAGCCGGGTGGCGCAGCAGATAGACATACCCTTCTGCGTAGCCGGTGGCATCAAGACCCTGGCCCAGGCACGCGAGCTGCTGGCATTCGGTGCCGACAAGATCTCCATCAATTCACCGGCACTGTCGGATCCCAGCCTTATTCGCAGGCTGCAGGATGAATTCGGCCGCCAGTGCATAGTGGTGGGTATAGACTCTTTCTTCGATGCCAATGACAACAGCTATAAGGTGAAACAGTTTACCGGCGATGAAGCGGCGACCCGCGACACCCAATGGCTCACTCTGGATTGGGTCGAAGAGGTGCAGCGCCAGGGCTGCGGCGAAATCGTCCTCAATGTGATGAACCAGGATGGGGTGCGCCAGGGTTATGATATCGAGCAGCTCGCCAAAGTGAGAGCCGTCTGCGATGTGCCGCTTATCGCCTCCGGCGGCGCCGGTACCATGGCGCACTTTCTCGAGGTTTTCGACAAGGCCAAGGTCGATGCTGCTTTGGCCGCCAGCGTATTTCACAAGGGGATCATAGAGATCCAGACGCTGAAAGCCTTTCTCAAGCAAAGCGGCGTCGCCATTCGCAGCTAAGGAAGGTGCGAATAAGTCCTCGTGGCACTCTGGCTTGCACAGCAATTGGCGTTCAAGACATCTGACTGAAGGCATGCCTGGGCCTGTCAAAGTCGGATAACGCAGAGAGCCGGTTGCTGTGAAAGCCCCGAAGGGCGTGGCTTACAGGCCTGCCTGCTGTGTTGTGCTTCTTGCAAAGGACTAGGGCCATTTGCTGCGAACCACGCCTTGCATCCAGGCCTGTAAGCCGACGCAGAGCACACATGGGACTTGTTCGCACCTTCCATAAGCCCCACAACCCAATACAGGTATTTGATATGACAACCGAGACAAACAATGCCGACTGGCTCAAACAGTTGGACTGGGACAAACAACAGGGATTACTGCCGGCCGTAGTACAGGACTTTCACAGTGGCAAGGTGTTGATGCTGGGTTATATGAACCGCGAAGCCCTGGATGTCACCCTAAGCAAAGGCCTGGTGACCTTTTACAGCCGCAGCAAACAGCGGCTGTGGACCAAGGGTGAAAGCTCAGGCAATCTGCTGCAATTGGTCAGCATAGGAGTGGACTGTGACAACGACAGCCTGCTGCTGCAGGCCGCCCCCTTAGGCCCCACCTGCCACAAGGGGACTGACAGCTGCTGGGATAATCCGGCCTGCGGCGAAGTGCACCCCTTTATCAATCGCCTGCAAAGCCTTATAGCCTCCCGAAAGGAGGAAGACCCCAACGAGAGCTACACCGCTTCGCTGTTTCAGCGCGGTACCAAGCGCATTGCCCAGAAGGTGGGCGAAGAGGGATTGGAAACCGCACTGGCGGCGGCCACTCATGATCGCGAAGAGTTGGTGAATGAAGCCTCGGATCTCCTCTATCACCTCTTGGTACTGCTGGAAGATCAGCAACTGTCCCTCGATGATATCCATGCCAACCTGGCCAAACGCCACACCCAGGCCAAAGCGGCACAGGGTTAAAGCAAAGCCAACATAAGGCAGTGGCACAGTACCAACGAACAAAGGCAAAAAGAGAAGAGGATGAATGCAACCAATAGGTATTCATCCCCTTCTGCTGTCAGCTTTTATCGCAATCTTACACTGCTTCTACTTAAGCCAAGAGTAAGATTGCAGCCCCTTTCAACGCCCTTAAGCCCGCTCGAACCCATGCGGAAAGCTTAATCGCAGCCGCCTCCCAGGATACAAGCCGCCGGAGCGCTTGGCGCGGCTTTCGGATTATCTCTCTTGGCGTCAATCCCAGGGAGCTGTTTGGCAAAACTTGAGTCAAACCAACCCAGCATTGCCTCTGTCTGGCCGTAGAAGCGGTTCAAAGGTACAGGGTGCCACTCACCGATTTCGCTTTCCAGAACCAACGACGGAAAGCCTGCCAATCCGAGCTTTGCCATCATGGCCCGGCTCTGGGCGATGTGGCTCGCCAGCGGCGAAATCTGCCCGGCTGAGTTTGCGTCCATAACCGCCGTCAGATCGCTAGCCAATTTCTCGCGCCCCAGCGCCTGGAGACTCGGCAGCTCCATCAGCAGTTGCAGTAACACTTCAGGCTCGGCAAGCCTTAAACCCTGAACATAATGGCCACGCTGCAATATCTCCAGCAGTGCCAATCCCTGCCCTGCCGCCTTTTCGGCGAGCAGGATGGCGGCAATGGCCGGTCCCGAGTCCAACACGGCGTCAGGGCATTGAAGCAAACCCTGAGTGTAACCGTCACCAAAGGGCTGCCCGGTCAGCTTGGCAATTTTGCTGTCGTGGCTGAGGATATGTTGCCTGAGCCCGGGCGTTATTCTTGTTGCCTCCATCAGGCCGCCAGCGTGCAAAACTATCGGGAGTCTGGCACTCAGGGCATGAATGAGGGGCGCCGCACCATGGCACCAGCCGCACAAGGGGTCAAAAAAGTAGTGCAACCTCACCATTTCATCTCGCCCTTGCTTACCTTGGCACCTATCTCCAATGCCATAGCAAGCCCGGCATTCGGGTACAGACGCTGCATGGTGTCAATAAGCTCAGCGCTGGTTTGCGTGTCGGCTTCGGCTTGTTCGAAATCCTGCAGGTACTTGAGTGTCGCGGCAATATTGTCCTGCTCGAGAAAAGATTCAGACAACATGTGCCCGGGGATCACCTTGGCAGGTTTAAGCGCCGCCATTTCCGCAAGCTGCGCCTTCCAGGCCGCTCGCTCACTCTGGCTCTGACTATCAGCCATCCACAGGTGCAAGCCCCCGGAGACGGCCACATTGCCGAGAATGGTTTTACTCGAAGGTACCCAGAGGTATGGCCTGTCAGCCAGCAGTCCCTGGTCACCTTTTATCTCAATCGCCTTGCCTTCAAGCATTAATTGACGGCCTTTAAATATCTCTGGCAGCTGCGCCTTGAGGGGGGCATTGCTACCCATTCTGGGGATCCAAAAGCTCAGCTTGTCTTCCAGCTTGGCCGAAATTTGTGCATGCACTGCCGGGGTCGTCAGGTATTTTGCTTTAGGGAAAAACTGCTTGAGTGTGGCAACCCCGAAGTAATAGTCCGGATCCGCCTGGCTGACGAATACAGTGGTCAACTGCTTGCCACTGTCCAGAACCTCGGCGGCCAGTCGCAAGGCATCGGCGCGGGTGAAGCCTGTGTCGACCAAAATGGCTTCCTTGTCTCCGCTTATCAGGGTGGCGTTGACATGAAAGCTGTTACCGTCGGCGTTATAGACTTTGAAGTCGAGGGCGCCCGATTCGGCGTGTAAAGAAAATGGCAACACTAAACTGGCAGCCAATACGAGTGATTTAAGCATGGTTTTACTCCGGTGAATTTCAACGTTGGCCAGTTTATGATTTCAATTAATGCAGATATACGGCTAAAATTGCACAATATTGTTGCATAATCCGGACAAGTAATCGCAGATGGACAGATTAACCGCCGCCGAAGTTTTTGTGGATCTGGCCGCCAGTGGCAGCTTTACCGCTACCGCCGAGCGGCTTGAGATGTCGCGCGCCATGGTAACCCGCCATATCAAGACGCTTGAGGATTGGTTGGGCGCCAGATTACTCAATCGCACCACTCGCAGTGTAACCCTTACAGATGCCGGGAATCAGTGCCTGACATATTGTCGCCAGTTACTCTCGACCCGTGAGGCACTGGAAATCAGCCTAAGCGAGAGACGCAGACAATTGACCGGCAAACTGAGAATAAGCAGTAGCATGTCATTCGCACACGCACGACTGGCAGCGAGCCTCGCGCAATTCATCAGGCTTAATCCCGGGGTGGAAATCGAGTTGGATGTGAGCGATCGCGCTGTGGATCTGGTGGCGGAAAGGGTCGATCTGGTGATCCGTATTGCTTCAAGCCCGGATCCCTTGTTGATTGGCAAGCCGCTTATCAAGGTGAATTCGCAGCTGGTGGCTTCTCCTGAATACCTCAAACAGTATTCGGCGCCGCAGCACCCCAGGGATCTTCGCCAACACCTGTGCCTTGGCTACCGCCATTTCAATCGCAATCTTTGGCATCTTTCCAAGGGAGAGCAGAACGAATCTGTAGCGGTCAACTGCCAACTGGTGGCCAATGAAGCGACAGTGTTACTCAGGGCGGCTCAGGCCGGCAGCGGTATCGCCCAACTGCCCGATTATCTGCTGGCTGAGGCACTCAAAGATGGCAGCTTGCAATGCTTGCTGCCGGATTGGACACCGAGAGTCATGACGGCCTACGCTCTCTATAGCTCAAGAGAGCATATGCCGGTGGCACTGAGAGCCTTGATTGACCACTTGAGCCAGACATTCTCAGGCTGAAGACAAGTAAAAAATCCACCTGCATAGCAGGTGGCTTTGAACAGCCCCCTAGAAGGGGGCTAAAAGAATCACCCATCCAAACCAAGCTTGATCTGACCGTTTGATTCCTCTGCCTCTACTTTCTGTTGATACCTTACATATCGACGAATGATCTCTTCGTTTGCTCCCACTGAAAACACTCAAGCTTGGCGGAAGTCTCACCAGTAAGTGAACATGGTCTATCTGGACATTTAGCTCTACTATCCGACACCTCTTCATGCCGCTATAGATATAAATACTCCGACAAACCTCCTGCCCAACTCGGCCCTTCAAGATCCTGTGTCTATACTTTGGCTTCCATACAATGTGATACTGACAGCGATAGAAGACGTGCGATGCACTTTCATATCGGCTCATACTGCTTACTCCTTGATTTGCTGGTAACAAACCGAGTCAGTATGCAGCATGGGCACTCTTCGGGCTGAGCCCCGACTTGACGATCACCACCTCCATAGGAGGTGGTTTTGGGGTGACAACCAAAAACGGGGCCATAGGCCCCGTTGATACTCGCTGACAACCTTTGTCAGGCAGCAACTATCTGCTGCTGTGCCCTGAGCGGATGCAGACGATCGTGCATCACCTTGATGGTTTCAAAGCGGGTCAGGGTTTTGACATCGCTGAGTCGACATTCGTTGGCCAACATCATTACCAAAGAAGCCTGCAGCCCGGTCTCAACCACCATCACCAGCACACGCTCTCCACGACATTTGAGATCAAACATCTTTCCCGGCTCACTGTAAACACAGACAGCACTGGTGTCGAAGAACCATGACTTGGGCATCTGCGGTTTTTGCATAAAGTGAGCAGCGGTAGCATTCAATGCCAGTTGAACCACTTGTGCATCCGTCAATGACAGTGATTTGGTTAGACGATCAAGCAGGTCAATATAGAACTTGGCGTGCTCGACGCTAAATTCTGCTTCTTTCATTGCATCCGGTATCAAAGTCTTGGCTTTATAAGGAGTCAGAAATTCCATTTCCGAACCTAACGATACGCTAAGGACACCATACGAATCGTTATATCTCCATTGCCAATCTCTGTTTGGCATTAATAACATAACGCAATCCAATAAGACCTGTGATTTATTACAAACGGAATAATAGATGATATTTTACCCAATATCAAAAAAAGTTTTAGATATTAGATTGAGATAACAATATCTTAGACAGATCCTTTAGATCAAAAAACGATCGATTCAAATAAAAAAGGATCGCAATTGCGATCCCTTTGAGTGTTTTTTAACTTATTTGGATCTATAGGCGTCAACAATATCTTTAATTAATTTTGGCCCTTGATAGATAAAGCCGGAATAGATCTGCACCATGCTTGCTCCTGCATCCAATTTATCCAGAGCATCCTCGGCGCTATTAATACCGCCGACCCCCAGGATCGGGATCTCACCTTTCAAACACTGCGCCAAATATTTGATCACCTTGGTCGACAACTTGTTCAGCGGCTTACCGCTGAGGCCACCTGTCTCGTTGGAGTTGGCCAGGCCACTGACCCCATCACGGGTCAAAGTGGTATTGGTCGCTATGGCACCATCAAACTTATGTTTCAATAATGACTCGGCGATCTTTTCGATCTCTTCTTCGGTTAGATCCGGCGCTATTTTTAATGCTATGGGTACATACTTGCCATGCTTTTCTGCCAGTTCTTTTTGTTTGTTTTTTAAGCTCGCCAGCAAGTCGTCCAATAATTCGCCATATTGCATGGTACGCAGGCCGGGTGTATTGGGAGAAGAAATATTAACCGCGATGTAATCGGCATAGGCATAAACCTTGTCCATACAGATCAGATAATCATCTTTCCCCTGCTCTACCGGTGTATCTTTATTTTTACCTATATTGACACCGACCATGGCATTGGATTTTTTAGCCTTGAGATTAGCCACCAGATTATCCACGCCGAGATTATTAAAGCCCATGCGATTGATAATTGCCTTGGCTGGCTTAATCCGGAAAAGCCGAGGTTTATCGTTACCGGGTTGCGGTCTTGGGGTCACAGTTCCCACTTCAATATGACCAAATCCCATGGCATGAAAGGCATCGATACATTCACCGTCTTTATCCATACCGGCGGCCAAACCGACGGGATTAGGGAATGTCAGCCCCATGAATTCGACCGGGGCCGGGGTAAGATGCTGCGCATAAAAGCAGTTCAGCGGTGAGTTACCTGTGGTTCTGAGACTACTGATGGCAAAGTTGTGGGCGCGCTCAGGATCCATCTGAAACATGACTTTTTGTGCGAGTTTGTAAAACATGGTTTCTCCTAGACCTAAAAAAAGCCCCGGCGTTTGCCAGGGCTCTTATTGTTATAATAGCTTACTTCTGCCCTTCGCAGTGCAGGATCAGCAGATTCAGTTCACGTAGCGCTACTGAGAACTTCGCAAATTCATGGGTTTGCGATGTCTTGAAGTCAGCCAGCATGTGGAACCAGCGCTCCAGCAAGCCCTGATTGAGTTCGACCCATTGTTCGATAATGGCATCGGACTCGCAGCTGTCGGTACAGCTGCGCAGTACCGCCGATGTCAGTGCTCTTTGCTGCCAATCCAGCTCCTCACGGAAGGCGGCTCTGGCCAGTGCCTGCCAGTGGTTGGCCACCGGCTGACCACCGATCTGCTCCAGGAACCAGTGCAGATCGATTCTGGCGCCCAGCTTAAAGTAAGTTTCTGCCACCAGTGAAACCGGCTTGGACTCAAGCTGAGCTATCTGGGCGATATCCAGTGCCGAGAACAGCGTACTCATGTTGGCAACCAGACTGGCCACCTCATGAGGCACGGCTTCTTTTTCCAGTGCGGCGATATCCTCTTCAATACCCGCCAGCTCATCGGCTACCAGATAAGAGCGGATATTGGCTTTCAGCTCGTCGAACACCGGCTTATAGAAGGCAACAACCTGCTCTATGCTCATGGCGCGGCTACGGTTACGCAGGAACCAGCGACAGGCACGGCGCATGTTACGGCGCAGCTGGTGCAGCATCTCGCCCTGAACAACCGCGGGTACTATGCCGTTCAAGTCAGTAATGGCTTTGGTTAAATCTGCCAAACCAAACACTTCGCGAGCCATAGTGTAACAAATGGCGGCATCGGCAACTGAGGCGCCTGTCTCATCCTGCATACGCTGGACGAAATTGAGCCCCATATCGTTAACCAGTTCATTGGCCAGCGAGGTAGCAATGATCTCACCGCGCAGCGGATGCTGAGTCATCTTGTCGGCATACTTCTGCTGCAACTTGCCAGGGAAGTAATCCACCAGCAGTTGGCTCAACCAGACGTCATCTGTGATAACAGGTGTCAGCAGTTGCTCCTTGAGCACCATCTTGGCGTAAGCCACCAATACCGACAGCTCAGGCCGGGTCAAACCACGGCCGCTGGCCAGACGCTCGGACAGCTCCTCTTCTGTAGGCAGGAATTCCAGTGCCCGGTCCAACTTACCTTCTTTTTCCAGGTAGTTGATGAAGCGGATCTGCTCTTTGAGCTGCTCGGCGCCGCGCACCTGAGTCACAGAGATGGTGCGAGTCTGATCTTTACAGTCCTGCAGCACTATCTGAGCGACTTCATCTGTCATCTCTTCCAGCAAGCGGTTACGCTGCTTGAGGGTCATCTCGCCTTCGGCCACCAGGGCGTTGAGCAGAATCTTGATGTTAACTTCGTTATCCGAACAGTCCACACCACCCACGTTATCGACAAAGTCGGTGTTGATACGGCCACCATTAGCGGCGTATTCAATACGGCCGAGCTGAGTACAACCCAGGTTACCGCCTTCACCTATGATCTTGGCCTTAAGCTCGCCACCGTTAACCCTCAAACCGTCGTTGGCGCGGTCGCCGACTTCGACATGGGTTTCACTGCTCGCTTTGACATAAGTACCGATACCACCGTTCCAGATCAGGTCAACCGGCATTTTCAGCAGGCACTTGATCAGCTCAGTCGGCGTCATAGCATCCTTGTCGGTCGCCAGCATCTTCTTGATTTCCGGCGTCAAACTGATGGATTTTGCGCTACGGGCAAAGATACCACCGCCTTTGGAGATCAGCTCCTTGTTATAGTCTTCCCAGCTGGAGCGAGGCAGATTAAACAGACGCTGACGCTCGACAAAGCTGGTCGCTGAGTCCGGCGTTGGGTCAATAAAGATATGCATGTGGTTGAAAGCCGCCACCAGTTGGGTGTGCTCAGACAAGAGCATGCCGTTACCGAATACGTCACCGGCCATGTCACCTATACCCACACAGGTGAAATCTGTGGTCTGGCAATCGATACCTACTTCGCGGAAGTGACGTTTCACCGACTCCCAGGCGCCGCGGGCGGTGATGCCCATCTTCTTGTGGTCATAACCGTTGGAACCACCGGACGCGAAGGCATCACCCAGCCAGAAGCCATATTCGATGGCAATGGCGTTGGCGGTGTCAGAGAAGGTCGCCGTACCCTTATCGGCGGCTACCACCAGGTAAGGGTCGTCTTCATCGTGACGCACCACATCCACAGGAGGAACCAGGTCACCGTTGACGATATTGTCTGTGATATCCAGCAGACCACGGATAAAGATCCGGTAGCATTCCTGACCTTCGGTGAAGAAGGCTTCACGGCCGCCTTCGGTCGGCAGTTGTTTACAAACAAAGCCCCCCTTGGCACCTACGGGCACAATCACAGTGTTCTTAACCTGCTGTGCCTTCACCAGACCCAGCACTTCGGTACGGAAGTCCTCGCGGCGATCAGACCAGCGCAGACCACCACGGGCCACTTTACCACCACGCAGATGCACACCTTCAACCCTTGGGCTGTAGACGAAGATTTCAAACTTCGGCAGCGGCTTGGGCATTTCAGGGATCTGGTTGGGGGCAAACTTGAAGGAGATATAATCCTTCGGCTGGCCGGCGGCATCTTGCTGATAGAAGTTGGTTCTCAACGTGGCGTTGATAAGATCCAGATAGCGGCGAATGATACGGTCATCATCCAGGCTGGATACGTCATCGAGACGCAGATTGATCTGCTCAATAAACTTATCCAGCGTGCGGGTCTTCAGCTTGGGATTGAACTTACGAATAAACATCTTCACCAGCGAATCGGCAATCTGCGGATAACGGCTGAAGGTTTCTTCGATGTAAGCCTGACTGAAGGTCGCATCTATTTGGCGCATATACTTGGCATAAGCGCGCAGCACTGACACTTCGCGGCCGGAAAGCCCGGTAGCCAGCACCATACGGTTGAAGCCGTCGTCTTCCAGTTTTTTCTGCCAAACCTGAGCCAGCGCAGTCTGGAATCTGTCTTGGCTGTCTGCCAGGTTTTCAGTGGCGCCACCCTGTACTGTCATCAGGAAGTCGAGGATCCAGAAGGTTGCACCATCTGTGCTCTTCACTTCATAGGGACGCTCATTGATCACCCTGAGACCGAAGTTTTCCAGCATAGGCAGCACATCCGACAGATGGATAGGCTCATCCTTGTGGAACAGCTTCAAACGTACCTTGTTGCTGCCGGGCGCCGCTTCCTGTGGCTGATAGAACAACATGCCCAGCTTATGGTCATCGTCCAGCGCTTCCAGTTGCTGCAGATCCACCACTGCCGAAGTCGGCAGCACATCGTCTTTGTAACTCTGCGGGAATGCGGTCAGATAACGCTTAAACAGGCGAGTACCCTGCTCTTCACCCAGTGAATTGTTGAGCGCGCTCTGAAGTTTATCTTCCCATGAGCGAGCGGCTTCAATCAGATTGTTTTCTATGGCAGCCACATCGAGTTCCAAATTATTGTTGTTGTCGACTTTAACTATGTAGTGGGTACGGGCCAAGCTCGACTCGGAGAAGTAAGTGGTAAACTCCACCTCTTCATTACTGTTAAAGGTTTGGGCGAAGATCCTTTGAGTATCTTCACGCAGACGGGTGTTGTATCTGTCTTTGGAGACATACACCAAACAGGACAGGAAGCGGCCGAAACCGTCTTTACGGACAAACAGCTTGAGTTTATCTCTATCCTGCATCTCCAACACGCCATGCGCCATGTGCGACAACTCTTCGACGCTTGCCTGAATAATCTCGTCCCTTGGCAGGTTTTCCAGAATATTCATCAACGCTTTATAGTCGTGGGAGCGCGGTGCCAGTCCTGACTTGTCCATCACCCGCTGGACTTTCTCGGCCAGCAGGGGGATCTCTTTCGGGCTGCGGTTGTACAGATTGGAGGCATACAGGCCGATGAATCTGTCTTCACCGACGACATTACCGGCCTCATCGAAACGTTTGACGCCGATATAGTCGACATAGGCGGGTCTGTGAACCCGGCTCTTGGCACTGCTCTTGGTCAGGATCAGCAAACTGTTGTCCAGCGCTTCGCGGCGAGCCGATTCAGAGAAAGAAGACAGCATCAAACCGTGCTCTGGCTGCGCCTTGCCGGGTTTGTTCATCAAGCCCAGGCTGCTTGCCATATCCGGCACCAGCTCAACGTCACCCTCGACTTTTCGCAGGTCGTAGCGACGATAACCCATCAGAGTAAAATGATGGTTGTTCAAATAGTTAAGGAAGCGAGTCGCTTCTTCAAGTTCGGCTTTCTCACCGGGGAATGGGCGCTTTGGCAGCTCTTCAGCCACTTCTGCCAGCTTGTCGGACATGGCGCGCCAGTCATTGACGGCGGCGGCGACATCACCGAGCACGGACTCTATCTCTTTTTCGAGTTGTTTTATGTCCTTGTCGCTGCTTTGGCGGTCGATTTCGATCAGGAATACCGCCACCTTGTCGCTGTCTTCCTTGCTGTCGTTAACAAAGCTGACCCGCTCGATGTCTGTGCCCTGGCGCTCGATGGCCAGTGGCGTATGCAACATCATATGAGCTGTGATCCCCAAACGGTTGAGGGCCATACCCACAGAATCCACCAGGAAGGGCATATCGGGCTGCACAACTTCTATGATGGAGTGGGTTGATTGCCAGCCATGCTTGGCCTGGCTTGGGTTAAATACCCTTAAGTGAGTTTCCCCACAAGGCGTGCTGTTCAGGGCATTCCAAAGACTCAGGACGGCACCGTAGAGATCGCTATCGTTACGGGCCAGGAGATCGTCCTTGGACATGTGAGCGTAGAGGCAGGTGGCGAACTGTTCCACCTGATTTGCTTGTGCTTTAGGGACTTTGGAGTGGATTAAACTGACTACCTTTTCAAGCAGTACTGAAGGCATTGCATCTTTCAAGGCCATTTTGCTGTTTCCTTAAGCGTCTATGGCAGCGCTTTTTTCATTATATGGATGCTTCGACGAATGACCCGGGCCTGAATTTTTTGTGACCGAGGTCATGCCGCGCAGTGTATTACTAAACACACCATAATTCGAGCAAAATTTTAGTGGTACATCCTGTACAAATCCAGCAATGACGGGATATTGAAGGGAGTGGTGAAGAAGTAATCGGAATAACAGACTAACTATGCAGCAAGGGCAGGAGAAACTTCTTCCCCTGCCCCCATCACTAACTGTGTTTGCGCCAGAAAAGTGCCGCCAGCGCAGGCAGGATAATTATGGCCCCGAGCATGTTGACCACAAACATGAAGGTAAGCAAAATTCCCATATCCATCTGGAACTTAAGTGCAGAGAAGAACCAGGTGCTCACCCCAATAGCCAAGGTCAGGCCAGTGAAGATGACCGCACTGCCCCGCTCCATCAAGGCTTCGAAATAGGCCTGCTGCACCGCCATACCATCGCGCAGTTTCACGGCCATGGTCGACAGGATATAGATGCCATAGTCCACCCCGATACCCACCCCGAGGGCAATAACCGGCAAGGTGCTCACCGTCAGGCCTATATCCAGCCAGGTCATCAGAGCCTGCGCCAGTGTCGATACCACATACAGAGGCAGAATCACTGCAACCGTGGCTTTCAGTGAGCGGAAGCTTATCAGGCAGAGGATAAACACCGCGCCATAGACATACAGCATCATAGGCAGCTGCGCCTCGGCCACGGCCTCGTTGGTTGCCGCCATCACCCCGACCGGGCCGGAAGCGAGTTTAAAGCTCAGCTTGTCGTCGTCCATTTCGGCGGCCAGCAGCTTCACCTTGTTCACCACCTGCTCTATGGTTTCCGCCTTATGATCCTTAAGAAACAGATAAACAGGCATCACAGAGCAATCGCCGTTCAGCAGGCCTGTGCTGGTAGGAATTTGTGACACCAACTGTGCCAGGCTCGCCGGGCTCCTGGGCAATACCTGCCACTTGGGGCTACCCTCGTTGAAACCGGCATTCACCTGGCGTGCCACCGAGGCGATACTGGCGGTAAACTCAACCCCTGGGGTGTTGCGCGCCAACCATTCGAACCTGTCAATCTTCTCCAGCGCCGAGTGATAGGTACAGGCCTCGGGATAGGCTTCCACTATCACACTCATCACGTCTGTGGTGATAGAGAAATGATCGGTAATAAAGAAGGTGTCCTGGTTATAGCGGGAGTCCTGATGCAGCGCCGGTGCTCCGCCCTGAAGATCGCCGATTTGCATCTTGCCGGCTTGCTGCAACCCGCCCAGATAAAGCAGTGCAGTGGCAGCTACCACCACCGCAGCATATTTTGGGGTTGCAAAACAGGTGAGCTTTTGCCAAAAGGCCGCTGTCTTGGCCTCGGTGCCAGCGTCCGCTTTCGCGGCCTTTATCTGGAAGAAGGAGATCACCAAAGGCAAGAGCACCAGGTTGGTCAGGATGATCACCGCCACCCCAAGCGATGCAGAAATAGCCAGCTCGCGAATAATGCCGATATCGATTGCCAGCAAGGTCATAAACCCTATGGTATCCGACAGCAAGGCGACCCCGCCCGGTACCAAGAGGCTACGAAACGCCGAAGCCGCCGCCACCTTGGTACTCTGACCATCGGCGACCCGCTTGCGGATGGCGTTGATCATCTGTACCCCGTGGCTGACACCTATGGCAAATACCAAAAACGGCACCAGAATCGACATGGGATCCAAGCCAAAGCCCACCACGGTCAAGAGACCAAGCTGCCAGACCACGGCTATCAAGCTGCACACCAAAGGCAGCAGGGTCAACACCATAGAGCGGGAGAAGAGATACACCATCAGGGCCGTGACCAAAATGGCTATCAGGAAAAACAGCAGTACCCCTTTGGCCCCGTCTGCCACATCACCGGCCATCTTGGCAAAGCCTATGATGTGAATCTTGATGCCGTCTTTTTCAAACTGGCCTCTGAGCTGCTCTTCCAGTTGGGCAGCAAACGCCAAAGTGTCCAATGGCTCGCCGGTTTGCGGATCAAAGTCCATCAGCTGCGCCGTCACCATGGCAGCGCTGTAGTCCTCTGCCACCAGACGGCCGACTATGCCGGCCTTTTCGATATTGCCTCTGACCCGCTCAAGCCCGGCTTCTGTCGTGCTGAAATCCGCCGGGATCACCGGCCCTCCGGCAAACCCGTCTTCCACCACTTCGGTAAAACGTGTCGACGGCGAAAACAGGGATTTCACCTGAGAGCGCTCTACCCCGGGAATAAAGAACAGTTGATCATGCACATTCTTCAGGGTGTCGAAAAACGCCGGATTGAAAATATTACCGCTGCTGTCTTCTACCGCCACCATGATGGAGTTGGCGCCGCCAAACTGCTTCTGGTGTTTGAGGTAGGTCTGCATATAGGGGTGATGCAGCGGAATGTTTTTAACAAATGCCGCATCCATTTTCAGCTGACTGGCCTGAAAGCCCAGAAATACCGTGGTCAGCGCAAACAGCAGTATCACTCCGATACGATTGCGAAAGAGAAAACTCTCAATCCCATTGACCAGTCTGTCTAACATAATAATGGCCCTTTATTGTTGTTTTAGTTCGAAAAGCCCTTTGGTTCCGGCTATCCATAACCGGCCCTTGGGGTCAACGGCAACTGCCGATAAGTTTTCCCCTCTGCGCTGGGTCACCAGCTCAGCGTGTAAGTTGTTATCCAAACGAATCACGGCGCCGCCATTGCCGACCAGCAGCAGGCCCCCTTTGACCGGCGCAGCCGCATTGAGGGTCGATTCAAGCGGCATCTTTATCTCCTGCCACTGACTCATATCTTCCGGTGCGCTGAAGGCATGCCCTCGCAGACCAAACACATAGAGCTGTTTATCCTGTTCTATGGCATTGAACAAAGAGCCGTCATAAATAAACTCCAGTCGCTGCCACAAACGGCCGCCATCTTCGGAAATGGCTACCATTCCCAGCTCCCCGACCATAAGCAAGCGCTTATCTTCAAGGGCGATGACCCGATTGAAATGGGGCAGAATAGAGTCAGACTCGGCCTGATAGGCCTCTTCATCCTGCTGTTTGAGATCCGCCAGATAATCGGCGTCATCTTGGCTCAAGAGCTCGGGATGAAATTCTTTCTGCCAGCTTTGGCCACCATCTGTGGTGCGCAGAAATAGACCATAGGCGCCAACGGCTATTCCGTTTTGCGAGTCGGCAAACCAAACATCCAACAAGGGCCGGGCAAGCTCTGGCGAACTGAACTGTTGCAGCCAGGAGAGCCCGCCATCTTGAGTGGCAAGAATGGTGGCATCATGGCCCACGGCCCAGCCATGGTTGGCATCGAGAAAAAATACCTTGGTCAACTGCGCCTGACTCGGTGTCGCCACCTGTTGCCACTGATTGGCATCGGCGCTGAGCCTTAAGATATGACCCCGCTCACCGACCGCCACCATAGTGCTGCCGGCCTGAGCAATATCCAACATCAAAGAGTGAACCGCCAAAGGCTGCAGCTGGCCGGTCAGAGCCCCGGTTGCAGATTGCGTTTCGGCGTGAAGGGGCGAAATCGCGCCCTGGAATGTGAGTATGCCAAGGCCCAGAGCCGCTGCTTGAAGCATGCGATACGACATTACAGACTTCCTTAGGGTTGAAAGGGGCGCACGCGCCCCTGGAATTTCCTACTGGGTGACCTCAGCCACCCATTACAGATGACACAGGCTTAACGTATCCCTTCGCGGCGCAGCGCTGCCGGGGTGAAGTTGGCCTCGGACAACTTGGCATCGAAGTCATACATACGGCCTTCGTTATCCAAACCTATGGCGATATAGCGACGGGACTGCAGATCGTGATACACCTCGAGGGTACTCCAGTGAGTCGGCACCTCGTAGTAGTTCAGGCCATGAGCCATGGCAACCCGATACAGTTCGTCACGGTTGTCGTACAGATCGGCGATTGATACCTGCCAGGAATCCTCATCCAGATAGAAAACCCGGGTCTTGTAGATGTGGCGCATTCCCTCTTTCAAGCTGGCCTTGACCACCCAGACTCTGTGCTTTTCATAACGCACATAGTCAGGGTTCAGGTGACCTGGCTTGAGCAACTCACTGTACTTGACCTTATCCGAGTGCAGACGGTAGTCGTTATAAGGAATGAAGATCTCTTTCTTGCCAAGCAGTTCCCAGTTGTAACGGGAAGGCGAACCGTTGAACATATCGAAATCATCCGTGGTGCGCAGGCCATCGGAAACCGTACCTGGTGTGTCGAAGGCCACGTTGGGCGCCTTTCTCACCCGGCGCTGCCCTGTGTTGTAAGTCCAGGCCTGGCGGGGTTCCTTTTCCTGATCCATGGTTTCCTTCACCAATAGCGCGGTACCGGCAAGACGCGCCGGCTGGGTAACTACCTGTTTGAATTCAAACAAGATATTGTTCTTTTTCAACTCTTCGAGACTGGCATCCGGGCGTGAATATTCGAAGCGTATCTCTTCGGCCATTTCCACCAGAGTATAATCACCGCTGGCGGTAGGCGCGGCTTGGCTACGCTCGGTTTCAATATCAATACCGCGGAATCTGAGGATATGGTTCCAGATGGCTTCAAGGCCATTGGCCGGCTCAGGGAAAGGAATACCTATGGAAGCGCCATCGACACCATTGCCCTCGGCTACCAGAGTTGCACGGGTAGCATTGGCCTTGGTGGCATCATAGACAAACTGAGGCACAGAAGCGGTACGCCGGGTCTGGTAGATGTTCATCTTAAAGCTGTCGGGATAGGTTTCGAACATCTTCAGCTGGCCAGGCGTCAAAAACTCCTTGTATTGATCCTTGTTGGCCGCGGTAACCGTCGCCAGCGGCTTGTCATCCGGGAAAGGATCGGGATGGTGCATGCCCTTTTGATAGCCCGCTGGAGGTGTGGTAATACCGCCGTCCCAAGCCGGAATACTGCCATCGGCATTGGGGCCCTTCTCAGCCCCGAGTGGAGTTAGACTGGTACCCAATTTTGCCGCATCGGCCTCGGAAATCTTGGCTTCTACAGCTGTGGTGGCCCCCAAAGCCAGGATCACAGCAGCAGACAATATAGCTATAGTTCTCATTTTATTGTCCTTATCAGATCGAAAACTTAACGTTGAAAGACACATAATCGCGATCGGCCATCGCGTTGGTTGTGCCTACCCCACCGAAGAAACTGTTATAGGAAAGATCCGCGCCCCAGCGGCTCTGGTAGTCAAAACTGAGTCCCAGTGCCACGGACTTGCGACCTTCGGTAAACAGGAACATAGGATCCGGGGTGATACCCTCAACGTCATGGGAGAAAATCACTCTAGGTGACATATTGATGCCGGAGAACACGTTGTTGAAATCGGCCTTGGCGACAATCCGGTAACCCCAGGCGAAATCTGTCGGGAACGGATTGGTTTCAGGGCCATTGTGCAACGCCTCTATGATGCCAGGCATATCCGGATTGCCGCCGCTGCGACCTGTGCCTGGACCATTGAGCCTGAGTTCATCGAAACCCGGCATATCGTGGATCCATACCCCACCGACTTCGGCGAGCATGGTCAGGTTATCGGTACCCAAGGTGGGACCGAACAAGTGGGTAAAGGTCATCTGCGCTTGAGTGGTATCGAGACGAATATAACCTTCGGCGTATTCACCTGGACCGACATCCTTCACATAGGAAGTGTACTGGGACAAACCATCAAGATCCGGCCTCAGCCCTGCGTTGGCAAGCTGTTGTGGCATAGCGGCAAATAGCAGTTCCACATCATCAATCTGCAGTGGCTCATCCTGGCGGTGTGCGATTTCACCGGCTACAGAGGTGTCGCCAAGCAAGGTGTTGAAGCTAAAGCCATAGAGCTTGATATCTTCAGGATAAACCACCTGGGCCTTGGAGAAGCTGTCCAGGCTCAGCAGCACTTCACGGTTAATATTGCCGGCGTTTTGCCCAAGCACCGCCATATCAGACAGCAGCGCGCCTGTACTGAAGTCCGCCGTGGTACCACTGATGAGTGGGCGACGGCTATGGTAGTTCATGTAGTACAAGCCAAACTCGGTTTCACCCAGCTCCGGAGCGTAATAACCCAGTTTGATACCGTACTGACCGGAATCGCTGGGAGCGGCTTCATCTTCCACCAATGTCACCTTGGTGGGATACGCCAGTGCCATCTGCACCAACTGCTCGGTCGGAATATTCTGTCCGGAGGCTATCATGTTGGACAGACGGTTATATTCCTGGGTCAGGAAGTCGAGATTGATATCCGGGTTGGCGTTGAAGCCTAGCTGTGCGTTTTGGTTGTAGCCACCGTAACCGACAAAGTCGTTGGTGCCGAAAATCGACCCGGGAGTCGGAACCCAGATAGGCTCCCAGTCATACTGATAGAAAGCTTCCAGCGAGAGGTTTTCGGTCACCCCAAAAGAGGCCCACACCATACCCTGCGGTCTGAAGGCTTCCTTCAATTCGGCGCCCGGAGCGTTGAGTATGTTCAAATCAACCGGGTTGATCACCGCAATACCATGGGAAATCAGCGTGCTTTCCCCCCATGACACCACCTGATTACCCACACGGATAGTCAGCGGGTTGGCACCATCGTTGAAATCAAAGTTGGCATAGACGAAGGCATCCAGCAGACGGATATCCTTACACTGCACTTCCTCGGCGCGCTTGTCGGCGCAAGGGTCGTAGCGGTTGCCGGTCAGAGGATCATTGAAATCGTAGATCCTGTCGTTCAGCTTACGATCGTAGAAATACATGCCGCGGGCGAAAATACCGAAATTCTCATACTTGAGCGACAACTCGTGCAGCCCCTTGAAAATTTCCGAGGTGGTATCACCCCTGGAATAGAGGAGATTACTCAAGTCATTGTTGCTGGAATAGGAACCGGGCTGCGCCCAGATCTCGGCAGCCGTGTACTTGGTATCGGTGAAAGCCGAATAGCCACTCCAGTCGAATCTGGGATGGTTAACCTTACCTATCTGACCATCCCAGTCACGTCCTTCCACGCGCCAACTGGCGCCCAAGGTCCAGGTCGAATCAAAGGAGCCATCCACATCGCCCCATTTGAAAGACACCGCTTCGACACTGGGGATCATCCCTAAACTCAGTGCCGACGCCACCCTCAAAGCGAGCGCCGACTTGTTAAAACGGTTTATCACTGTTTTCATTTATCGCTTCTCCGTAACCTGCTGGATTAATTGTTATAGGAGTCTCAACCAACATCTTGTTAGCTCACAGGTAACACCATTGTTACAGCAATTAATGCTGATGAGCAAGGCGGATACTGAGAAATTTATTGTGCAGATTTGAGGACTTAAGACGGATCCGTCATTCAGGAAAGGCGCAGGGATTTAAATTTTTGTTGAGTATGCAAACGACAGTGAAGGTTAACAGCTATAACCCAATTAATTTCAATGAATTAACCTTTGTTACAGCTGTAAAAAACGGCCGACTGATTTAGTCGACCGTTTTAAGTAATTACTCTAAAGTTGTTTCAGGGAAATGAACTTTCCATCCCGGTCCAATCTGAGATGGAATTCACCGTGAATACCATCGGCGGTCAGAAAAGGACGTAGACGACGGCCGTTGATCCAGAGGATCTTGCCACCCTTTTCCCTGACCTCAACATTTTCAGCAATACCTTGATAGTAAGGTAAAAAGTCCTGATAACTCAGATTGAGGCGAAAGTAAAATTCCATCTTTAAGCTCAGTCTTCCAGTGCGCGGCTGACCTTCTCATAAAGATCCCGTGACAGCTCAGGCATAGCCAACAACTCCTGCAGGCAAGCCTTCATTTTGGCCTGACGCCCGGCGTCAAACTTGGCAAACTGGATCAGCGGAGTAATGATCCGTGCAGCCACTTGCGGGTTGAGGCTATTGAGCTGTTTGAGCATGACGGTAAGGAAAGCATATCCCTTGCCGTCCTGGCGGTGGAATTGGCGCACATTGGCCGTAGCAAAACTGCCCACCAGGGAACGAACCCGGTTGGGATTATTCAGACTAAAAGCCGGATGTTGCAACAGGGTCTCGAGTCTGGCGATCACCTCATCATCTTCGGCCATCGCCTGCAGGCTGAACCACTTGTCCATCACCAGAGGGGTCTGGTTCCAGCGCTGCTCGAATGCCTGCATCAGGGTATTGCGGCAATCACAATCGGCATCATTGGCGGCAAGCAGCGCGCCCAGCGCATCTGTCATGCCAGAGGCCGATGCAAACTGCTGTTCAATCAAAGACTCATGCTCATCAGAGACTTTGGCCAGCAGCCAAAGCAGGGTGTTTTTCAAACTGCGGGCGGCAGCCTCATCCAGTGGCAGCAATTGACGATAACGGGCCAGCAGCTCATCTTCACAGCCAGTGGCGATGGCTTCAATCACAAAGTCGCGAGCCAGCAACAGGGCATCCAATTCAACCTTATCGGCCTGCTCAATCAAGGAAGACACTGAAAGCAGCTTGAGAATTTCGGCCGCAAGGCCCTTATCCAAAGCTTCGTCCAGTATCACACCTCTGAAGCCGTCGACAACCCGAGGATCCAGATGCATCCCCTGCTCTTGTTCAAGTAAAGTCACATTGGCCCAAACAGCGCGGCTGAAGAGACTCATCGCCGCTTCCCAGCGGGCCACTTCACTGCCGGCATGGCGCAGTAAGCAGAGCAGCTGCACTGTGCTGTAGTCATACTTGAGCTTCACCGGCGCCGAAAAGTCCTGCAACAGCGAAGGGATCGGACGGGCACTGATATCCTTAAACTCCAGAGTCTGCTCGGCCTGGGTAAAATCAAACACTTGGTTGACCAAGGCGTTGCCGTCATTGCCCAGCAGTTCCAGGCTGAACGGAATATGCAACGCTGCCTTGGCCGCTTCACCGGCGCGCACTGGGGTGAACTGTTTGAGGTGCAGGCGGTAAGTCTCTGTGCTTGCCTCATACTCATCGGTCACTGTCACTTGAGGGGTGCCCGCCTGGCTATACCAAAGGCGGAATTGAGTAAGATCTTTACCTGAGGCATCTTCCATAGCGGCGACAAAGTCATCACAGGTAACCGCCTGGCCGTCGTGGCGCTCGAAATAGAGCTTCATCCCTGCCTGGAAGGCCTGCTCACCCAGCAGGGTGTGCATCATGCGGATCACTTCGGCGCCCTTGTTGTAAACAGTGACTGTGTAGAAATTATTCATCTCTATCACGCTTTCGGGGCGAATAGGATGCGACATCGGACCAGAATCCTCGGCGAACTGCTGGTTCTTGATGACCTTGATGGCATGAATACGGTTGACGGCCCGGGAGCCGAGATCTGAGCTGAATTCCTGATCGCGAAATACGGTCAGGCCCTCTTTCAGGCTCAATTGGAACCAATCGCGGCAAGTTACCCGGTTGCCGGTCCAGTTGTGGAAATATTCGTGGCCAATCACAGATTCTATACCGTGAAAGTCATCATCGGTCGCCGTGTCTTTATCCGCCAACACATACTTGGTGTTGAAGATATTCAGGCCCTTGTTTTCCATGGCGCCCATGTTGAAGAAGTCCACAGCCACCACCATGTAGATATCGAGATCGTACTCGAGATCAAAGCGTGACTCGTCCCAGGCCATCGCCTTTTTAAGTGAAGCCATGGCGTGTCCGGCCTTGTGCAGGTTGCCCTTGTCGACAAACACCTGCAGTTTGACCTCTCTGCCGGAGCGGGTGGTAAAGCTGTCTTCCAGCAGGTCAAAGTCACCGGCAACCAAGGCAAACAGGTAAGCGGGTTTAGGGAAAGGGTCTTTCCAGACGGCGAAATGACGACCATCGGCCATCTCCCCTTTTTCCAGCAAGTTGCCGTTGGAAAGCAGGAAAGGAAACGCCTTGTCGGCTTCGATACGTACCTGGTATTTGGCCAGCACATCGGGACGGTCGAGAAAATAAGTGATGCGCCTGAAACCTTCCGCCTCGCACTGAGTGCAATAGGCGCCATCGGACATGTACAGGCCTTCCAGTGCCGAGTTATCGGCCGGGCTGATGCGAGTCACCAGAGTCAATTCAAATTCGTTGAGTTCGGTTTCAAGCAGTAGTTTACCCGGCTCGAGGCGATAGTCGGCCGGTTCACCATTAACCAACAGCTGCTCCAGCTCCAACTCGTCACCGTCAAGCTGCAGAGGCTCATTGTGACTGCCGTTGCGCTTTACCCGGCTGACGGCCGTCACTCGGGTTTGCTTGGGTTCAAGCTGAAATGAGAGTGACAGTTCGGGGATCAAAAACGCCGGTGGACGATAATCGGCCAGGTGCTTGGCCTGCAGTTGTTGCGGGGAAAGGGTTTGTGCTTCAGACATAGGTCATCCTTAATTCGTTGGGCACTGGCAGTCGCTGAGTTCGTTGACTGATCTTGCCTCTGTTCGCGCTGGGAGCAAACAAAAAACGCGCAATCAGCGCGTTTTTATGTTTCCTGGAGCCAGCATCAATTTGCGCTGTTTTTTGCCAATCTCTGATAGTCCACCATATCCAGAGTGATATAGACGGCTTCATCGAGGAAGGCATCCGGAGTCTCGATTTTCTTCTCGTCTTCGGAGACATTTTCATCATCATCCAGAGACTTCAAGGGTTCGAGACCATGGTCAACCCGACGTTCGTTGAGGCGGGCCAACTGTTTCTGATCGTCCTTATCCTGCTCGGCCAAGCGCTCACTTTCCACCAGAGAAACACTCTTCTCTTTATGGTGTTTCTTGAACTCGCCGATGTCCTGCAGTATATAACCGAACTCGACGTCCTGCTTAATCCGACTCTCGTGGCGTTTCGCAAGATTGCTGACCATCTCTGCGCCGATTTCACCCAAAGGCTGGTACTTGGCTACAGGCACCTTATCCCATGGCAGTGCATTGTCTTCTTCCGCCTCACCATATTCCCCCGGCTCCAACGCACTGGGGAACGGAATATCCGGAGTCACACCTTTCAACTGAGTGCTGCCACCATTAATACGGTAGAACTTGGCTATAGTGTACTGCACATGGCCAACCGGCTTTTCATACAGGTCGTAGATACGGCCAAGGCTCTTGTGCTGCTGCACTGTGCCTTTACCGAAGGTAGACTCACCGATAATCAAGGCGCGGCCATAATCCTGCAGCGCAGCGGCAAAAATTTCCGATGCCGAGGCCGAGTAACGGTCAACCATCACTGTGAGTGGACCGTCATAATAGCTCTTGCCATCGTTGTCACGGTTTTCGCTGATGCGACCGTTGGCGTCACGAATTTGCACCACAGGCCCCTGATCGATAAACAGCCCGGTAAGCAAAGTCGCTTCGGTCAAGGCGCCACCACCGTTACCACGCAAGTCAATAATCACACCTTCAACCTTGGCTTCATTGAGTGTTTGCAACTCCTTGGCCACATCGCGGGATAAGTCCATATAGAAGCCGGGGATCTGGATAACACCAATTTTACGCTGAGCGTAAGGACCGGTTTCCGGCTCGACTATCTTGGAAGTCGCCGCCCTGTCTTCGAGACGAATTTTGTCCCGCACCACAGTCACATTGATGGGTTTGGCATTGGAGCCGCCTTTCTTGGGCAGCACCTGCAGAGTCACCTTGCTACCTTTAGGGCCTTTGATCAGGTCGACTACATCATCCAGACGCCAGCCGATAACATCGACCATCTCCTTGCCTTCCTGACCTACACCGACAATTCTGTCTTCAGGCGCCAGCTTCTCACTCAGCGCAGCAGGACCACCGGCCACCAGACTCTTGATAACTGTGTAGTCATCTTCCATCTGCAATACGGCGCCTATCCCTTCCAGGCTCAGGTTCATCTCCATCTGGAAACGTTCGGCATTACGGGGAGACAGGTAACTGGTGTGCGGCTCGACACTGCGGGCAAATGCATTCATCAGCCCCTGGAACACGTCTTCACTGTTGGTTTGCTTCAAGCGTTTGATGGCGTTGTTGTAGCGCTTACCCAGCACATCAACAATCTCCGGCCACTCTTTACCGGTCAGCTTGAGGTTGAGGGCATCGTACTTGACCCGCTGACGCCACAGCTCGTTGAGCTCGGCCTCGTCTTTGGGCCAGGCGGCATCTTTACGATCAAAGACATAAGCATCGCCGGCCTGATTAAAGTCCATCTCTTTGTCGAGCAGACTCAAGGCATAGGCAAAACGCTCGTAACGGCGCTGCTGCACCAGATCGTACATCTTGTACGCCGGTTCCAGATCGCCGCTGCGTACCATATCGTCAAACTGATTGGCATAAACCTTAAAACTGTCGATATCGCTCTGCAACAATACATTGCGGCGGTAGTCGAGTTGTTCAAGAAAGCGTTTGAAGATCTGCTGTGAGAAGGCATCATCCAGATCGAATCTGTGATAATGGGAGCGACTGAACAGGCCGGTTATCCGTTTACTGGCAACCTTGTGTTGCGGCTCCTGTTGCAAATGGGGTAACTCGCTGACCGGGACTGCCGGTGAGATAGCCAGCGCCTGGGCTCCCATAAAGACACTGGCGATCGATGCAGCAAGAATAAATTTTCGCATCAGCAAGTTACTCCTTTCTATTTGATGATTTTACAGCAGAATATGTTCCACGCGGACCTTAACTGACAGACCGGAATCCAGTTGGACGTGAACATCTTCTTTATTGATGTCGAGGATCACACCGGCTACCGGTGTCATACCCAATTTGACATTCACTCGCTGTGAAGGTTTCAGCTCTTCCAATACGGCTGGTACCAATTCCACGGCTGGAGCGGCAGGCTTGCCAGGCTTACGGGCCGCCTTTTTATCGCTGCGTGGGCGCTCGTTGCGGGGCTTGTCCCCTTGAGGACGAGGCTTACGCGCAGGCTTGGCTTTTTTGGCTTCACCTTCTTTGGCTGGCTCGGCAGCACGGCGGGCCTTGGCTTTTTCCTGACTCTCTTTCAGCGTCGCCTTGGCATGTTCAATATGCTCTGGGTCCAGTTCGCCGCAAGGGTTACCATCGAGATCCACCCTCTGAGCGCCTTCCTTGATGCACTTCAGATAGCGCCAACTGTTGGTGTAGCGTCTCAGGGCGACCCTAAGTTGGGTCTTACTGACTTTGGAATCATCAGCCAACCTTTCAGCCAAATCCTGAAACAGTCCTATCTTCAGTGGTTTGGTTTCTCCTTCGGCAATAAAGCACAAAGGGAATGTTTCATACAAATACGCCAGAATAGCGTTGGTGTCGGTCAACTTTTCTGTTGATTCCATCATTACTTCCACAGTTAACAGGGGACGTCAGTGGTCAGTTAGGTCTGCTGTACTCACGGCGTCGTTCATCTTCGTAAACCCCTTGGGGGATAACGTACAAATTAGCATGCATTCGGCCATTGCCAAAGGCATTACACAAAACTTAACATTTCAGCCTGATACGGCCAAGCACCACAAACGGTCATTTGGCCCTCAGAGCGGCCGCCTATTATAAGCTGCACGCGCCTTAATGCGACCACCAATTGTGGCAGATTGTACGGGAATTAACCAAATAAGCACTTTTCCAGACTCTGCACCAGGGTCTCCAGCCCGGTTTGATCCTCTTTATCGAAGCGCGACAGGCTGGGACTGTCGATATCCAGCACGGCAATCAGTTCGCCCTTTTGGTAAACAGGGATCACAATTTCCGAGTTGCTGGCGGCATCACAGGCGATATGTCCGGCAAACTGATGTACATCCTCAACCAACTGAGTCTCGGCCTTGGCGGCCGCGGTGCCACAGACACCTTTACCCATTGGAATTCGGGTACAGGCCAGTTTCCCTTGAAAGGGCCCAAGCACCAGTTGCTCACCCTTGAGCAGATAGAAGCCCACCCAATTGATGTCTTCAAGGTAGTCATTCAGCAAAGCTGAGAAATTGGCCATGGCACAAATGACATCGTCTTCACCGGCAAACAGTGCCTGTACCTGACGGTTGAGCGTATCGTAAAACTGAGCTTTCATCTGTATTCCCGGGTTATGCCTTTTCTGGTTCTGTCTTCTTCTTACTGCTCTTGGCGGGGGCCGGTGCTTTTACCGGGGCGCCCTTGAGCAGATTCGCCAGTGTATCTTTATGAGAAGCTAAATAAAAAGCAAGTTTTTCCGCTGTATTATCATCCAGTTCCAATTCACTGGCTTGAATAAAGGGGATTAAGTTATCCGCGATGTCGAGCATCTTATCGTAGGCGTCTGCCTCCTTCTTAGATGTAAATGTCATCTTCTCAACCCCTTCTCTGACCACAACGTACTGAGTTATAACGGCCATGACCTTCCTCACACTGTTTAAATATACAGTACATAGAGTGACATAAAATGCGCTATAGATGCAAGAGACGCGCTCTTTCTGATAGTATTTGCGAGTTTGTTTTGTCGATTAACTCCAATGGACCCACGCGCAACGCAGTTAGTGTGTTGACGACTAAGCTTGGGTCACCATGGCCAGAACAGGACATATCCAGCATTTGAAAGCTTATACTCCAAGCGACAACAAACCGGACTGCAGCATAGTGCTCTGCCGCGCCTGTGATTTGGCTGTGAGTAAACGCGCCTTGCCCTCCGGTGTCAGAGCGCTTTGTCCCAGATGCCATACAGCGCTTTATGATGCGCCCTATTGTTCTATCAATGGCATGCTGGCGTTATGTATCAGTGCCCTGCTGTTTTATCTGCCCGCCATGCTGCTGCCAGTATTGGAAATGCACTTTCTCGGCAGTGTCAGAACCACGACCGCATACCAAGGTGCCCTGGCGGTAATTGACCAAGGTTATTGGATAGTGGGAATTGCCGTATTGGTGGCGGCGGTAATAGCCCCAGGAGTACTCAATCTGTCGATTTTTGTTCAGGTACTGATCATCAAGACAGGTCTGGTGCAGCATCACTTCTGGCGAGGGGTTCTCACCTGGCTGCTCAAGAAGCAAGGCCTGCTGTCGCAAATGACCATGCTGGAAATTTATGTGATCAGTTTCCTGGTTTCCGCCTTTCAGTTGTCCGACTTCTCCGATGTTTACTTTGGCATGGGAACCTTTTGTTTTACCATGCTGTTTTTGGTGACTCTCTTCCTGCAGCGCGAATATAACCTGGAGCATATGTGGAGTTTTCTCGATGAAAGCTAGAAAGCAGATCCAGGGCAAAGACATGGGCCTGTGCACCTGCCCTGCCTGCAAGAAACTCAACCTGATAGAGGATGAGTACTGCAGCCGCTGCCAAAACCCACTCAGGCTAAGGGACGAAACCAGTCTGCAAAAAAGCTGGGCCTTGCTGATCACTGCAGCCATCTTGTTGATCCCAGCCAACATCTATCCCATTACCATGCTCACCAAACAGGGCAAGGTCACCTACGACACCATTTTTTCCGGCATCACCCATCTGGTACAGTCGGACATGTTACCCATCGCCATCATAGTCTTTACCGCCAGTATTCTGGTGCCCTGGCTGAAGATTATCGGCCTCGCTTTCTATCTGACGGCGATCAGTTTCAACCTGCCTATCCCCAAACGGCCACTGATGGCCGGGTTTCATATCATAGAATGGATTGGACGCTGGTCTATGCTGGATCTGTTTGTAATATCCATTACCGTTGCCCTGGTTAATATGGGGCAATTGCTGGACGCCAAGCCGGCGCCGGCAGCAACTGCGTTTGCCTTGGTCATCCTCTTTACCCAACTTGCGGCCAAGGTGTTGGACACACGTTTACTTTGGGATCAACTGGACACAGAAGATGACGCAAATCGAAAAGCCTAAAATAGTCAAAAAGAAGCTTTTTTCCCCCATCTGGCTGTTACCTATAGTGGCGTTGGCCTTGGGCGCTTGGCTGGGGCTGAAGAGCATCAAGGAATCCGGCATTGAGGTGCGGATCCACTTCCCCAGTGCCAGTGGTATGGATGTAGGCAAGACACTGGTGCGCTATCAGGGCCTGACCGTCGGCAAGGTGGTGGATATCTCCATCGATGAAGAGCTGCAGGGCGTTAACGTCGATGTATTGATGGACTACCGCGCCGAGCCTTTCCTCAGGGATGAAACCAAGTTCTGGCTGGTGACCCCCAAGGCATCCATCACAGGTGTCGAAGGTTTGGATGCCTTGTTCTCGGGAAACTATATAGGTATTCAACCCGGAGACGGCGATTCACGTTACAGCTACGAGGCCGAGCGCTCTGCCCCAGCCGTGCTGCCCAGTAATGATGGCTTAGTGGTTGAACTGAGCGCCGATCGCCTCGGCTCACTGGATGTGGGCTCTCCGGTATTCTATCGCCAGGTACCGGTTGGCAGTGTGGTCAGCTATCGACTCGACAACAGTGACAAGCTGCAGCTGAGTGCCTTTATTCAGGAGCAATATGCCTATCTGGTCAAGAAAGATTCCCGCTTTTGGAATGTCTCCGGCATAGAGATCAACGCCTCACTTTCCGGCGTTAAGGTCAGCGCAGAGAGCCTGGCGGCGATACTCGCCGGCGGCATCAACTTTGATTCCCCCGAAAGCTCAAAGAACGCAGTAAACGGCGATAGTTTCACCCTATATGACAATGAAACAGAAGCCAGTGGCGGCGCCAGCTTTATTCTGTCGGCAAAAAACGCCGATGGCCTCAACAAGGGCAGCCCCATTCTCTACCGCGGTTTGCCTATAGGGGAAATCGAAGAAATAGTGCTGGCCGATGACGGCGTGGCGCTGCATGCCCGCCTGGACGCCCCCTACTCGAGTCTTTTGACCGGCACGGCGCAGTTTTGGCGTGAAGGCGCCGAGCTGTCACTGTCCGGCATAAAACACCCGGGCCGATTGCTGAGCGGCGATGCCATCGCCTTTCTCCCGGGTACGGGCGAGGCCCAAACCCGTTACGCCTTGGCCGAGCAGGCGCCAGATCTCAGCAAGGCCAAGGCGTTAAAGATAACGCTTAGAGCCGATGAAAACCCCGGCATCAGCCCAGATGCCGAGCTGAGGTACAAGAAGATCGCCATAGGCAAGGTCACTTCGGTTGCCCTGAGCCGGGACTTTAACTCGGTCGAGTACCAGGCCGAGGTGTTGCCCGAGTTTGCCCCGCTGCTTACCCAAGGCAGTGACTTCATCGCCGAAGCCGCGCTGGACTTCAACGCCTCACTGGACGGCGTCAGCCTCAAGAGCGGCGATTTTACGACCCTCACCAAGGGCAGTGTCAGCTTAAGACGCGGCCAAAGCCGCAAGGGCGCCGATCTTTCCAAGCCGCTGCCGCTGTTTGCCTCAAGTGCCGAGGCCGGCCACTATTACCAAGGCATGGAGCAGCTCAACTGGCAGCTCTACAGCGATGATGGCGCCGACTTGAGCCCAGGCGCACCTGTCTACTACAAGAAGATGCAGATAGGACAGGTGAAACAGGTCAGCTGGCAGAGCCAGGATGACAGATTTGCCATTGCGCTCGCCATAGACCATACCTTTGCGCCCCTGCTCAAACCCAATGCCGTGTTTTGGCGCAACCAGGCGGTGTCAATCGATGCCGGGCTTTCGGGAGTCAAGCTGGATGTCGCGCCGCTGGCCGGTGCCATCAAGGGCAGTATCAGTTTGGGCTTTTTGGAGCAAGGCGAGCCCAACAATAAGCAGCTTTATGCTTCCGAGTCACTGGCGCGCAATCAAGCCGTTGCCATTGGGCTGAGTTTCCCGGCCAGTGCCACTATCAAACCAGGTGCCGCTATCCGCTATCAGGGTCATCAGATAGGTGAAGTCACCCGGGTAACCTTGAGTGACGATCTCAACAGCCAGCAACTCAGTGCCTTCCTCTATGGCCGCTATGCCGAGCCGTTTCTCAAAAGCGACAGTCGCTTCAGCCTGGTCAATGCCGAAATATCCCTTAAGGGCATAAAGGCACCGGAAACCCTGCTGACCGGCGCCTATATCAGCGCTCTTCCCGGCCAAGCCGCCGAAGTAAGCCAACAGTTCAATGGCCAAGTACACACGGCGGTTGCCCCAGAGGCCGATGCGCTGCAGCTGGTGTTGAGCAAGGCCAGCCTGGGCTCGGTCAACATAGGCACAGGGATCTTCTTTCGCGGCATTCAAATTGGCGATGTAACCAGCTATCGACTGGCGCCCAAGGGCGATGAAGTCTGGATCCAGACCCAGATTGCTGCGCCTTATCGGCATCTTATCAACCAGAGCAGCAGGTTCTACGACTTGTCCGGTATTCGGGTCGATTTGGGGCTTTTTTCCGGAGCCCAAATCGAAACCGGCTCATTGGAAACCATACTCGCCGGCGGCATAGGAGTGGTCACTGAGCTCGACAATCAAAGCAGCAAACCGCTTGAAAACCAGAGTCTGATGCCACTTCATGACAAACCCGAGCGCGACTGGCTCAACTGGCGCCCAAGACTCAGCCAGCCATAAAACCCAAACGGGGCTCAGATGAGCCCCGTTTTTTAACTCTGTAATCCTACCTATGTATCGCCTCAGCCATAAAACCAATAGCATACAACTATAGCAGTGCAGATACCCGCCAGATCGGCAAACAAGCCACAAGCCAATGCGTGGCGGCCATTACGGATACCGACGGCACCAAAATACACCGCCAGCACGTAAAAAGTGGTTTCAGTACTACCCTGGAAAATGGCCGCCAGCCTGCCGGCAAAAGAATCGACGCCGTAATGGGCCATGGTTTCCAGCATCATGGCTCTGGCGCCTGAGCCGCTCAAAGGCTTCATCAGGGCGGTTGGCAAGGCATCGATAAAGCGGCCATCCATCCCCATATGGCTCACCAAAGCGGCAATAACCCCGAGTAGATAATCCAGCGCGCCGGAGGCGCGCAGTAAGGCTATCGCCAACAGCATGGCCAGCAGATAAGGAATAAGCCGCACCGACTGCTCAAACCCCGACTTGGCGCCTTCGATAAATTCATCGTAAACCGCCACCCGCCGCAGCAGCGCCACCAGCACAAAGGCAAAGATGATCCCCAGCAGCAAACCGTTCCCCAACACGGCGGAGACTTCGCCGATCCGCTCGGCTCCCAGGGTCAACAGGTACATCACTCCGGCACTGAGACCGCCGAGCAGTATTGCGCCATAACCCAGCACCACCCAATCCAGCAAGCGTATCCTTTGCACCAGCGCCACCACACTCAAACCCGCCAGGGTCGAGCCCAGGGTAGAGAGTAAAATCGGCAGGAAAATGTCGGCAGGATCAGCCGCCCCTTGCTGCGCCCGGTACAGAAAAACCGTCACGGGTACCAAAGTCACGGAAGAGGTGTTGAGCACCAAAAACAGGATCTGGGCATTGGTGGCGGTCTTCTTGTCGGGGTTCAGGCTTTGCAGATCCGCCATCGCCTTAAGTCCCAATGGTGTGGCGGCATTGTCCAACCCCAGCATATTGGCGGTCAGGTTCATGGTGACGCTGCCATAGGCGGGGTGGCCTCTTGGCACTTCCGGCATCAACTTGCTGAGCAGCGGCTCAAATACCCAGGCGATGGCTGCAACCACTCCGGCTTTTTCCCCAAGGCGCATCAGCCCCATCCACAGGGTCAACACCCCAATCAATCCCAGGGCTATTTCCGCGGCCAATTTGGCGCTGTCAAACATCGCCGTGACAGACTCATTGAGAACGGTCGCATCGCCGCTCATCAAACGCAGCAAAATCGCTCCCAGCGCGATAATAAAGAACAGACTCCAAACCCGGTTCAACACCTAAAACACCCCACAGTCGCCGCGCCCGAGTGTGCTATACTGCCGCCATCCCGGGGTCACCCTTTTTGTTTATGGTTCAATTAAATCAGAATTTTATCAACAGTATCGCCAAGGATCTGCCAGAACATCTCAAGCTCGAGGATTTTATTCACTTTTGCAGCTTACCACTGAGAGCCGCCTTGCGGGTCAACACCCTCAAAATCAGCGTCGATGAATTCCTCTCGAGAATGCGGGCCAAAGGCTGGCAGTTCGAAACCATTCCCTGGTGCCCTGAGGGATTTTGGTATCAGGCGGGCGATAGCCAACCCGGAAATTGTATCGAACATCAGCAAGGGCTGTTTTACATTCAGGAGGCCAGCTCCATGCTGCCGCCCATGGCGCTGCTGGAGCCGGGAATGGAGCGGGTGCTAGATATGGCCTCGGCGCCGGGATCCAAGACCACACAAATGGCGGCCATGATGGCCAATGGTGGCGCGCTGTTCGCCAACGAATACTCCTCCAGCCGCGTCAAAGTGCTGCATGCCAATCTGCAGAGAATGGGGGTCAGCAATACGGCCCTGACCCACTTCGATGCCAGGGTGTTCGGCCAATACCAGTATGAATCCATGGATGCGGTGTTGCTCGATGCCCCCTGTAGCGGTGAAGGCACGGTACGTAAGGATCCGGATGCCCTCAAACACTGGGATCCACAGGAGATAGCCGACATTGCCGCCACCCAGAGGGATCTGATAGATTCCGCCTTTCTGGCACTTAAGCCAGGCGGGGTAATGGTGTACTCCACCTGTACCCTCAACAGCCAGGAAAACCAGGCCGTACTGCAATACCTCAAGCAAAAATATGGCGCTGCCGTGGCTTTTGAGTCACTTGAGTCACTGTTTGCCGGGGCGGAAAAAGCCTGCACTGCCGAGGGCTTCCTGCATATTTGGCCGCAAATCTATGACAGCGAAGGTTTCTTTGTTGCCAAGGTGCGTAAACTGAGTTCAGTGGCGCGCGAAAGCGATGAACCCAAACAACAAAAGCAGTTTCCTTTCAGTCCCGCCAGTGCCAAACAGCAACAGGCCATCGCCGCCGAGCTGCAGCGGTTGCTCGGCAAAACACTTCCCGAAGGCAGCCTCTGGATCCGGGATCAGGAGTACTGGCTGTTTCCCAGCGGCTTTGAGCCCTTTATCGGCAAGATGCGTTATCAACGTATCGGTCTTAAGCTCGCCGATGACAGTAAGCATGGGTTGAAACTGCGCCATGAAGCCTTAATGGCCTTGGGAGTAACCGCCGACAAGGGTTATGAAGTTACAGAGCCTGAGGCTCAGGCTTATCTGATGGGCCGGGATATCGCGCTGGATGGCAGTGAAAAGGCCCGTGGTGAGCTGGTATTGACCTGGGGCGGGCAAGTGCTGGGGTTGGGTAAACATCTGGGAAACCGGCTGAAGAACAACCTGCCGCGGGAGCTGGTCAAAGACAAGATCTGCCTATCCTGAAAGCCTTGGCCGTCCTGAAAGCATTAGGTAAACGCCGCTGCAGACACGCCTTCGATTAAACTTGCCTGAATGCTTAAAAGAGTGGCTTGTTAAGTCATTCTTTTAAGTGCCCTTACTTAAATCGACCTCTATTTTTGTTATATCTTATATCAATTGGTGCTAACAAATCTGCCGGCCAAATACCTCTTTTAGCGGCGTTCGGCTAATATTTAGTCAGAGATAGCCAATCCTGTCGGATCTCAACATTAGCGCACGGCTCAACCATGAGCCATTCCCCTAGGCCCAAAACAATTGGAATAGTTTTGGGCCTTTTTTTATCTGCAGCTTTTTTGCAGATGACCAGTGGCTGGATATCCCTAAGCCTCTAGCCTATCTTGCCGCAAGTTTGGCCGCATCCTTGAACAGGGTAAAAAAGTTGTCTGTGGTGTACTGGGCCAACTCTTCAAAGGACTCACCTCTGAGCTCGGCAACAAACTCGGCGACATCACGAACAAAGGCCGGCTGATTCTCTTTTCCCCGATGAGGCACGGGTGCCAGATAAGGCGAATCGGTTTCGACCAGCAACCTGTCTTTGGGGATTTTACGGATAACACTTCTTAGCTCACCGGCATTTTTAAAGCTGACGATACCAGAAACCGAAATATAAAAGCCCAGATCCATAGCCGCCTTGGCCATTTCCCAGTTCTCGGTAAAGCAGTGCAGTACCCCGCCGCACTGTTCGGCGCCACCGTTCTTCAGTATGGCTATGGTGTCTTCTCTGGCATCCCGGGTGTGAACAATCAAAGGCTTGGCCACTTCTCTGGCCAGTGCCACTTGCTGCTCAAAGCATTGTTGCTGCAATGCCTTGGTATCATCGGCATAGAAATAATCCAGCCCTGTCTCGCCAATGGCCACGACTTTCGGGTCGGCGGCATAACGCTTGAGTTCATTGAGATCCAATCCCTCTTTCACATCCAAAGGATGCACCCCGGATGACAGGAACACCTGCTCAAACCCGGCGACTTTGGCCTTCATCTCTGCAAAACCTTTTTGCCGGACATTGACACAAAGAAAATAGTCTACCCCCCGAGCCTTGGCGGCATCGAGCAACTGACTGAGGCTTTCGGGATCCGGCGCGGCTTTGAGGCGATCGAGATGGCAATGGGAATCAACTAACACTTGGAAATCCACCCACAATTGAAAAGGACGGCAAGGATAGCGCCCTACATAGTGCAGGTCAAATCACCCGAGGCCAGCTCTCTGGAGAGGAGTTTTTCGATATGATGCTTGTGGGATTCGGGATCCGAGAGAATTTTAACCCCTATACCGGCCGGGCGTCCTCCGGAAGCACCGAGCGGGTTGATCCACACCACGACCCCCTGAAACTCATTGACATGAGTCGAGCCCGGCAAACGATAACCTATCTGTATCTCCTGACCGAGGAAATGTCCCTCGGTAGTTGCCACAAACAGGCCCGCTGGCTGAATAAAAGGCATGTAAGCACGATACAACTGGTGCAGGGTGTCAAAATTCACTGTCAGATCGACCATAGGATACTTTTTAAGTTTTCAGTCTCTTATATTCTAAGACATAATTCTGGCAAAGCGCCAAGTAGTTGACACTCGGCATCTGGCTCAGACGATTACAGGTATCCATCACCTTGGCAGCCAGGGTCGCTATTCGCGCCCGCAGCAAGGGGTCCTCCCCTTCGGTGGTTAACAGCTCTCTATGTAACACCAAGTATAAAACTCTAAGTACATCAGAGATTTGTTCTTCACCTACTGTTAACAAACTAGCACACAGATGGCCCGTTAACAAACTGGCGCGCCAATCGCGGCGATAATCCAATAAGGTCTGGTATCTGTCAGACTGCAAAACCTCTGCCAACTTTAGCGGCCCGCCGACGACGGGCAAACACCAGGTAACATCGGCCGGCAGCGGCAATTGCTGCGCCAGCCAGGACTGAATGGCACTATTGTCCGGCAGTTTTACCTGCACTCTCTGACAACGACTGGATATGGTCGGCAGCAGCCCGGCGGTGCTGTCGGTCTGTAGAATAATCAGCGTCCCCTGCCCCGGCTCTTCCAGGGTTTTCAGCAGGGCATTGGCCGCAGCTTGATTGAGGCGCTCACTTTGGGCGATAAGCGCCACACGCCGCCCACCTTGCTGCGCCGTGGAGGTGAGGTCCTGACAAAGCGCCCGCACCTGATCCACTTTTATCTGTTTACCATCGGCTTCGAGAAGATGAAAATCGGGATGGTTACCGGCGAGCACCAGCTGGCAGCTCTTGCAATGACCGCACTCTCCCCGAGCTGTGGGTTCGCTGCACAGGGCCGCCGCGGCTATCTCTTCGGCTAGCCTCATGCCGCCATAGCCTTGGGAAAGTCCCAGCAGCAACGCATGAGGCATCTGAGCCGAGTGCAGTTGCTGCATAAAACGGGCTTTGGCGTCACTCAACCAGGGCATGTCCATCTTCATCACTCCTTATGCCGCGTGCTTACCAATCTTTGGTTTGCAACACAGCCAGAATATCTTTATGCACTTCGGCCATGCTCTGACTGGCGTCGATAACCGCTATGCTGTCGTCCTGTTGTGCCAGACTCAGATAGGTGGTACGGGTGCGTTCAAAGAATGCCAGTTCCTGCTGCTCGATTCGATCCAGCTCACCACGGTTGGCGGCGCGGGTTAGCCCAAGGCTTGGCTCTATATCAAGATACAGGGTCAAGTCTGGTTTAAAGTCCCCAAGGGTGGCGGCGCTGACCGCGCTGACTAATGGCATCAACCCCCGACCACCGCCCTGATAAGCCAGGGACGACAGGTTGTGTCTGTCGCCGAGCACCCAACTGCCCTCGGCCAGCGCCGGCTTGATCACTCGGGCCACCAGTTGCGCCCTGGCGGCATACAGCAGCAGGCATTCAGATTCGTCACATAGAGGGTCGCTTGCATCGGCCACCTTCACCAAGTCGCGGATCTTCTCCGCCAACGGGGTGCCACCCGGCTCACGGGTACAGACAGGTGCCCTGCCGGTATGTTTTTCGATAAAGTCTCGCACCAATGCGATGGCACTGGACTTACCGGCGCCTTCCAGGCCCTCGATAACGATAAATTTTGCAGTGGCTTTTTGTGGCATTATCTCTTTCTCTGATACTGGTTCACGGCGCGGTTATGTTCGGCCAGTGTACGGGAAAATACATGACTGCCGTCATTGCGGGAAACGAAGTAGAGATACTCCACGGCTTCCGGGTGTGCGGCCGCCAGCAAGGCTTCCCGCCCGGGCGCGGCAATAGGTGTCGGCGGCAGTCCAAAAATACGGTAGGTGTTGAATGGCGTTTCTTCGCGCAGATCTTTACGGGTGATATTGCCATCAAAGCGCTCACCCATGCCGTAAATGACTGTGGGATCTGTCTGCAAGCGCATGCGTTTTTTCAAGCGATTGACAAATACTGCCGCTATCTTGCCGCGCTCCTCTGCCAGGCCGGTTTCCTTTTCTATGATGGAGGCCAGGATCAAGAGTTCATAAGGACTCTTGAGCGGAATGCTCTGGTCCCGCTGCTGCCAGATACTCTCCAGTTGTTGCTGCATCTTGATAAAGCTTTGGGTCAACAACGTATTGAGCTCAGTGCCGGCACGATACTGATAGGTATCCGGGAAAAACTTGCCTTCAGGCAAGCCGCTGCTATCCCCTTGGGCTTCGAGCACATCGATAAACGGCTTGTCGCTGACCTTGAGATGCGCCAAGGTCTGCAGATACGCTTGCCACTCGCGAATAGTCTTGCCCTCTACCAGCGTCAGGGTGAATGTCTTCTCGTCACCGGCCACCAGCCGCTCCAGCAAAGACACAGGTGTGTCGCCGGGTTCAATCTGGTAGAGACCGCTGCGAATAGCAGTCATCTGCGGGTAAAGCTTACCCCAGAGCTTCCAGTGCCAGTCAAACTCCAACAGCTGCTGATTTTGCAGCTCTTGCCCCAACTGGTAAAAGGAGGTGCCTCGTTTCAGCAACAGCTCTCTGGGTTCATCCAGTTTCAGCTTGGTGGCCGCAAAGCGGTTGAGTTCGTTGTAACCCCAAAAACCGACGCCCAGCGCCAGAGTCATCAGGGTAAATACAAAGGCCAGGGCCGCAACTAAGCATTTTTTCATAATTGGATAGCAAGTGCCTTGCGAAGAGGTGTGCTGCCGGGCCAGAGTTCAAAGCTGCGCTGATCCACAGCAATAACATCGACCAAACCCAACAGGCTGTTACTGATAAAGAGGTGCCGCGCCCGTTGCAGCATCTCTGTTTTGATAGGGCACAGCTGCACGTCAATGCCCTGGTCGAGCAAGGCCACGATCAACTGCTGTCGCATCACTCCGGAGACACCGCAGTAATTCATGGCCGGTGAATACGCCGTCAGTTTACCTTGTTCATTAGGTAATAGCAGAAACAGATTGGCCATCGAGGACTCGAGCAGTAAATCGTCGCAATCCAGTACCAACCAATCATCAAAGCCTTCAGGCAATGGCTGCGCCTTGATAAGCACCTGTTCCAGACGGTTGAGATGTTTAATACCGGCAAGCCTAGGCTGTTTGCCAAGCCGGATGGCCGAGGTCTTGAGGGCAATCCCTTTTTGCTGCCAATCTGGGTAATGCGCCGGCAATGGCGCCAGGCTGATGACTTCGGTGATTAAAGCGTCTGCCGGCGGCGTATAACCACGGCCGCCCTCTCCCCGGGTGAGCTGCAACTTAAGGCAGCAGTGGGGATTGGCGACGGCGATGCGCTTGAGGCTTAAGTGCAAGGCATCCGATGCTTGCCAGACAAAACCCAAGCGCAGCGCCCCCTGAATCAAGCGGGCAAGATGTTCAGTCAGAAAGGCTATTTGCCCCCTGGCATCCACCGCCATGGTCGCAAACAGGCCATCACCATAGGTAAAGCCCCGATCGCGAACGCAAACGCTATCCTGCTCTTTGCCCTGAACCCAGACGCCTGTCATGCGCAATCCAGGGTTCAGTCCTGGCTGATCCGACTAGCGACCGCGTCCTGCTGATCGCGATACTTGGCGTTCTTGCGGGTGTTGTAAGGTCTGGCCACAGGGCGGGCCAGACGCTCAAAGTTCAGTGCCCCTATGGTCATCATGGGACGAAGTGCCAGCGGTAATTTACCGCTGTTGTAAAACTCGAGCACGATTCGCCCCTGCCAGCCCGGATCGATACGATGCGCGGTCACGTGCACCATCAAGCCCAGACGCGCCAGTGATGAGCGGCCATCGAGCCAGCCGACTATGTCGGAAGGCAGATGAACACTCTCATAAGTCACCGCCAGCGCCAGCTCGCCCGGATGCAAAAAGAAGGCTTCGCCATCGGCAATATCTATCTGCTCGCTCATCACTCTATCCAGTGCAGCCTGCACTTCGGCCTTGGGGCCACTGAGATCTATATAAGGCGCCGTGTGATCCTTGAACACCCGAAACTGGTTACCCAGACGCACATCAACACTCACGCCACTGATGGCCTCTATGCCGGGACGGGGATCTATGACTATGTTGCCCTCGTCCAGACATTGTTCAATTTCGATATCAGTTAATCGCATCTCGCCTTCTAGCTCCCTGGATACTTGTGGTTATTTCGCCAGCAAATGCTGGATTCTGGCCTTGAGAATATCGGTGGCAATCCGGTTCTTGCCGCCCCTTGGCACTATGATGTCGGCATACTGCTTTGAGGGTTCGATAAACTGCAGAAACATGGGTCTTACCGTTTTCTGATACTGGCTGATCACAGACTCCATGGTGCGGCCACGCTCGGCCACATCACGGGTCAGACGCCGCAGCAGACAGATATCCAGCGGCGTGTCCATAAACACGCTGGCATCCATCAGTTCACGCAGCTTAGGGTCGGTCAGCAGCAAAATACCTTCGAGAATAATGACCTTTTTAGGGGTCATCTTCAAGGTATCACTGGTGCGGGTATGCTCGGCGTAGCTATAGCAGGGAATATCCACTGCTTGCCCCTGCTTGAGCGCTACCAGGTGAGTGCTGAGCAGTTCATGATCCAACGCCTTGGGATGGTCATAGTTGGTCTTGACCCTCTCGTCCATGGACATATGGCTCTGATCCCGATAGTAGGCATCTTCGTTGATAACCCCTATCTGATCTGTCCCTAAGTCTCGGCATAGCTCTTCAAATATGGTCTTGGCGATCAAACTTTTACCTGACGCCGAAGCCCCTGCTATCCCGATAACGACACACTGTGGCGAATTCATGCTGCTAAAACCTTACTCATCATCTGCTATTGCGATTGAAATACTGCTGTGATTCTTTTGTTTTGCCAGTTGGGCACCCACACGGCGGGCGATATCCCGGTAAATGGCGGCGACTTCACCCTCAGGTGCGGCCACCACAGTCGGCTCACCGTTATCCATATCCTCACGGATATTGATATGCAGAGGTAAGGCGCCCAGCAAAGGCACTTGATAGCGTTCGGCTATCTTGCTGCCGCCGTGAGTACCGAAAGGATGCTCTTTATGGCCACAGGCAGGACAGAGATGGAAGCTCATGTTCTCCACAATACCCACGACTGGGATGTTCACCTTCTGGAACATGGTGATGCCTTTCTTGGCATCGGCCAGGGCGATATCCTGAGGCGTTGTGACTATCACGGCGCCGCTAACAGGCACTTTCTGTGACAGGGTCAGTTGGATATCCCCCGTGCCAGGAGGCATGTCAATCATCAGGTAATCCAGCTCAGGCCACTGGGTTTCGTTGAGCAGTTGCGCCAAAGCGCCGGCGGCCATGGGGCCACGCCATACCGCGGCCTGATCATCGGTCAGCATGAAACCTATGCTCTGGGCGCTGATACCATGGGCCGTGGCGGCTGTCATATGCACACCATCAGGGGAAACGGGTCTGAATGTCGGGATCCCCAGCATCAGAGGAATGGAAGGGCCATAGATATCGGCATCCAGAATACCCACCCTGGCGCCTTCGGCCGCCAGGGCCAAGGCCAGGTTAACCGCTGTGGTTGACTTACCCACACCGCCCTTGCCGGAAGCAACGGCAATCACCTGCTTCACATTGGGAATAGGCGCAATATTGCCTAGGGCCGAGTAACTGAAAGGCTCAAAGCCAATCTCACACTCCACCTCGTCGATGGCATCGAGCTTGGACAATTCATTGGTCAGCGCGATCACTGTGTCGCGATATTGGGTCTGACAAGGATATGGATACAAGATGGTCAGCAGCAGCCTTTTACCATCCAAATCCAACTTACGAATACAACCGGCATCGACTAAACCCTGGGCCAGGTATGGATCCTGAAACGCATTGAGAATGGCAAGAACCGGACCGAGCAGATCGTCACTGAGACGATAGTCCTGAGAAGCAGAAGACAAAACGCAATCCCCTTTTGATAAATTTGGCCAAGTGTATCAGATAATGCCGTAAATATTAGAGTAGAATTAACACACTCATGTCAGGTTTTGATGAAAAAGCCGGATTAATCGGTTAGTATCTATGCCATTCTTTCAGGGCCTAGATTTAACAGAGAAAAGATGGCAACTACACAACGTAAAATCCTTGTTACCAGCGCGCTTCCATATGCCAACGGTCCCATTCACCTGGGCCACATGCTCGAGTACATACAGACAGATATCTGGTCCCGCTTCCAAAAACTTCGTGGCCATGAGTGTCATTATATCTGTGCCGATGATGCCCACGGTACACCTATCATGCTCAAGGCTCAGCAGATGGGGATCCAACCCGAAGAGATGATCGCCAAGGTCAATCAAGAGCATCAGCAGGATTTTGCCGAGTTCAATATTGCCTTTGACAATTATCACAGCACCCACAGCGAAGAGAACCGCCAGCTGGCCAGTGAGATCTATCTCAAACTGCGCGACAACGGTTATATCAAGAGCAAGACTATTTCCCAGCTGTTCGATCCGGAAAAGTCCATGTTCCTGCCGGATAGATTCGTCAAGGGCACCTGCCCCAAGTGTAAGTCTGAAGACCAATACGGCGACAACTGCGACGCCTGTGGCGCCACCTACAGCCCAACCGAGCTGATCAATCCGCGCTCGGCAGTCTCCGGTGCCACACCTGTCATGAAAGAGACAGAGCACTTCTTCTTCGATCTGCCCGCCTTTGAAACCATGCTCAAAGAGTGGACACATTCAGGTTCACTGCAGAGTGAAATGGCCAATAAGCTCGATGAATGGTTCGAGCAAGGCCTGCAGCAGTGGGATATCACCCGTGATGCCCCCTACTTTGGCTTTGAAATCCCCGATGCGCCGGGCAAATACTTCTATGTTTGGCTCGATGCACCTGTGGGCTACATGGGTTCATTCAAGAACCTCTGCGACAAGCGCCCGGAGCTGAACTTTGACGAGTTCTGGAATGTCGACTCAAAGGCCGAGGTGTATCACTTCATCGGCAAAGACATTGTCTATTTCCACAGCCTATTCTGGCCAGCCATGCTCAAAGGCGCCGGCTACCGTCAGCCAAGCAGTGTCTATGCCCACGGCTATGTCACTGTCAACGGCGCCAAGATGTCCAAGTCCAAGGGCACCTTTATCAAGGCCCGTACTTACCTGGATCATCTGGATCCCGAGTATCTACGCTACTACTACGCCGCCAAGCTCTCCAGCCGCATTGACGATCTGGACCTGAACCTGGAAGACTTTGCCGCCAGAGTCAACTCGGACCTGGTCGGTAAGCTGGTTAACCTGGCGAGCCGCACCGCCGGCTTTATCGTCAAGCGTTTTGACGCCAAACTGGCCAAAGTGGAAGACAACAGCCTGGCCGAGTCCTTCCTGGCCAAACAGGAGCTGATCGCCGAGCTTTATGAAGGCCGCGAATACGGCAAGGCGATGCGTGAAATCATGGCGCTGGCCGATGTCGCCAACGCTTACGTTGCCGATGAAGCTCCTTGGCAGTTGGTGAAAAACGAAGAAACCTTGGCCCACGCCCATCAGGTATGCTCGGTGGCGCTGAATTTGTTCCGTATTCTGGTGACTTATCTCAAGCCGGTACTGCCACGCCTGGCCGCCGATGTTGAGGCCTTCCTCAAGCTGGAGCTCAGCTGGAGCGGCTTGGCACTGGATATGGCCGGTCACCAAATCAACCCGTTCAAGCCCATGATGCAACGCATTGAGCTCGATAAGGTGAATGCCATGGTGGAAGCCTCCAAGGAAAGCCTCAAGGCAACCGAGGATACGCCCAAGGCCAGCGGCCCATTGGCGGATGACCCTATCAGCCCAACCATAGAGTTTGACGACTTTGCCAAGCTGGATCTGCGGATTGCACTTATCAAGAAGGCCGAGCATGTCCCTGAAGCCAACAAGCTGCTGAAGTTACAGCTGGATCTCGGTGGCGAAACCCGTCAGGTATTTGCCGGTATCAAGTCGGCTTATGCGCCGGAAGATCTCGAAGGCAAACTGACAGTAATGGTGGCCAACCTGGCTCCTCGCAAGATGCGCTTTGGCTTGTCTGAAGGTATGGTGCTGGCCGCAGGCCCGGGTGGCAAGGATCTCTGGGTTCTCGAGCCCCATGAAGGTGCTCAACCCGGCATGAGAGTCAAATAAGACTCTTGTAGCATCTATCCCATATCAAAAAGGCCGCAATCGCGGCCTTTTTCCTATTCCCTTGATAGTTATACCGGATTGGGAATATCAATGAACTCGTGCTCCAGCTCAAACTCCCGTGCCAGATGCTCCCCCAGCGCCTTGATGCCAAACCGCTCGGTGGCATGGTGACCGGCGCCGAAATAATGGATCCCCTGCTCAACCGCGCTGTGAAAGGTACGCTCTGAGGCTTCACCGCTGATAAAGGCATCTACCCCCAAGGCCGCTGCGGCATCGATATAATCCTGGGCGCCGCCCGTACACCAGGCCAGTTTTTGTATGTTTCTTTCACCGCTATCCAGATGCAGAGGCGCCTGCCCCAAACGCTGCTCAAGCAAGGCACTCAAGTCTTTGGCTGTCATGGGTGAGTCAAGCACTCCTTGCCAAAGCAAACCCTGGGCGACGGTTTCTACCGCCTCCGGCTCAATGACCCCAAGCACCCGGCCCAATTCGGCGTTATTGCCAAGCATCGGATGGGCATCAAGCGGCAAGTGATAGCCGAACAGGTTAATGTCGTTAAGCAGCAAGCTCTTGATCCTGCGCTGTTTCATTCCGGTCAACACTTCGGGCTCATTCTTCCAGAAGAAACCATGGTGCACCAATAGGGCATCGGCTCCGGCTTCAACAGCCCGGTCAATCAATGCCTGACAAGCGGTTACACCTGTGACTATTTTGCGAATTTCGGCCTTGCCCTCGACCTGCAGACCGTTGGGGGCATAATCACGAAACTTGTCCAGTTGTAAAAACTCGCCCAGATATTGTCTGAGTTCCTCTCTTTTCATAGGGTTCCCTGTCGATTCAGTTGCAGATATATGGCGCCATTCTAGCACAGCGAGCCCAAGGATTGAGGTCACAACATTTAAGCCTAATTGCCGGTTTCAGCGCCCAAAGCGGCCAAAAGCTGCGCCCTTGGGCACAAGTTTGCTGCTTTTTGGCCGGCAAATTGGACATTTCCGGCCTTTGACTTATAAAATTATCGCAAACCTTCAAGTAACTCTAAAAATAAACAGGTTATGATTATGGCAAAACTGACCAAAGAAGAAGTTATCAGCACACTGCAGCAAGCTCTCAGTGAACAACAGGGCAAAGCAGTGACCATTGAACAAAATGGCAGCTGGTACAAAATCGATGGCGGTAAATCACTTCGTTTCGCTGAACTGGAACAGATGTTGGCAGATAGCACCAAACCGGCCAAGGCTGAAGCCAAGCAGGAAAAACCCAAGGCGGCCAAGCCTGCAGCAAAGCCAGCCTCAAAGGCAAAAACCAAACAGGTTGCGCCTGCCAAAGCCGGTAGCCAGGGGGGCAAGACCCCCAAAGAGCTGTGGCGTGAAAAACTGGCAGCCGGTAATCACAAACTGCCTCGCGGTTTTTAATTACTCCATCCAAAACAAAGGCGCCCAATGGCGCCTTTGTTTTATCTATTATTGGTTCAAAGCTTACATAGTCAATTCACATAGCCAGGTCGACCCGGACACTGCCCTGCAGATAAACCACCCGCACTTCATCGCCTACCTTGAAAGTCATGCCGGGATCTTCATCCTGTATGATCATCACCTGGGTTTCATCTTCCAGGCGTATCATCAACTCCACCAACTTGAGTTCACGATAGTAACTGCTGTCACCATATTGATGACCAATGCCGGCGCCGAGCAGAGCACCCAGTACAGTCGCCACATCCTGACCACTACCGCCACCGAACTGATGACCAATCACGCCACCGAGCAAGGCACCACCGAAGGTTTTCCAGCCGCGATTTCTGTCTTCCATCAGCTGTTTCTCGGTGATTTTTCGTACCGACTCCACCTGACCGTAGAGCACTTTTTCAACCGGCTGAGCCTGGTTTCTGTCATAACCGGCATAGAGGGTATGAGTTCCCGCTGCGAGGGACAATGAGAGCAGCAGCATTGCATTCAGTATCAGTTTCCACATAGCTGTTTTTCCGCTAACTTATAAGAAGGCCCTGAGCAGAATCATACGCAATTGTGAACCTACTGTCTTTCTTAAATCATGAGTTGGATCCTTTCCCGTCGCCTGAGCTGGCGTTGACGGATCCCAACGGCCTATTGGCCATTGGCGGCGACCTGCATCCCAGGCGGTTACTCAACGCCTATTACGAGGGCATTTTCCCCTGGTTCAATACCCATGACCCCATTCTCTGGTGGTCTCCGGATCCCCGCGCCGTCTTTGTTCCTGGCAGCATCAATATCTCCCGTAGTCTACGCAAGTATTTGAAAAAACAGGATTGGACTTTCAGCATCGACCGAGCCTTTGCCGATGTGATGGCCGGTTGCGCCATGCCGCGAAAAGATCAGCCCGGCACCTGGATAACCGGAGAGATACGTCTGGCCTACCAGGAGCTGCACCACCTGGGTCATGCCCACTCCTTCGAGGTCTGGGACAATGGTCGCCTGATAGGTGGCCTGTATGGCCTGGCCGTGGGTCAGGTGTTCTGTGGCGAGTCCATGTTCCACCGTAAAACCAACGCCTCCAAGGCGGCCTTTATCGCCCTGCACCAATATGCACTCAAGCAGGGTTTCAGGCTTATCGATGCCCAGGTGATGAATCCGCACCTTGAGAGCCTCGGAGCCAAAAGTTTAAAGCGTAAAGATTTTCTCGCACTCTTGAAACAATTCAGGGACGGTAGTCTTGCCAGGGATTGCTGGCAAACCGACGAGGTCAAACTTGAACTCTGATAACCATGCCATTGCCATAGGCCTCAGCCAACCCTTTGCCTGCAGCTACCTGAGCGGACAACAGGAGCAGTTATTGGTGATCCAGGAAGATGAGCTGGACTTGTCACTGTTTGAGCGCCTGTTGGCACTGGGGTTTCGCCGCAGTGGCAGCGCCATCTACAAGCCCCGTTGTCCCCACTGCAACGCTTGTCAGCCCATCCGAGTTCCCCTGGATGAATTTCGCCTGTCCAAAAGACAAAAACGCACCCTGGCCAAAAACCGTGACCTGCACTTTAGGATTGTGACCGAGGAAACCCCGGCTCACTATCCCCTCTATGAGCGTTATATCTGTGCCCGCCACAGTGACGGCCCCATGTATCCTCCGAGCGAAGAGCAGTACCGTCATTTTCTCGCCTGTGAGTGGCTCAGCCCGGTGTTTATCGAACTTTGGCATGGTCAGCGACTGGTTGCCGTGGCGGTGACAGATCTCCTGCCCCAGAGCCTGTCAGCCATCTACAGCTACTTCGACCCGGACTACAGCGACCGCTCCCTCGGGATCTTGCTGGTACTGCTGCAATGCCGCCTGGGCAAATTGATGTCGAAATCGTTTCTCTATTTGGGATATCAAATAGATAACCACGACAAAATGGGTTACAAGCGACTGTACCGCCCCTATGAGATCCTCGGCGTTCAGGGCTGGCAGAAAAGCGACAATCACTGAGGCCTCCCCTTTACAGCCGCTGTAATTTGCGGCATGATACGGCGGTTTTTTACATTCGAGGCTAACGGGATAACTGATTAATGGCGAAAGAAGACAACATTGAGATGCAAGGGACTATCCTTGAAACCTTGCCAAATACAATGTTTCGGGTTGAACTGGAAAACGGTCACGTTGTGACTGCTCACATTTCCGGTAAAATGCGTAAAAACTACATCCGAATCCTGACCGGTGACAAGGTCACTGTGCAGCTGACTCCATACGACTTGAGCAAAGGCCGCATCGTCTTCCGCTCACGCTAAGATCCCAGTTATTTCTCAAAAGCCGGCTGTGCCGGTTTTTTTGCTGGTGAGCCCATGGGGGCGACCCACTGCGCAGCAGGCGCACCTGGCCTGCCGTTGTCTATCCAGACATCAATGTGTCGGATAAGGGTCAGGATTCAGAATAAAAATGGCTGCCAGTGGCAGCCATTTTTTTGTTTCGACTTAGCTTCTCAGGAGATCTTCTCCGGCGCTTCCGTGTTGATTTCCAGTTCGCCATCTTTGACATCCACATGGGCGATGCCACCGGACTCAAGTTTACCAAACAGGATTTCATCGGCCAGCGGCCGTTTCAGGAGATCCTTGACCACTCTGGCCATAGGTCTGGCCCCCATGGTCTTGTCGTAACCCTTCTCGGCCAGCAAGGTTCTGGCTTCATCACTGACTTCCAGCGTCACCCCTTTCTGATCCAACTGTGCCTGCAGCTCGACCAGGAACTTGTCCACCACCTTGGCGATAATGGTCATATCCAGATGGTTGAACCAGATAATGGAGTCGAGTCGGTTGCGAAACTCGGGCGAGAACACCTTATTGATCTCCGACATCGCATCCTGGCTGTGATCCTGCTGTTTGAAGCCAATGGACTTACGCACAGTTTCCTGCACCCCGGCATTGGTGGTCATCACCAGGGTCACGTTGCGGAAATCCGCCTTACGCCCATTGTTATCGGTCAAAGTACCGTGATCCATTACCTGCAGCAGCAGGTTATAGATATCCGGATGCGCCTTTTCGATTTCATCGAGCAGCACCACACAGTGAGGCGTCTTGATCACGGCATCGGTCAGCAAACCACCCTGATCGTAGCCGACATACCCCGGAGGCGCGCCAATCAAACGCGACACAGTATGGCTTTCCATATATTCGGACATATCGAAGCGGATAAGCTTGAGCCCGAGGCAAGCCGCCAACTGGTTGGTCACCTCTGTCTTACCCACCCCGGTTGGGCCGGCAAACAGGAAGCTCCCCACAGGTTTGTTTTCATTGCCAAGACCACTGCGTGCCAGCCGAATCGCCGCGCTGAGGCTCTCTATCGCCTTGTCCTGACCGAACACCACCATCTTCAGGTTGCGTTCCAGGTTTTTCAGCAAGTCCTTCTCGGAAGAAGTCACTGTTTTTTCCGGGATCCTGGCCATCTTGGCGATAATGGTTTCAATCTCGCTCTGACCCACGGTTTTCTTACGTTTGCTCTGTGGCATCATCGCCATCCGCGCCCCCGCTTCGTCGATCACATCGATAGCCTTGTCCGGCAGATGTCTGTCGTTGATATGCTTATCCGATAGGCTGGCGGCACAAGCCAAGGCTGCCAGGGTATAACGCACCCCATGATGTTCTTCGTAACGGCTCTTGAGCCCCTGAAGTATCTTGGTGGTTTCGGCCACCGAAGGCTCGTGAATGTCCACCTTCTGGAAGCGCCGCGCCAGTGCCCTGTCCTTCTCAAAAATACTTTGATACTCCTGAAAAGTAGTGGACCCCATACAGCGCAGATTACCGCTGGAGAGCAAGGGCTTGAGCAGGTTGGATGCATCCATCACCCCACCGGATGCCGCGCCGGCACCGATAATGGTGTGGATTTCATCGATGAACAGAATCGCATTCTGATCCGCTGTTAACTCCTTGAGTAGGCTCTTGAAGCGTTTCTCGAAGTCGCCGCGATACTTGGTGCCGGCCAACAGCGCGCCGAGATCCAGAGAGTAGACGGTCGCTTCGCTTATCACCTCAGGCACAGACTCATTGACTATCCGATAGGCCAAACCTTCGGCGATGGCAGTCTTTCCGACGCCGGCCTCGCCCACCAGCAGCGGGTTATTCTTGCGGCGACGGCAAAGAATTTGAATCGAGCGTTCAATTTCGTTATCGCGGCCGATAAGCGGATCTATCTTGCCCTGCTTGGCCATCTCATTGAGATTACTGGCAAACTGAGCCAGCATGCTGCGCTCTTCTGTGGCTTCGGATTGATCTTCCAGGCTTTCCTGCGATCCCGGAGCATCGGCCTCATCGTTCTTGGCAAAGCCGTGAGAAATATAATTCACCACATCCAGGCGGGTAATATCGTAACGGCGCAGCAGATAAACCGCCTGGGACTCCTGCTCACTGAAAATGGCCACCAGCACGTTGGCACCGGTCACCTCATTGCGGCCTGACGACTGCACATGAAACACTGCCCGTTGCAGCACCCGCTGGAAACCCAGTGTCGGCTGAGTCTCACGTTCATCATCGGGATCGCTGATAATGGGTGTGGTCTGGGTAATAAAGTTGGCGACCTCCTCCTTGAGTCGGTCGATATTGGCGCCACAGGCGAGCAAGGCATCCCTTGCGGCGGGGTTATCGGTCAGCGCCAGCAGTAGGTGCTCAACCGTCATATATTCGTGACGGGCATCTCTGGCTTGTTGGAATGCCAGGTTCAAGGTCACTTCAAGATCTTTGTTCAGCATACGCACCCCCTAAAAAACTACAGAGACAGGCTGGTTAAGCTTCCTCTAACGAACACAGTAACGGATGTTGGTTTTGTCTTGCAAACTGATTCACCTGAACCACTTTGGTTTCGGCTATCCCGAACGGGTAAACGCCGCAAACCGCTTTTCCCTGATGATGTATGGTCAACATAATGTCTGTGGCTTCCTGTTCATTCTTGCGAAAGAACAGCTGCAGTACCTCCACAACAAAGTCCATTGGGGTATAGTCATCGTTGTTCAGAATCACTTTATACATTGGAGGTGGTTGCAGTTCCTGCTCAACCCCTTCCTCCACACGTTCTATCTGTCCAGTCTTACCCATGATTCAATATTAGCCTCTCAACTTGGCTTCTACCAACACTACGCCCGGCCATGTCTCAAAGTACTGCTTGGCGGGCCCTGGGCGGTATTGCCCTTTGTCACACTATACTCTGGCGCGGCGGCGCTTGTCTAAGGCGTTTCCAACTCATGCTTATTTTTCAATCGGTTAAAACATATACGCCGAGAATAAACCTAAGGTGTCCGACGTAGGCATTACCGATAAAGTGCCACCATGGCAAAACCGTATACGCACAGCAACAAATACAATGTTGTTTTTTTGTTAACTTAAGCTTGACATCCAGCAACACTGCTTACATTCTGTTATCTGAGCGCCTGCTAAAGCGCTCAAAAGTTTTACTATCTTACTGGGAAGCAGACAATAGAAGGAAGTGGAAGTATGGCAAGCGGAACTGTTAAATGGTTCAACAACGCCAAAGGATTCGGGTTTATCTGCCCTGATGAAGGTGGTGAGGATGTTTTTGCGCACTATTCAACCATTGAAATGGAAGGCTACAGAACTCTAAAAGCAGGCCAACCTGTTGAATTTCAAGTTGAGAAGGGCCCAAAAGGTATGCATGCCTCAGCTATCTCTCCAGTTAAATAACCGGGTGAACAGAGATGAAAAAAGGCGGGGTCATCCCCGCCTTTTTAATGCCTGTTTGGCAATTGAATGAGGGAGAGCTCCCTCATTCAGCTTTCAGTATCAAGCGCTCAGAAGACGATTCAGGCTGGCACTTGGGCGCATAGCCTGCTCGGCTTTAACAGGATCCAGCTTGTAGTAGCCACCCAGTTCAACGGCGGCCCCCTGAGCACCATTGAGTTCAGCCACTATCTGCTCTTCAGCAGCCACCAAGCCTTCGGCCAGAGGTGCAAAATAAGCTTTCAGCTCGACATCCTTGTCCTGCTTGGCCAGCGCGCTGGCCCAGTACTGTGCCAGGAAGTAATGACTGCCGCGGTTATCCAACTGCCCCACCTTACGGGATGGTGACTTGTTGTTATCCAGGAACTGCCCTATCGCCTGATCCAGGCAATCAGCCATCACCTGTGCCTTGGCATTGGCTGTCGTCTGGCTTAGGTGCTCGAGTGAGGCTCCCAACGCCAGGAACTCGCCCAGAGAATCCCAACGCAGGTGGTTTTCCTCTTCAAACTGCTGTACATGCTTGGGCGCACTGCCACCGGCACCCGTTTCGAACAGACCGCCACCGTTCATCAGCGGGACGATTGACAGCATCTTGGCACTGGTACCCAACTCAAGGATAGGGAACAAGTCGGTGAGGTAGTCACGCAGCACGTTGCCTGTTACCGAAATCGTGTCCTTACCGGCTTTAATACGCTCAAGGGAGAAACGGGCCGCCTTTTCAGGTGACATGATATGCAACTCAAGCCCATCGGTATCGTGCTCAGGCAGGTAGGCCTTCACTTTGGCGATCACTTGGGCATCGTGGGCACGGTTTTCATCCAGCCAGAATACCGCTGGGGTGTTGGTCAGTCTTGCACGGCGTACGGCCAGCTTGACCCAGTCACGGATAGGTGCATCTTTTACCTGGCACATGCGCCAGATATCACCGGCTTCAACGGCATGAGACATAAGCAGATTGCCGTCCTTGTCCAGTACTTTAACCGTACCGGCCGCAGGGATTTCAAAGGTCTTGTCATGGCTGCCGTACTCTTCGGCCTTCTGTGCCATCAGACCCACGTTTGGCACGCTGCCCATGGTTGCAGGGTCGAAGGCGCCATGTTCCTTACAGAAACTGATGGTTTCCTGGTAAACACCGGCGTAGCAACGATCCGGGATCAGCGCCTTGGTATCTTTCAACTGGCCATCCGGGCCCCACATCTGGCCGCTGGAGCGGATAGCGGCAGGCATGGAAGCATCGATAATCACATCACTTGGCACGTGAAGGTTGGTGATGCCCTTGTCTGAGTTCACCATCGCCAGCTCAGGGCGGCTCTGGTAGACGGCGGCGATATCGGCTTCAATGGCCGCTTTCTGCTCGGCCGGCAACTTGGCTATCTTGGCATAGACGTCACCCAGACCATTGTTGACGTCCACACCCAGCTCACGCAAAGTTTCACCGTGTTTGGCGAATACATCTTTGTAGAACACCTTCACCGCATGGCCGAACATAATAGGATCGGACACTTTCATCATGGTGGCTTTCAGGTGCAGTGACAGCAGTACATCTTCCTTGCGGGCGGCTTCAATTTCGCGCTCGAAGAAGGCGGTCAGTTCACGCTTGCTCATAACGGCCGCATCTATGATTTCACCGGCCAGCAACTTAAGCCCTTGCTTGAGCACCAGTTGGCCGCCATCATCTTGCTCCAGCACTATGCTGACAGTATCGGCCTCTTTGAGGGTAACGGACTGTTCGCTGCCGTAGAAATCCCCTTGTTGCATATGGGCCACATGAGATTTGGAGTCCTTGCTCCAGGCCCCCATTGAATGCGGGTGCTTACGGGCATAGTTCTTGACCGAAGTCGGGGCGCGGCGATCTGAGTTCCCTTCACGCAGCACAGGGTTTACCGCACTGCCTTTGATCTTGTCATAACGGGCCTTGATTTCCCGTTCTTCATCGGTTTTGGCTTCGGCCAGATAATCAGGCAAATCATAGCCCTTGGCCTGCAGCTCTTTGATACAAGCCTGCAGCTGAGGAATGGAGGCACTGATATTGGGCAGTTTGATAATATTAGCTTCGGGCTGGGTTGCCAGCTCACCAAGCTCAGCCAGATGATCGCCGATGCGCTGCGCTTCGGTCAGACGCTCGGGGAAGGAGGCAATCACACGGCCGGAGAGAGAAATATCACGGGTTTCGACATTGATGCCGGCTGCCTGAGTAAAGGTTTTGATGATAGGCAGTAGAGATAAGGTCGCCAGAGCCGGCGCTTCATCTGTCTGCGTATAGATGATAGTGGGGGTTTTATCAGTCATTTTCAGTCCTACGCTTTTTATAAAAATGAGTTGTTATAAGTGTTGTTATTCTTTAATTTCCTTGCCTCTTTCGCCCTGGATACCGCTACAGTCGGTAATCTATGTCTATCGTGTTATGGGCGTAAAAATTGGTTGTAGATCACAATTTGGCGAACATCATAGAGCATTCCGGCCAAGATTCAAATTCCACTATAGGCGAGTGGCAGGTACACTCTGCCAAAAGTCACAACCCCGTGTCGCCGCCAAACCGGACATAGGTGTTACACTCAGGCATATCACTCCCAAATGGTCAGAGCACGCGGCTCAAGCAGCCAGGATATCTCAATGAATTCGCCAGCCTCCCAACCAAGACGTAAACCCAAACGCCAGCCCAGTCACCCCAAGGGCCCTGACGGTAAAGAGTTTGGCCGAGAGAAGAGTCAGCGTTCCACCAAACCAAGCCCCAACAGCAAGAGTTCCAGTAGCAAGAGTCCTAATAACAAAAGCCCCAATAACAAGAGACAGGGCCTGAATAAAAAGCGCCCTGGTCCTCAAAAACCCCGGCCAAAAGTACCACCACTCTCGGTTGCAGAAACCCAGGTGGTGCTGCTCAACAAACCCTTCGATGTGTTATGCCAGTTTACCGATGAAGGCGGACGACGCACGCTCAAAGATCTACTGCCCATCGCCGGTATCTATGCCGCCGGCCGCCTGGACAGAGACAGCGAGGGTCTGTTACTGCTCACCAATAACGGTCAGTTGCAGGCCAAGCTGACCCAACCCAACAAGCACACCTTCAAGACCTACTGGGTACAGGTGGAAGGCGATGTCGATGACACCGCGATTCAAGCCTTACGTGAGGGAATTGAGTTGAAAGATGGCCCCACCCTACCTGCAAAAGTCCGGCTACTGCAACAACCCGAATCTTTGTGGCCACGTAATCCGCCCATTCGTGAGCGGCGCAATATCCCCACCACTTGGCTGGAGATCTGTATCCGCGAAGGGCGCAATCGTCAGGTACGAAGGATGACAGCCCATGTCGGGTTTCCCACTTTAAGATTGATACGTTATGCCATAGGCGATCTCAGCCTGGATACCGAGCAAGGGCAATGCCTGCAACCCGGTGAATATCGTACTCTTTCTGAGGCGGCGATTAAGGAGCTTCTCCATGACTGAACGTTATCGCCCCAATGTAACAGTGGCCTGCATTATTGAGGCAGAGAAGCGTTTTCTGCTGGTCGAGGAGTTGATTGACGGCCAACAGAAATTTAACCAACCGGCCGGTCACCTGGAAGCAAATGAAAGCCTTATCGACGCCTGTCGCCGCGAGGTGCTCGAAGAAACCGGCCTGACTGTCACCCCTGAAGCCCTGGTGCGGATAGATCAGTTCAGTGCTTCCAAAGAGCTGGCCTTTTTACGTTTCACCTTCTGTGCTCGCCTGGTCAAGTGTCAGAGTGCCAAGCCGTTGGACGTCGCCATCAAGGCCGCCCATTGGTTGAGCATGGATGAAATCACGGCCTTGGGATCCAAGCTTCGCAGCCCCTTGGTCAGCGCCACACTGGAGAGCTATTTGCAGGGACAACGGCTGCCGTTATCTTTGCTCAATAGCGAGCTGTTGTGATTAGCTCTGGGCACCAAGGCGTGATAGAATACGCCCCCGCAGAAACTGAGCGCCTTATGGCTGTTTGTCCACCCCCGCGTCGCGCCAATAACGGCCTGCCACAACCGGGCACAAGCAGCAGTTCTCTTTTCGGGCGTTCATGAATGAATTCAACGGGTTTAGGATCTATGACAGCTAACACTCCCAATGCATCAGGAAAAAAAGTCATTGTCGGCATGTCCGGCGGTGTCGACTCATCTGTTTCAGCCTATCTGCTGCTCCAGCAGGGCTATCAGGTAGAAGGCCTGTTCATGAAGAACTGGGAAGAAGATGACACCGACGAATATTGCTCTGCCGCCGAAGATTTAAAAGATGCCCAGGCTGTCTGTGACAAGCTGGGCATCAAGTTGCACACGGTCAACTTTGCCGCCGAATACTGGGACAATGTGTTCGAGTATTTTCTGGCCGAGTACAAGGCGGGACGCACGCCTAACCCGGACATCATGTGCAACAAGGAGATCAAGTTCAAAGCCTTCCTTGAGTTTGCCGATGACATTCTCGATGCCGACTATATCGCCATGGGCCACTATGTGCGCCGCCGTGATACCGACGGTAAAACCCAGCTGCTTCGCGGCATAGATGGCAACAAGGATCAGAGCTACTTCCTCTACACCTTGAGTCACCAACAGGTGGCTCGCAGCCTGTTCCCTGTAGGTGAACTGGAAAAACCCGAAGTTCGCCGCATCGCCGAAGAGCAAGGGCTGGTCACCTTCAACAAGAAAGACAGCACAGGTATCTGTTTTATCGGTGAGCGCAAGTTTACTGAATTCCTTGGCACTTATCTGCCCGCGCAACCGGGCAAAATCGAGAGTGTCGACGGTGAAGTGATAGGCGAGCATCAAGGGCTGATGTACCACACTCTGGGCCAGCGCAAGGGCCTTGGAATTGGCGGCATGAAAAACAGTAACGACAATCCCTGGTATGTGGTCGACAAAGATCTGAAACGTAATGTATTGGTTGTCGCCCAAGGCGGCCAGCATCCGAGACTCATGTCGGTTGGCCTCACGGCCAGGCAGCTGCACTGGGTAGACAGACAAGGCCCGGCCGATGGCGCCAAGATCACGGTCAAGACCCGTTATCGCCAGCAGGATATCCCCTGCACTGTTTATGTCCAGGGTGACGATGAACTGAGAGTGATCTTCGACGAACCTGTGGCGGCAGTCACGCCAGGGCAGTCGGCAGTATTCTACGACGGTGAAGTCTGCCTGGGTGGCGGCATCATAGAAACCCTGATTAGGGAGTAATCATTGAGCGAGCAATTGCATGACCGCACTATGGCATTTGCCGGCATATTGCAGGCTATCGCCCAGGTGCAATACCTAGCCCGCCACGGGGAAAGCGATCCGCAGCAGTTGGCTGCGGCACTCGATGGCATTATGGTGACAGATCCCGAGAATATCGATGAGATCTATCCCGACAAAGTCGTGCTGGCCAACGGCTACAAGTGGATTATCAACCAACTGGGTGACAGCGCCCAGAAAGATGTGGAAATCACCCGCTATCTGGTTGGCATTCTGGCGCTGGAGCGCAAGCTGAGCCGCAACCAGGCGGCTCTGGGGATGCTGTCTGAGCGCATCAATCAGGTGCATCGCCAATTGAGCCACTTTGCCATAACCGACGAGCAGGTTATCGCCAACCTGGCCAGCATCTACAGCGATATCATCAGTAATTTGGGGCCCAAGATCCAGATTTCGGGCAACCCCAACATACTGCAGCGGCCACTGGTCCAACATAAAATACGCGCCTTGTTGCTGGCAGCAATGCGCAGTGCCGTACTCTGGCGTCAACTCGGCGGCAAACGCAGACATCTGGTGTTTGCCCGCAAGGCGATCGTCGATACAGCTAAAAAAAGCCTCACCCTATAATAAAGCCAAGTTCATCAAGGAGCTTATAATGGATCTTTCCGCACTGACTGCTATCTCACCGGTAGACGGGCGTTATGGTAGTAAAACCGCCGAACTTCGGGGGATATTCAGCGAGTACGGTCTTACCAAGTATCGTGTTCAGGTCGAAATCAACTGGCTGAAACTGCTTTCCAGCTGCCCTGAAATCGAAGAAGTCCCCCCCTTCAGTGAAGAAGCTCTGGCATTGCTGGACAATATTCGCGATAACTTCAGCGAAGCCGATGCCCTGAGAGTCAAAACCATCGAAGCCACCACCAACCATGACGTTAAGGCGGTGGAATACTTCATCAAGGAAAAAATCGCCGACAATGCCGAGCTGGCCGCCATAGGCGAGTTCGTGCACTTTGCCTGCACCAGTGAGGACATCAACAACCTGTCCCACGGCCTGATGCTGACCGAAGCCCGTGAACAGGTACTGCTGCCATACTGCCAGAAGCTGGTCGATGCCGTTAAAGAGCTGGCCAGACGTTACAAGACTGTGCCTCTGATGTCCCGTACTCATGGCCAACCCGCCTCGCCTTCGACTCTGGGTAAAGAGATGGCCAACGTTGCCGTACGTCTCGAACGCCAACTCAAACAAATTGAAGCGGTTGAGATCATGGGTAAGATCAACGGCGCCGTGGGTAACTACAACGCTCACCTGTCGGCCTACCCAGAAGTTAACTGGCATGAGCTGTCACAGCGCTTTGTCACCAGCCTGGGGCTGAACTGGAACCCCTACACCACTCAGATTGAACCGCACGACTATATTGCCGAGCTGTTCGATGCCGTGGCCCGTTTCAATACCGTGCTGATTGATTTTGACCGTGATATCTGGGGTTATATCGCCCTGGGTCACTTCAAGCAGAAGACTGTGGCCGGTGAAATCGGCTCATCCACCATGCCGCACAAGGTTAACCCTATCGACTTTGAAAACTCGGAAGGTAACCTGGGCATAGCCAACGCCCTGATGCAGCATCTGGCCAGTAAACTGCCGGTTTCCCGCTGGCAGCGCGATCTGACCGACTCCACAGTACTGCGTAACCTGGGTGTGGGTATCGCCCACTCGCTGATCGCCTACCAGGCCACACTCAAGGGTGTCAGTAAGCTGGAAGTCAACGAGGCGCACCTACGCGATGAACTGGATCACAACTGGGAAGTGCTGGCCGAGCCGGTACAGACAGTCATGCGCCGCTATGGCATCGAAAAGCCTTACGAGAAGCTCAAGGAGCTGACCCGTGGCAAGCGTATCGATGGTCAGCAGCTGGCAGCCTTTATCGACGGTCTGGAGCTGCCTGAGAACGTGAAACACGAACTCAAGCAACTGACGCCGGCCAACTACATAGGCCGCGCCGAAACCTTTGTCGATGATTTGAACTGATAGCCTCTTGGCTGTCACGGGCGGTACTGGTTTCCAGTACCGCCTTTTTTCTCCCCGGGGTTTATGCCGTTGCAAGCGGGATAACTGACTGGCCATTGAAACAGTTTATGGATTGGATAACAGATGACGAACACTTACCAGCTGACTCTAGACAGAGATGCCTTTGTTAAAGAGGTGTGGCAGCAACAACCCAAGGTGATCAGACAAGCCTTCAAGGACTTTGTCGATCCTATCGCCGCCGATGAGCTGGCGGGCCTCGCCTGTGAAGAGGAGATCTCCTCACGGGTAGTAATCACCAAGGGGCAGGACTGGGAAGTGATCTCAGGCCCATTTGAAGACTATGACAAGTTCGGTGAAGAAAACTGGCAACTGCTGGTACAGGCCGTCAACCACTGGTATCCGGACTCACAGGGTCTGGTGGAAGCCTTCCGTTTCCTGCCGGACTGGCGCTTTGATGACCTAATGGTGTCCTTTGCCACGCCGGGTGGCGGTGTCGGCCCCCATATCGACAACTATGATGTCTTTATCATTCAAGGCGAGGGGCGCAGGCGCTGGACAGTGGGTGCCAAGGGTCAATACGCCAAGCGCGGCAATAACCCCAATACCCCTTTGATTGAAGACTTTGAGCCCATCATAGATACAGTGCTGGAGCCCGGCGATATGTTGTATATTCCGCCCGGTTTTCCCCACAGGGGCGAAACCCTGACCCTGGCACTGTCCTACTCGGTAGGCTTCCGGGCACCGAGCCAGCAAGAGCTTATCAGCGAAATGGCCGACTTTATGCTGGATCAGGATCTCGGCCACAAACGCTTCACTTCGAGTGAAGAAGCCGGGCAACCTGCGCTGATCGCCAAGAGCCAGCAACAGGGGATGATGGCGCTGCTGAAAGAGCTGACTGAAAACCCTGACTATTATCAGGGCGTGCTTGGCAAGTTGCTGAGTCAGAACCGCTTTGAACTGGATATTTGCCAGGGTGAGCCTATGGGTACCGAGGAACTCATTGAAGCCGCGGCCGAAGGCGCTGTATTCAAGCGCATAGGTGGGCTTAAAATTCTCATGCTGGAAGACGATCCCAACTGCCGACTGTTCATCAATGGTGAAGCTTTTGAATTGCCGCAAGGCAGTGAAAAGCAGGCGCAGCTTATTGCCAATCACACCAGCATCAGCGGCGAAGATCTTGAGTCACTGCTTCAGGATGATGCCGTGGCATTGCTGCTGTGCGAACTTTTGGAAAAGGGTTATTGCTATCTCAGTGACGAGGAATGAGCCGACTACCCTACTGCTAAAGCCGAGGTTTGAGAACCCTTATTCAGACTCTCACTTGGCTTGGCCAGACACAGCTCAGACACTAAAAAAGCAGCCTACGGCTGCTTTTTTTGTTTGCTCTAGGGTTATCAGCCCCAGAGTTTATCGTCTTCCTGGATCTTGTATAGGCTCTCGGCTCTGGAAACCAGCAACTGGGCGAACTTGGCCTGGGTAGGGTCTTTGGTCGCCCCAGATTGCACCAGGTTCTCGGCCTTGAGCTGCCAGGTCAGCGAAAAGTGACGCAAGGCTTCGCGAGCAGTGGCTGCTACGCTGACATCAACATAGTCAGAAGGCAAGTCACCGGACATCACCCAATAGGTCTTGTGGCTGGGCTGTTTGGATTCGATTTTCCACATGGCTACATAAGGCGCCAGATAACGGCTTTCCGCCGGTACCACTTTGCTGGGGATCACCCCTTTCTCTGCAAGAAATTTATTGGCTTTCTGGAACTGTTCACGCACCCAAGCCTGGCGCAAGGCTTCCTGCTGTTCGGCGTTGGGCGGTGTACTTGTCTGTTCAGTCATAAACTTTCCTTTCTTCTTGTTTGTTTTTATTGTGTTTTTATATTCTGTATCTGTTCAACTAAGCCTCTGGCCGGCTTTTTCAGTACCACCCCATAATGAGACGACTATGGGTGGCTGACTTCAGTTTTCAACCAGCTTTACGTTAACGTAAGGTGGAAAGCAAAATTGCCAGATAGATCACAAATATTCTGCTCATCAGCTTTGTTGAGAGTATCGCTAAATGCTATGGTTCTGCAATAAATATAACAAGCGGTCGGCGGCCGCTAAGCGCCGCCCCAATAAGCACAGCGGAGAACAGACGTGGCTGTATTTAATCATGTATCATTCGACGAACATGAACAGGTAGTATTCTGTCATGACAAGGAAAGTGGCCTGCGCGCCATCATCGCCATCCACAACACCAACTTGGGCCCTGCCGTAGGCGGTTGCCGTATGTGGAACTATCAATCAGATGATGAAGCTCTCACTGACGTGTTGCGCCTCTCCCGCGGTATGACTTACAAGAACGCGCTGGCCGGTCTGGCCATGGGTGGCGGTAAGTCGGTGATCATAGCCGATCCCAAGACAGAGAATCGTGAGCAGCTGTTCCGCGCCTTTGGCCGTTTTGTTCACAGCCTGGGCGGCCGCTACTACTCGGCCGAAGATGTGGGTACCACCCCTGCCGACATCATGATTGCCCATGATGAAACCCCTTATGTGCTTGGCCTGGAAGGAATGAGCGGCGATCCCTCTCCTTTTACCGCCATGGGAACTTACCTGGGTATCAAGGCTGCCGTTAAACACAAGCTGGACAAAGATAGCCTCAAAGGCCTCAAGATAGCCGTTCAGGGTGTAGGCCATGTGGGCTATTATCTGTGCAAGCACCTGCATGAAGAAGGCGCCGAGCTGTTTGTAACCGATATTCATCAAGCATCACTGGACAAGGTCGCCACCGACTTTGGCGCCGTGGTGGTTGCCCCTCAGGACATCTATGCTCTGGACGTCGATGTCTATGCCCCTTGCGCCCTGGGCGCCACACTTAACGACACCACACTGCCACAGCTGAAAGCGAGCATAGTCGCAGGCTGCGCCAACAACCAGTTGGCCGAGCCACGCCATGGTGAGCAGCTCAAGCAGATGGGCATCCTCTATGCCCCAGACTATGTGATCAACGCCGGTGGTATCATCAACGTGTCTTTCGAAAAAGACTATGATGCCACCAAGTCTACCGCCAAGGTTGAAGAGATCTACAACACCCTGTTGTCCATCTTCAAGCAGGCCGATGAGCAAAACCGCACCACGGCTGAAGTAGCAGATGAGATGGCCCGCGCCATCATCAATGGTACCCAAGCCTAAGCTCGCTCATATTCCATAAAGGGGCCTTCGGGCCCTTTTTTATTACTGAAAAAATTTTCCTCCTGTCGGCAAATAGATAAGCACCGGAAACAGAAAATTCATTTTTACGGACTGGCAAGCGTCATCTGCCTCTGCTTGACTTAGCATTCGTCATCTCGAAGGTCAGGGAGTCAATGATGCTCAGATTCGGCTATGAAGTGGAACAGCAAAAGGTTGAATTACAGGCCAGCAACTGGAATGGATTTGAGCGTTTGTTTGTCGACGGTAAAGTGGTATCCAGCAAATTCAACCTGGGGCTGCACAGCGAGCACAGCTTCAAGTTGCGTAACGGTGTACGTTGCCGAATGCAACTCCTGGTTGACCCCACCACAGAGCTGACTATCTGTCGCATCTACAAGTGTAACCGCCTGCTGGCGAGCCTCAAACAGGGGAAACAGCAGTCAAGCAGCTCACATCTGCAACACTGGTTGCTACTGGGGGGATTGGTGTGCGTGCTATTGGTTTATCTTTGATTTACCGAGCACACATTCAACCATAGGGTTAACGCTTGTCAGTATGATTTATCTTGTTGAGCAGCATGAGCAGCTGCCCTCTTTCCGGCTCATCCAAGGCTGCCATAAACTTCTCGTTGACCCGCTCGGCCTCGCGAATTAAGTCCTGCTCCATCGCCTTGGCCTGATCGGTCAGAAAAATTTGAAACGCACGCCGGTTGTCTTCTTCCTGATGGCGATAGATTAAGCCTTGTACCTGCAGTTGATCCAGCAGGCGTGTCATGGTGTAGTTGGCCACATCACAGCGACGTGACAACTCGGTTTGGCTGATCCCTTCCTCTTGCCAGAGCGCAAACAACACAGGCCAGAGTTTAATATCCAGCTGATAACGCTTCAGGCGGCTATCCAGTTCATGTTGCAGTTCCACGTTCAGATGGGATACCAGATAACCGAGACTCTCTTTGCGGTTCAAGCAACACCTCCTGTACTTCAGGGCTTGTCTGTTCGCTATCGGCAGGGCTTCGCCCCATTCAGCAAAATCGCTTATTCTGCTTCATTGACGCCGGGCCATGCCGCTGCCGAGTTTAACTATACCACTGAGCCAAATGATTGACCTACTCAGGGGCATGAAAGCAGCGCAAGGTAGGGCATCTCCAGCGGAATAAATCTGCATTGACCGCCCTATACGCAGCTTTTTAACTCGCCTTTTGGGGCATATCTACCAGTCCAGTATCCGCTTTAAACTTGAGTGGCGGCCCTGATTCTGAGTCAATCAAACTTCTATACGAATGGTATTAATACTACCACCTGCTGAATATTTCACTAACACAAGAAAGGAGAATAATGGGGCATTTACAGTCAGGCTACTGTAAATAAAGGTTTTATATCTGCCTGAATGGCAAAGCGATTCCTTTGACTTTTAACTCAGTAAATAGGTTTCGGCAAAGCGATAGAAACAGGCACGCCCAAGCCTGGCCTTTAGACCTCGAGGCAAGCTTACCAATAGCCCGGATTCGGCGCTCTCAAAGGCATTGAGCCCCAGCACCTCGAACTCATTACCCTGGGAGCAAACCAGGGCAAAACGGCTGCTCTCGGCCTCGATATCCAGCTGCTTGTAATCAACTATGATGAGCGGTGTGTCGGCCACCGCTACCTTCAAACGCTCTGCCGGGGTAATCAACAGATGTTCACCCTCGATGCAGTGCAAAATACTACTGAAGAGCCTGGCGAACTTGGCCGGCAACGGTGAGTTGAGATAATACCAGTCGCCTTTAACGTCTATCTCAAACAGGGCTTGCTGCTGACACAAGTCCGGCCTTGCCCCAAGCCCTTTCAGAGCGTCACTCACCTTGTCTGCCGACTGTTTCATCCTGACTTCCTATTCTTGGGTTCCCTATTCATGGGCTCCACACTTTTGGAGCCCTATTCTTGGCGCTCTCAGGCTTGCGTTTGAGTCAGCTCCAGCAAGGCTTCGATGGGGTGCCTGGGCCTGAAGCCACCAAAGCGTTTGACCTGGCTGCGACAAGAGTAGCCGGACACCAGTATCTGCTCCTGCGGCAGCGACTTTATCGCCTCGTCCCAGGACATCTCATACAGAGCCTTGGAGCGTGGCAGGTTTTCCAGCTCATGGCCATAGGTACCGGCCATGCCGCAACAACCCAGATTCACGGTTCCCAACTTGGCACCAAAACGGGCAAAGATGGTTTGCCATTCTTTGGCAGTGCCGGGGCGAGCACTGGATTCAGTGCAGTGGCTGAACCAGGTGAACTCGCGCCCGCTTGCAGGCAGTTGCGGTAACTGCTCGAGCATGGCACTGAGCCACTCGCTGGCAAGCTGGACATTGAATTGGCCGCGCTTGGCGCCGAGCGCTTCACGGTATTCGTCACGATAAACCAGCACCAACGCCGGATCTACCCCCACCATGGGCATGCCAAGGGCATGCACCTGATTGAGAAAATCGGCGGAGGTCTGCGCCGTCTTGGCAAACTGCTCAAGGAAACCCTTGATATGAGCCGGTTTACCGTTGGGCTTGAACGGCAGCAATACCGGCTTGAGTCCAAGCGCTTCAATCAGGCGAATAAAGCGATAAACCAGTTCAGCATCGTAGAAGCTGTTGAAAGGATCCTGCACTACCAACACATAATTTTGTCGCTCAGCGGCGGGAATAGCGCTCAAGGCGTTGAGATCATAACCGCGGCTGGGGTGAGCATCCAGGCGCTGTTTCAGCGTAGGAACAGACAGCGCAGGCGCATCCACATACCCCAGAGCCTTCTTAATCACCCACTTGGATAGAGGGTTCTGCGCCGCAAAGTTACTCAGCCGGGGCGCCTTGGCCATCAGCTGCACCGAATCCTCGACACCGGCCACCAGGTAATCCTTGGCGGGACGCTGATAACGGCGGTAATAGATACTGAAAAACTGTGCCCGGAACTTGGGAACATCCACCTTCACCGGACACTGGCCGGAGCACGCCTTACAGGCGAGACAGCCCTTGAGCGACTCCATCACCTCGTGGGAATAGTCGTATTCTTTCTTGGCGTTGAGGCTGTTCTGCAGCCGCTGCAATAAGCCCATGGGTTTGGACTTGGCCAGCAGATTGACGTCAACGCCTTCAGATTCCAGCAGTCGCAGCCACTCACGCATTAATCCGGCGCGGCCCTTGGGCGAATGGATCCTGTCTCCAGTCACCTTGAAAGAGGGGCACATGGGTGAAAAGCGGCTGTAGTTGAAACACAGGCCGTTGCCGTTACAATTCATCACATCCGGGAAGGCATCGCGGACACTGACAGGTATTTGCCTATCGAAACTGCCGCGCTTGGTACTGTCGACATTGTAGATAAGCTGTTGGCCTTTGGGCGCCACCAGCTTACCTGGGTTGAGTTTATTCTGGGGGTCGAACAGCGTCTTAACTTCTTCAAGCTCACTCCAAAGCTGCTCGCCAAATACCTGGGGGCCATACTCACCACGCACGCCTTTACCGTGCTCGCCCCACATCAGGCCGCCGTATTTCTGCGTCAGTGCCGCCACTTGATCCGAAACGATGCGCAGCAAGGCTTCATCCTTGGGATCGCACATATCCAGCGCCGGACGCACGTGCAGCACCCCGGCATCCACATGGCCGAACATGCCGTATTGCAGTTGATGGCTATCCAACAGGGCACGGAACTCCATGATATAGTCGGCGAGCTTTTCCGGTGGTACGGCGGTATCTTCGGCGAAGGCTATCGGTTTGCGGCGGCCTTTGGTGGCCCCGAGCAGCCCGACCGCCTTCTTGCGCATGGCATAAATCTTATTGATGGAACCGGCATCCCGGGTAAGCTGATACCCAAGCACCCCTTTTTCACCGGCGGCAATCTGTGCATCCAGCGCCGCGGCCAGACGCTCTGCCCGCTCATCGACCTGGGCTTGTTCTCCGGCAAACTCCACCATGTTAAGGCCATCGATTACCTTGCCGGGCACTTCCTGGATAAGCTCGGATACCGAGTGCCAGATAATGTCTTCCCGCGCCAGATTCAGCACCTTGGAATCGACGGTTTCCACCACAGTGGCATTGGCGAGCACCAAGTCGGGCGCATGGCGTAGTGCCGATTCAAAAGAGTCATACTTGATGTTGACCATAAGGCGGCTGGCCGGCAAAGGGGTGATATCCAGTTTGGCCTCAGTCACCACCGCCAGCGTACCCTCTGAGCCCGTGAGGATCCGCGACAGATTGAATTCGCAGAGCTGTTGATCCCAGACATTTTTCAGATCGTAACCGGTCAAAAAACGGTTCAGTTTGGGAAAGCGCTGTTCAATCAGTTCTCGCTGCTCACGGCAGCGACGGGCCACTTCGGTAATCAACTTGTTGCCGAGCGGGTTGTCAGTGACCTTCTCACCCGATTCCAGTGCCTCGCGGCTCACCGGAGCCGTGTGCAGCACACTGCCATCCACCAACACACTGGTAAGCTCCAGCACATGATCCGAGGTCTTGCCATACACCAGCGAGCCGGCGCCGGAGGCATCGGTATTGATCATGCCGCCCAGAGTGGCACGGTTGGAGGTGGAAAGATCCGGGCTGAAGAAAAAGCCGTGCGGCCGCAGCGCATCATTGAGCGCATCCTTGACCACACCGGCCTCGACTCTGACCCAACCTTCCTCTGGATTAACTTCCAGCACCCGGTTCATATGGCGCGAGAGGTCCAGCACTATCCCATGGGTCAGCGCCTGGCCATTGGTTCCGGTACCACCGCCGCGGGCACTGAAGACCACCTTGGCAAAAGCCTCCTCACAGGCGAGCTGCAACGCCATGGCAATATCGGCGCTGTCTCTGGGATAGAGCACCGCCTGCGGCAGGAACTGATAGACAGAGTTATCCGTCGCTTGAGCCAAGCGGGCACTGTAGCGCCTGTCGATATCGCCGCGAAAGCCTCGCTGCTCAAGCGCATCCAGATAATCCAGATACAGGGGTTCCAGAGTTTGTTGGTGTGATAATAGGGGTAACATCTTATTGCTCGGCTCAATTATTGTTATCGGGCCATTATAAACAAAAAGAAGCCGCTAAAAAGCGGCTTCTTTCATAACTTACTGAGTTGTTTCAAGCTTAGCCGTGGGCTTCAGCCAGGTACAACCAGGTGTCGATCACTGTGTCTGGGTTCAGAGACACTGTGTCTATGCCCTGCTCCACCAACCAGGCAGCGAAGTCGGCGTGATCCGAAGGACCCTGACCACAGATACCCACGTAAGCACCCTTGGCCTTGGCAGACTTGATAGCCATCGCCAGCAATGCCTTAACGGCTTCGTTACGCTCGTCGAACAGGTGACTGATGATGCCCGAGTCACGGTCCAGACCCAGAGTCAGCTGAGTCAGGTCGTTGGAGCCGATGGAGAAACCATCAAACATCTCCAGGAACTGATCCGCCAGCAGGGCGTTGGATGGCAGTTCACACATCATGATGACGCGCAGACCATCTTTACCACGCTCCAGACCTTGCTCTTTCAGCAGTTCGATAACCTGACGGCCTTCTTCAAGAGTACGAACGAACGGGATCATGATCTCTACGTTCTTCAGCCCCATGTCGTTACGAACCCGCTTGATGGCTTCACACTCGAGGGCGAAACAATCACGGAACGACTCGGAGATATAGCGGCTGGCGCCACGGAAGCCCAGCATTGGGTTCTCTTCCTCTGGCTCGTACTTGTCACCGCCGATCAGGTTGGCATATTCGTTTGACTTGAAGTCAGACATACGCACGATGGCCTTCTTGGGGTGGAATGCTGCAGCGATAGAAGAGATACCTTCCACCAGACGGGCAACATAGTATTCAACCGGAGAATCATAACCGGCAATCATCTCGGTGATCTCGGCTTTCAGCTCATCGGTTTGCTGATCAAATTCCAGCAGAGCCTTGGGGTGAATACCTATCATACGGTTGATGATGAACTCGAGACGGGCCAGACCCACACCTTCGTTAGGCAGACGGGCAAAGTCGAAGGCGCGGTCAGGGTTACCCACGTTCATCATTATCTTCATCGGCAGATCAGGCATGGAATCAACGCGGCTGGAAATCACATCAAACTCCAGCTTGCCTTGATAGATATAACCTGTGTCGCCTTCGGCGCAGGATACCGTTACTTCCTGACCGTTTTGAATTTTGTCGGTCACGTCACCACAACCCACTACCGCAGGCACGCCCAGTTCACGGGCAATGATAGCAGCGTGACAAGTACGACCACCACGGTTGGTGACAATGGCGCTGGCGCGCTTCATGATAGGTTCCCAATCCGGGTCGGTCATATCGGTAACCAGTACATCGCCTGGCTGGATCTTGTCCATTTCGTCGATAGATTTGAGCACCTTGGCAACACCTGATCCCACCTTGTGGCCAATGGCGCGACCCTCACAGATCACTTCGCCACGGCTCTTGAGGTGATAACGCTCAATCAGCTGCACATCTTCACGGGAGCGTACGGTTTCAGGGCGAGCCTGAACTATGTAGAGACGACCGTCGTTACCGTCTTTGGCCCATTCGATATCCATCGGACGGCCATAATGCTTTTCAATGATCATCGCCTGCTTGGCCAGCTCCATCACTTCTTCATCATTGATGGAGAAAGTCATGCGCTGTTCTTTGGCGACATCTTCAATTTTCACCTGCTTGCCGTGAGATGCATCATCCGAGTACACCATCTGGATCAGCTTGCTGCCGATGTTACGACGAACAACGGCCTTGTGACCGGCAGTCAGGGTTGGCTTGTGTACATAGAACTCGTCCGGGTTAACCGCACCTTGTACTACCATTTCGCCCAAACCGAAGGAAGAAGTGATAAATACCACATCCTTGTTACCGGACTCGGTATCCATGGTGAACATCACGCCTGAAGCCGCCTTGTCTGAACGTACCATGCGCTGAACACCGGCTGACAGCGCCACACCGCGATGGTCGTAACCCTGATGCACACGATAGGAGATAGCGCGATCATTGAACAGGGAGGCAAACACATGCTTGATGGCAACCAATACAGCTTCGAAGCCCTTCACGTTGAGGAAGGTTTCTTGCTGACCGGCAAATGAAGCGTCGGGCATATCTTCTGCAGTAGCAGAGGAACGCACGGCGAATGAGGCGTCTTGGGTTTCAGAGGCTAATTTTTCGTAGGCTTCCCGAATCGCTTGTTCGAGTTCTGGCTGAAATGGGGTTTCGATAACCCACTGTCTGATCTGTGCACCAACTTTAGCCAGTGCGTTGACATCATCTACATCCAATGTGTCAAGAATGTCGTATATCTTCTGGTTTACTCCACTTTGCTCAAGAAACTCATTGAACGCGTGGGATGTGGTCGCAAAGCCGCCAGGTACTTGAACACCGGCATTGGCCAGATTACTGATCATTTCACCAAGGGAAGCGTTTTTACCGCCGACCTTGTTGACGTCACCCATGCCTAATTCCTGATACCAGAGTACGTATTGCTGCACAGTTCTATCTCCGCAAGTTTATTTCAGTGGCCCCTTCACACGAGGGCAGCGGCATTTTACACTCCGTGGCAACAAGCGTAAATCTATAATTTTATTTGTAATTTTATTACTACACGAGGTCGGCATGGCACGTAAAGTATTCTACATTTCTGATGGAACAGCGATCACGGCCGAAGTGTTTGGTCACGCAGTACTTTCTCAATTTCCATTGGAATTTGACTCACTTACCATTCCTTTTGTGGAAAATATTGCTAAGGCAGAAGCTGTTAAAAAGCAGATTAATGATAGTTTTATTACAACAGGGGAACGGCCTCTGGTGTTTCATTCCATCGTCAAACCGGAAATTCGCGACATCATTTATTCCAGTGAAGGCCTGGACTACGACTTTCTCAACACTTTTGTCGCGCCACTGGAGCAACAATTGGGGGTACCGGCCAGCCCGGCACTGCATCGCACCCATGGTATGGCCAACGCAGGTTACGATGCCCGTATCGACGCCATCAACTTTGCCATGGAAAACGACGACGGCCAAACCATGAAGCATATGGACAAGGCCGACATTATCCTGCTTGGGGTTTCCCGCTGCGGCAAGACGCCATCAAGCCTCTATCTGTCGATGCAGTTTGGTATCAAGGCCGCCAACTATCCTTTTATTCAGGATGATATGGACAACCTCAAGCTGCCCGAGGTGCTGAAACGCAACAAACCCAAACTGTTTGGGCTGACCATTGAACCCGTACGCCTGCATGAGATACGTCAGAGCCGAATGGAGAACAGCCGCTATTCCTCCTTGCGCCAATGCCGCCTCGAAGTCAAAGAGGTGGAGATGATGTTCAAGAAAGAGCGCATACCTTATATAGACACCACCAACCAATCGGTCGAGGAAATTGCCACCAAGATCCTCGACGCCACGGGTCTTGAGCGCCATATGTTCTGAAAATACCCCCAGGCGGCAGACAAAACCTGCCCGAGTTGAAACTGAGTTACAGAATGGCATTTTCTGGCTAACTACTTGTTACCACAGTGCGAACCCTGAATGGCTCAAGTGGGACTTGACACTTTTTCAAGGCCCACTTGGGCAATTATCGGACAATTGCCACTTTGCAGCTCGGCTCGATTGGTTATAATCCGACACAAGATAAGCGCAAAGCGCTCAAGAAATTTCCCCCGGTATCATGAATGACCATTAAAACAGACGAATTACGCACCTCTCTCTTATGTAAAGTGATCTCACCTGCCCAACTCGCATCTGAGTATCCATTGACTCAGGAAGCCGCAGACTACCTGGTTGAACAACGCCGCGAAGTCGAAGCCATTATTCAGGGTGACGATCCGCGTTTGTTGGTCATCATAGGACCCTGCTCCATCCATGACACAGAAGCGGCCCTGGAGTATGCCGGTCGCTTGGCCAAGCTGCACCATGAACTCAAAGACGATCTCTGCATTCTGATGCGGGTCTATTTTGAGAAGCCCCGCACCATAGTCGGCTGGAAAGGGCTGATTTCCGATCCTGACTTGGACGGCAGCTTCAGCCCCAATAAAGGCCTGCGCCTTGCCCGCAAGTTGCTTCAGCAGATCACCGAGCTGAAACTGCCTATCGCCACCGAGTTTTTGGATATGGTGAATGGTCAGTATATTGCCGATCTCATCACTTGGGGCGCCATCGGGGCCCGCACCACAGAAAGCCAAATTCACCGCGAAATGGCCTCGGCACTCTCCTGCCCGGTAGGCTTCAAGAACGGTACCGACGGCAACATCAATATCGCCGTCGATGCAGTGCGCGCCGCCAGAGAACCACATATCTTCTACTCTCCGGACAAAGACGGCTCACTGGCGGTCTACCGCACCCATGGTAATCCGTACGGGCATATCATTCTGCGCGGCGGTAAAACTCCCAACTACAGTGAGCAACATGTGACCAAAGCCAGAGAGCAGATGGACTCGGTTGGGATCCACTCCGGCATAGTGGTCGACTTCAGCCATGGTAACAGCCAGAAGCAGCACAAGAAGCAGCTGGAAGTCGCCGAAGATATCATGACGCAGCTGCGCAGCGGCTCCACCGCCATTGCCGGTATCATGGCCGAGAGTTTTATTGTGGAAGGCAATCAGAAAGTGGTTGCCGGTGAGCCACTCACTTACGGCAAAAGCATCACAGATGCCTGCCTGCACTGGGAAGACTCGGAAAAGCTGCTCAGAGATCTGGCCGCTGCTGCCAAGGAAAGACGCCGCCTGCTGGGCAAATGAGTCGCCCAGATACGGACCACTGAAATGGAATCGCCCCGGTATCTCCACGCTGGAGATGTCGGGGCTTTTTCATGCCCGGATACATTTGAACATCCAATATTTTTCATGCAGGGCTTTCTGGCCCAGGCTGTCAATCCGCCTTTGGTCGAACTATAATACCGCCCCTGATTTTCCAGCATAACCTTGAGGTTGCCGTATGCCAGAAACGACACAGAGCCAATATGAAGTGGCCGTAGCACGCCGAATTGAACAAGCCGAGGCTCGGGTGATCAAGGCGGTTTTCCCGTCCATTACCAATCATCACAACACACTGTTTGGCGGTGAAGCCCTCGCCTGGATGGATGAAACCGCTTTTATCGCCGCCACCCGCTTTTGTCGCAAGACACTGGTCACCGTCAGCTCTGACAGAATCGATTTCAAAAAACCGATCCCCGCCGGTAGCCTGGCAGAATTGATCGCCCGGGTGATCCATGTGGGCAACACCTCGATGAAAGTCGAAGTGAACATTTTTGTAGAAGATATGTATCAGGATAAGCGCGAGCACGCGATCCGCGGTGTCTTCACCTTCGTGGCTGTCGATGAAGACAGAAAGCCGACCCAGATCTGGAGTGATGATCTGGCCAACTAGGCCTCGCATAATCCTGGCCTGTATCTGGCTACAGGCTTTTTAGGTTTCATTCTGCAACAGTCTTTGCCGCTGAAAAGGCTTTTATTGACCGTCATTCTCGACTAAAGTCTAAAAGCGACAGTAACAAAAAGTCACTTAAACCCTGATAAAGCAATAGGATTATTTGTCACTTTTCTGTTACATTGACCCTTCTTCAGCGTGCAGAGCCATAATCATAACAAGCCATGAAGCCAGAAAACTTAAATATTATCATCGCCGATGATCACCCTTTATTTCGCAATGCCCTGCGCCAGGCGCTTAACAGTGGTTTATCCAATACCCGCTGGTTTGAGGCCGACAGTGCCGATGCGCTGCAAAAACTGCTTGAGCAAACTCATCAGGGCTATGATCTGGTACTACTGGATCTGCAGATGCCGGGCTCCCATGGCTACTCCACCCTTATCCATCTGCGCGCCCACTTCCCCGAACTGCCGGTGATAGTGATTTCAGCCCACGAAGATGCCGCCACCATCAGCCGTGCCCTGCATTACGGCGGCGCCGGTTTTATTCCCAAATCGGCTTCGATGGAAACCTTTATCGAAGCAATCACCGCAGTAATGTTCGGCGATATCTGGCTGCCTCAAGGCATAGAGTTGGTTGAAATCAATGATGAGGACGAAACCGACAAGGTCGCCGGCAAGCTCTCGGAGCTGACGCCGCAGCAATACAAGGTGTTGCAGATGTTTGCCGAAGGCCTGCTCAACAAGCAGATAGCCTACGACCTGGGCGTATCCGAGGCGACCATCAAGGCCCACGCCACCGCTATCTTCCGTAAGTTGGGGGTTCGCAACCGCACCCAGGCCGTGATAGCGCTGCAGCAACTGGGGATGGAAAAGGTCGAGATCAACTGATCTCACCGCTTCCCAAAGATTTTTCAGTCCTCCATGGCGGCACATTTGCCAAGATAGATGATTTCCGGCGCACCCGGGCACAACACTTCGACACACTCATCGCCGGTGCAGATAAGATGTGACCAGCCTTCGCTGTGTCCATGGAAGAAACTGATTGGGCTTTCCTGCGACCAGGCGTGATCTTTAATCAGGCGGCTGTTGTAACCCTGTTCGTCCCCAAGCTCGCTCAGCGCCTGCCAAAGTTCCAGCAACCCATGTTCATCCAACATACGAAACGCAGTGACCGAGTGGTAATGCAGCCGATAGCGCCCTTCACTCGGTAAATGAAACAGCTCCAGGCTGAGATCGACTCCGGGATGGGGCGTATTTTTGATTTGATAGCGTTTGCCGCCGGGAAGCTGCAACATGAAATCACCGCCCCAGAAGAGCCCGGTGATAAAAAGATCCCCCTGCTCAAAGGGTGTCTGCCATCTGCCTATTTTCATGCTCCCTCCCATTAATCCCTGCGCTCGTTAATCCCCCCTCAGACAAAAGTGGGGTAAACAAGAAAGTACTCAACAAGCGGATACCGGGCAATGGCCGCTATAACGCATAAAAAAGCGCCGCCGGGGCAAACCCTCGGCGGCGCTGCATTTGAGAGGCTCAGCGTTTACAAGCCCAGATGGCCGGCATGAAACTTAAGCTGCTCGTCGATAAATGAGGCGATAAAATAGTAGCTGTGATCATAGCCGGGGTGGCTGTGAAAACTCAGCGCAATTCCAGCATCAGTGGCTGCGGCCTGCAAGGCCTGTGGCAGTAACTGCTCGGCCAGAAACAGATCACTCTCGCCCTGATCAACCCGCATCGGTAGCCCTTTGGCACCACTTTTTATCAGCTCTACCGTGTCATAAGCCTTCCAAGCCTCCCTGTCGCTGCCAAGATAGGCAGCAAACGCCTTCTGGCCCCAAGGGCACTGGCTAGGATGACTGATGGGGGCAAAGGCACTGGCGCTGAGATAACGGCCCGGATTTTTAAGGGCTATCATCAGCGCGCCGTGGCCGCCCATTGAGTGACCGGCAATGGCGCGCTTATCCGATACCGGAAAGTGCTGTTCTATCAATGCCGGCAACTCATCTACCACATAGTCATACATACGATAGTGGCTGCTCCAGGGGGCCTGGGTAGCATTGACATAAAAACCGGCCCCCAACCCCAGATCGTAGGCGGCATCATCGGCATCGGCCACGCCTTCTCCGCGCGGACTGGTATCCGGACAGACTATGGCCAGCCCCAGCTGAGACGCGAGGCGCTGGGCCCCGGCCTTTTGCATAAAGTTTTCATCCGTACAGGTCAACCCGGAGAGCCAATACAGCACAGGTACCTTTTGGCTATTGGCCTGCTCCGGCAGATAGATGGCGAAACGCATCTCGCAGTTCAGACTGCTGGAGTGATGACGATACTGCTTGTGCCAGCCTCCAAACGACCTGTTGTTACTGATATTTTCCATCAGAAGGTCCTCAGAAGTGGATCACGCTGCGAATGCTCTTGCCTTCATGCATCAGCTCGAAGGCTTCATTGATATCTTCAAGCCCCATGGTGTGGGTGATAAAGTCATCCAGCTTGAATTTACCGGCCAGATAATCTTCCACTATGCCAGGCAATTGTGAGCGTCCTTTGACACCACCGAAAGCCGAGCCTTTCCACACCCGGCCGGTCACCAGTTGGAAAGGTCTGGTGGAGATCTCCTGTCCGGCACCGGCAACCCCGATGATCACCGATTCGCCCCAGCCCTTGTGGCAACACTCGAGCGCCGAGCGCATCACATCCACATTGCCGATACACTCGAACGAATAATCGACGCCGCCGTCGGTCAAATCCACAATCACCTGTTGAATAGGCTTGTCATAGTCCTTGGGGTTGATGCACTCGGTTGCCCCCAGCTTCTTTGCCAGTTCAAACTTGGATTCATTGACATCTATGCCTATGATGCGACCGGCCTTGGCCATCACAGCGCCAATCACCGCCGACAACCCTATGCCGCCGAGCCCGAAGATGGCCACGGTGGCGCCCTCTTCCACCTTGGCAGTGTTCATTACAGCGCCCATGCCGGTAGTGACACCGCAGCCCAGAAGGCAGATCTCTTCCAGCGGTGCCGACTTGTTGACTTTGGCCAGGGAGATCTCAGGCAATACCGTATATTCAGAGAAAGTCGAGCAGCCCATGTAGTGGAAAATCGGCTTGCCGTCTTTGAAGAAGCGGGTGGTACCATCCGGCATCAGGCCCTTGCCTTGGGTCTCACGGATCTTCTGACACAGGTTGGTCTTGCCGGAGCGGCAGAACTTACACTCACCGCATTCAGGCGTGTAAAGAGGAATAACATGATCGCCCACCGCCACACTGGTGACGCCTTCGCCGACCATCTCCACTATACCGCCGCCCTCATGGCCGAGAATGGCCGGAAACACGCCTTCTGGGTCGTCGCCGCTCAAAGTAAAGGCATCGGTATGACACACACCACTGGCAACAATGCGCACCAATACCTCACCGGCCTTGGGCAACATCACATCCACCTCTTCCATCTTCAACGGCTCACCGGCGGCCCAGGCTACGGCGGCGCGGGACTTGATAAATTTGTCTGTCATTGTCGCTTCCTTCTGTTGTGATTGATTCGGTAACGAACCTCTTGGCTCATAAACCGGATGCCAACATTGTATTTATTCCCAAATAAAAGATAATCAGCCAAATATACAAATCACTTTTACTGAGAAGTAATAATGAACCACTGGGAAGGGATCAGCGAATTTATCGCCGTGGCCGAGAGCCAGAGCTTTACCCGCGCCGCCGAGCGGCTCAACTTGTCTGTGGCGCAGATAAGCCGCCAAATCGCCGCGCTGGAGAAACGCCTGGCAAGCAAACTCTTCTATCGCACAACCCGCAAGGTGTCGCTCAGTGAAGAGGGCCAGCTTTATTATCGCCACTGCCGCTTGCTGCAAGATGGTATAGAAGAAGCCGAACGCGCCCTTGGCAGTTTGAAACAAACCCCGCAGGGCTTGCTGCGGGTGACGGCGCCGGTCACTTACGGCGAGCAGTTTATTCTGCCGTTGCTGAATGACTTTCTCTGTCTGCACCCCAAGCTGGATCTGCAACTGGATCTCAACAACAAGACGCTGGATCTGATTGATGGCGGTTATGATTTGGCGATTAGGCTGGGTAAGCTGGCGGACTCCAGCTTGATGGCGCGGCGTCTTGGCAGTCGCCGCAATTATGTCTGTGCCAGCCCGGAGTATCTGGCCAACCACGGCATGCCCCACACTCTGGGCGAGCTGCATCGGCATCAATGTTTACTGGGTAACCACCCTTACTGGCGTTTTATCGAGCAGGGCCAGGAACGTCAATGGCGTTTGAGTGGCCGCTTGGTGTGTAATTCTGGCCCTGGGCTATTGGATGCTGCTCGCAAAGGACTCGGGCTGGTGCAACTGCCAGATTATTATGTCGGCGAGGATCTCGCCAGCGGTGCCCTGGTATCAGTGCTTGAGGCTTACCAGGCGGCGCCGGAGGGTATTTGGGCCTTATACCCACAGAACCGCCATCTGTCGCCCAAGGTCAGCCTGCTCTTGGACTTTTTGCAGCAAGCGCTGCCGGAGGCGCCGGATCTGGGCAAGTCTTGAATGGATGCCCTGCCTTGAATGGATGACAGGTCTTGAGCTGCAGCCAGATCTTAAATAGGAACTGAATTCTGCGTAGGCTCTGAATCCTGCATAGCCGCTAAAATTTCAAGTCTCTGAGCTTTCGAGTCCCTGTGATTTCGAATCTCTGTGATTTCAAATCTAGGCTTGGCAGGCTTACCCCTGACGCGTCTTAGCGCGCTGCCAGTGCAGCAGATATTTATCCAGCTCATTGGCAAAGGCCTGTCTATCTGCCTGACTCAACTTGGGACTGCCACCGGTATCTATGCCGCTGGCACGCAGGGTATCGAGAAAATCCCGCATATTGAGGCGGGCACGCACATTGTCGCGATTCAGCAGCTCACCGCGGCTATTGAGCGCCTTGGCGCCCTTGTCTATCACTTCGGCCGCCAGCGGAATATCATTGCTGATCACCAAATCGCCGGCCTGACACAGGCGCACGATTTCGTTATCGGCCACATCAAACCCCTTGGGAACTTGTAAGGTTTTGACACTGGCAGCACCTATTATCCTGAGCGCCTGATTGGCGACAAAAGTGACATTGATGCCGGTACGCGCCGCCGCCCGCACCAACATTTCGCGGATCACTACCGGACAGGCATCGGCATCGACCCAGATTTGTGCCAGGTCTGATGCCTGCTCATTTTGATTCTGCTGCACTCGCGCTCCTTTAGTTTGCAATAAAATTTGCATGCCATTCTATCCCAAGCCACGTATCGGTGCGCGCTAAATCCCCATGCCTACAATCAAGCATTTTGCCCGGGAGCGTATCAACACTTCGCCCTCCTGAGCATCAACTCAAACGCTTTCAATCGTGCTCTTCTGCCAGTTTGGCACACCAGTCATCATACTCAAGCGGCTCGTGCCCACGCGCACCTTGCTCTTCCGTGTAATCGCAATAGTTGCACCACAGCGTCAATGCCCGGCGATAAGCCTCACCACTCAAATTAAAGCGGGATAACGGCACAACCGGTAAAATAGTGGCCAACTCATCAAGCTCATCTAGCATCTGCCAACAGATATCGGCCCGAATACACAAACAATACGGCACTTCATGCAACGCAAAATCCAGGCTTTCCAACAGACTGCGGGCCAAATGCAATGCTGCTTGCTGGCGCAGGAAGTCTGTAACCCCGCTATCGGCCAGTATTTGCTGCAGCAAAATCTCGGGAGACGGATTGTCAATGCCTTCTGCGGCACCCAGTAGCGGCCGCATTTTGATATAAGTATCCTGCAGCCCATAAGCACAGTAGAGCCAAAGTTTTACTCTGGGCTCATCAAAACGTGCCAGCCAAAACGCCTGCAACTTTGGCAGTAATCCGGGGTGGGCCAAGGGCAGTGCCAGTGAAGGACTGTCCAGCTCAAGTTGGCTAACCTCCTCGCTCGCGGCCTGCGGGGCGTTCATATCCGGCTGTGAACGGCAGAGAGCCAACTCGCATAGCGACTCAAGGTAAGATGCCAGCGCCTCACCCTCGAGCGCGTCTATGCGCTCAAGCACGGCTGCCAACTCTTTTTTCCATAAAGACTTAATTCCGCTCGCCCTGGCCTCGAGGTAAGCTCGCCAATCGCCGGCAATATCCAAGTTAGGGATCATTTTCCAACCATAAATTATCTATCACTCTTTGTATAAAAGGCCTGTAGCTCGCTTGAAATCGCATCCTGATAGCTGGAGCTCAAAAACTGGCCCCAGGTTCTGCCCTCTTTGAAAACCTTATTGACTGTATCGACCAAGAAAACGCTTTGCACTATGGCCCATTGATTATCCAATTTGGCTACATAATCTGCCGGGGAGAGTGCTTCTTCACTGATTTTGGGGCAAAAGATAATAACCTGAAGATACAAGCCCCAAACTAGCGGCAAGAATCCCACCTTAAACGCGACTCTGTTCCTTAACTGGCTGATGTAAGTATCCATATCTGAAGGCAACTCAGCCAGACAAACCATAGCTACGGCTCTATTGCTGGCCCAGGTTTGCCTTTTCAAAAGCGCGACGCACCCGGGGATCTTTGCTTCACATTCCTGAACCGGCTTGAAGCCCTGTGCCTTCAAAGTCAGCGCCATGGATTTGCCTACAGCTTTTATCGTCATACTTGACTCTCCGGACAACCACTAGCAGCTAATACTGGGAGAGCTAATACTGGGTGTCTCAATTATTTTTGTTGGGTGTTTGGCTTGTCGGCGTTACTCAGTGGCAGGCGCTTCCCTGTGGTAGTGGATAAGATCATGAAACACTGCGGGTTGATCTCTTAAGTTGCGGTAACCATGGGGTTTATCTGCGGCAAAGCGCACGGCCTCACCCTGCTGTAATGGCTGCCACTGACCATCGACTAACACTTCCATAGTGCCGCTCAACACGATCACATGCTCGGTCACACCCGCCTCATGGGGCTCGGAGAGACGCTCATAGTGCGGCAATAGGGTAAGTTCAAACATTTCAAAACCAAAGCGAGGCTCAAAGGGAAATAGCGACGCCACTAACATGCCATCGGTTGCAGGCTTTTGGCGTAATGCATCGGCGTTACGAAAGACGGCGCCTTGGCTCTCGGGCATTGGCTCCAGAAAGGTCGAGAGGGAGGTATTAAAACCGCTGGCGATTTTCCACAGAGTAGCAATAGTGGGGCTAGATTCGCCGCGCTCAATCTGGCCTATCATGGCCTTGCTTACGCCTGTCTCGAGTGCCGCTTTATCTAAACTCCAACCCTTTTGGCTGCGCAGTTGCTTTAGGGTCGCGGCAAGATAGCTATTGATGGTCTGCATTAGGTTCTGACGCTTAAAAAATTATTTGTACGTTATAACGCACAGGTGCTATCTTGTCTATCTCGTGCGTTATAGCGCACAAAAAATGGTTCGACGATCAAGGCTAAGGTAGGTAGAGGAGTAAGGATGATGTGGCGCGAGGCTTTAGGACTATCAAAAATATCGGCGGGCTTTATTGCCGTGCTGGTGGGCTACAGCAGTTCGGCGGTGATTATCCTGCAGGCGGCGGATGCCGTGGGCGCGACATCGGCACAAATGAGTTCATGGCTGTGGGCCTTGGGTGTCGGCATGGGGCTCACCAGTATTGGCCTGTCTCTCTACTATAAAAATCCGGTGCTTACGGCATGGTCGACCCCAGGGGCGGCGCTGATGGTCACCAGCCTTGCGGGATTAAGTATCCACGAAGCCGTTGGTGCCTTCCTGGTGAGTTCGTTACTGATCACGCTTTGCGGCTTGGCTGGATGGATGGACAAGCTTATTCGTATTATGCCGTCTTCGGTGGCGGCGGCCATGTTAGCGGGGATTTTACTGCAGTTTGGCTTAGGGCTGTTTCAAGCCATGCAGACTCAACTGAGTTTAATCCTATTGATGTTATTGGTGTTTGTTGTGCTTAAGCCCTGGGCGCCGCGCTACATTATGTTGCTTACCCTTGTCGCGGGGATAGGGATGAGTTATCAATTGGATCTACTGAAACTCGATAAGCTTGAGCTGCAATTCGCCGCCCCTGTATGGATAGCGCCAGCGTTTTCTATAACCAACGTGGTGGGTGTGGCGCTGCCCTTATTTGTAGTGACTATGGCCTCACAAAATATGCCAGGGGTAGCAGCGCTTCACGGCCATGGTTATCGCCCGCCTATCTCGCCACTAATTACCGTGACGGGTCTGATGGGCGTACTGTTTGCCCCCTTTGGCGGCTTTGCCTTTAATCTCTCGGCCATTACGGCAGCGATTTGCATGGGTAAAGAGGCAGACCCTAACCCCGCAAGCCGTTACTGGGCGGCGGTGTGGAGCGGAGTATTTTATTTGATAACAGGTCTACTCGGCGCAACAGTAGTTGGGCTATTCGCCGCATTTCCGAAGGAATTGGTGCTCGCGATTGCAGGATTGGCGTTGCTTGGCACCATAGGTAACAGTCTAACCGCAGCGCTCGCGGATAACGACGAACATGAAGTGGTGGTAATTACGTTTCTCGTCACCGCATCTGGCGTGAGTGTATTGGGGATCGGCAGCGCCTTCTGGGGATTATTGCTCGGATTTTTAATGCATTACTGGCACAAGCATCGCGCCTTAACCACAACTTAAACGGGCAAAAGCTTAGCTGTGGTTAGGTCTAGATTGCAGTTCGCCACCTTAGTTGGAAATAAGAACACGAAAATTGGAAATAAGAGGCAAATTGCAAAATGCATCAAAATGGGGATGCATCAAAATGGGGGGCAAAATGGGGAGGGGCAAAATGGAGCAAAATGGGGACACCGGAGCAAAATGGGGACACCCATAATTCTTGCCCATAATTCTTGGCAGGTTTCTCTCACCTTGTCTAGGCTTGAATGGAGCCTTTGAAAAGGAAAGGATGCCATGCCGAGGCCAAGATATGCTCAAGTCAGTCTTGAGGACACCCCCTTCTATCACTGCATCTCCCGCTGTGTACGTCGCGCCTTTCTATGTGGCGTTGATGATTATTCCGGCAAGAGTTATGAACATCGCCGTGATTGGGTTGAGTCGCGTCTATTGGAACTGGTGGCCGTCTTTTCCATTGACTTGTGTGCCTATGCAGTCATGTCCAATCATCTGCACTTGGTGCTCAGAGTTGACTTGAAAACCGCCACTGAATGGACATTGGAGCAGGTTTTACAGCGTTGGCACCTGCTTTACAGTGGAACCCTGTTATCCCAGCGTTTTCTGCGCGGTGAAACACTTTCTGATATTGAATATCTCACCCTGCAACAAACCACTGAAGTCTATCGCCAACGTTTGATGGATATCAGTTGGTTTATGCGGGCGCTCAATGAACCTATTGCCAGACAAGCCAATCGGGAAGACGGATGCAGCGGTCGCTTTTGGGAAGGCCGCTTCAAATCCCAGCCATTGTTGGATGATGCAGCGGTATTGGCCTGCATGGCTTATGTTGACTTGAACCCTATCCGCGCGGGAATAGCCAAAACCCCGGAAGACTCAGACTATACCAGTATTCAACGGCGGATACGGGCCGCGATGCAAGGCAAAAACACACCTGAGCTGTTACCCTTTGTCGGCAATGAACGGCTGAACATGCCACAAGGATTGCACTTTGAAGCCAAGGATTATCTGCAACTGGTCGATGATACCGGGCGTATTATCCGCCATGACAAGCGCGGCCAGATTACTGCTGGCACTACGACCATTTTGAATCGTTTAAACATCCCCGTCGGCAACTGGCTCAAGTTGACGACTGATTTTAGCCGTCTATTCAAGGGGCCGGTTGGTACACTGGAATCTCTTACAGACTACTGTATTCACCTGCAACGACGACGAAGGCAAGGGGCCGCTAATTGTCAGAAGTTGTTTAGCTAAATCCCCTTAGTCTTCTCCACCAACTGAGTCGAACTTTGTTCGATTTCAATAATGCCTGAAATTCGAATTTTGCACTCACTTCAATAGTCGAATGGCCTTCAAATGGCCTGAAACACTATTTCCTTTCAATAGAAACACAGTATTTTACAAGCTAGATCACTAGAGATTTTTCTCACCCAACACTTACAATCGGTTATTTACAATGGGTGTCTTAATTATTGCATTAATTATTGCAGCTTAATTATTTGGCATTGGGCGCCTTAATTATTGTCGGCGCCTTAATTACTGTCATTATTTGTTATACGATGGGTGTCTTGATTATCATCTTTCTATCGATTTCTTTATCACTTCCCTATCGACTCTCTTAATTGCTTTAAATCAATCACTTGCAGTAAGACATTTGAAATCAGCATCTAAATTTACTTGCTTTTCAAAGAGAAAAAATAGCAGACTTAAGTTCCACAAATTTCACCGACATAAATTGCGCCCCTATCAATTTGAACTATACTCTTTATCTTAAATTAAAAGATAAAGATGTCCCTCGTGCTGATGATATAAACACGGGATAATAAACCATACTAAGCTAAGGATGAGCTTAGCTTTATCTGTTAATAGACAATTTTGAGAGGATTTATGAACAAAACAAGGATGTTAAGTAAGCTCATGTTGACGGTGTTGAGCATGAGCACATTAAGCCTTTTCAGCTTCTCAGGCTGGGCCGATGAATACTCGCCAACCGCAAACTGTACCGCAGATGCGTCATGGTTTGAAGGTAAATTCAACCCCAAGATCGCTGCCGATAATTTTGATGATTCCACCATATGTGACTTCCATCAATTCTCCTGGCGAAGCTTCATCTGGTTAACCGAACAAGCTGGCGAAGGAAAACTCCGCTTTGAAACCTTCTATTCTGATACCGGGATCTATCCTGACAGTCAGCCTGGTAACCATTTGCTGGGAGGTGTCAACCAGGCGGGTTCAAATGGAATTTTAATCGACCAACATGGACGGGCGTTATATACCAGCATGATGATCAACGATATCTACCGTGACTTTGTCATAAAACACAAACTCTATACCCAAAGTGGGATGCAACAAGCTGATAATAAACTTAATTTCCCCAATGGCGCTATGTCACTCAAGGCCGCTTGGAAGATTGTCCAGCCCTGTGAAGACACCTCTGGTTTATATACCACCAAAGCCCCGATACAACTGCTGACCGTCGATAACGGTCAGGTGGTGATCCCTGAGAATGCACAACAGGAGATGACTCAAGTTGCCTTGGTGGGTTTCCATATTGCGGTATACGTCAATAAGCACCCCGAAGCCATCTGGGCCACATTCGAATTTAAAGACAATGCTCCCACCTTTGCCAAAGGGCAGTCACCCAACAAAATTGTTTCCGATAAGGACTATCTCTTTTATAAAGCCAACACCTTAGCCAAAGACTGTAATACCAACAACGCCGGCATGAATGCCATATTAAAGCTCGATACCAAGACCCAAACCATGGCTGCGGTAACTCAGACATGTCTGCAATACGCACAAGGAACGGTTGATAATCTGCCAAATCCAAAGAAGGCCAAAGAAAATGTTCAAGCCATTATCAGTCTCAATGATAACGTGCATCAATTAATGCCTAAAGATTCTATCTGGCGTAACTACCTTGAGATAGGTGCCGTCTGGTTCAGTAAAGAAGACCATCTTACCCCAGACTGGAGTCCGAACATGGATCCCGATGCCGAAACAAACTTACTGATTGGGTCTACGCGGCTATCAAATTCCACTATCGAAACCTTCACTCAAAATCAACGCTCAGCCAATGAATGTTTCTCCTGTCACAACACCACTGCGGTAACAGATACCCCGGAAAAAACAGCGCCTCTGGCAGGAAAAAATATCAATACCAGCCACATACTGTTAAAGAACTACCTCAACGGCCACTCAGTTAAAAGGAATTAATTATGACCGTCAGTTTACGCATTCACCCAACTATAGGCTTTGCCCGCGTCGGCAACAGTATGGACTACTACATCGAACCACAAACCATAGCTGCAATGCCGCAACCCGGACAAACACTCACAGGGGGACTCCCCATTAAAGCGGGCACAGACAACACCCCCATTAGCAGCTCAGACATTCGTGACAGCCAGGGGCGTCTCAAACGACAAGGTGCAAGGTTTAAAATTTATCAATATCCACAGCAAAACAGCCCAAGTTATCCTGCGCCGCAAGCACAGGAGGTAACCATTGGCAGTAAGGTCGATGGTAAACGGGTCACAGATATCATCTGGACAGTGCATCTTGCCAATAAGAAAGCAAACTGCTGGGAAATGGATGAGAGCGCTAATTTAGGGATCATTCTCTATCAAGATGGCGAGACACCGCCCCTGCGCAATCCCAGTTTTAATCAAACGGACAACCCGGCCGATACTGTACGTCTGCAAAAATTAGTCATTGATGCCGGTCCTCGCACCATAAGTACGAATAAAAGACAGACGGCCCAATTCAACCCAAGCACCCAGGCCAGTTACTGGGACCAACACACAAATGCAGTTATCCCTCTACCGGACTATCCCCAATCTTACCCAGCAACGGCTGGCAATGATGATCCCAACACTCGTATCGACTATTTAGGAGAGATCCAAACCGAAACCAACGGACGTCTGGTGGTGCTTGGCGGCTTTGGTAAAGCCTGTGGCTTTGATCAACAGGGCAATGCCGATCCCAATGCAAAATTGGATATGGATGTCGATAATAACAACTGGCTCGATGATACCGCAGATGGCCCTGTCACCGCCGTATTGCTCTTTGATGATGGCAGTTATCAGGCACTGGAAAACAGCGCCTGGGTTGTTAGCACAGATCCGGCATATGCGCCGCAAACACTCAATGTTGTTAGCCTGTGGGATGATATCTACACCACCTGGGTAGAAGCATTCAATCTCAACCCAGGCTTATATCAAAATAATGCCTACAACCCTGAGTATGTTCCCGACTTTGCCCAGGACATTCAGCCCATACTGAGGGCGGCCTCCATGCAAATGTGGAACACTAACCTGCCTGACAGTGCCATCAAAAGTCATCGGCAAATCGATAAACTCACTAAAGACAAGCCTCAGTTTGACATCATGTCTTTTATGCGCAAACCCAGCGCAGATGAGAACAATCATCTTGAAGACGGCTCCCCGATGATGCCCCTCTCTCTGGGGGATGCCAATAAGAGCTTTCTCACCTTAAGTAACAGCCAATACTTCCTTATGCAACAATGGGCTAAGGGACTATGTTCCACCTCGGCTCCAAGCATGACAACCCCATTAAATGAGGGTGAAGCCCTGGATAGAGCCGTACTAATGAACTGTTTGGGTGGCCGTTTTAGCCCGGGTATCGATCTCACCTTTATCGTACGGGACACTAAGCTGTATAACGCTGACTGGCAAAACCCGAATATTGGCCCATTTAGAATCAATCGCCAGCCATTAAATTATGCCGTCGCCACTAAAGGCAGCCCTTTTCTGGGTGTCGGTTACGTTCCGCTGCGCAGCCACCCTGTACAACCAGGGGATTTATGTAAATTCATGGCCATTCCCTGGCATACGGATTATAACTCCTGCGCTACCCATACTCCCGCGCCTAATCCGGGTGGAGTTATCACAGAAAGTAATATCTACGGCGGTAATATCAATACCAGCCTGTTTTGGTCCTGGCCTGCCCAAAGACCCGTTGCCGTTTACACCTATGAGGATGTAGCCAAACGCAATGATAATACCCTGCCATTACAGCGTTACTCGGTCAGGGGAGAAGGCACCAGTGCCAGTGGACAACAACTCACCTTCGATGCTCAGGGTAAATTAAACAACTCACCCGCTTCTAATGTCGGTCGATATCAGGATCGTCACGGGATCCTCAACAACTGGCAAAATATCGGTGTCGTGATCCAAGGGGCCGCCATCGATGGATACCCGGCGCACTTAGACCCTAACTATTACCTGGAAGTCCAAAGTGGTTTTAGCCAAGACGACAGCAACCTGGTTATGCCTTGGGACAATACGGTTACCGACCCTGTCTATCCACCAGAGAAGTAATCCCAAATGCTCTGGCCTGCATCAACTGCAGTGCCAGAGCAGCAAAATAGATAGATAAAACAGCCTATGAACAATTATTCAGCTTCAGCCACTGCTACTCAAGTTGCCATCATAGGTGGTGGTCCAGCCGGTTGCTGCTGCGCCATTCGCTTAATCCAACAGGGGATAGATGACATTGTCATCATTGAGTCTTCTGATTATCAGCAGTTTCGCATCGGTGAGAGTATTCCCCCGCAAACCAAACAGCTGTTTCATCAACTCGAGATCTGGTCAGCATTTGCCAAGGAGCAACACCAACCCTGCTATGGCAGTCGCTCATGGTGGGGAGATAATCGCAATGGCTTTAACGACAGTTTGCTCAGCCCCTATGGGCATGGCTGGCACCTTGATCGCCAAAAATTTAATCGCTTTTTAGCCAAGCAGGCACAAAGTGCAGGTGTAACCTTGTTAACCCAATGCCAATTTAAAACTGGCAGGCTTATCAATGACAAACACTATCATTTAACGCTTGATAGACAGGGCGCTGAACCTCAACTCAATGCCAAGTTCGTTGTTGATGCCAGCGGAGCGCGCGCCAGCTTCGCCCAAACCCAGGGAAGTAAAAAACAATCAAACCATGCCCTGGTAAGCCTGGGACGCCGCTTTATCATCAAAGATAAACACTATCCTTTATCACAGCAAACACACCTTGAAGCTGTTGAAAATGGCTGGTGGTATGCGGCCCGTCTGCCAAATGACAGAGTACTGATAAGCTTAACGACGGATCCCCAAACAGCTAAAACACTCAAGCTTCATGAGACAAACAACTGGCTCGATATTCTGGTTAACTCTCCCAATACCAAGGCGCTGCTGCAGGGAGTCACTCCCGAAGATACCCAGCCTAAACGCTATCCAGCCTCCTCATTTTTTTTAAACCCTGCCACAGGCAAAAACTGGCTTGCCATTGGTGATGCTGCCTGCACATTCGATCCCATCACCTCAGGCGGGATCATCAAAGCCATGGCCGACGGTGTCACCTGTGCAGATATCATCGCGGGTATATTCAAAACATCAGGTCATGACACTCACCATGGTTTGATGCAATATCAGCAAATGCTCATCCAGCGCTACCAGCATTATCTGGCCATGCGTGCTCATTACTATCAGCAGGAAAAACGTTTTTTAAACAGCCCCTTTTGGCAAAAAATGCAGGCTATGAGCCCTCACAAGATTCACAGCGAAATGGAACTGCAGGCCAATTTAACGTAAATAGCGACGGCGAATAGTAGATCACTTGTCGTTGTACTCGTGATTTCCAAAGAAACCCGATGCCGCAAGGCCATTCCTTGATATCCCTATCGTTAGACATTCGAAAATTTATTCATATTAGACACCGTGTCAGTGCGTCCTGGAAGGAAATACCCCGTGTCTGGTGTGGAATCACTGGCTGTGTTGCAGCATAAGCATCTGTTAGTTCGCAAATATGCACAGGCCTTTACGTTAAATAGAACTAAATAAAACCGCCCCGTAATTCTTGCACTCACTTCTATAACCGAACATCCATCAAAGGCTTGAAAAACAAAGTTATTTCAATGAAAACATCTGCCTTTCTGTAACACAGACATGACTAAAGCTTTTACTCAGCTAATTGTGGGTGTCCTTGTTGCCCACCAACCTCGACTGAGCTTTGATGGGTATTTCAAAGGCTAGTCAAGGCTGTGAGAAACATCAAAAAGGTATGGCTGTCCTATCTTTCTAACACAGACATGACTAGAGCCTTTACTCAGCTAATTATGGGTGTCCTTGTTATTTGATTGGGGCTGAACATCAACTCAATGCTAAGTTCGTCGTTGATGCCAGCGGGGCACGCGCCAGCTTCGCCCAAACCCAGGGAAGTAAAAAACAATCAAACCATGCCCTGGTAAGCCTGGGACGCCGCTTTATCATCACAGATAAACACTATCCTTTGTCACAGCAAACACACCTTGAAGCTGTTGAAAATGGCTGGTGGTATGCCGCCCGTCTGCCAAATGACAGAGTACTGATAAGCTTAACGACGGATCCCCAAACAGCTAAAACACTCAAGCTTCATGAGACAAACAACTGGCTCGATATCCTGGTTAACTCTCCCAATACCAAGGCGCTGCTGCAGGGAGTCACTCCCGAAGATACCCAGCCTAAACGCTATCCAGCCTCCTCATTTTGTTTAAACCCTGCCACAGGCAAAAACTGGCTTGCCATTGGTGATGCTGCCTGTACATTCGATCCCATCACCTCAGGCGGGATCATCAAAGCCATGGCCGACGGTGTCACCTGTGCAGATATCATCGCGGGTATATTCAAAACATCAGGTCATGACACTCACCATGGTCTGATGCAATATCAGCAAATGCTCATCCAGCGCTACCAGCATTACCTGGCCATGCGTGCTCATTACTATCAGCAGGAAAAACGTTTTTTAAACAGCCCCTTTTGGCAAAAAATGCAGGCTATGAGCCCTCACAAGATTCACAGCAAAATGGAACTGCAGGCCAATTTAACGTAAATAGCGACGGCGAATAGTAGATCACTTGTCGTTGTACTCGTGATTTCCAAAGAAACCCGATGCCGCAAGGCCATTCCTTGATATCCCTATCGTTAGACATTCGAAAATTTATTCATATTAGACACTGTGTCAGTGCGTCCTGGAAGGAGATACCCCGTGTCTGGTGTGGAATCACTGGCTGTGTTGCAGCATAAGCATCTGTTAGTTCGCAAATATGCACAGGCCTTTACGTTAAATAGAACTAAATAAAACCGCCCCGTAATTCTTGCACTCACTTCTATAACCGAACATCCCTCAAAGGCTTGAAAAACAAAGTTCTTTCAATGGAAACATCTGCCTTTCTGTAACACAGACATGACTAAAGCTTTTACTCAGCTAATTGTGGGTGTCCTTGTAGCCGCTATCCTTTATCACAGCAAACACACCTTGAAGCTGTTGAAAATGGCTGGTGGTATGCGGCCCGTCTGCCAAATAACAGAGTACTGATAAGCTTAACGACGGATCCCCAAACAGCTAAAACCCTCAAGCTTCATGAGACACACAACTGGCTCGATATTCTGGTTAACTCTCCCAATACCAAGGCGCTGCTGCAGGGAGTCACTCCCGAAGATACCCAGCCTAAACGCTATCCAGCCTCCTCATTTTGTTTAAACTCTGCCATAGGCAAAAACTGGCTTGCCATTGGTGACGCTGCCTGCACATTCGATCCCATCACCTCAGGCGGGATCATCAAAGCCATGGCCGACGGTATCACCTGTGCAGATATCATCGCGGGTATATTCAAAACATTAGGTCATGACACTCACCATGGTTTGATGCAATATCAGCAAATGCTCATCCAGCGCTACCAGCATTATTTGGCCATGCGTGCTCATTACTATCAGCAGGAAAAACGTTTTTTAAACAGCCCCTTTTGGCAAAAAATGCAGGCTATGAGCCCTCACAAGATTCAAAGCGAAATGGAACTCCAGGCCAATTTAACGTAAATAGCGACGGCGAATAGTAGATCACTTGTCGTTGTACTCGTGATTTCCAAAGAAACCCGATGCCGCAAGGCCATTCCTTGATATCCCTATCGTTAGGCATTGGAAAATCCATTCATATCAAACACCGTGTCAGTACGTCCTGCAAGGAGATACCCTGTGTCTGTGTGGAATCTCTGGCTGTGTTGCGGTATTAGGATCTGTTAGTTAGCAAATATGTACTGGCCTTTAAGTTAAATAGAACTAAATAAAAACCGCCCCATAATTCTTGCACTCGCTCCTATAACCGAACACCCCTCAAGGGCTTGAAAAACAAAGTTCTTTCAATGGAAACATCTGCCTTTCTGTAACACAGACATGACTAAGGCTTTTACTCAGCTAATTGTGGGTGTCCTTGTTGCCGTTTTACGTGTAGTTGAAGGCTTGAAATATGTCATTGTCGAAGTCAATATCTGAATATGCAAAATCATACTTCTCAGTTTCTGGAATATTGGTAGGAAATTTCAGCCGAAAGAAACCACCAATGCTAGGTTCGAAACCATCACTAGGCCCTCCCGGATTTATGGATAAACCCATGCCCGCTGGAGAAAATTCATTATCAAGAAATTGTGAAGCTAATAACGCGGAAAGTCCGGCGACGGCATCAATTAGATTTTCGAAATTGGCTTGGGTGAAATTTAAATGGCGGTCATGCTTGGTTTGGTTGTATGCAGTGTACCAGGCTAAAGAGCCGGAAGATGCCCAAGCGGAAAAGGGAGTTCTCACCCCTGCCGAGCCAAGCCAATTGGGAACTTTAACTTTGTACTGGGAGAGATAGTGACTTTGCTCTATTTTTTTATAATCTCCCATATTCCAATTCCCACTTCTTACATATCCGTTTTCTCTAAGTATTGCAGTACAGTTAGCTTCCACCTCCACACACGTCCTTAACAAAAGCTCGTGGATTCTGTGAGAATGAGAAGCAAGATTTATGTCCGACGGCTCTATATAGTCGAATAGCTCTAAAATATCTTTTTGAATCAGCAAAAAGGCACGCACAAAGTTTTCGGGGGAATCCGCATAATCCTGATGTAGTACATACATCCACTTACCTGAGTCAGAGTATGTATTATCCGTAAAGATACGAGCGGTTCTTCTATAAGGTGCAGTTACTCCCACGATCTCTCCTTTGATGCATAACGCCTTGCTCACCGGTAAATTGCGAGCGCAGCGAGTAATTTATCCGCGTGCAGCAAATTGTTAGGCAATTACCGGCGCACGACTCTGACCTAGTTCAAGCAGGTCTCTAATTTTCACGTCAATATATTTTAGAAAAACAAGCATTTCTTCTAGATCAAGGTTTTTCTGGTTAGTTGTGATACTTGCTGGAGTAGCATGAAGTAGCTTACTGCTAAAAGTGTAGATGAAATTGTATTCCTCAGTTAAGCTGACTTTTTCTGCCATTTGACGCCAATTCCAACGCCCAGGTATCAAGCTTCGTATATCTTCTGAAACCGTATCATCAAATGTAGATTTTTCTTCTTCCAAACTAGCTATGGAACCTTCGACTTCTGGCAAAGCTTGCTTCCCTACCAAATATGCTTGAAATCCGTAACCATTAATTTTCGCTTGCTCGGCATAGATTGAAAATTGCCGAGCCGCTTTCCTGTCGATTATTTCGGCTACAATTTTAGGGGCTGATATAGCGGCCTGCTGCTTTTTTTGCTCATCAGAAATCAGGCTCAACTCCCCTATCTTGTCATTCAGCAGAGATGATTCTTCTTCTGCCAGCTGATTAAGTAGACTAATCTCTCTGTTGAGTTGCGAACGGTAGTCTTTCCAGTAACGAAGTTGTGTATCTATAAGTTGTTCGTAGTACACAAGTCCATAGCGTGCATCAAGATCCAAAAGACGCAACCAAAGACTTAACTCGAATATATAGCGAGCAACAGAAATAACACCGACTGTTTCTACAAAATTGAAGTTATTTTCGGTAAATAGGCGCAGTTTTATTAAACCATCCCCAAAGACTGAACTACGCCAACAATCGTAGTTCCATTTATCGAACGAATCCATTATTTCCGGGGTTCGGAAAAGTTTCGCAGTAGCATCCAAATCTTCTTGATGCCCCTTTATTGAAGCCACTAGTTGACTAATTTGGTCTTCGATCATCGCAATTCCCTTGGACACTTCTTTACTGCCTAACGCCGCGTTAAGTGGTGAACAACGCGACCACCAAGCCTAAACCATTGTGCCGTAAACACTAAAGCCGATTGAAACTAAAAATGCCAAGCGTTGTGAATCCGTCTTAAACGCTTTGTATGGATAATAACCAAGCCAAAAGGGTAAAGTGAGACCCAGGCTTTAGCGGCAACTAAAGCTTTCTATGTGGCAGTTCGGTTGAACGCTGGCTCCTCTGTCGAGAGACCGATAACAAACATGAACGCCTCATAGGACTCCAAGCATAAACCTCGAATAGTCGACTGGGTCTCGAACCCGCATTTCGCAAGCAAGAGTTAGCTTATTATGAATACAAACACACTTCAAAACATTAATATTGGTGTTGATACCGGCAAATCACAGCTCGACATTTACATCCGTCCACTCGATGTCTTTTTTACCGTGCCAAACAACGAAAAGGGTATCAAACAAGCCTTAACTACCAACCCACAGCGTATCGTTATCGAAGCGACTGGGCGCCTAGAAATGCCCTTCGTGTTAGCGTGTACCGAGGCCAAGTTGCCTATTGTTCGTGCCAATCCTGTTCATATCAAACGCTTTGCCGGTGCTATTGGTCGTAGAGCCAAAAATGACCGCTTAGATGCACAGCTTATCGCCCATTATGGTGAAGCCATTAAACCTGATTTGACGGTCATAAAGGCTAAGAACATACGTTTAATGAGTGACTTAGTAATTCGCCGCAATCAGCTGCTCGCGATGCAGACCATGGAGAAAAATCGTATTCAAATTTTGCCTAAGCACCTACATTCGACAATAACCCCCATCCTGACTGCGATAAAAAATCAGGTCTCAAAGATTGAAAATAAGCTTGTCAAACTCATCGAAGATTGCCCCGAATACCAAACTAAAAATACCCTCTTACAAAGCGTACCTGGTATCGGCAATATCGCCGCTGCGTCTATCATCAGCAATGTGCCTGAGTTAGGCTACATTACCAACAAGCAAGCGGCTTCACTCATCGGCGTCGCCCCTATTACACGTGAAAGCGGACGCTACAAAGGGAAACGAGTCATCCAAGGAGGCCGCGCACAGGTGAGAACCGTTTTGTACATGGCCATGATGTCAGCCATGCAATGTAACCCTGTTTTCAAGGACACTTACGCTCGATTACTCGAAGCTGGAAAACCAAAGAAAGTGGCGATTATTGCCTGCGTTCGCAAGATGGTGGTCATCCTAAACTCTATGCTTCGAGATGGCATCATGTGGGACCAAAACATCGCCCAAAATAAAGGATTGACGCCATAGTCGTTTGTTAGGCTAACTGCGCAATCAAAAATTGTTCGATGTCACGTATCATAGTAGTCACATCATTCTCGGAAAATTCATCTGGTTTTCCATGCGCAGCACTGTTGCGAATATCTGCTAGAGCAGTAATTCTTTTTTGCTGTAATTTGTTATACACACCTGCTTTAGCTAAATCGGCGTTCATTTTGTCAAGTTTACCTTGCGATAGGCCTTCTTTTAAGCAAAGGTCTCGTAACGCAGTTTCCAAGACAACACCAGCAATAACCGCGGCAGCAATTTTATAACCATTAGAAAGAAGCTCCTCAGCTTGTTCTAATTCACTGTCGAAAACATCAGCTTGAATTAGGTTCTTAATGGAAGTTAGATAACCATTTTTGTAGTCATCCATTGCCGCATTTAACACAGATTTCATTCTTTTAAATGCGTCTGAATTCGAATCATATGAGCCAAGTTTTTCTGCTTCCAGAAACTCTAGATAATGCTGTGATTCTTTACCGCAGGTAGCAACAAGCAAGTTCTTAACTTTAACCTTCCAAGTTAAAGCTGCCTCATCGTCCATCTTAGTATAATCACCGAAGTCACTTCGGTGATAAGTTATCGAAGCCTCTATAGCAGGCACTTCGCTGTATAATTGGTCGAATCTATCAGATAACTTTTTGAGCATAATGCCTCCTCATATTAGCCTAACGCTTAATTAAGGGGCCGAAAAAGCGTAGCTTTTGAGGTCCCAGCCCGCTTGCGGGCGACTTGAATTTTTTGTTATGCATTTGACTATTTGTGCTTAGTGCAAACATACCGCACTAAATCAGACTTACTGGAACCTGGCACCAATGATGTCCATTTGGAGTTAGACCAGTCTTTAAGTGGTTTTGAGGGAGATTTCTTAGCACCGTCTTCGCTGCTGCCAGCTAGTTCAAAATATTGCTTGCTTTCACAATTTACGTTGAGTTTAGTGAAGTCAGTATAGGCGTTGCCTTTACCGATACGACTTGACAGGACAGTGATTATTCCGTCGCTGCCTTTTTCGCTAGTGATAATGAAATAACTACCGCTGTCACCAGATGAAGGAGCACGATAGATTTCATTTGCTGTGACCGGAAAAGAACTCGCAGCGAGTGCGACGGTGAAGATGACTTTTTTCATGATATTGCTCCTTGCTGCATGAATGCATAACGCCCAATTAAGGGGTGAACAACGCCTCCACCCAAACCTAACGCATTGTGCCATAAACACTAAATTGAAGTAGAAGCAAAAATGCCAAGCGTTGAGAATCCCTCTTAAATTGCTTGTTATGTGAACTGCTACAACAAGCGAGTATAAAAAATGCTTAGTTCATCAAGGTAGGTTTCACTAACATCATCTTCGTTCCAAGCCCATAATTCTTTAGGAACGAGTTCGAACACCTTGTGGTGAGGTGCATTTAAAGTGGGGACACTATAAACAGGAAGATATAACCTGTTAGTTTTGATTTTATAACTAAGTTCGCTGTCTTCAATGAGGTTAAATTGATCAGCTGTTATATCAACCAAAATACCTTCACTTTCTACCCACCAATGCCCAACTTCACCGCCACGCTTTTTAGATATACCAAAGACAAGGTATATAGGCTTACTGTAGCCTTTTTGGGTTAAGTGGTAGCAGAACAACATTGAAGCATGTTTACAAGCATTAATTGGAAAGTCAGAACCAAAATAGAACCAGCCTTTACCAACAACTGATTCTATTTTACTTCTTACCCAAGCCGCTTCTTCGTGAAGGTTTATCATTTTTCCCCTGTTCACATAACGCCCGCTTAAGGGGCAGACAACGCAACTACCAACTTACCGCATAACACCGTAATCACCGAAACCAACGCATAGTAAAAATGCCGCGCGTTGGCTGTCCCTCTTGAAGCGTTTGTTATGCTACCTTTTTGCCATTGGATGGCTTGGATTCAATTGAAGAAGATCCCACAAGTTTCCATACAAGTCTTCAAACACTGCTACCGTTCCATAGTCTTCTTCTGTTGGCTCGCGGACGAAGTTAATACCAATCGATTTCATACGCTTAAAGTCACGCCAGAAATCATCAGTATTTAGGAACAGGAATACTCGACCGCCTGCTTGATTTCCAATGAAATCATGCTGCTCTGGCTTCGAGGCTCTGGCAAGTAACAACGTAACACCATGAGAATTTGGTGGAGCCATAACCACCCAACGTTTGTCTTGTTCAGGTTGATGAGTATCTTCAATAAGTTCAAATTTGAGTTTGTTTACATAAAAATCAATGGCTTCATCATAATCTTTTACAACTAAAGCAATATGGACAATGTTCTGTTTCATAGTATCCCTTATTGAAGATTTCGACTGGTAGCATAACGCCCGCGTCACAGGCCGAGGTAAATGGCGGCGTTTTTGCGCATGCAAAAACGGTGACAGTTGCCGAAGGTCATGTGCACGCGCTTGTTATACATTTTTTAGTTGCCATGCATAAACTCGATTCGCTTATCCTGAAGCCAGATCGTGTCTACAATAGAAAATACGTGGTCTGCTAGCTTTGTTCCAATAACCTCATCTCGATTAAGGCTCTTTGCAACCTTATAAGGTAAGCATTCATTGCGATTTCCAGCATTGATAATACTAAAGTCTCTCGTTTCTCTGTCAGTAAGACAAACTAATGAAACCTGAATTCGATCATTCTGTGAACTACCTTTACCACATGGACCAAGAATAAAATCAAAGTTTGGATAGTGATTTAATTTTCCTTCAGTCCAAAAGATATAGTAAATTCCATAGGACAAATCTCCATCAACTATCTGTCCAGACGCGTACCTAGTTGTGTTTCCACAACAATCACAGACTCCTAGAGTTTTTTCATCCCAAGCTTCGATATTCACTGCAATCTATCACCTATCCCATGTATAACGCCTCGTTAAGAGGCAAATAATATGTTGGCTAAAATAAGCGACGCAGGAGCAAAAGCCAACTGTTATTTGTCCTGCTTTAACGACTTGTTAGGTGAAATTATGGGCTTACAAGCTTTTAGAGTAAAACTGTAGCTATCGTCTACTTTTTTAACAATAACTATTTCTTTATCATTTAAATGAATTGCTTTTTCGTCTCTAGCTATTATGCAACGTGACTTTGAATACGCCTCAAAATTATAAATGAATGATTTAGTTTTCTCGGTGACAAATTTATCATAACTTTTTCCAAAACTTTGAAACAAACCATACAAAAAACTCAATGCTATTAATATATAAAGCCCTCTAACGAAAAGAGTTAACATTACATATTCTTTCTTTTCTTCTGAAAATAAAGGTGCTAGTGCAGGTTCTTTTCTAAGGTCTTTTAAAAATAACATGGCGAAAAAATAAAACTGCCAGAATATGATGAAAATACCCAAGAAAACAGAAGATATAGAGAAGATAAGTAGTGGAATAGTTAAAATTGATAAAAAGCTAACAGAGTAAATTAACTTTCCAGGTTCGACTTGAATAATCGAATTAATAACTTGGGAAGAAAGGGCTAAGGAAAAATTTGTTAGTAATGCATAAATTATTAATATACTAGCTTTACCAATTAATGTGTCCCAGATCTTTTTATAAAGTGAAATAAAATCATTGATTACGCCTAGAGCACCCCAAAATATAACTCCACCTATAAACGAAATTCTCATCGTTTCAAAGGGGAGTAATAAAGAAACAGCCATAAATGGGATCATGTAAAGGCTTAAAGCATAAAACTTCTGAGATCTATCCAGTTTTATAAAATCTGAAACTAGTCTGTTTTTAAAACTTTTGAAAACTTCACGGAACTTCAATGTGACTCCTTTCACCTAACAGCTGTATAGTGCGCATGCGCGTTTTAGTCATCGGAGGAGTGTAAACGCGCATCGCTATCTCTTTGTATTAGTTAAATATAATAGAGTTTAGCCCGAATATCCCTTGCAGCAAAACGCGCATGCGCGGTTTCCAAACCTATTATCTACCAAAATGGTTTTATATCTTTATGAATTTTAAGTTATTTTTTGTGATGTTGCAGAAATAACGCGCAAAATTATCTCCAAATTTCTGGGCATTTTGTCAAAATCTCAATAATACTGTATAAAAAAACAGTATCCAGGTGCTCGCAATGACCAGTCCAAGTCCTTTTTTAACTTCTGTTCGGGAAACCATGCGGATGCGCGGTTACAGTGTTAAGACTGAGAAAGCCTATCTCTATTGGATCAAGGCTTTTATTCTATTTCACGATAAACGCCACCCAGAGACTATGGGAACGAACGAAGTTGGCCAGTTTTTGAGTTACATTGCCAACCAACGTAATGTGGCAATCAATACCCAAAAGATGGCGTTGAATGCATTAGTTTACTTATATCACAAGCACTTGCATCAAGAACTTGGCAACTTAGGTTTTCGTTATGCCAGTAAGCAACGACAACTCCCAACAGTATTGCACCCGGATGAAATCAAGCTCATCCTTCAGCAGTTGTGCGGGCGTGACAGGTTGATCATTGAATTACTCTATGGCAGTGGACTCAGAGTATCTGAATGCCTTAGGTTACGGATCCAGGATATTGATCTCGTTCAATTGGCCTTAACCATACGGGACGGTAAAGGACGTAAAGACAGGCAGACGATATTAAGCCAACGCTGTGCATCTCAATTACCTGTGTTTATGGAACAAGCTCATACTTTACAGTCGCGTGATAACGAAAGAGGAATTGGCCCATCTTTACCCTATGCTCTGGAGCGTAAGTATCCCTCTGCATATAGACGTCCGGGATGGATGTTTGTTTTCCCCTCAACGGCCATTAGCCAACACACTTACACACAGACTATGTGTAGACACCATTTACATCAAAGCGTCATTCGGAAAGCCCTCAGCGCCGCAGTAATCAAGTCAGGTATTGCGAAAAGGGTCACATGCCATACCTTCAGGCATTCCTTCGCGACTCATCTGTTGCAGGCTGGCCGAGACATCAGAAGCGTCCAAGAGCTGTTGGGGCACAATGATCTGAAAACAACCCAAATATACACACATGTGCTTGGCCAGCACTATGCCGGAACCGTAAGCCCTTTAGATCAACTGATTTGAAGCGCCAAGTTAATCATAGCTACTATCTTGATTCGATGAGCAAGCGTCCTACAAAAGCTGAGTAATCCTCATAGCTACCGCACGGGCGCGAATGTTGTTCGCCCCTGAATTTCGCTGACAACGGAAAAGTGCTACTGCTTCCAACTTTGAGCTTAAGGAAGCGCTAAAGATAAGCACTTGAATTAGTTACACAATACCCAGTCCCGTTTGTTAAGACAATTAGCCAAAGGTCAAGTTTTTGACAAAAACCATAAAAGCCTGTCTTGGTTATTTTTTGCAAAATAATTGGCTGAGTTTTGATAGTTTTCCAACAAAAAGCGCCGCTTGCCTGTAAGTAAGACTGAGGCAAGCGGCGCAAGTTATTGGGCTAGTTTCCCCTGAGCTATTTCATCAGAGCCATATCATCAAAGCTATTTCACCTGAGGCACCCGCACAGGATCGGCGGGTTGTGGCAGCTTCACCGGCGCGGCGGATTTCAGCTCATCCAAGGCAATGGCGATGGCCTTTTCCAGCTGAGGATCTATGCCTTTGGCTGTATCTTTGGTCCACTGCTCGACTTCCACATCCGGGGCCACACCTTCGTTCTCGACCCGCCACTGGCCGTCGATACTGAAGAAACCGCTGCGTGGCGCCGTGATATGGCCGCCATCCATCAGGGAAGGCACACCCCAGATGCCGACCAGGCCACCCCAGGTGCGTTTGCCCACCAGCTTGCCCACTTGGTAATAGCGGAACATATAAGGGAGCATGTCGCCGCCCGAACCAGAGACTTCGTTGATCAACATTACCTTGGGCCCCCAGATACCGCTGCCCGGGCTGGTCATGGGGTGATCGCCGGCCATCTGGTTATTGAAGTAACCGTTACGCTCGCGGCGCAGCACATCTATGATGTACTCGGCAATGTAACCGCCGTGGTTGAAGCGCTCATCTATGATCACCCCCTGGCGCTGATTCTGGGCGAAGAAGTAGCGGTTGAAGTAACTGAAACCGTTCTCACCCGTGTCCGGAACCCAAACATAAGCCAGTTTGCCGCCGGAAGCTTCATCCACCCGCTTGCGGTTATCCTCGACCCAGGCGTTACGTCTCAATGCCTGTTCGCTGGCCGTTGGCACCACAGTCACCTCAAAGGCTTTTTTGTCGCTGCCATCCGGGCTGATACTGAGACGAGTCTGTTTGCCGAGAGTCCCCTGGAAGGCCTGATAGAAGTTGGCCTTGTTATCCAGAGGTTTGCCGTTAACTGCCAGCAGATACTGGCCCGCCTTGACCTGGGGATAGAGAGCCAGCGGCGCACTGCCTTGGTCAGCCGGATACCAGTTTTCGCCGCGATAGATGCGGCTGAAGCGGTAACCCTTGTCGGTCGCCTCAACATCGGCGCCGAGCAGACCGGTGCGGTTGTCGGCAATTTCCGGCAAATCGCCATCATTGGTAAAGGAGTGGCCCACAGAGGTTTCGGCGCCCATGTTATCGAGCAGATAGGTCATGTCGGCGCCGTGGCGCACATGGGCGACCAGTGGCTGGAACTCCTTGTATACCGCGTCCCAATCGGCACCGTGCAGATTACTGACATAAAAGTAATCGCGCTGGAAGCGCCAGGCTTCGCGGAAGATTTGCTGCCATTCGGCCTTGGGATCGATACGGGCCGTCAGCTTGACGTTGAGCGTCTTGGCATCGTCACCCATGGGCGCGGCGCCAGCAAATTGCTGCCAGTTGTCGCCAATTTTCACCAGTAGGCTCTCGCCGTCGTGGCTCAGATGATACTCATCGACATCACCGGCCAGGGTATCGGCCTTACGTTCCTCAGTGCTGTACTTGCGAAGCTCTGTGGTTTCATCCAAATCCTGCATATAGAACAGCTCACCTGGCTTACCGGCGCTCAGGCTGTGGATTTTACCGCTCTCACCCAGAGGCAGCACCCGCTGCGCTATACCGTTAAGATCGATTCGCACCGCAGGCGGCGCATCTGAGCCTTTGGCTTCCTCTTCAGTACCGCTGCCCTCTTCCTCGTCGCTTCTTGGCAGGATGGGCGCCTCGGTGCGGGTATTGAGCAGCATGGTATAGAGGCCGTAAGTCGGGGTGAAGGCAACCGAGGTCATATCCAACCAGGCGGCGTGAGGGCCATAGTCGGTACTGGCGGCAAAATAGAGCTTGTCGCCGGCGCTGTCCCACACTGGGTAACGCACATCGGCCATGCCCTGGGTAATTCTGTTGCTCTGATTATTGCGGGTATCGAACAGGTAGAGGCTGCGGAAGAAGCTGTCATCCTGCTTGCTGTAGGCCAGATAACGGCTGTCAGGCGACCAGCTGGGGGCCATTTCCCAGTCGGGATTCACTACCGGCTGGCTGTCGATAACCTGCGCCTTGCCCTTGGACAAGTCTGCCAGCCAGAGTTGCTGGCGCTGATCGCTGAACACCAGCTGTTTATCATCGGGCGACCAGATAAGCCCGGTATAGAAGCCCTTTTCGGCCAGTTTGATCTCTTGCTGCGGCTTGCCGAGTTGATCGGCTATCACCAGTCGATATTCGCCGCTCTTGTCGGAGAACCAGGCCAACTGTTTGCCGCCGTTGGACCAGGCGGCGCCCACTTCGCGGCTGTCTGAGCTTTCAGTAAGATTACGGGCATCGCCGTGCTCCACGGGCACGGTAAATACATCGCCGCGGGCCACAAACAGGGCGCGCTTACCGGTAGGCGAAATGGCCGCCGACTCTATCTGCTTTTCGACCTCTTCAAAGCGTGGCCGCACCCAGGGGAAATCGGCATGCAGGCTGATGGCCAGTGCTTCGCCCTTGTCGTTGGCATTGGTATTAGCCAGCGATTTTTTCACCAGCTCGCCACGGTATTCGTATACCAGAGTGTCGTTATCCAGGGTAAAGCCTTTGACATCGGCATCCTGGTAATGGGTCACCTGCTCCGGCTCACCGCCCTTGACCGCTACCCGAAAGATATTAGTGACCTGAGAGCGGTTGGAGAGGAAATAGATATAGTCGCCGTGCCACTGGGGCTCGAGATCCTGGGTGTTGTCCCAGGGCAGATCTTTTTCCTCCAGGCTATCGAGCGAAATCAACCTGAGCGGCTGATTCTGGCCGCCGCGGTAGTTACGCCAACCCGGGTCCCAAAGACCGGCGCGGCGGTAAACCAGCTGCTTGCCATCGGCAGAGAAACTGCCGTCAAAGGCGCGGTTCATGGGTAAAGGCTTGGGATTGCCGCCCTCGATGGACAGGGTAAACAGCTGCTGCCAGCCTCTCGGGGCATTGGCCCTGCCGGAGCGCAGCAATACCGACTTGCTGTCCGGGCTCCAGCCCACCAGCTGATCCACATCCGGGTGGAAGGTCAGGCGTTTGGGCTCGCCACCGGCAATCGGCAGCAGGTAGATATCCTGATTGCCATCATAGTCGCCGGTAAAGGCCACCCACTTGCCGTCGGGCGACAGCTTGGGTTGCATCTCCTGCCCTTGGAAGCTGGTGAGGCGCACCGCCTCGCCACCCTTGAGTGACACCTTCCAGATATCCTTGGCGTAGGAAAACACCAGAGTATCACCGCGAAGATCCGGCTCCCGCAGGAGTTTGGCCTCGGCAGCCAGCAAATTGGGGCTGCCTAGCGCAAGGGCCGTCAGCCAAAAGAGTTTATTGAGCTTCATTCCTGTTCCTTGTATTTGAATACCAGCAAACCTGTGGGGATCCCCCGCCAAAACCGCAACTTAACCAGCGCCATAGCAGAGCTACCCCTGTAACATAACCAGTGGTAAAAAAATACGCAAAAAAGGTTTTGTTTCAACTCATTGCAATACGCCATTCCGGGCAATTGAGACAAAAAAACCCGGCCTTAAGCAGACCTTAATCTGAGCCGGCCAGAATAATTCCTATCCACCAACCGGGCCGTGAGTTCAACGCCATGAGTTCAACGCCCGCTTTTTCAGGCTTTTTATTTCGCAGATCTCAGCTGCGACTCTGTCTCAACTCGCACTATGTCACAGGAATCACAATGCCCATTGCAAGCCACCCGCTGAGTTTTCAACACTGGTTCAAACATCATCTGCTGTTGCCGTTATCGGTAGGGCTTGGCGTGCTTATCTTGCTGCACATCACTAATGCCGACCTGCTGCTGGCACAGTGGATGTTGGCATTTGAGGGCACCGACACAGCCTGGCCCTGGCGCCATGCCTTTGTTGCAGACAAACTGCTGCACACAGGAGGACGGGATCTGGTGGTGCTGGCGGCAGTTGTGTTGCTGTCGACCCTGGTTTTAAGCAGTTTCAAAGCCTCAATGAAGCGCTGGCGCCGGCCCTTGCTGATGTTGTTTATAAGCGCCCTGGCAACCGTGCTTTTGGTGCGTATCGGCAAGAGCATGACCAATGTTGCCTGCCCCTGGGATCTCAGTTTATTTGGTGGCCAGCAGCCTTATCTGCCCTTCCCCATGAGCCTGAGTGTTGACACTGAATTGGGCCAGTGTTTCCCCGGCGGCCACTCCAGCGGCGCCTTTGCCTGGGTGGGACTTTATTATCTGGCGTTGGTCTTGAAGCCGAAATGGCGCTTTAAGTTACTCGGCGCGGTATTGCTGATAGGCGCCGTGTTCAGTCTGTGTCAGGAGTTTCGCGGCGCCCACTTTTTATCCCACGATATCACCAGCGCCCTTATCGGTTGGACCATGGCGACCTTGAGCTACGGCCTGGCTTATCGCCCCTGGCTAGCGGCAGGATACGCCGGGGTTCCGGCGCAGGCACAAACTCTGATACAGACACAGGCACAGATACAGACACAGACACAGACAGAAGTCACCCACTAAAATACGGGGCCTGATTTATTGCCGATAAATCAGGCCCCGTTTCCATAGGCTATTTCACTGAGCTTGTGTATTACGCCTTCTTCACCAGGCTTGAGATCAAAGCTCTGAGCGCCGCCGGTTTAATCATCTTGGCCATATAGTGGTAACCGCGGCGCTCGACATCCTCCACCAGATCCTTACGGGTATTGGCGGTGATCAAAATGCCGGGCAGATGTTGCCCATACAGCGCCCTGAGCTCATCCATGGCATCGACGCCGTTTTGGCCCTTATCCAGATGATAATCCGCCAGCATGATATCCGGCGCCACCCCTTTGAGCCCCAGCTTGATCCTGGCATCACTCAGATCCCGGGCGCAGATCACCTCGCACTGCCAGCGGCTCAACAGGCTTTCGAGCCCGGCGAGGATAGCCTCTTCGTTGTCGATACACAGCACCTTGACTCCGGCGAGCGGCTGCAACACAGAAGAGATGGCCTTGGGCTGCGGCACGCTGACAGTGGCCCCAAGCGGCACCCGAATGGCAAAAACAGAGCCCTTGCCCTGCACCGAAGATACACGGATATCATGCTCCAGAACTTTGCTTATTCTGTCGGCTATCGCCAGCCCAAGCCCCAGGCCGTTGACGCTGTTGGAATGGGGGTTATCCAGGCGCTTGAACTCATGAAATATCTCCCTAAGCTGCCCGGCTTCGATGCCGCAGCCGGTATCCAGCACCTGCACCTCAAGCTCACTGCCGCGGCGACGACAGCCCATCAGCACCCGTCCACCCTTGGCATAGCGATAGGCGTTGGTGAGAAAGTTCTGCAGCACCCGCCGCAGCAGTGACGGATCTGAATTGACTGTCAGGCTACAAGGCATCATGGCAAAGCGGATCTGGCAGTCTTTGGCCATGGCCTCAAACTCCACCGCCAGGGCGTTGAGCACTTCGGAGATGGCAAAGTCGCGCCGTTTTACCTCCACCATGCCGGAATCCAGCTTGGAGATATCCAAAAGATCGGTCAGCAGTTCACCGGCGGTTTTCAGTGAGCTGTTGACATGGGAGAGGGTCAGTCGCCCTTCCCTGTCCAGCCCGGGATACTGACTCAAAGAGGCGGTAAACAGCCTGGCCGCATTGAGCGGCTGCATTAAGTCATGCCCCACCGCCGCCAGAAAGCGGCTCTTGGAAGCGTTGGCCATCTCCTCCTGGGCCTTGGCCTCGAGCAGCTTGCTGTTGAGCAGTGCCAGCTCATAGGTGCGCTCCTTGACTCTGGCCTCCAGGGTCTCGTTAACCTGCTCCAGCGCCTGTTGCTGCTCGCGATATTGGGTAATGTCGGTAAAGGTCATCACAAAGCCGCCGTCCGGCATGGGATTCCCCTGAATCTTGATCACCTTGCCATCGCGCCTGCGCCGCTCTGAGCTGTGGGCGGTGCCGTTACGCATATGCTGTACCCGGCGCTCGACATGCTCGTTCACATCCCCCGGGCCGCAGTAGCCGCGGGAGGCATTGAAACGTATCACCTCGCTGATGGACATGCCCGGTTGCAGGAAATCTTCCGGATAGTCGTAAAGCTCTACATAGCGGTAGTTCCAGGCCACCAGGTTGAGATCTTTGTCGACCACGCTCATGCCCTCGTAGGCGTGTTCTATGGCGGCGCGCAGCATGTCCTGACTGAGAATAATCTTCGACGAGGCCTCATCCACCAGGCTGAAGACTTCATCGAGGGCCAGGTCCCGCCCCTGCAACACTGAGTCCATCACCAAAGAGGCGCTGGAAGCCCCCAGTACCCCGGCCAGCATGTGCTCGGTATGGGCAATAAGCTCGGGCGATGCGGTCTTGTGCCAGCTGTCGCTGCGCACCGCATCGGCAGAAAAGCGCGAGAAACTCTCATAGGCCCGGGTCGGACTGACAAAGCGGCTGGCCAGGATAAGCAAGTCCTGCTGACTGATGGGGCCTGTCTTGCGATTACCTGTGTTTTTGAGTTCACCCGGGGTGACAAAGGCGCTGGCCTGAATACGCTCCACCAAGCCGGCGCGCAGCCAGATAGAGCCGCCGATATAGCCAATCAGGTTGGCGCCGAGTGCCAACAGGGTATCGTTGACATTGGGCTTAAGCGCCTTTAACAGTTCAAATTGACCTGCCAGCACGCCTTCCCAGGCGCCCGAGCCCTTGAGCAGCAAAAAGCCCCACAGACCGAAGCCCGCCGCCATGCCGAGAAACACCCCGGCGCGATTGCCATGTTTCCAGTAGAGCCCGCCCACCAAGGCCGGTGCCAATTGGGCAAAGGCGCCGAAAGACAGCATACCCAGGTTGGACAGAGAATCACTGCTCTCAAAGCTTAGGTAACTGAAATACCCGAAAGCCAGGATCAGCGCGATGGAGAGACGTCTGGCATAGAGCAGTTGCAGGGAAAACTGGCTGAAGTTCTTGCGGCGGATCTGCCCGGTACGCAAGAGTACCGGCACCAGCCACTCGTTGCTTATCATCACACTGATGGTCACCACAGCCACTATCACCATGCCGGTGGCGGCCGAGAGGGTTCCCAGCAGCGCCACTATCGCCAGCCAAGGTGCGTCCAGCGCCAGCGGCAGATTGATCACATAGGTATCGGCAGAGACACTGTCGCCGAGCAGCACCTTGCCCGCCAGTGCCAGCGGCCCGACAAACAGGCCGAACAGGCCGATATAGAGAGGGAACAACCAGCGCGCCTTGGACAGTGTCTGCTCGCCTTCTGCCTCGACCACCATTACGTGGAACTGGCGCGGCATACAGAGAAAAGCCGCCATGCCGACTATCAGCTCGGGCATCAGCGCTTCGAGCCTTAAATTGGGATTGACTATTACCCCCTTGGCGCTGGCCTGGCCCCAGAGGTCGCCAAAGCCGCCAAATACCCCGAAGACCACTATGCCGCCCACCAACACAAAGGCGGCCAGTTTCACCAAGGATTCAAAGGCGATAGCCAGCATCATCCCCGGATTATGCTCGGTGGCATCCAGTTTGCGGGTGCCGAAGAGGATGGCAAAGATGGCCAGCAGCACGGCGATGATAAGCGCGACTTTGGCGCCATCGAGCGGATCATCCGGGCTTTGGAACAGGCTTAGGCTGAATACCATGGCTTTCAGCTGCAGCGCGATATAGGGCATGATGCCGAACAGGGCAATGAGAGTGATGATCACCGCCAGCGGCTGCGACTTGCCGTAGCGGGCGGCGATAAAATCGGCCACCGAGGTGATATTTTGCGCCTTGGACACCACCACCATTTTGCGCAGCATGCCAAAGCCCAGGGTAAAAATGATGATGGGGCCGATAAAGATATGCAGATAGGACCAAAAGTCATTGGCCGACTGGCCAACCGTGCCGAGAAAACTCCAGGAAGAGCAATACACCGCCAGGCTGAGGGCGTAGATCCATTTCTGCAACCTGCGGGTGACACCACTGAACCAACGCTCCGCGCCCCAGGCAAGCAGAAACAGCAAACAGACATAACAGACGGCGATCACCGCCACAAAAAGGGTCAGATTCATAGGGTTCTCTTTATTGTCGCCGTATCCGTCGGCGACTGTTGTTATCCCGGCTAGATTACACCAGCCAATGGCTTTGATGAACCGCTGCCTTGGTCCACGTTTACGTTTTCCTTACTTTACAGAGGCTGAAACCCGGCGTTTTCAGGCGGCTTTCAATGTCCTGGAAAGCTAAGGAAGGTGCGAACAAGTCCCATGCGTGCTCTGCGTCGGCTTACGGGCATGGATGCAAGGCGTGGTTCGCAGCAAATGGCCTTAGTCCTTTGTAAGAAGCACAACACAGCAGACAGGCCTGTAAGCCACGCCCTTCGGGGCTTACACAGCAACCGGCTCTCTGCGTTATCCGACTTCGACAGGCCCCGGCATGCCTTCAGTCAGATGCCTTGAATGCCAATTGCTGTGTAAGCCAGAGTGCCGCGAGGACTTATTCACACCTTCCCTAAAAAACGGCGCCGGCTCAAGCACTTCAAGCTGTTCGTTTTAAACGCAATAACCGGTTAATAAATAACATTTTTTCAGAACTAGACCAATGTCTAATAGAGACGGCACCGGCAAGCATCCCATACTTTGGCTCACGCATGACAAAAACAAAGGGAAGCCAAATGAGCACTCAGTCTCTTTATAAAGTGCCCGCAGCAATTGCGGCCAATGCACTGGTAAATGATGAAAAATATAAGAAAATGTACCAGGAGTCCGTGGTTAACCCCGAAGGTTTCTGGCGTGAACATGGAAAACGTATCGACTGGATCAAGCCCTATACCAAAGTCAAGAAAACCTCATTTGACGATCACAACCTGTCCATCAACTGGTTCTACGACGGCACACTGAACGCCTCGGCCAACTGCCTCGACCGCCATCTGGAAAAACTGGGCGACCAAACCGCCATCATCTGGGAAGGCGATGATGCCAAAGATCAACGCACCCTGAGCTACAGCCAGCTGCACACAGAAGTGTGCAAATTTGCCAACGCCCTCAAGAGCCAGGGCGTGCGCCGCGGTGACGTGGTCACCATGTATATGCCCATGGTGCCGGAAGCCGCCATCGCCATGCTGGCCTGTGCCCGCATCGGCGCCGTGCATTCCGTGGTATTTGGTGGTTTTTCCCCGGATTCCATCGCTTCACGTATCATAGATGGCCGCTCCAAAGTAATTTTGACCGCAGACGAAGGTCTGCGTGGTGGCCGGGCCATCCCACTCAAGCGCAATATCGACGAGGCGCTGGCCCATCCGGATGTCACCACGGTTGAGAAGGTGATAGTGCTCAAACGCACGGGCAATGATATCAACTGGGTCGATAGTCGTGATGTCTGGTGGGAATCGCTGACCGAAACCGCTTCCGAGCATTGCGAAGTGGAAGAGATGGGCGCCGAGGATCCCTTGTTCCTGCTCTATACCTCAGGCTCTACCGGTAACCCCAAGGGTGTACTGCACACCACGGGCGGCTACATGGTGTACGCCTCCATGACCCACGAATATGTGTTCGACTACAAGCAGGGCGAAGTCTACTGGTGCACCGCAGATGTGGGCTGGATAACCGGCCACAGCTATATGATTTACGGCCCGCTGGCCAATGGCGCCACGGTACTTATTCACGAAGGTGTGCCCAACTACCCAAGCCCTGCCCGCCTGGGCGAGATGATTGACCGCCATCAGGTCAACATACTCTACACGGCCCCCACGCTTATCCGTGCCCTGATGGCCGAAGGTAAGGAGCAATTTGATCAGTTTGACGGCAGCTCGCTGCGGATCATGGGCTCTGTGGGCGAACCCATCAACCCTGAGGCCTGGCGCTGGTATCACGAGGTCATAGGTCATGAACATTGCCCGATTGTCGATACCTGGTGGCAAACCGAAACCGGCGGCATTCTTATCAGTCCGCTGCCCGGTGCAACGGACACCAAGCCTGGCTCGGCCACCCGTCCCTTCTTCGGGGTGCAACCTGCGCTGGTAGACAACATGGGCAATATTCTGGAAGGCGCTACCGAGGGCAACCTGGTGATGCTGGATTCCTGGCCGGGACAGATGCGCACGGTTTACGGTGATCATGAGCGCTTTGCCCTGACCTACTTCAAAACCTTCCGCGGCATGTATTTCACCGGTGACGGTGCCCGCCGTGATGAAGACGGCTACTACTGGATCACCGGCCGGGTCGATGACGTGATTAACGTCTCTGGTCACCGGCTGGGTACCGCCGAGATTGAAAGCGCACTGGTGGCGCACGATCTGGTGGCCGAGGCTGCGGTTGTGGGTTACCCCCATGACATCAAGGGCCAGGGGATCTACGCCTATGTCACACTGACCAAGGGCATAGAAGCCACCGAAGAGCTGAGACAACAGCTGAGACAATGGGTGCGCAAAGAGATTGGCGCCCTGGCGACCCCGGATCTTATCCAATTCGCCGGCGGCCTGCCCAAGACCCGCTCCGGCAAGATCATGCGCCGCTTCCTGCGCAAGATTGCCGCCAACGAGATAACCAACCTTGGAGATGCATCAACTCTGGCCGACCCAGCCGTGATTGATACTCTGATTGAGTCGCGACTCAACCGTACAGAGTAAAAGCTTACTTCCTCCTATTGCCCCTCCTGGAGGGGCATTTTTTTACTTTCAGCTTGCCTCAGAATCGGCTTAAACGGGTTACCTATGTAAGCCGCTCATACATTTCAGGTACCTCCTCCAGTTGACCCCGAAGCATTAACATGTGAAGAATGACTTCTCACATGTTATCAATGGCATGAATAGCGAATTAGTGTTTGGTAAGCTCAGCGCAACGATAACCAACATAATGGGCCATTGCCTGCTTCTGGCGTTGATGAACCTCTATGACCGGAGTTTGCAATGAAGGGGAACCATGTCATTCATTACAGCCCCTAAACCTTTGAGGCAGATTTCACAATTGGCTGGATATTTAGGTAGCCACCGAATAAAGCAAGCCACCCTGAGGTGGCTTGGCTAAGAGTATAAATAGGGAGTCACAAGTAGGGAGTCACAGCTCCCGGTCGCAACAAGGGTTAAAGTACGTATTTGGCCGAGAAGGTGACCCGGTTAAGCTCACCATCTGTGCCATTTTCCCGCTCGTTCTTGGCATACATATACTCTACCCCAAAGGTCAGTGCCTTCACCGGCGAGTAAAGCAGGTTGATATAACCTGAATAGGATTCCTTATTGGCGCTGCTTCCGGTCAGAGACACATCGTTATCGGCGCTGAAAGCAGACAAGGTAAAGCTTGAGCGCCACTGCTCGTTCCACCAATGACGATAAGACACAAAGCCTGAGTAGGATTCTATCGCCTGCAGGTCGTTGTTGTTGTCCAGTACCGCGCCATTGGCAAAGTTCAGCGCCACATAGCGGCCCAGGCCTTCGCCATAGGTGGCGGTGAAACGGATATCATCACGGCCCACAGGAATGATCCCGGCCACGCTGGCGCCATAGCCTAGCTCAGTGCTGTCTATATCCTGATTGGCGATACGGGTCTCAAGCTCGAGCTGCCTCAGCATCCCCATCACAGAGAAACTGGCGCCGCCTGAGGTCTTGAAGTTATATCGGGCGATAAGATCCGGCATCACTCCATTGCCACTGGTGATCCGGCTGCCACCGCCATAGGGAGTAATAGTGGTTTCCGGGTTTTCGATGGCGATTTGAAAGCCACCATTGCTGTATCTCAGCTGCGCCTGACGGGCAAAGGGCGTACCTTCGGTGGCACCCACAAAATCAAGGTTTTCCGGCAGTGCCCCCGGGTTCATAAAGGTGGTCCAGGTCTGGCCTATGGTCCAGTTGTCATAGCTGATAAAAGCGTGACGAATGCGCGGTGAATAGCTGTTGGATACCCGCTCATCACCATCGGTATGAGTCATGAAGTCCAGCTCAATAAAGCCGGTGAGAGTGTGGCCGTCGAGATCTGTTACCGTCTTGAAGTTAAAACGGGTTTCCCGCGCCTGGAAGTCGGTCACCTGATTGCCGTTGCCATCTACCCCATAGATGGCGCCGGGCACATAGAACTGGCGTGAGACGTTGTTGGAGTCGGGCGCGCCATTACTGTAATCGCTGAACATGATATCGGCCTTGAGATAGCCGCCAAACTGCACGTCAGTCTTTTCCAATACCGATGCCTGAGCCGTCCCCAAACCACCCAGAGCCAGAAGGGTTGCAGCGCACACCCCGGTGAGTCTTGCTTGTTTCATCTTGGATTGTCTCCTTGTTGTTATGCCAATCCATCCGGCAAAAAACACAACTGCCAAGACAGATTGAGAAAGCAAGAAGCACTATCCGATGTTTAACAGAATTGAAACATTGGCAATAGGTCTATGAGACAAAAGTAGAAAAGTATTGGCTAAATTAGCTTGGATATTAAAGCGAATCGACTGAAGCTGGATATTGGTGAGCTTGGCGTTTTCAAGCGGAGTTCTGGATGGTGGGTCGTGAAGGATTCGAACCTTCGACCAATTGGTTAAAAGCCAACTGCTCTACCGACTGAGCTAACGACCCATACAGATTGAGCATTCAGTGGTGGGTCGTGAAGGATTCGAACCTTCGACCAATTGGTTAAAAGCCAACTGCTCTACCGACTGAGCTAACGACCCACTGAATGTTGTGGTCTATCTTTCCTGATGGTGGGTCGTGAAGGATTCGAACCTTCGACCAATTGGTTAAAAGCCAACTGCTCTACCGACTGAGCTAACGACCCGCAGGAAGATCTACCTTTTGCAGCATGCTGAGAAATGGTGGGTCGTGAAGGATTCGAACCTTCGACCAATTGGTTAAAAGCCAACTGCTCTACCGACTGAGCTAACGACCCATCTGGGTGTCACCCTATTCTCAAGCAAGTGGTGGGTCGTGAAGGATTCGAACCTTCGACCAATTGGTTAAAAGCCAACTGCTCTACCGACTGAGCTAACGACCCACGGATATACTGCCAGATTGTTTGATTTGGATTGCGATGGTGGGTCGTGAAGGATTCGAACCTTCGACCAATTGGTTAAAAGCCAACTGCTCTACCGACTGAGCTAACGACCCGACATTGACTGCCGAGGCAGACCGCAATAAATCAGTGGTGGGTCGTGAAGGATTCGAACCTTCGACCAATTGGTTAAAAGCCAACTGCTCTACCGACTGAGCTAACGACCCACTAAAAGGTTTACGAAACATGAAGTTGGTGGGTCGTGAAGGATTCGAACCTTCGACCAATTGGTTAAAAGCCAACTGCTCTACCGACTGAGCTAACGACCCATTCAAGTTTCGCCTCAGCAGGCCATGCCGTGCTGAGGGCGCCTATAATACCGCTTTGTGATTCTCATGCAAGTGTAAATTCCCGATTTTTTGTTGTTTGCATGAAAAACAAACTGGGCGGATGTTTTTTAGTTAAATCATGGTTTAATTGCCGCCAATTGCTGCTGTGCAATCCTTGCTGCAGCGCTGTTTGCGTACTGTTTCACCACTTGCTGATAGTAGTTCTTTGCTGCCGTTTTATCGCCTGTTTTTTCGGCAATCAGCCCAAGTTTAACCAGACTGTCGGCCCGCTTACCCGATTCTTTGAAGTTATCGACCACATTGGCAAAAGCGGTTTTGGCTTCAGCAAATTCATTCTTATTATAGAGCAGTTGCCCGAGCCAATAGTTGGCGTTATCGGCAAAGCCCGAATTGGGGTACTGCTTGATAAAGTCACGAAATGCCGGAATTGCTGCGTCGTACTGGCGCTCTTTCAGTACCAGATCGACCGCCCTTTGATAGCTGTCGGTCTCGGACAAAGACGAACTGGCCACCACATTGGATGGGGTTTGGCTGACGGCGGGCGCTGCAGGCTTGCTTTGCAGGTTGGCGATTTCGTCATAGAGCTGGCGCTGGCGCTGCAACATCTGGTTTATCTGATAGTTCTGTTGTTCGGTCAGGCCTCTGAGTTCCAGCACCTCCTGCTGCAGAGTATCCATTCTGCGCATGGTCTCAAACTCGGCTTGCTGACGGGCCTTGATGATCCGCTCAAGGCGGGCGATGCGATCCTCACTGGAACCGCCGCCAATGTCTTCAACGGGCGCTGGGGCCGCATAAGCGACCCCAGTTCCCAGAAGCATGGCCGTGATGATAACGGCTTTCTTCATTCTTCAATGTCCCTCTAATGCCGGGATCAATACACCAGCACAGCGCGACGGTTCTTGGCAAAACCTTCGTCTGTGTGGCTCATATCCAGAGGCTTCTCTTCACCATAGCTGACAATGCTCATCTGGCTTGGCAGTACCCCCATACCCTGCAGGTACTTGGCTACAGCCTTGGCGCGGCGCTCACCCAGAGCTATGTTGTACTCCGGAGTACCACGCTCGTCGGCGTGGCCTTCGATCAACACGCGTACGTTAGGATGTTCAACCAGATAAGTACCGTGGGCTTCCAGAATTTCAGCAAATTCTGTCTGCACTTCACTGCGGTCAAAATCAAAGTAGATGATGTGTTCTTTACGCAGTTCCTGGAACTTGAGGCGCTGCTGCTCTTCCGGGCTCAGCACCGGATTGGCGCCACCGATTTCCACGCCGCCGGCACCATTGCCGTACTCGCTACCGGAAGTTGTCGAACCGCTGGCGTCCGTTTCTGATTCTGAAGTTGAGCTACAGGCACCCAGAGCCAGTAATGGCGCAGCGATTACGATTGCCTTAAACAACTTGTTGAGATCCATCATGTTATCCTTCTGAAATATAAGTTATAGAAACGGTGACCAAGCGGGTGATTTCACCTCGCCCTGCCCCACTGGCAACCGCGCCTTGAAACGGCCATCGACAGATACCGCTGCCAGCACCTGCTTGCCGTTATAGGTGGTGCCATAAATCACCATGGTGCCGTTAGGGGCAACGCTGGGTGACTCATCGAGCCGGGTTGAGGTCAACACCTGCATAAAACGCGTCTGCAGATCCATACGGGCAATATTGTATTTGCCGTTGGTTCTGTTGACGAAAATCATACTGCGGCCATCAGGGGTCACAGTCCCCCCCAGGTTCCACTCGCCTTCGAATGTCAGGCGGGTCACCTTGCCTGAGGCCAACTCTACCTGATATAGCTGGGGCCTGCCACCCCGCTCGGAGGTGAACAGCAGCGACTTGCCATCGGGGAACCAAGTGGCTTCGGTATCAATGGCATAGTGATTGGTGATCCGCTTGAGCGCGCCCGTGGCTATCTCTACTACGTAGACCTCAGGTTGACCGTCACGGGACAGAGTCACCGCCAGCTTGCTGCCATCGGGCGAGAAGCTCGGCGAGCCGTTGATACCGGGGAAGCTGGTAACCTTGGTACGGCTTTGGCTATAGATATCCTGGACGAATACTTCGGCCTTTTTGTTTTCGAAACTGACATAAGCCAGCTTGCGCCCGTCCGGAGACCAGGCAGGAGACATCAAAGGCTCAGGCGAGCGCAGCAACATCTGTTCATTGTAGCCGTCGTAGTCGGCAATCATCAGGCGGTAGGGATTCTTCTCCTGGTGATTAACCACCACATAGGCGATGCGAGTCAAAAAGGCGCCACGGATCCCGGTCAGTTTCTCGTAGACTATGTCGCTGATCCTGTGACCATACTGGCGGAATTGTGCTTCGCTGATAACGGTTTCGCGGCTATCCAGCAGGAGTTCGCTGCGGGACTGAGGACCACCGGACTGCATCTGCGCCTTCACCAGATCCACTAAATCAAAGCTCACCAGATACTTACCGGCGCCATAGGGTTTCACATAACCCATCACCACGGCTTCGGCAGAGACATTTTTCCAGGCGGCGGCATTGAACTCGTCCATCTTGCTGATGGCGCGCTGACCCAATGACAATTCATCCAATGGTTTGAAGGTACCGCTGCGGGTCAAATCGGACATCACCACATCCGAAATCGACTCTGGGGCCGGCCCGGCGCCCTGCCAGACAAATGGCACCACGGCGATGGGACGCGCGGCGTCCACCCCTTCGGTGATCACTATATCCAGTGCCGCCTTTGCCGGCAGCACCAGCACAGCCAGCAAACAGATAAGACTCTTGGCAATTCGTTTCATGGGGCTCCCTTAGTTGAATTCCGGTCTGACTTGCAAATTAATCTCTTTCATCAGCTGATACACATCAGGCTCCTGGGAAACCGGCAAACGCCCGGCCTTGTTGATGGCGGCCTTGGCGGCGCGACATACCACAGGATCCCCTTCGATGATCTGGCTGTTGGTGACAAAGCCGTCTTTGGCCAGACGCACCTTGACCTTACAGACTTTACCCCGCATAGACTCATCCACCACCAGATTGCGCTGAATAGTGGCGGTGATCATCGCCCGGTAACGGTCGACTTCACTCATAACCTGACGATTACGGGTAGCAGACAAGGCGGCTTGCTCGGCGGCCAGCGCATCGGCCAACTCCTGCTCCTGACGGCGACGGGCCTCTTCCTCGGCCTTGCGTTTACGCTCGGCTTCCTCTTTGGCCTTACGCTCAGCTTCTTTGCGTTTTCGCTCCTCTTCCGCTTTTTTAGCGGCGGCTTCCTCGGCCTTGCGTTTCTGCTCTGCCTTAAGAGCAGCCTCTTCGGCTTCCTTACGCTGTTGCTCCTTGGCCTTACGCTCGGCCTCGGCTTTCTGGGCCTTTTCTTTCTCCTGCTGCTCTTTCAGCTTGGCAGCCTTGGCAGCATCGGCAGCCTTCTGGGTCTCCAGCTCTTTTTGCTTGCGCTCGACTTCCAGTTTGCGGATCCGTTCCTGCTCCTGCTCACGGGCCTTTTTGGCTTCATTGGCCTTGCGATCCAGCTCCTGCTGCCGTTCGCGCTCACGGCGCTCGGCGGCGGCCTTGTCCTGTTTCAGCTTCTGGACATAGTCATCCACTTTCTGCTGATCGACCACCACGGCCTGCACAGGCGCAGACTGAGCCTGTGGTGTCGGCAATTTGGGTTTGTCCTGAAAGTCCACGCCCATGGCCAGAATCGCAATAACCCCGATATGCAGCACAGCTGAGATGATAAAGGGGACAGTAAAATCAGATTTCCCAGCCACTTACTTCTCCTCTGGCGAATCTGTCATCAAACCGACCGAAGGCACGCCGGCATTTTGCAGCGACACCATCAGTTGGATTACCCGCTCGTAGGGAATGGCGCGATCGCCCTTGACCACCACGGGGCGATCCGGCTCCATCTTGATGATGGCGCTAACCCGGGTGCTGATCTCTTCCAGATCCAGCACCTCATTATTGGGTGAACCACCCAAGTCGAGAAAATACTCACCCTCGGCATTGATGGAGGCAACCACTGGCGGCTTGCTGTCGGCGGGCAGCGGCTCGGCCTTACCCTGAGGCAAGTCCACTTTCACTCCCTGAGTCACAATCGGCGCCGTCACCATAAAGATGATCAGCAGCACCAACATCACGTCGATATAGGGCACCACATTGATTTCAGCGACGGGGCGACGCCGCTTGCGCTGATATCCCTGCATCATACGGCTTCCTTATCGCTGTATGCCTGACGGTGCAATATGCCGGAGAACTCTTCCATAAAGTTGGCGTAGGAAGACTCGACCTTTTCCACCTGAGTGGAGAATCTGTTGTAGGCGATAACCGCTGGAATCGCGGCGAACAAGCCCATGGCGGTAGCGATAAGCGCTTCGGCAATACCCGGTGCCACCATGGCCAGAGTGGCATTTTCAACCGCGCCCAAGGCGATAAAGGAGTTCATGATCCCCCAAACTGTACCAAACAGGCCGATATAGGGACTGGTAGAGCCTATGGTTGCCAAGAGTGGCAGATGGGTTTCCAGCTTATCCAACTCTTTGGAGAGGGAGATCCGCATGGCGCGATAGCTGCCATCCATAATGGCTTCTGGCACCCGGCCGTTCAGTTTCGACAGGCGGGCGTATTCCTTAAAGCCGGATACGAACATGGACTCAAGCCCTGAGTTGCTTTCCTGGCGCGCCGACAGCTCCTGGTACAAACGATTGAGATCCACACCGGACCAAAACTTCTCTTCGAAGCGTTCGGCATTTTGCCTGGCCGCTTTCAGGAGTTTGCGCCTCTGGATAATCACAGCCCAGGACGCGATAGACAGAGACAATAAGGTGAGCATCACCAGTTTTACCAACAGACTGGCCTGCATGAACAATCCAATAAACGAAATCTCAGCTTCCACCTTTTTTAAACTCCTGCAATATGTGTTGGGGAATGGCCAATGGCCGCATGCGCTCGAGCGAAATACAGGCAACCAGAATGCTGGCTGCGCAATAACACTCACCCTCGGCATCTACCAGGCGCTGTTCAAACACCAAAGATGCCCGCTTCACTTCTGAGACACGGGTTTCCACCCAAAGGTTCTGCTCAAATCGCGCCGCCTTGCAGAAATCCAGCTCGGCGTGGCGTACCACAAAGGCGATATCCTGCTGCAACAGGGCGGTTTGGCTCACCGACATAGACCTGAGCCACTCACTTCGGGCTCTTTCAAAAAATTTCAAATAGTTGGAATGGTAAACCACCCCACCCGCGTCTGTGTCTTCATAATAGACAGTGATAGGCCAACGAAACATGCTTCCACTTGCTTTTAATGCGCCAAAAGTGAGGCCTACTATACCTTATCCACAATCCGCTTGTGAATGGCGGAAAAAGCAAAGGGGCCCGCAGGCCCCAGTTTATTTTTTCAAGGCTTAACTTAAGCTTAACCGTCGATTTTGCTCGGCAGGGTCAAGCCAAAGTTGTGCCACAGGAAGGTGAAGATATCCGCCGCTTCATCTATCTTCATCGCCGTGGGTTTACCTGCACCGTGACCGGCATTGGACTCGATACGCATGATAACCGGCTGATCTCCCTGCTGCTTGGCCTGCATCATGGCAGCAAACTTGAAGCTGTGCAGCGGCACCACCCTGTCGTCATGATCGGCTGTCATCACCATAGTCGCAGGATAAGCCTGAGACTTGACGTTGTGATATGGCGAGTAAGCCAGCAACGCCGGGAACTGCTCGGCATTGTCGGCACTGCCGTATTCACTGGTCCAGGCCCAGCCTATGGTGAACTTGTGGAATCTGAGCATATCCAGTACCCCTACGGCGGGCAGCACGGCGGCAAACAGATCCGGTCTTTGGGTCACGGCGGCGCCCATCAACAAACCACCATTACTGCGGCCATAGGCGCCAAGCTTACTCTTGTTGGTATAGCCTTGGTCCAGCAGGTATTCGGCAGCGGCAAAATAGTCGTCAAACACATTTTGCTTCTTGTCGAACATACCGGCCTGGTGCCAGCTCTCACCATATTCGGCGCCGCCACGCAGGCTGGGCACAGCATAGATGCCGCCCATATCCAACCAGGCGATATTGGCCGGGCTGAATCTTGGGGTCATGGAGATGGCAAAACCACCATAGGCGTACAGGAGTGTCGGGTTGGTGCCGTCTTTCTTCAGCCCTTTCTTGTAAGACAGCATCATGGGCACCTTGGTACCGTCCTTGCTGGTGTAGAACACCTGCTCGGATACATAATCATCCGGATTGAAGGCGATTTTAGGGCTCTGGTACAGCTCGGACTCACCTGTCTTGAAGTCAAACTTATAGGTGGTCTGCGGCTGCACATAACTGTTGAAGGTGTAATAGAAGTAGTCTTTGCTGCGCTTGCCGTATGGACCGGCAATCTTGCCTTTGCCCGGCAGAGTCACGTCCTGGCGTTTGACGCCGCCCATGGAGTAGATGGACAGCTGTCCCAGCACATCATGCAGTGAGCTCACCACCAGATGATCATTGATGATACCGACACTGGCGACAGGATCCTTTGTCTCAGGGATCACTGTCTTCCAGTCTTTTTTGGCCGGACGGCGCAAATCTATGGCAATCACTTTGCCGTTGGGGGCATCGAGATCTGTCTTGAAGTAGAACACTGACTTGTCGTTGCCGATAAAGCTGTACTCGGCTTCCAAGTCGGAAATCAGCTCGACCACTTCCGCTTTTGGATCTTTGAGTGACTTATAGAAGAAGCGGTTGCGGCTGTCGGTTCCCTGGGAGATGGACAGCAGCAGATAGTCGCCGTCTTCAGAGACACCGATTCCAAAGCCCCAGTCCTTGTTTTGTGGCCTTTCATAAACCAGCTTGTCCTGGCTCTGATCTGTGCCCAGCTTATGGTAGTAAACCTTTTGGTTGAAGTTGACATCGGCCATCTTGTCTCCGCCGGCCGGGGCATCATAGCGGGCATAGAATACGCCTTCGTTGGCATGATCCCACACGGCAGAGGAGAACTTGATCCACTCCAGTTTGTCGCTGAGCAGCTTGCCGCTGGCAATATCCATAAACTGCCACTGTTGCCAGTCGGAGCCGGACTCGGAGACACCATAGGCCAGCACCTTGCCATCGTCACTCACTGACACGCCGGACAGGGCAACTGTGCCCTTGTCGGAGAAAGCGTTGGGATCCAACAACACCTTCTCATTCCCCTGCTTGTCTTTGACATAGAGCACTGACTGGGCCTGCAGGCCGTCGTTACGGTAGTAGAAGGTGTTGTCACCCTTTTCAAAGGGGGCAGAGATTTTTTCGTAGTTCCACAGGGTGGTGATCCTGTCGACTACCGCCTGCTTGTTGGGGATAGCCGACAGATATTCCTGTCCAAAAGCTTGCTGAGCCTTAACCCAGGCTTCGGTTTCCGGGGTGCTTTCTTCCAGGTGGCGATAAGGATCGGCAACCTGAACACCGTGAATATTTTCAACCAGCACTTCGGCGCGGGTCGCCGGATACTGGGACTTAACGGTAGCCAGCGCATTCTGGCCATTTGGAGTATCTGTGCTCTGGCAGGCGCCGAGCGCCAGGCTCAAGCCTACAGCCAACAGCATAGGGCGAGCCAATTTTGTAGTTATTGTCATGGAAACTTCCTGTCCGACTAAATAAAGAGGCGTACAGCGGCGTTTTAGCAAAAAATGCAAACGCAGCGACTTGCAAAGTACTATACAAGCAAAAAAAACCGACACAATCGCCAAATGACAATCTGTGCAAGGATTGAACAATGACAAATGTTAATAAAACGGCAACAAGGATTAATTATATAAATTGCAGATTTATGCATCCACATTGAGTAAAGAAGCGAAACACGGGCTATAAGTGCATTTACGTGACCTGCATCACCTTTGTGACATTAGTTTTACTTATCTCATGACGTAGTTTTTCTCGCTTGTTGCTGACACATTCTGTCACTAAAATGTGCCTCGTTTTCAGGAAGTATTTACCCCGGTAAATATGAAAACCAAGAACTTCAAAACTGTTGTGTAGTTTTCATGGCAGTTTTCCCTGGTTCTTATGCTTGACTTCCTTCCTTCAATTTGTTGATTGCAATGATTTAATTTTTGCGGCCCGCTTGTTTCAAGTGGGCTTTTTTTTATGTTTTAATCGCCACCTTTCCCAAAGACAACAAGGACCCGTATGTCACTGCTGCGTATATTGCTTGCTTACCTGTTACTGCTGGTCGGCGCTTTTTCAACTTATGTCTGTATTTTTGGTGCCTTCCAGAGCCTGCCGGAGCAACAACCGGCAAAATACTTTATGGTTATCTTCGGCGCCTTGCTGGCGGCTGTCAGCCTCACCCTCGCCGGTTTTCTCAACCGCCGCCGTAACTGGTGCCGCTCCAGCGGTATCGCCTTGTTGGCGGCAGCAGGTTTGGCGCTTCTGATCATAGTGTCCGATGCATCATACAGAGACACGGCCCAGTTGCCGCCGATGATCGCCTTAAACGATTATACGGTCGGTGGGCCCGTGGTTATTTTGGTGCTGATACTCGGCGGCTTGCTGCTGTGGCAAGGTCTCAAGCAGGCCCGAAAGCCAGTAGAAGAACTCAGTGAAGAAACTGAGTAATCAAAGCGTTGCTCTGAGCGGGACATTAGCCAAGCGCCAAAGTCAGCCGATGTAACCCCACGGGGGCTTAGAGCGTTAAGCTGTGTTACTCTCGAGTTACCTGCAATCATTGCCGTAAGCAACACAGAAGCCATGGCAGACTTTGATGTTTTATCTTGTGCCGCGCGCTCTTATACAGTGGCGCCAGCCACAAACAGGGGTGATAGATAAATGGCTCACGAACTGGATACTCTGGATCTCAATCTGATGCGCCTACTTAAAGCGGTTGTCGACAATCGCAGTATCAAGTTGGCCGCCATGCAACTTGGGATCTCTCAGCCCAGTGCCAGCCGGGGTGTAATGCGCCTGAAGCAAACCTTCCAGGATCCCCTGTTTGTCCGAAAACCCCATGGTGTAGAGCCCTCTCCCATGGCGCTGCGCCTGGCAGAAGAGTTTGACAATATTCTGGCCCCTATCGAGAAAGTCCTGCTGGAGTTCGAAGACTTCAGCGCCGACACCTACACAGGGCAAATAGCCATAGTGACAGATCCCTACCTGATGGATGAACAGGGACAAAGATTGCTGCAAAGCTGTCACCGGGCCTTTCCCAAAGCCAGCTTCACCTTTTCCAGCTGGAATGGTTACAGCCATGATGAGATGCTCGAAGGCATACATGACTATTGTATTTTGGATCAGGAAACCGAGCTGTCCAAGGATATCTATATGCGGCCGCTGTTCACCGAAAAACGGGTGATCCTGGCACGCAAAAATCATCCGCTGCTCGGCGATGAAAATGATTGGCAGACAGTGTCCACGCTGCCGATAGTCTCCCTGCCTGCACCGGCCTCCTACAATCCGCAATGCACTGTGGAGTCAGAGTATCAGCGTATGGGTTATCAGCCCCATGTGCTGCTCAAGTCCTACAATCTTAGGGTCGCCTGCCAGATGTTGCTGGAAACCGACGCCATCATGTACGCCAGTCAAGGCACTGCCAGGTTGATGCCGGAGCTGGCCTCCTTCCCCATGCCCCAGGTCAATCGGGAGTTCAGCCACTTCGTGGTGTCCGGCGGCTTTTTGCAGACCTACCGTAATCACCCGCTGCACCGGCATCTTCACAAGGTAATGCAAGACACCTTTCGGCCATCGCAAGCATCTGTCCAGACTGAAATAGATATTCAAAATTGAATATCTCAATTACCTACCAACCCAAAAATTGACCGGTTAACCTAGTGGCGTAAGTTTGGAATTGCTACTTAATTTTGTTGTTACTCCTTTTTTCATCACTTATCTGGCCAGATAGTTCCGGGTGTAATGCGCAATTCTCCGTTATGCATATTTTTAATTTCATGTAGAAGGTGAATTATGATCCTTGCACGCGTATTTCTATTGTTTGCGATTTCCGCCGAAGTGGCGGGTACCAGTACCATGAACCTGCTGGGACCCGAAGGCTCAATCTGGGGCTACCTGTTGATGTACCTCTTGATTGGTGTGTCATACTTCTTTTTATCACTGGCGGCGAAGAAGATTGCCATAGGCGTGGCTTATGCGGTTTGGGAAGGTTTGGGCATAGCCCTGATCACCCTGGTATCCATGCTGCTGTTTGACTCCAGGCTCAACCCGCAGGAGCTTGCCGGACTGGCCTTGGCCATCCTGGGTATAGTGTTGGTGACTCTGGGGGAGAGCCATGAAGGTGATAAAACCAAAGTTCAGGATACCGGCTTGGGAGCAAACAGCACCGCCGGTAACCTGTAACGGAGGCGAACATGAACCAGTTTCTGACGCTCTCCTTTGGCTATGTGGTGCTGGCCGCCTTGATTGATATTGCCGCCAATATGGCGCTCACCCGCTCCAATGGGTTCAAGCGTAAATTATGGGGCGCGCTGGCAATCCTGCTGGTGCTGAGCGCTTTTACTCTGCTGGCACAGGCAGTGAAAGAGATAGACTTGGCGATCGCCTACGCCTCCTGGGGCGCCATAGGCATTTTGGGAACGGCTATCGGCGGCGCCTTGCTGTTCAAACAAAGACTCAAGCCCATAGGCTGGGTCGGCATAGCCGTGGTTATCGCCGCGGTTATCACCATGAAAACCGCCTAAGATCAGAAGGAATAAGTAAGGTCGAAATAAGCAAAAAGGCGCCTGAGGGCGCCTTTCTTATGCTCACTCTTTTATTAAAAACAATAAAGAGTTGTGCTCACTAAAGAGACTTATTTGGTACCGAAAATCTTGTCACCGGCATCACCCAGACCAGGCAGGATATAGCCCTTATCGTTCAGGCACTTATCGACAGACGCCGTGTAGAGTTCAATATCAGGATGCGCCTCTTCCAGTGCCTTGACGCCTTCAGGAGCCGCAACCAATACCAGCGCCTTGATATGCTTACAACCACGCTTTTTCAGCAAGTCTATGGTGCAAATCATGGAGCCGCCGGTAGCCAGCATAGGGTCAACTACCAGTGCCAAACGCTCTTCCATATCGCTGGCGAGTTTCTCGAAATAAGGCACAGGCTCCAGGGTTTCTTCGTCACGGTAAACACCGACGACAGAAATGCGGGCACTGGGAATGTTCTCCAGCACGCCGTCCATCATGCCAAGACCGGCACGCAGAATAGGCACTACAGTCACCTTCTTGCCTTTAATCTGCTCCACTTCAACGGGACCGTTCCAGCCCTCAATGGTCACAGTTTCGGTTTCCAAACCTGCGGTTGCCTCGTAGGTTAACAGGCTGCCAACCTCGGCGGCGAGCTCACGAAAACGCTTGGTGCTGATCTCAGCTTCGCGCATCAAACCGATTTTGTGGCGTACCAGCGGGTGTTTAACCTCGACAACTTTCATTCTTTTTCTCCTGATCTTGCGGGCGGGACGAGCAATCAGACTGGCGGCTCCCGGCGTGAAGAGCACAAACCAGCCGGATTTGGGCAAATTTCTGAGATTTTAGTTGATTTGTTCCGGCGGTAAAACAGAAAGTTTTATAAATCTGGTAAATCGTGACTTATATCCCTATGAATAAAGTGCAATCTTGGCTTTCGACCCCCCCGGCAAACTGCTAGAATAGCGCCGCATAAAATCCATAACGATGTACCCGAGAGGATCAAGTGAGTACCCCTACCCCACTGAGCTATAAAGACGCCGGTGTCGATATCGATGCAGGCAACGCACTCGTCAATAACATCAAGTCCGTAGTCAAACGCACTCACCGTCCTGAAGTCATGGGCAACCTGGGTGGTTTTGGCGCCCTGTGTGAACTGCCAACCAAATACAAGCACCCTGTGCTGGTTTCCGGTACCGATGGCGTGGGCACCAAGCTGCGCCTGGCCATTGACTTCAAAAAGCATGACACTGTCGGTATCGACCTGGTGGCCATGTGTGTCAACGACCTGCTGGTACAAGGCGCCGAGCCGCTGTTTTTCCTCGACTACTATGCTACCGGCAAGCTGGACGTCAATGTGGCGACCGATGTGGTCACAGGTATCGGCGAAGGCTGCTTCCAATCCGGTTGTGCCCTGATCGGTGGTGAAACTGCCGAAATGCCCGGCATGTACGAAGGCGCTGACTATGATCTGGCCGGTTTTTGTGTCGGTGTGGTGGAGAAAGAAGCCATCATCGACGGCAGCAAGGTACAGGCCGGTGATGCACTGATAGCCCTGGGCTCCAGTGGTCCTCATTCCAACGGTTACTCACTGATCCGTAAAGTCCTGGAAGTCAGCCAGGCCGACCCACAGCAAGATCTGGACGGCAAGCCGCTTATCGATCACTTGCTGGAACCGACCCGCATCTATGTCAAACCTTTGCTGGAACTGCTGGAAAAACATCCGGTTCACGCCATGGTACACATCACAGGCGGCGGTTTCTGGGAAAACATTCCAAGGGTACTGCCAGAAAATGCCAAGGCCGTTATCCAGGGCGAGTCCTGGCAGTGGCCCAGCGTATTCAACTGGCTCAAGCAAGCCGGTAATATCACAGAACATGAAATGTACCGCACCTTTAACTGTGGTGTCGGTATGATAGTTGCCCTGCCTCAGGCTGAAGCCGCCGCCGCCATTGAGCTACTCAAGGCCAAAGGTGAAAACGCCTGGCAGATAGGCACTATCGCCAATCGTACTCAACAAGAAGAGCAAGTGGAGATCCTTTAATGCAGGAGAGTTGTCGCATATTGGTAATGATTTCGGGCAATGGCAGTAATTTGCAGGCTGTTATCGACAGCTGTGATAGCAAGATGCCAGGGCGCGTGGTCGGAGTGATCAGCAACAAGGCCGATGCCTATGGTCTGATCCGGGCCCATCATGCCGAAATAGACACCAGTTGCGTCATCGCCCGCAAAGAGGAGTCCCGCGCCCAATACGATGCCAGACTGCAGGCGGCTATCGACAGATATCAGCCCGACCTCATCGTATTGGCCGGCTTTATGCGTATTCTCAGTGATGAGCTGGTCAGCCGTTACCAGGGCAAGATGCTCAATATCCACCCGTCACTGCTGCCCAAGTATCCTGGATTGGATACCCACAAGCGCGCCATCGAAGCCGGTGACAGCGAACATGGCGCCAGTGTTCATTTCGTTATCCCGGCACTGGACAGTGGCCCTGTGATTTTGCAGGCCAAGGTACCTGTGTTTGCCGATGACACAGTGGAAACTCTGGCGGCCAGGGTGCACGAGCAGGAACACGCCATCTACCCGATAGTGGTGCGCTGGTTCTGCCAGGGCCGACTGAAGATGGTTGACGGTAAGGCCTGGCTCGACGATGAAGCCATCGGCCCCAACGGCTACGCCCCGGACTGATCTCTGAGTAAACTTAGGTTGATTAATTCAGCAAAAAGGAGCCATACGGCTCCTTTTTTCATTCCAACAATGGCTATTACGGCTGTGGCGCAAGCTTGACTCTCCGCTTAATTTACCCGGATATGACGCTCCGTTACCGGCTTTTTACCGCGGCCAATTGTAATTTTATGACCAATGGCGTTAGATAGGGGCAGTTATCAGGACAGAACGAGACGCGCATGAAGAATATTATCTGCGATATAGACGGCGTGCTGATGCACGACAACAAGTTAATCCCCGGCAGTGACAAGTTTATCGCCCGGGTACTGGAACAGGGAAACCCCTTGGTTATCTTGACCAACTATCCGGTACAGACGGGCAAAGATCTGCAAAACCGCCTCGGCGCCGCCGGGCTGCATATTCCCGAAGAGTGTTTCTATACCTCGGCCATGGCGACCGCCGACTTTCTCAAGCATCAGGAAGGCAGCAAGGCTTTTGTCATAGGTGAAGGCGCCCTCACCCACGAGCTTTACAAGGCCGGCTTTACCATTACCGATATCAACCCCGACTTTGTTATCGTCGGCGAAACCCGCTCCTACAACTGGGACATGATCCACAAGGCCGCCCGCTTTGTTGCCGCCGACGCCCGTTTTATTGCCACCAATCCGGATACCCATGGCCCGGCTTATAGTCCCGCCTGTGGCGCTCTCTGTGCGCCTATTGAGAGAATAAGCGGTCGCAAGCCCTTCTACGTGGGTAAACCCAGCAGTTGGATCATCCGCTCGGCCCTGAACCATATAGATGGTCATTCCGAAAATACCGTGATTATCGGTGATAACATGCGCACCGATATTCTGGCCGGTTTTCAGGCCGGGCTGGAAACCATACTGGTCACCAGTGGGGTCAGCAAGCTGGAAGACATAGAGAAAGAGCCCTTCCGACCCAACCATGTCTTTGCCTGCGCCGCCGACATAGATGTGATCTGAAACCATTGGTAACATTCCTTTTACCGCCTCCGCTTGTGTCGGGGGCGTTTTTTCGTCCATGATAGCGCACGGGCAAGGGCAAAGCCTTTGCCACTCCATACCTGACAATAAAAGCAACAACAGGATCCGTTATGCGCTTGATGATCCCCCTGTGTACCCTGGCACTCTTGAGTGCCTGCAGCCAAAACAATACTGCCGACGACCCCATCCGCGTTGTCAGTTTCAATGAACAAGAGTTTCGCCAGGACATCCAAACCCTGGCCTCGGATGAATTTGAAGGCCGGGCGCCAACAACCCGCGGCGAGCAGCTGACTCTGGACTATCTCAGCAAGGCCTTTGCCGATATGGGGCTTGAGCCCGGCGCCAGCGGCAGCTACCTGCAAAAAGTGCCCATGGTGAGCTATACCGCCAGTGAAACCCAGGCAATACAGCTGGCCGGTATCGATTTTCAATATCCCCAAGATCTGGTGCTCGGCAGTCGCCATGATGTCAAACGCGTCGATATCACCAACGCGCCGCTGGTGTTTGTCGGTTACGGTATCAACGCCCCCGAGTACGACTGGAACGACTACCAGGGCCTGGATATGAAGGGCAAAATCGCCCTTATTCTGGTGAATGACCCGGGCTTTGCCCGCCCGGATCTCGGTAAATTCAACGGCAAGGCAATGACCTATTACGGCCGCTGGACCTACAAGTATGAAGAAGCCAGCCGTCAGGGCGCATTGGGCGCCATTATCATTCACGACACGGCTCCTGCCGCTTATCCCTGGTCTGTGGTGGAAAACAGCTGGACCGGCCCACAACAGGATCTGGCCTCGGATTCCGGCAACGAGCGAGTGGCGGTGGAAGGCTGGATAACCCTGGATGCCGCCAAAAAGGTGTTTGCCAAGGCCGGGCTTGAACTGGACAGCGCCATCAGCCGCGCTGCCCACGGTCCACTGCAACTGACGCTGGGGCAAACCGCCAGCATAGGTTTCGATAACAAGGCCGAGTATGGCGACAGCTACAATGTGGTTGCCACTCTGCCGGGCAGCAGCCGTGTCAATGAGCATATTCTGTTTACCGGCCACTGGGATCATTTGGGCATGAGCAGTTCGGCCGAAGGCGACAAGGTGTTCAATGGCGCCATGGACAACGCCTCCGGCATCGCCGGCATGCTGGCCATCGCCCGTGAGTTTGCCGCCGACGCCAAGGCTGGCAAGCGCCTCAAGCGTTCGCTGACTTTTATCGCCACCACAGGCGAAGAGCAAGGTCTGCTGGGATCACGTTTCTATGCCGCCCAACCGGCGTACCCTTTGGAAAACACCATAGGGGTGATTAATCTCGACAGCACCAATATCTATGGCCGCACCAAAGACTTCACCATAGTGGGCAAAGGCAAGTCTGAGCTTGAGCGTTATCTGGAAGCCGCGCTCAAGACCCAGGGCCGCTATGCCACAGCAGAGAAACACCCCGAGTCCGGCGGTTTCTTCCGCTCGGATCACTTCAGTTTTGCCCAGTATGGCGTACCTGCGGTATTTGCCGGTGGCGGCAGCGAACCTGTGGATCAGGCCACCGCTGACTACAAAGCAGCAATGAAGCAGCAGATGAAAGGCTGCTATCACAACCTCTGTGATGAGTATCATGCCAACTGGGATCTCTCCGGCGCGCTGGAAGATCTGGCCGTGTACTACAAGGCCGCCAAAGGCTTGGCGGATTCTGCCGACCGCCCGGGTTATTTCAAGGGCACAGAGTTTTATAGCCTGCGGCCGGAAACCGGCGTTGCTCCGGCGATTTAACCAGACACATTTCCCCATCCCCAAAGGCGCCTCCGGCGCCTTTTTGCGTTGTTTTCCGGGCAGATAAATCAATCGCCGATAAAAGCAGCGGCTTTGGGAAAGTGCCAATTTGCACGCTGTTACAGCGAGCTAAAATGCAGATCTTTCACCAATTAAGCGATTAAATTGTTTAACCCTCAAAAAAACAGGTCACAAAACGCATTATAATTTACAGATTTAGTCATTTTTATGATTTATATTCAAAAATAAAGCTTGGCTTTTGAGAATTCTACAGGCAAAGTGAAGCCATTGCTGAAGAAACACCAAGTTTGGAGTCTTACCATGTGTTCAATTTTTGCCATTCTCGATATCCAGTCTGACGCCGCCGCTCTGAGAAGCACTGCGCTGGAGATGTCCAAACTGATGCGCCACCGCGGCCCGGACTGGTCGGGTATTCATACCACTCCAAGAGCGATTCTCGCCCATGAGCGGCTGGCCATTGTCGATATCGAACACGGCGCCCAGCCGCTGTTATCTGAAGATGGCCAGTTGGTATTGGCAGTCAACGGTGAAATCTACAACCACAAAGAACTCAAGGCCGAGCTCGGCGACAAGTACAGCTACCAGACCAACTCGGATTGCGAAGTGATCCTGGCGTTGTATCAGGAATATGGCTGCGACTTTCTCGATAAGCTCAACGGTATTTTTGCCTTCGTACTCTACGACAAGGCCAAGGACTGCTACCTCATAGGCCGGGATCACATGGGGATCATCCCGCTTTACACCGGCCGCGATACCAGTGGCAACCTTTATGTCGCCTCTGAGATGAAAGCGCTGGTACCCGTATGTAAAACCGTGGAAGTTTTCAGCCCCGGGCATTACCTCTTCAGTGAAGATGACGTGCCGGTGCAATACTATCGGCGTGACTGGCGCGACTATGAAGCGGTAGCCCAAAACAGCGCCTCCAGCGAAGAGCTGCGCGAAGCGTTGGAAGCCGCGGTAAAGCGCCAGTTGATGTCAGATGTGCCCTATGGCGTTTTGCTATCAGGCGGGCTGGACTCCTCGGTGATTTCCGCCATAACCCAAACTTTTGCCAAACGCCGTATTGAAGACAACGATGCCTCCGATGCCTGGTGGCCACAGCTGCACTCCTTTGCCGTGGGCCTGAAAGGGGCACCGGATCTGGCGGCGGCACAAAAGGTCGCCGATGCCATAGGCACCATACACCATGAGCTGCACTTCACCTTCCAGGAAGGCCTGGATGCCATCAAGGAGGTGATTTATCACCTGGAAACCTATGATGTCACCACCATACGCGCTGCAACCCCCATGTATTTGATGGCGCGCAAGATCAAGGCTATGGGGATCAAGATGGTGCTCTCGGGCGAAGGGGCCGATGAACTGTTCGGCGGTTACCTCTATTTCCACAAGGCACCAAACGCCCGCGCCTTCCACGAAGAACTGGTGCGTAAACTCGACAAGCTGCACCTGTACGACTGCCTGCGGGCCAACAAGTCCATGGCAGCCTGGGGCCTGGAAGCCCGAGTACCTTTCCTCGACAAGGAGTTTATGGACGTGGCCATGCGCCTGAACCCAGAAGCCAAGATGTCGCGCGATGGCCGGATTGAAAAGCATATTCTGCGTGAAGCCTTCGAGCATAAGCTCCCGGCCGAAGTCGCCTGGCGCCAGAAAGAGCAGTTCAGTGACGGTGTGGGTTACTCTTGGATTGATGGCCTGAAAGAACATGCCGCCGCCCAGGTGGAGGATAAAGAGCTGGCCAACGCCCGTTTCCGCTTCCCGCACAACACGCCGGAAACCAAAGAGGCCTACTTCTATCGCTGTTTCTTTGAAGAGCACTTCCCGCTGGAGTCGGCAGCACTGACTGTACCGGGTGGTAAATCGGTTGCCTGCTCCACCCCGGAAGCGCTGGCCTGGGATGAGAGCCTGTCAGGCATCATAGATCCTTCCGGCCGAGCGGTGCGCTCTGTGCATAGCGCATCTTATTGAGCTTAAGTAAAAACCATAAAGGCGCCAAATGGCGCCTTTATTCGTTAGCGGAAATAGGAGCTTCGCTTCTGTGCCGCTTTATTTGCTTTGAGCTTGTTCACTTGCGCCTTGTTCTCATCACTCTAAGCCCGGCCGTTGCTTGGTGGCGATCAACTTGCCGTTGCCGGCAGCGCTCGAGAATAGCCTGCCGCTCGCTGTCAGTTGCCTGATGCCAGGCAAGAATTTCTTCCAGCGTCCTGAAACATCCCAGGCAAACATCCTGCAGGTCCAGGCAGCAGTGACGAATACAGGGAGAGTCCACCCTGTTACTGCGCTTTGGTTGCCTGGACATATTGGCTTCCTAGCTGCCGCGTTTAAGGTAGCTTGGCTGATGCAGCTCAGTAACCTCAAGCGAGACACTGTCGGCTTTGACCGCTATTGGCTCCAGTGCGGCAAACACACTTTGGGTCAGGGCTTGCTTTTGCTCATCGGTGCGTCCCGGCATAATGGCCAAACGCACATGGATAAAGCTTTGAGCGCTGTCCTCCCCAACCAGGAAATGTTCACAGGCATGCGCCCTACTCTTGATGGCAGATGGTGTGAACAAGCCTGAGTCTATGGCACCTTGGTGCACCACCTGAACCAGCTTGGCAATCGACAACTGCTGCGCCAGGGGCGCCGAATACTCAATAATACAGTGAGGCATAATCCTTCCTTGTTAAAGGCAGAAGCATCTGGGTCTATTCAGACCAGACGGCATACTCGTTTTGGCTCGGGCAGCGGAAATGAAAGCGCCGGCCACCGGGAAAACTGAAAATATCTTTGCAGATCTCCCCGCCATGGGTCTTGACGGCCTCCAGACTGGCGTTCAGATCATTTGAGTAAATCACCAACAAGGGGCTGCCGTTGAGGGTATCAAAGCTCAGTGATGAGCGAAAAAAACCGCCATCGATCCCGGCCTGGGTAAAGCAGCTGTAATCCGGACCGTAATCAACAAAGCCCCAGCCAAACACCGCCTGAAAAAACGCCTTGGTGGCTTCCAGCTCCCGGGCGGGAAGTTCAAGATAATTAATCCTATGATGTAACGCCATGGCTTTCCTCCCGCCGCTTGGGCGACTTGATTGCTGTGATACTTAAGTACTTATTATTTTGGGCGGCTGAAACTTGGACCGGGGCTATCGCTCAAGCAGGCTTGTCATAGTTATAGCAAGCGCTGCAGCGTTACACTGGCCAGCCCTATCAGACCGCCAAAGACACCGCCCCAGACAACCAACCAGCCAAGGTGGGTCTTGATCATCTGCTGCACCATCTCCTTGACCAACTGCGGCGTAAGCTCGGCCAGCCGCTGCTCGACAATATCCTGAATTTGGCTACGCATATCCGCCATCACCCCGGGCTGTTCCAGTTCGCCCTTGAGCAGCTCGTAAAAATCATCGCTCTTGGCAATATCTGCCAGAGATTGCTGCATCTTTTCGATAAAGGGTTGCTTGAGTGGGGTGAGCGCTTCTTCACCGCCAAACATGGATAACATACCACCCAATGAAGATTGGGCAACCGTGGCCACCAAAGCATCGAAGGCTGGAGCCAAGTCCACCTTGCCGATAACGCCGGACAGATCCAGGCTCTGTTTGTCGGAGCGGGTCGACAGGAAACGGTCTATGTTGGCCTCAGAGAAAAACTGCTCCATCATCAGCTCGCTGATAGCTTGCTTGAACTGTTCGAAACGGGCCGGGATGACCCCTGAGCCATAGAGACCCGGCACTTTTTCAAACAACATATGCACCGCCAGCCAGTTGGTAATGGCGCCGGATACGGCAAACAGGCCGATGTTGAATAACACATCAGAGTGCATGCCATAGCCGGTAAGCATAATGGCCAGCGCCAAGAGGTTGGTAACGGCGCTCTTGTCGAGCACAGGTGTCTGTTGTACTGCTGTTTTCAATCTGAAATCCCCTGAAATTAAAACCCGCTAATGGTAGCAAACAGGGGGCAGCAGATTAAAGTAGTGCGTGATACAGACCTTGCTCTGTGCCATCTGTCTCGACTTGTTGAGACAGCTCGCCAAATTCACGCTTGACCGCCAGCACCTTGGCATCCTGCGCCAAAGTTCGGGCTCGGCAAGTCAGCTCTTTGGCAATGCCCTGACCACGGTAATCGGGCAATACGAAAAGATCATCCAGATACCATAAAGGCTTTAGCAACAAGGAGGAGAATGAGGGAAAAACCTGAGTGAAGGCCACCGGATAATCGCCCTCGGTGGCGATGAAGATCATCGAATCGTTTTCCAGTAAGCGGGCCCGTAAAAATTCACGGCAACGACTCAGATCTGAGCCCTGCCCCAGTTCCTGCCGATACTCGTCAAACAGCAGGACCAGTTGTTCCAAATCCATTTCAGTAGCCAAACGTATTTGCATTTTTCATCCCTGAATACAAGTTGAAATTTTACTATTTGCCAGAGGCAAAACGACAATAAACTCCTTAAACAACGCAAGGTTAACATAGAAAAGCTTATCTGGCAGCAGCTTTAATCGCCCTCCCCCATAAGTCAGTTCCCGTTCATGCCTATCCCGGTAGCCGTTTTCAACGAGTACACGAACCAGGCGTATTTAGCCGTATTGGCCGGCGATAACAACAGCCCCCCGCCATTAAGCAAGTCACCCGGCCACACCAAGGCTCCTAAATAGTTCCCCCGGCCATCAAGCACTGAAACCGGCAATTTAAGCAAGGCAATCAATTGGAATATTGCTCATATGATTTGCCGGGCACAGTTGTTTTCATGGCGAATTATGTTGTCAACCCCCACAAAATCAGGGTTTTATAACATTTGCTAAAAACTTGACCTTTGGCTAATTGTTTTCAAATTAAGTACTGGGTATTGTATAACCAATTCAAATACTTAGCTTTAGCACTTCCTTAAGCTTAAGGACGAAAGTAACAACACTTTTCCGTTTTCAGCGGAATGCAGGGACGAACAGAGTTTGGACCCGTGCGGTAGCCATGGATTTACTAAACGCTTTTTGTAAGGACTGGGTTTTAGGGTTCTTGGTTGTACGGCTTGAAGTGCTCATGACAAGCGCCTCAGAACTGATTTTTTATACAGTATTATTGACGTTCTGGACAAAATGCCGGGAATTTGCAGCTAAGCTTGCGCGTTATTTCCGTAACATTTTAGAAAATTTCATTAAATTCATAAAGTTAAAAAATACAGTGGGTAGATAATAGGTTTGGAAACCGCGCATGCGCGTTTAGCTGCAAGGGATATTAAGACTAAAATCTTTTATATCCAGCTAATACAAACAGATAGCGATGCGCGTTTACACTCCTCCGAGGACTAAAACGCGCATGCGCACTATACAGCTGTTATGTGCGATTTAGTTGGGGAATGGGCTCTTCAAATTTGAGAGTTTGGCTCTTCTAAAATTCAGAGTTGTATTGAGAAATGGAATTCGTATCTAGTCATCACATTTTCAAACCAGGAATTTTGCGGATAACTGGAATTCCATCGATCCCTCACATACGAACCTTGGGCATATTTCAGGCCTCGGCCATTCTAAGCACGTTACACATATTAATGGCGGGCGCTTCAAAGTATCTGGTGGCGCAAACATCCAGCGTTGGCCACTTCTCATTCTTTAGCCCAATCGCAATTTCTAGCATCAAGTCAGCTGGCCATTTTCTGTTTTCCATTCACGCTTCGAGTGTTAGCATGTTTGTAAATTTCGGGTTTGCACATAACAAGCGGCAGCAGGCGGACTCGGCAAAAGCTGTCACCAAATTTGCTGGCGCAAATTTAGCGCCAGTTTTACCTCGCCGCTGTGCCGGGCGTTATAAATCAAGGAGAGGGTAGATGTCATCTAAGTTGAGCGGATCTTTAACAAGTGAGATTTTTAATAAGATCCTTAGGAACTCCCTTTCTGAAAAATTTGAAGAAGCTCTGTTCTTGTTTAGAGGAGCCGAAAAGTCACAAAATGAAAAACTTGAGGCGGTGACCAAATGGTACAGAGAGCAGAGGCTTGTAATGGTGTTGGGGGCTGGCTCGTCCGTTTCATATGGGCTTCCAAATTGGGATACATTGCTTCAAAAGCTATTGCTAATAACTATTAAATCTGATGATGAAGAAAACGAAAAAAATGGAGAAAAGGCAGGCGTTTTGGCAAGGACTTTTAATAGCATATTCGAGCCAAACTCATTGATTTCAGCTAGGTATCTCCATAATTATTTTAAAAAGAAAAACCCTAAATCTAACCTTGCATTTGAAAATGCTATTCGAGATTCTCTATATCATGGGATTGATATAAAGGACGACTCTGACTTACTTAAAGAAATGAGACAGTTTTGTATTGCGGCTGGAAAGAGCCCTAATTTGGATTCAATAATCACTTATAATTACGACGACTTGCTTGAACAATGCCTTCAAAAAATTGACGTCGACATCCCATTTTCTTCAATTCATGCTAGAGGAATGAAGCACCAGCAACATCATCTTCCTATATATCATGTTCATGGCTACTTACCTCAGAAAGGGCAGTTAACCTCTAAAAACAAAGTTGTTTTAAGTGAGGATGGATACCATCAGCAATACACAGATGTATATGGGTGGAGCAACCTAATACAGATAAATAAGTTCAAGGACTTTAACTGTTTATTGATAGGCTTATCTTTCTCTGATCCTAACTTGCGGCGACTACTGGACATTGCCAAGAATGAAAGAGGTGATGATGAAGTTCATCATTATTGCTTTAAGAAAAGACATGAAAAATCGAAAGTAAAATCACAATTAGAAAAACTCCTTACAGATAATGAAGATATACTGGATGAGAAAGTTGCTGCTCAATTACAACTAGATGAAGTCGTAAATGAGTTGATTAAATTGATGGAAAAATTCGAGGAAAATGATGCGCTGTCTTTTGGTGTTGGCATAATTTGGGTAGACAAATATGAAGAAATACCGGAGTTGCTTAAGAAAATAAGAGTTGGCGTCAAATGATTTATAACAAAGCATTCCAGCGGACAAGCCGCTGAACGCGGCGTTGATATGATTCCCATTGTCAAATAGATAAGAGTGTCCTTACCGGAGACCCAAAAATCTCCGGTAAGGGCACTCTGACAGTCGGACTTTGGCGAGTAAGTGTCGGCGGTTGACCTTGCTGATATCCGCGAGTTTGGTTATTCGCATTACTTGTGTTCGCCGCAGGAGCCTTGCCTCAGTCTAGGAGCGCGGATGTGACCGCTTAACGCCCTCGAGGATTGCTCGCACCGCTGCCGCCGTCCGGCGCTGCCAGAGTGATTTTTAAATGTAATTCAGTACGCTTGTTGTGGCATATCGGCATCAAAACCTTGGGCTAAATCCCAAATGTAGCCTGTCAGTTCGCGAGCCACAGCGGTAACGACTTTATTGTATTCTTTGCCTCTTGCTTTTAAGGCATGAAAGCGTCGACATAGGCGCTGCTGGATTTCCCATGAGCGAGTTTGCAGTTTGATAGAGTGCTCTTGTTGGCGACTTTCCAATTCCCTCGAGACCCTAGCGGGGAAACGATAGGCCCAGGCCGATTCAATAAGGATGCGTCTGGCGTGGCTATTGCCGCACTTAGTGATGCCGCCACGCCGTTCCCGCTGACCACTGGAGTGTTCGCTGGGTGTCAAACCGACAAAGTTCATCAGTGAACGCGGAGAAGCAAAGCGTCTGAGGTCACCCAGTTCCGCCAATAGGGTCATAGCGGATAAGAAACGTACTCCACGCAGTACCGTCAGACGTTGCACCAGTGGGTACCAACGCCAGCTTTCGGCCAGGCTTTGCAGTTCCAATTCCAGCCGTTGCAAGCGCTCATAGCGCTCGGTAACGATATGAATGTAATGCTGAAAGGTGATTTTAGTAGCACTTTGTGGAAAGCTGATATCAGCCAGGTGGCGTCGATAGGCCTCGGTCCAGTTTTGCCGACCTGTGCAGGGATGACCATGACGCAGCAGAAAGGATTTCAGCCGTTGCCGTGCCTGGCGCAAATCGAGCATGGCATCTTCCCGGCAGCGGATAAGGTCGCGGATAGCTTCATCCCGCTCATCCGGAACATAAATAGAGTGCAAATCGCCGCTACGCGCTAACCTGGCCAATGTCATGGCATCGCGTTTATCGGTTTTGACCCGGTCGCCCGGAGCTTTGGGGATGAGTGCCGGCGCTACCACCCAGCATTCAATACCACGGCGCAACAGATGGCGATAGAGCCAGAAGCCACAGGGACCAGCCTCATAAATAACACAGAGCTTGCTGGTCTTGACTGTTTGATTTTTAATGAGTTTATCGAATGAACGCAGGTTGGTTGGGATTGTGCCATGGTAATGCACGGTCTCAGCAGACTTATCAGAAACCCAGGCCACGTCAGTGGTCTCCTTGTGTACGTCCAACCCGATAAAAAGTGTGTTAGCTTTAGACATGTCGGCCTCCTGTGATTGTTTGCCTATTGGATCAACAAACAGTGTGGCTCTGGTTTAACTAATCCACGAGAAAACACGGAGGCCGACACCTGCACAGGGAATCATTATGTCTAGCTGTTTGAGCAAAATATCTATAAGTTCTTATTATGTGTGAGATATAATATCGCTTTTATTCTGAGCCTGATTATTATGAAGTTATTTCGAACAAATTTAATTGCGTTAAAGTCTGATTTAGACGCTTTAGATTTATCTGCAAAAAACGATGGAATCGATAAGTACAATTTACTGGCAAAACACTTCCCTAATTTTTCGGTAGATGAATTTACACAAGCGCTCGATGAATGGGTTGATTCTGGTGACGCTTTAAAATCAGAGACAGTTTTGAAAACAGCTTTGACTAAATTAGGCGAAGTGTACAAAAACAGCTAACAAACGACTATGGCGTCAATCCTTTATTTGGGGTGATGTTTTGGTCCCACATGATGCCATCTCGAAGCATAGAGTTTAGGATGACCACCATCTTGCGAACGCAAGCAATAATCGCCACTTTCTTTGGTTTTCCAGCTTCGAGTAATCGAGCGTAAGTGTCCTTGAAAACAGGGTTACATTGCATGGCTGACATCATGGCCATGTACAAAACGGTTCTCACCTGTGCGCGGCCTCCTTGGATGACTCGTTTCCCTTTGTAGCGTCCACTTTCACGTGTAATAGGGGCGACGCCGATGAGTGAAGCCGCTTGCTTGTTGGTAATGTAGCCTAACTCAGGCACATTGCTGATGATAGACGCAGCGGCGATATTGCCGATGCCAGGTACGCTTTGTAAGAGGGTATTTTTAGTTTGGTATTCGGGGCAATCTTCGATGAGTTTGACAAGCTTATTTTCAATCTTTGAGACCTGATTTTTTATCGCAGTCAGGATGGGTGTCATTGTCGAATGTAGGTGCTTAGGCAAAATTTGAATACGATTTTTCTCCATGGTCTGCATCGCGAGCAGCTGATTGCGGCGAATTACTAAGTCACTCATTAAACGGGAAAAAATATGGACACCCAGCGTTAATGGCGCGGTAGTTAGCCTCCGACTATGCTTTTTTTAAGCATTTAACAAGGAGGTTATTATGCCGCGCCCTCGCCGAACTCAAATCAGCCTAGAAGATACGCCTTACTACCATTGTTGCAGCCGCGTGGTACGGCAAGCCTTTCTGTGTGGTGATGATGCCTACTCGGGTAAAAATTATGACCACCGCCGTGGCTGGGTGGAATCGTTATTGTTTGAACTGGAAGCCGTTTTTGCCATTGATGTGGCGGCATTTGCCATCATGAGTAATCATCTGCATCTGGTGTTGTATATTGATATAGAGACAGCAAACCGATGGACAGACAGAGAAGTGCTTGAGCAATGGCATAAGCTGTTCAAAGGTGATGCGTTAACCCGCAAATTCACCCAAGGTGAGCTGATTGAAGCGTATGATGTGCCCAGGCTGAAGCATACTATTGCGATTTATCGCAGCAGGTTATGTGACATCAGTTGGTTCATGCGTTGTCTTAATGAACCGATAGCGCGTCAAGCCAATCAGGAAGATAACTGTACCGGCCGATTCTGGGAGGGAAGATTTAAGTCACAAGCCTTACTCGATGAAGCCGCAGTGTTAACCTGCATGGCTTACGTTGACCTCAATCCTATTAGAGCCAAGATGGCCGATACGCCTGAGCAGTCAGAACATACCAGCATTCGGCTACGTATTCAGGCAGCTTTGAAATGCGAACAACCCGCCAAGCTATTGCCCTTTATTGGCGATGAGTGCAGTAATCAGCCCAATGGTATTGCGTTTGGGCTCAAGGATTATCTTGAATTAGTGGATGATACCGGGCGTTGTATTCGCGATGATAAACGTGGCGCGATAGGTGAAAAGAGTGCCAAGCTACTGACGCGGTTGAATATCCCTCATGATAATTGGCTCAAGCTTACCACTGAATTTGGAAGACTATTTCGTGGGCCGGTAGGCACCTTGCAAGAGCTCAGCTGTTACTGCGAACACTTGGAGAAGCGACGACGGCATTTTGCAACCAGCTGTCAGTACTTTCAAACGGCTTGAACCCCACGCTATTTAGCTCAACCGCAGTCATTGAAATCCCCTGAACCATGGGTAGGGCTAGCACAGCTCAAATCTCGCATTTTTGCGTGAAATCGGTTCGATTTCATCAAACCTCTGCAACTCATGGATATCTTTCTACCTCCGGGTGCTCAAATCCCCTAGCGGTGCTTGAACGTAGACAGAAAGAAGATTAAGTTATTATTTTATGATAGGTGGCTTGATATTTGCTTGATATTTAAATTACCAAATTTGACATAACAAGCTATTTTATAATGGGCGGCTTAATATTTCATTAAGGATAGACCAGTGAAAAATTATAATGATGAGTATTACATTGCTTTTCGTCCTAGTGGAGATAACCAGACTTATATTAATCCAGACTTAAATACTGCAAAAAGACAATATCATTTCAAGCAACTGGTTTATGGAGAAAAGCCTTTGTTCTTTTTGAACGGCTTTAAGGGTGAAGACAAAAATAGATGGCCGCTAACGGACTTGTTTGTTGATTCTGCTGGTTTGTTAATTAATAAGGAAGTTAAGCTAAAAATGGATAATTATGATATTGATGGGATGCAAATTTATCCTTCAATATATATTGATGATAATAACGTGTGGCATGAGAACTATTGGTATTTGGGTTTTTATAAAGAGCTTGACTGTCTTGATCGTGATAATTCTTCCATTGAAACTTTCGATTTTGATGACGATGATGAACTCTTAGAAGTTAAGAAGTTTTCTCTAGACGGCCGTGTTTTGGAAAAAATAGCAGAAAACGAACGATTGATATTCAAAATCGCTAATTGTTCTAAAAGTTATCTATTTTTCCATCAGAAGGTAGTTGATTTTATCGTTCAGAGAAAATTATCCGGTGTTCGTTTTATTAAAGTTGTAGATTTTTTTGAAGGAAAACAGTACTAAGCTATATGCATTTGAAGCAATATGGACACTATTAGCACCCAAGCCACATCTGTGGTCCCCTTGTGTACATCCAACTCGATAAAAAAGTGTGCTAGTTTTAGGCATGTCGGCCTCCAGTGATTGTTTACCTATCGGATCAACAAACAGTGTGTCTCTGGTTTAACTAATCCACTACAGAGGCCAACACTTGCACAGGGAATCATTAAGCATGGAAGTAAAACTAGGGATTGGATTGGGTGATATTCGATTTGGCTTAGACCAAATCTACCTGACAAAGCAGCTAGGGGAACCTAGTAAAATTGATACTGATAATGATGGGTTTCCTCTTCTTCAATACAATAAGCTAATGTGTACTTTTTGGATTGACGAGGCGGATGGACTTCACTGGATTCAATGTTCAAACCCTGCGTTATCTATTCAAGGGATTAACATCATAGGTCTAGACGTAGACGAAGCAATTTCTAAACTCAAAATAATATTTGGAACCAAGTACGAATTTGAAGATTATGGCTCAATGGAAAGCTATTACTTTCAAGAGCATGAGTTTGAAGTTCAAACTGAATATGGTGTTGTTACTACTGTTTGTTTTGGTAATTTCTAGAAAATTTCGGACTGGTCCCCAAATATGCCCCCACTATTAGCAGAGCAAAGACTCTAGCGCCGGCCCCCTAAAAGATTGATTTTTCCACTGAGAGAACATCAGTCTTTCGTCTCTATTATTAGGCCATTCGGCTATAGACGTGAGTGCAAGAATTATGGCTCTCTTGGATTTAATAGCAACGTATCAAGATCAGACGGACGTTATGTGGAATTAAGAATCATGGATCAGGATTTCGATATAGAGATAGTGGCAGTAATGGGTCTAGAATGCTTGGAAAAGCATCTCAGTAAGTGTCCTATAGAGTTAGAACTTGTAGAGGCTCTCTCAAACACATTTGTACTAAAGCAAAAAAAAGTATCTGAAATTGCAGGTTTTACGTTTGAATCTCAAGAAAATGATGTATACACATTTTCAATGTTTATATCTCATAAATCCCCGATCCCGGCCAGAAAAGTCGTTTCACAATTTTCAGAGTTTTTAAGAGCTGCTAAATTGCCCCATAAAATAACCAATCTACAGTATGAAGTTGATTTTTATGAGGAATGGGTAGACTATAATTGGCCGCCATAAGCATAACATGCAAAGGCAGCATCGGACTTTGGCGAGCCAGGTCGACGGCTGACCTTGCAACTATTTCGAAGAGAGCGGCGTGAGGTTTAACCACATGACCATGTTTTCCGGGACCTGCCTCATAAGCGGGCTTGTCAGAAAGCCAGGCCACATCAGTGGTCTCCTTGTGTACATCCAACCCGATAAAAAGTGTGTTTACTTTAGACATGTCGGCCCTCTGTAATTGTTTGCCAGGTCTTTCAATAAAGGCAACAAACAGTGGCTCTTGTTTAACTATATTTAACTAATCCACGCAAAAACGTGGAGGCCTACAACGGCATAGAGAATCATTGTGTCTAAATACCTAAAGTAGTCAGTTATGGAATTCAAAGAAGAATTAAAGTCAAAGTCACCACCTAGAATTGAGAAAGCTGCCCAAAAGATAGCCAATAGTAAATTTGGCGGTTATGAACAACTATTGCTGGATGCTTTAAAGTGTTTGGTAGAGAGGCCAAATTCCTGGCAAGCACAATCTGAAGTGATAAGAGCTCTTGGCTTCGTTGGTTCTAGTTTATCTCTTGAATACCTAAGAGAACTTGAAAGCAAGAGTCATGATGCAACAGTTCTTTACAAGGATATAGGTTTTGCAATTTGCATGATTAATGATGTGAGCAATGATTCATTCTTATACATTTTGAGCATTCTCGATACAGAGAATGACCTTTTGCTTTCAGGGGCATGCGCTGCAATTTTAACGTCGGGCAGGGTACCAGATGAAAAGACGATCAATATGCTATTAAGCTCCGTCATTAAAAGAGATTTGGATGAAGGTAAAGTAATAACACCTAGATGTTACATTGCTGCAGCTTGCTACAATTGGCCTCAAGCTTTAACTAAAAGTTTTCTTTTAGCATGTACTGAATCGAAATGGAGCGGACTCATAGAAATCGCAGAAAGCTCGCTAGCAGGTAAAAAGACAAAGTATGTACTTGTGTAAGTTGTACTAGCTCAGACCTGAGCTGACAGTTACCCGATTTTGGGGTGCCGTTGTCAGATTAGATTTGGGTTAAATTCTTTTCCGCCCAAATCCGTTTTCCATCAATTAATGTTGCCATCGGTGTGCGGCCGCAGCACATTTTGCCTTGATGGGTGCGTTCATTGTTATACAGCACCAGCCATTCGTCCAAGTCTTTTTGCAGTTCCTCCAGTGTGCCGTACAGCTTTTTGCGGAACGCGACCTGATAGGCCTCATTCAGGATGGTCCTGTGGAATTAGGGACACAAATAGCCTTTACAAGCAATCAACCACACAACTTCGCGCTTTGGTGTGCCAATCAGCCTATGGACAATCTGGATTCGTGTGTGGAGTCGTTAGATAAGGCGCTGGTACATATCAACAACACCAAACAACTGTTGCTTGCTGCACAGAGTGATGACTCAAAGATGTTGGAAGTAACGCGCATTGAGCTGGATCAAGGCTCGTACATAGACCTTCCAGGTACCTTATATATCAATGACTTCCTCATCCCCAATTTTTACTTCCACATGGTTACGGCCTACGATATTCTTCGCCATAAAGGTCTGGACATAAGCAAACCGGACTACATGCTGCATCTTGCATCCTTGGTGAAGCAGGCATGAAGCCCGATTGTTCATGTAAGCCAATACAACTTAATTAAGACATCAAAAGAAATGGATATGGAATACAGCAGAGAAAATATTGAGCAACTGCTAGAAGGAAAACTGCAGGAAGCGGTAGATAATTTTGGTAAAAAAGAGCTAAGAATCATTGATATAGGCGTATTTCCCTGGCACTCGGAGATTAGCGTATCCTTTCTCTTCAGCGAAGATTCGGCAGAGGAAGATGATATCGCAGCATGGCCCTATTTTGATTACTCCAAGATATTTGCAGGAGATTGGGAGCAAGCCAGAGAATTAGCCAAGAAAATGAATGAGATGTGGGCTATCAATAATGATCCAATCCCATTCTTCTTGGATTTCGGTTCTGCATTAACATCTGACCGAATATCGAGCGTTATAAAACGGTTTAATCTGGCACCGGACTTCAGGATACAAGTACTGAACCCTGATGATCCTAATAGTAAGAACTTCTGCACTTAGTGAGTCGCCGCAACCTTCTGCCAAAGCGGCAACTGCAAATTAGGCCTCTCTCTACAAACAGAGTGCCACGAGGACTTGTTCGCACCTTCCTTAGGTATACTGACCACTTGCGAATGTTTGCCAGTATTTTACGGTAAAACTCGGCAAGCATGAGACGGTCGATTAATCGAATACACTCGAAAACACTAGGCTTGATACCCACAGGGGATCATTAAGTCAGGACGGATAAATAAGTGAACGAAGCAGTAATACTGAAATTAAGGACACTCATGGCATGCATCAGGGAGAAGAGAACCGCTGATGCAATCGACTTTCTATCAATGAACACTGAACTGGTTCAGTTACAAACGCCATTGGGCAGCTTTCTTCATATTGCCGCTGATAATGACAACTTGGAATTGTGCCAGGCTTTAGTCAAGCTGGGAGCCGATATAGATAGTAGAGACAATCTCAGTGGTAGCAGCCCAATCCATAGGGCTGCTTCGAATGGCAACGAAGATATTTTGAACTACTTCATCGGCCTTGGCGCAAGGCTCGATACTTCTGAGCCAGACCGTAATCCCCTTTTTACCGCAATTCATTATGGCCACGTCCATATTGTGAAGCGGTTGGTTGAGGCGGGCATAGATACCAGCATCCGTTATACCGGCCAGACGATGAAGGACATGGGAGCCCTCGAGTTTGCCCATGAATGGGGCCGCACTGAGATTGCAGATTACATCAAGCTCATCAGCTAACCTCCCCCTTCAACTTTGCTGTTAGCACATTCTTCAGCGCCGAAAAGGTTTCCATAATTCGGGCTCCGGCATCTTGTGCCCCCTCTTCTTCGTAGTCCAAGAAAGCCACAAAGCACAGCCGACTCGACTACACTCAAAGCTGAACTCAAAGCGGCTCAAGATCTGCTGGCCGGCGATCTTCACAGCCGAATTGTCAGCCCCTCAGTCTCAGGAGAACCTATCTATGAACTCCCCTTTTACTACCCATGGAGCCTTAAGTTGGCACGAACTGACCGCCAATGAATCTGAGTTGGCGATGCGGTTTTATGGTGAGATTTTTGGATGGAGCTTCAAGACGATGCAGTTGCCACAAGGCCCCTATCACATCATAGAAAATGACGGTATCAGCATAGGTGGCATCACAGACAGCCCGGCGCCGGCCATGCCAAGTAACTGGACTGGTTACATTACCGTTAAAGATGTCGACGCCGTCGCCATTAAGGCCAAAGCACTGGGGGGCGATGTACTCTACGGCCCTGAGGACATTCCCCAGGTCGGCCGCTTTTGTTGGATAAAAGACCCCTGCGGCGCCATTATCGCCGCCATCACCTACAGCAGCCCAACCAAAGGATAAGGGCGGGCAAAGGCAATAGTCTTGCCAGGATTCAGGTTTGCTGAGCTGATACTGAACATTCAAGGTCTTTACAACCTTGGTTATTGCCCTCTTGTGAATGCAATGTTCAGCAAAAATCACTCTTGATCATTGCAACATGAGTTAGGGAAGGTGCGAACAAGTCCCATGCGTGCTCTGCGTCGGCTTACAGGCCTGGATGCAAGGCGTGGTTCGCAGCAAATGGCCTTAGTCCTTTGCAAGAAGTACAACACAGCAGGCAGGTCTGTAAGCCACGCCCTTCGGGGCTCTCACAGCAACTGGCTCTCTGCGTTATCCGACTTCGACAGGCCCCGGCATGCCTTCAGTCAGATGCCTTGAATGCCAATTGCTGTGTAAGCCAGAGTGCCGCGAGGACTTATTCACACCTTCCTTAGCTAAGTTTTCTTTTTGTATCATGCATGTATCGAGCAAGATAACAAAAATCATAGGTTCAGAAGTGACTTACAAAGCATACCGAATACGCGTTAGAATAACGCCAAATTTTTGCCGCAAACCTGCTTCAAGGGATCTCACACCGCTATGCCCAATGTGCTGACTCAGCTCTTTTCACGCTTTCGCCGGGCGCCGCTCGCCATCAAAACAGGCATCTATCTGCTCCTCGGGTATGGCCTCTACGCCCTGTTGCTTGGTGGGCTCGCCCCCTGGGTGATAAAGTCGCAAGCCCCAAAGCAACTGCAACAACTGCTCGGCCGTCAGGCGAGCCTGAACGATATCAGCATTAACCCGTTCCTTCTCAGAGTCCGCCTGGATAACTTCGCCCTGCAGGACAGCGACCCACAGCAAGTCTTTGCATCTTTCAGCCAGCTTGAGTTGGAGCTGGCATTTTGGCGCTCGCTGACCCAAGGGGCCATCGCCATAGATCATATCTACCTCTTTGATCCGCAAGTGAATGTGCAAAGGCTGGCGTCAGAGAATGGCCAAGCTCAATTCAACTTCAGCGATATGCTTGCCCACCTTGAAGCCAATCAAACACCGCAAGCCGAGGCTACAGAAGACACCTCTGAACCGCCCAGAGTCATTGCCCGGGATATCCGGGTAACAGAGGGTAAGCTCGCTTATATGGATAAGGTCGCCAATACAGAGCTCAGTTACGACGAGCTTAATTTCAGCCTGCAAGCTTTGGATACCAAGGCTTATAGCCTCAGCTTGCCGGAAGACGAGAACGAACCGGTACTGGCGAAAGATGCCAACCGCTATGCCCTGTCCTTGACCGGCAGCGATAACGGACAATTGCAGACTCAGGGACAGTTTCAGCTGCAGCCTCTCGAAGTCACCGGTGAGCTGCAACTGGCCAAAGTTTCCCTGCTACCCTTCTGGCCGTTTGCCGATGGGCTTATTGCCGCTAAGCTCAGTGACGGTGAACTCAGCTTCCAAAGCCAGTACCAGTTGAAACAGCAACAAGACCAACTGCATTACAGTACCCACAAGGGCCGGTTTATTCTGGAAAATCTGCTGTTCTCCGACCAACAGCAAGCCAGAGTCAAGTTGCCGCTGTTGGCACTGGATAACATTCGGATCGACGGTGACAACCAGAGTGTTGATATCGACGAACTGGCGCTGCAAGGCCTGTGGGCCGATGCCCACCTGGATAAGCAAGGCCTGGATCTACAGCAGCTCTTTATGCCCGCCACAAGTGCCAAGCCCGATGACACCGCGGCCAAGGCACAAGTGGAACCAGCACTAGCCCAACCAGAGGCGGCAGATGCAACCGAGGCGCTAAATAAGGCCATAGCGCAAGAAAAAGCCACAGCGCATACAGCCGCAGAGCCAAACAAAGCCCAGGAGCAAGACAAACAGTGGCTGCTGACTATTGGCAAAATCAGTCTCAAACAGGCCGATCTCAACCTGTTTGAGCAGCAGCAAAGCAATGGTGTCCACTGGCGTGTCTACCCATTGGATATCACCACAGGTCCAGTGCGTTCCGATCTCGAAGGAAGCATAGACTACCAGTTGCAACTGGCACTGAGTTCTGATGCCCAAACCCAGCCGGAAACCAGCCAAGGCCAGTTCAGCTCCACCGGCGCGATAGATGCCAAGGCATTCACTGTCAATGGCGAGCTGACGCTGACTGAGCTGGAGCTGCAGCAGTTCCAACCCTATCTGACGCCCTATCTCAATATGCAGCTTGAAAGCGGCAAGTTGAGCACTCAGGGCAAGTTCACTGCCAACGCCGAGGGGAAGGCCCATTTTCAGGGACAAGCCGGAATTGGCAAGCTGCTTATCAAGGATGGATTGGCATTTGAGCCTCTGCTGAAATGGCAGAATATGGCGATAGATGCGATGAGCTTTGATTCCGAAGCAAACAGCCTGAAAATCAGCAATATATTGCTGGAACAGCCATACGCCAAAGTGATGATCACCGAAGATCAGCGCACTAATATCGGCGAGCTGATCCGTGCCGAACCACCTGGTGATAACTCAGCGGCTCAGTCGCAGACAAAACAAAGCCAGGCAGAAGCGCCACAGCAAACGGCCGCCAAGGAAAAAATCAACATCAAGGCCTCGACAGATAAGGCATTTAAACTGGATATCGGCAGCATTGCCATCAACAACGGCTCGGCCTATTTTGCCGATAACTCCCTCACCCCTAACTTTGCTTCAGGTATCGAGGCGCTGGAAGGCAAGATAAGCCACCTGTCTTCTACCCCTGGAACCAAGGCCAGTGTCGATATCAAGGGCAAGATAGACAAGTATGCTCCAGTCACCCTAAGGGGTGAAGTGAACCCGCTGCTGGAAAAACCCTATCTGGATCTGGATTTGGTATTCAAGAGTGTCGAGTTGACCTCGGTGAATCCCTATTCGGGCACCTATGCCGGTTACTACATAGACAAAGGCCAGCTGTCTTTAGCGCTCAACTATCAACTGGAAGACAACCAGCTGAAGGGAGACAATCATCTGGTGATAGATCAGCTTAAGCTGGGTAAACCCAGTGATTCCGATCTGGCCACCAGTTTGCCGATTACCTTGGCTATCGCCCTTTTGCAGGACAGACATGGGGTGATAGATCTTGGCTTACAGGTTTCAGGAGATCTCGACAGCCCAAGTTTCAGCTTCGGCAGCATAGTGATGACCGCCATCACCAATGTCATCACCAAGGCGGTCACCGCCCCCTTCTCTTTGCTGGCCGGTCTGGTTGGCAGTGATGAAGAGCTGAACCTGGTCGCTTTCCAACCCGGTATAGCCACGCTGGACGCTGACGCCGAAGATAAGCTGAGCAAGCTGGCCAAGGCGCTGGATGACAGGCCCAAGCTGCAATTGAGCATTGAAGGCAGCGTGGCGCTGCGGGAAGACAGTGAGGCGCTGGCAGAGCAAAAACTGCATCTGCAACTGCTCAAGGCCAGCAAGCTTGCAGCCCTGCCGGACGAGCTGAGCGCCAGTCGATTCCCTACCCAGGGTAAGCTGGCAGATGCCCTGGTGGAATTGTTCGAGCAACAGCTCAAACTGGATGCCGATGCGGAAAAAGACAAAGTGAAGCAAAAACTTGCCGAAAAGGCCGACGGTGAAAAAGTCGATGAAGATACCCTGCTCACCGTCTGGCATATGGGCCTTTACAACCAACTGCTCAGCGCTCAGGAGATCAGCAATAACGAGCTGGCTAATCTGGCTCAGGCCAGGGCCCAGGCCATCAAGGCCTTCCTGGTGGACAGAGCAGCCGTCGCCCCGGAAAGAGTCTTCCTGCTCGACAGCAAGACAGAGATGAAACAGGATGCATCTCAGGCGATTCTGTCACTGAACGCCGATTAAAACCTATTGAAATCACCTAAGAAAGGCTCCTATGGGAGCCTTTTTCGTATTCATGACGGATTATTGAACTGGTAAAGTGTTGCAGGGCTGTTATTATCGCCGGCAATCAATTCAACCAAAACCAATAACCACAAATGCCAATAAGTCTGCAACAGATAACCCGAGACAATTTTGAAATCGTAGGCGAGCTTAAACCCAAGCCGGAGCAACGCGATCTGCTGGCCGATAATATGCTTTCCATCGCCGAAGCCCAGTTTTTTCCTTTCTATGTGCCCAAGGCGATTTACCTGGACGACACTCCGGTAGGCTTTTTGATGTATGAATCGCTTGCTGAAGAAGGCAAACCCAACGATTACAACATATTCCGCTTCATGGTGGCCGAAGGGTATCAGCAAAAAGGCATAGGCAGCCGCGCGATGGCACTGGTACTCGAAGAGATCCGCGCCCAGGAAAATGCGCAGCGGGTGCATATCTGCTATGCAGATGAAAACCAAACAGCAAGAGCGTTTTACGCCGGTTTCGGCTTTGTTGAGCAAGGGCCGGACCCGGAGGATGAAGATGAAATCATCGCTACCCTTGAACTCCAAGTCCGGGCTTGAGTTTCACCACCACTGAGTTAAACTGCCTGCCGTTTCAAGCTTATATAGAGGATGCTTATGTTTGTTATTCGTTGGATCCTGGGGCGGATTATTTTGCTGCTCAACTTTGTTTTTTCACCCAAGGGCCTTAGGCGGCAACCCGAGCAGCAGGCGGATATCGATGAACAATGTCGTAGCCTCAGCCTGTATCAGTATCCGGCCTGCCCTTTCTGCGTCAAGGTAAGACGAGCCATGAAACGCCAGAGCCTGAATATCACCACCCTGGATGCCAAGCAGGAGCCACACAAGAGTGCCCTGCAAAACGGGGGCGGCACCATGAAAGTTCCCTGTTTGAAAATAGAACAAGCCGGTGAAGTGACCTGGATGTATGAATCCAACGACATCATCAGCTATCTCAATCAGCGTTTCGGTTGATCAATCCCTTGCCTGCCGTGCCAATACGGCAGGCACAGCTTGTTCCAAGCTTTATTCCTGTGTATCGTCCCAACAGTAATTATTAATCAGGGACAGAGTAAATGGCAGCAGAGCAAAACCCACGCAACATAGAGTCAGTCTTGGCTCATCAAGAACAGACAATCCCTACGGAACTGGCCTCAGGAATGACGCCTCCACCGCCCGTAGCAGAAGCAGCAAGCAATGAATCCAGCTATCCCATCTATGTCGGTTTTTGGGAGCGACTGGCGGCAACCCTGCTGGACTCACTCATGTTGATGTGCATCACAGTGCCACTGACTCTGCTAGTCTTTGGCATTGATGCCATATTGGAGAACGATGCCTTAATCTTGGGCCCGCTCGATGTTGTGATCAACTACCTGTTGCCTTTCATCTTGATCATCTTGTTCTGGCATTATAAGTCGGCGACTCCGGGCAAGATGGTGCTAAGAGCCGTCATTGTTGATGCCGACACTTTGCAAAAGCCATCGACCGCCAGCCTGATAGTGCGCTATTTAGGCTATATCCCCTCTACTCTGGTATTCGGCCTTGGCTATCTCTGGGTGGCCTTCGATCCCCGGAAACAAAGCTGGCATGACAAACTCGCCGGCACCCTGGTGATCCGCGCCCCCAAAGACTAAAGTCGCACCTGTCAGTGACGCCAGAGATAGACCCGGTCCGAGTAGTCGTAGAGCCACTCGGGCCGGTAAACCACCAATAGAGTCACTGCCATACCGTTGAGTAAAGCCTCCGGGAACCCAAGCAGCGGAATAAGCAGCAGATAGTTATCCACCAGGTAAGTGGCACTGTAATCCGTGCTGGCCCAGAGATAAGTTGACCAAGCGAGAATATGGCTGACGACAGATAGCCCGGCATTGAGAAAACCTGCCACAAAAATGAACACAAACAAATGTTTGGGTAATTTATGATAACTCAAGCTGTGTACTGTCAATGCCAATAAAAGCGGCAGGCAGACAGCAAACAACATCATGGGGCCCAGCATCCAGGGCTGGTGATAGACAAACAGGCAAAAGAAGCTTACAGGTAACAGCATCAACACGGACGCCAAGCGCCAGCCGAACATCAACATCAGGGTTACCAAGGCCAGAAAATGAGCGTGGATCCCCTCGGTAACACTGGCATTGAGCAGCCAAAGGCCATTAATGGCCAAGGTACTGAGCAGCGCCCGCCACTGCAAGCTCTTGTCCGCCAGCAGTTGTTGCCAGTCCCGTTTGGGCCAGATCCAGGCAAACCAGCCAACGAGCAGAACCAAATAGAGGGTATCCGTCAGCCCAGGTTGCCATTGCACCTTATCGAAAAGATGTTGAAGATACTCGAACATAACCTACCATCCGGTTATCAAACAAAGGCGGTAGAGGTCGATGCTGCGCTGACTTATCACGCCGTTAATGCAATTGTGCTTATTCTGCAGTAAGTTAACGATAATTTGTATCTCCAAAAAAATAATAAGGATAATCACCCCAGCTTATGCGTGCGCTTTTTCTGTTATTACTGCCACTGCTGCTTTGTAGTTGCAGCTCAAAACCCAACATAGATCCGGCCGATTTTGCCGGTGCCATCAAAGACAGTTTCCAGACGGATATTAAGGCCGATGGCTTGAAGCTCTTTACCTATACGGCGCGGCTGATAACGCCCGATTCTGGCGGCAGTTACAGGATAAGTGTCCAGGCACCACGTACGGCAAAGGAGATGCGCCAACAACTGGCTATCAGAGAAGCCAGGCAAGCCGTGTTTGAACAGCAACTGCAGCTTGGGCTCGATAACACCCTCAAAATGAATCAATACTGCCGTGAAGGTTTTTATGAACTCAGTCGTCTGCTGCAATCCGACAGAGGGGAGATCCGCGGTGAATGTCGGGATGGCGCCAGTGAGATGGACAGGAGTCGCTTCGGTAACAAGTAATTTTTTTGAAAATAAGCCTCAAATTTGCTAGTTTTGCCGCAGTTTCCCGCTTCAGGTGTATTTGAGATGGAACCCACAGGAATTATTCAGGAGATAGAAGAGCCGGTTAACCGCAGCAAGGTTAATCGTCAGTTGTTGTTGGCCACCAGTCTGTCGGCCGTGGTCGCCATGGCGTTATTGCTGTTTGGCGATCAATATGCGCACCTGTGGCAGGATGAAAGCGCACTGCAACTCAGCCTGTTCCGCCCCGGTTTTTTGTTGCTGATAGTCTCGGGGTTGATAGTGATCCCCACCAGCGTGGTAGAACTTATCAAGGCTGCCAAAACGCCGGATAGGCCACTGATGTTGGATATGGCCCTGCTCAGTATTGGGGTCGCGGTTTCCATGAGCTATATCGGTGTCTTCATGACCCTGTTCCTGTAAGTAGGCTCCAGTCATCGCGGTATTCAAACACCGACACTGAGACAGGTTGAGCTTGTTGCCCGGCCGTCGGCAGGCTAAAATGCCTGCCCTTTGCCCATCCAAGTGGGAAGTACCAGGAAATTTAGCATGAACAAGCGACAAAAACTGACCAAAAAACTGGCCAAGCGTGCCAAAGCCCGGGAAAACAAGAAAGAGATCCCCAACTCAGGCCCCGCTAAACAGGGTTACATCTCCAAGGCCGAGCGCGCCAAAATCGCTGCCGCCGAGCAAGCAGAAAACAATGCAGTTGAGCAGCCAGATAACGGCGCTACTGAAAGTGCTGCGGCCGCGACTTCCCAATCTGACACCCAATAAAACGTTTCTAGGCCCCCTCTTTAAACGCATGAGCCGTTCCCGGCATTAAGACCTCTCCCGCTGGGGCGAGGTAGCCTGGGCACTGGCTATCGGCTCCAGCTCTTCGGTCATCTGCCCCATCTGAGTACAGGAAGACGACAATGGACTGCTGGAGGCCATGGAGAGTTCCTCCTCATCAAGCCTGTCGGCCTCAAGACCTTGCTGGCGGCCATTGGCGGCCACTCTGGCAACCAAGCGGTAGGCGGTGATCACCGCCAATACACCAAAGAGCACTGACCCCAGTGCCTGACCAATCAAGACTCCATATACCCCACCGAGCTCGGCTCCCAGATAAACAAATGGCAGCGTCCCTATAGTGGCCTTGCCCACATTGAAGGCGGTTGAATACTTGGCTTTACCCAGATTGTTGAACGAGGCGTTGGCCACAAACAGTGCGCCGTTGAACAGGAAAAACAGCGCCATATACTGGCAGAAGAAACGTACCAGCTCGGCAGAATCCCCGCGCATGTCGAATACCAATACCAAAGGCTCGCGCAGCAACCACAGCAGCAGCGACATACCAAGCACATAGGCGATACAGAATTGCAGCGCCCTTGTCAGGCATTCGCTGAGCCTGTCATAGGCCCTGGCGCCATAATTCTGCCCTATGATGGGCCCTATGGCGCCGGAAAGCGCAAAGATCATTCCAAAGGCCACAGGGGTCAAACGCCCAACGACGGCCCAGCCAGCGACGAAGCTGTCACCAAAGTCGGCAATCGCCCGGGTCACTACCGCATTGCCTATGGGGGTGGCCACATTGGTCAGCATAGCTGGCCCTGCGATGGCAAAAATGGCGCGCAGATCGCCGCGAAAGCTCGCAAGTTCGAAACGGCTCCAAAGGCCGTGTTTGATAAACACACCTCTTGCCGCGATCAGCAGCACACTGAGGCGCGCCAATACCGATGCGGTAGCCGCGCCTTCTATGCCCATGGCAAACAGGAAAATAAAAATGGGGTCAAATACGGCATTGACCGCGCCGCCCGCCAGGGTCGATAGCATGGAGAGCCTGGCATCACCCACGGCGCGCAGGGCACTGCCAAGCGCCATCGCCAAACAGATGACCGGCAAGGAAGGCACCAGAATATACAGATAATCGGCGGCAAGCTCGGCGGTATGTCCCCTGGCGCCCACCAGCGCCAGCAGTTCAGGGATAAGAGCCGTCACCACTATCGCCATCAGACTGGATACCAGCAGAGTTACCATGGCGGCATTCAGCAGCAAGCGCTTGGCTCCTTCTGTGTCTCTGGCACCTACGGCGCGGGACACCAGTGCCCCCAGCGCAATCGACAGGCCGATACCTATGGAAGTGGTAAAGAAAGAGATGGTACCGGCATAGCCCACGGCCGCCGCCAACTCCAGCTCTCCCAGCATGCTGAGGAAAAAAATGTCCAGCAGGTCGACCACAAACAGCGCCGAGATCCCAACGGCCGCGGTAGAGCTCATCACCAGAATGTGACGCAGTATATTGCCCTCAACAAACTTAGCCTGAGTGACGGCCTGAGTGGCTGTTTGAGTGACTGTCTTAGCAGATGATTGGTTGTTTGACACCCTAGTCCTTGTTTTCTTCCGGAGGTGGCTCCAGTTCACTGCCACAACGGTTACAGTAGAGAGCATGGTGATCATGCCCGGTTTTCAAGCAGTTGGCGCAGCGGCGCAGATCGCGGCTACGGCCCATCTCCTGGGAGATTTCAGCGGTGAGGATCCCCGTGGGAATGGCGATTATCGAATAACCCAAGAGCATGGTAAACGCCGCTATGGCCTGTCCGAGTTCTGTCTTGGGAGTGATATCACCGTACCCTACTGTGGTAATGGTCACTATGGTCCAATAGACAGACTTGGGGATCGAGCTGAAGCCGTTGTCCGGGCCTTCGACCACATACATGATGGCGCTGAGCACCATAATGATAAGACTCACAGAGAAAAAGAAGATAAACACCTTGCGACTCGACTGCAGCATCGCCTTGAGCAGGAGGTTCCCTTCACTCAAGTATCTGAGCAGCTTGAGTACCCGAAAAATTCTGAACAACCGCAGAATACGGATCACCAGGGTAAAATTGGCCCCGGGGAAGAACAGCGCCAGATAACTGGGCAGGATACTGAGCAGATCCACTACGCCGTAAAAACTGCGGGCATAACTCAAGCGATTGCTGGAACAATAGAGCCGCAGCAGATATTCCAGAGTGAACACCAAGGTAAAGGCCCATTCCAGTGCCAGGATGATATGTCCGAAACGGGCATGGATATCGGCCACGGTATCGAGAAAAACCAGGGCAACACTGAGAATAATGCAGATGATCAAGCTGATATCAAACCAGCGGCCAGCGGGCGTTTCGGTACCAAAGATGATGATCCTGAGCTTACGCTTGAGTTCCGGCTCCGGCGGCGTATCTGTCATCTTATGTTGATTCATGCGCTAAGCTTTCCTTACTTTCCAACCAAACGGCACCTCAATCTTTACCTTTTCGAGTCTCACGCATTCGAGTTCGTGGCGCCGCGCCCAAAAGGCAGGGGCGTAAGTCTGCCACGCATTGGCGTGAGTGCCAAATATTCTCTGGCTGACGCTCCGCGACTCTCGGCAACAATCTTGTTCAAGGGCTTCAAGAGGGCCCCCTTTTTCAGTTATTATCCCGTCAAAATAACCATAATCAGAGCCAAGTGGTCATGGGCCCATCGTTTCGTCATATAGTTTATGCAATATTTCTGCTGGCGTTTGCCCAGTTGTACAGTCCCTTTGCCTCGGCACAGGTGGATTTGGTGCTGGTCAACAAGTCAGATTCACGTCTGAGCCTGATTAAGGCCGGTAAGGTCATCAAGGAATATCGCATCGCCATGGGGGATATGCCCAAGGGCCACAAATATCAGGAAGGCGATCAACGCACTCCCGAGGGGCGCTATCTGCTGGACTACAAAAAGGCCGACAGCGCCTTTTACCGCGCGATTCACATCTCCTACCCCAATGACGAGGACAGACTCAGGGCCAAGGCGCTTGGAGTCAGCCCAGGCGGCCAAATCATGATCCACGGCCAAAATCCCCGCTCTGGGTTAACTCCGGAAGAGGCGCAGCAGTTTAACTGGACCAACGGCTGTATCGCCCTCACCAATAAAGAAATGGATGAACTCTGGCAGTTGATTGAGCCGGGCACGCCAATAGAAATTTGGCCCTGAAACAGGAATCAGATATGCAAAACCTTCAATCTCTGTCGCAGTTGCTGGCAGACTGGCAAGCCTTTGCCGACAAAATCATGCCCCTGATTGAACGCCTGGGACTCGAGCGTTTAGGCGAGTGCGATCACGCCGCGCTGCGGGTCAACTCTGTTGCCGCGGCAGAAAAGCTCAAGGCCGAGTTTGTCCAATGTGGTGAAATTATCTCGGAAAACATCATCAACGGCCGCCCTATCCTGATCATACGGCTGCAACAGCCACTACAACTGGGTCAATGGCAAATTCCCTGTATCGAGCTGCCCTTCCCCGGCGATAAACACTATCCCGAAGAGGGATGGGAACATCTGGAGCTGGTTTTGCCTGGTGGCGCCCAAAGCTGCGATGAACTGGCTGAGCAACTGCGTACTCTTTGCCCCCGGACCCAAGCCACACTCGATGGCGACACGGATATTAAACGCAAGGCCAGCAGCCCCAAAGGCGAAACCGAACGCCTGGCCAACCCGACGTTGGCGTTCAAGGTCGGCGGTGTCTGCGTCAAGGTGCACCCTCACAGCATTCAGGCCATCATCGCCAGCGAGCAGTAAGCGGCTCTGATGCCGCTTTACCCTTGAACGACCCGGTTGCGCCCTTCAGCCTTGGCAACATAAAGAAAATGATCGGCTTTATCCTGCAGATCTTTACCCGAGCGGCAACCGGCAGGGCCGGACACCAGGCCAACGCTGATACTGAGGCGGATAGGTTGGCCGCTCTCATCATGGAAATCTTCATCGGCTACTCTGGCCCGCAGCCGCTCCATCAGATTAACAGCCTGAGCCGGCGCGCAGTTTGGCAGCAAGATAGCAAACTCCTCACCACCAATTCTGGCAATGGCATCCGATTGGCGACACTGGGCCTGCATCAAGCCGGCCAGTTGCTTCAATACTTTGTCGCCGGTGGCATGACCAAAGCTGTCGTTGATTAACTTGAAATGATCCAGATCCAAAAGCGCCAGGCTGTAGTCTTCACGATTGAGCCTGGCCTGCTTATCCACCAGCTCCAATTGCGGCTCGAATCCACGGCGATTGAGTAACCCTGTCAGCGGATCGCGAAAGGCCACCTGTTGCCAGGCTTCCCTGTGCTGCTCGGATAGGCGCAACTGGCGATTTTGCAGGGCAATCCCCAGTAAGACCAGCGCATTGGCAAAACAAAACGCCGCCAGTTCCGCCGTTTCTGCCGAATACAATCCGGCATCGAAGGGCCCCAGCCCCTTGGCGCTGCCACAGATAACGACAATGAAGGCACCACTGCTGAGGCTGCAAGTCAACAGGAAACTGCCCTCAAATGCCTGCATCACCAACACAGGCAACAGCAGATACAAGACCCAGGGTTGATTGCCAAATGCCAGAGTGAAAATAAGTACTAAAGCCAGGATCGACAGCAAAGATGCCCGGATTTGCCGTTGGCTGATAAAAAACCGCTCAGACCACCCCAGATACACCTGATAAACCAAGACTATCCCCAGGGCATCAGCCAAAAACAGCATCACCGCCATGGTTGGCCAGTAACTCTTGTCGATATAACCGCCCCAAACAAGATTTGCCGCCAGCAGGATACTGGACAACGCCACAGGAATAACGCAAGCGTAGATCCCAAAACCCAGTAACTCCCTGGCTCTTTGCAACCCCATGGGCAGGGCCCAACGCAGCATTCTGGCGGCCAAAAGTGGCATCAGGGCATCAATTGCGGCGGAGACCCAGGTGTGCAGCAAGGTTTGGCTCAGATGACCGTTATTGAGCCCGGGAAGATTGGCCAGAAAGGAGGCGATAAACAAAGGGACTATGGCGACGGCGCCAAAACGCAAGCACAGAATAAGCCCTATCCCCGAAGGTAACCATAGAAGGGTTATATTGCTCGGCTGCAATACCAGAGTGGCCATGCCCAGTCGGCCGCTGAGATAACAGACCAAACCTCCGAGCAAAAGCAGCAGCCATTCGTCGCGCCCCCAACGTCTCAAATCAGTCACTTATTCTTCCGGCTATATTCATAGAATGAGTATAGCCAACCCCTTCTAAGCCTGTGGCTGACAAAGAAAAAAACAACGCCGCCAGGGGGCTAGTCCGGCGGCGTATGACATCGAGTGTGAGTCAGTCCAATGAGTCAGTCAAAGTAAAGCGCTACTTTTTCGCGTCACTCTTGGCTTGCTGCAATACCTGACTCATTGGCGGCACTAAAGTGGTAGGATCCAGACGCATCTGATACCAGTTCACCCGCCAATCCAGATGTGGCCCAGTAGCTCGTCCTGTCGCCCCCACTTCGGCCACCGCCTGGCCCTGTTTCACCTCATCGCCCTCTTTGACATAGAGCTTGCTTAAATGCAAAAAGCTGGAGCTGACGCCATAGCCGTGATCGATAATCATGGTGCCGCCGGAATAGAACATGTCCGGTACCGACAGGCTGATAACGCCATCGGCCGGCGCCACCACCACAGTGCCGGTTTTTGCGGCAACATCCACACCATAATGCGGTGTGCCGGGCTTACCGTTGTAGACCCTTTGGCTGCCATAAACCCCTGAAATTCGCCCTGTCAGCGGCCAGATAAAGTCGTCGGCAAACGCCTGCCGGGTACTGAAATGACTGCGGGCCGCCTTGACCTGGGCGCTGTCCTTGGCGGCGCGCTCCTGGGCCTTGGGATCCGGCTTCATGATTTTCTTGCTGATCCCCTCAACATACTGAATGCGATAATCCCGCTTGTCGAGTTTGAGGCTACGGCTCTCACTGCTGCCATCCGGGTAACTGAGTGTCAGCGTCTGCTCGAGCGCGGCCTCACGCTCAAAACCAAAGGCAAACCTGCCATCCGGTGTCAAGGTGATGCTCTCGCCATTGAGCTGTACCTCAGCACCCGGCTCTGTTCTTGCTCTGATCAGGGCCCCCTGTTCAAACTTGCCCTGAAACTGCACCCGTGATGACTCGGGTTTGATGTTGGGCTGAGGCTCAGACTTGGATTCGGCCTGCAGCATAGGACTCACAACCAAAGTGCCCAGCAGCATCAGTGGCAGCGCCTTAAAAGATGGGATTGGCATCTTGCTGTTATTGAACTTCACTCTTGCTCCTCTTTATCTTTACGCCCCATAGACCCCAAGGTGCGGCCTATTTGCGGATGCCTTTAGATTGCTTTTAGGTTGGCGTTATTCTTGGTCCGGCTCAGGCCAGGTGATATCAGTCGCCCTGATGCTGCGCCGATGCGATGGCGCCCTTGCCTATGCCCTCGAAGGCTACCACTTTAAAATGTTTGCCCGGCTCAAAACCCGCCATGCTGTCGGCCATAAAATGAGCCAGCAGTTCGACCGTAGTGTCATGGGGGATCAAATCACAGCAGTCTCTTGGCATCGCCAACTGGAAATCACCCTGCGGCGCCTGGTATCTGAAGCCAATATGGCTCTTGTCATCTATCTTGGTTTGGGGTGACAGCTCAAGCTCGCTGACGGTAACCACATCTTCTTCACTGCCAAGGTAGATATCTTTCCAACGTTTGGCCCAGTATTCATCCCATTTGGGCGCGGCGATACCATCGGCAAACACATTGACAGGACTGCGGTGACCGTGAGCGATACGCTGGCAGTTACCGTCGTGCTTACGCAAGCCGTGACTGTAATGGTAATAGGGCGTTTCCAGCACCTCGTTGCGAAGTGTCAGGCTGATACCCTGAACATTGTCCGGCAAGGCATCTGTCAACGCCTTGTGCAAAAACTGATTCACACTGTCAAAGTCGATAATCTCGCTGGGGATAAGGGCGAAAGCCTGCGCCGGGCAAGCCAGGTGAATGCTGCCGCGCAGACTATGGAAGTCCATCCACACCTTGTCGCCCTGCTGTTGCCAGCGTACCTGGCTACAGGCGGTGGGCACCAATAAACGGTGATCGGCCACCTCATCTATGGTTTGCTTTATGGTGCGCTTGACCTTGGAAAAGTCGAGCAACATGTTTTGCTCATCCAGGCCACCGTCGAGCAGCACATCGACTATCCAACTTTCGCCTACCATGCCGCGAAACGGGCACAGGTAAGAAAAATCAACCACAGTTAAATCTTTGACAAATAATTGCATTCTCGCTCCCAGGCAGATAAACAGTCCACCCATGTGTTATCGGCCGGCCGATATTGGCACCGATTGAACCGATACCGGCCAGGGTATCGGCACTTGACGTATCTTTCGCAAAAAGTCTGTGATCTTGTCCAAAAGCTCCACAGCTTTTTGCTTGAGTTTCCGGTATTATACGCAAGTCACTGCCAATATTAATAACGCTAATCAGGTATCCTATGAAAACCCTCATCTGCAACGCCCAATTGGTTAATGAAGGAACAATCCGTACTCAGGATCTGCTGATCGACAACGGCCGCATCAGCCAGATTGCCTCCCAGATCACGGCTCCGGCAGGGGCTCAGGTCATAGATGCTCAGGGTAAACACCTGCTGCCGGGGATGATCGACGATCAGGTGCATTTCCGCGAGCCGGGTTTCCCCAATAAGGGCACCATCGCCAGTGAATCCCGCGCCGCCGTGGCCGGGGGTATCACAAGCTTTATGGAAATGCCCAATGTAAACCCGCAAACCACCAATCTGCAGGCGCTGGAAGACAAGTATACCCGCGCGTCTCAAAGTTCATTGGCCAACTTTGCTTTCTATCTCGGCGCCACCAACGATAACCTGGAAGAGATTAAACGTCTCGATCCCAACCAGGCCTGTGGTGTAAAAATCTTTATGGGCGCCTCTACCGGCAATATGTTGGTGGATAACAGTGCCACTCTTGACGGCATCTTCGCCAACTCTCCTGTGGTCATTGCCACTCACTGTGAAGACAGCCCCACCATAGCCGCCAATGAAGCCGCCATGCGTGAAAAATACGGCGATGCCATACCTATGGAGCTGCACGGCGAAATCCGCTCCCGTGAAGCCTGCCTCAAGTCATCTCAACTGGCGACCGAACTGGCCATCCGTCACAAGGCACGCCTGCATGTACTGCATTTAACCACCGCCGACGAACTCTATCTGTTTGAGCCGGCCAAGCAACTGGCACAACTCAAGGGTGCCAACATTACCGCCGAAGTCTGTGTACACCATCTTTCGTTCAACGACAGTGACTACGCCCGCCTCGGCAGCCAGATAAAGTGTAACCCGGCCATCAAGACCCTTGCCGATCAACAGGCACTGATAGATGCCGTCAATCGCGACATCATTGACATTATCGCCACAGATCACGCGCCGCACACCTGGGAAGAGAAGCAAGCCGACAGCTATTTCAAGGCGCCGTCCGGTTTGCCGCTGGTGCAACATGCACTGCTCGGCCTGCTGGATCTGCATGCCAAGGGGCACTTCAGTTTGGAAAAAATCGTCCAAAAGACCAGCCATGCGGTGGCCGAGCGCTTTGAACTCAAAGACAGGGGCTATCTGCGCGAAGGCTATCTGGCGGATCTGGTACTGGTGGATCTCAACAAGCCTTTCGAGGCCACGCTGGAAAACACCCGCTATCACTGCGGTTGGTCGCCCTTTACCGGCCACAAGTTTGCCGCCTCTATCAGTGGTACCTGGGTCAATGGTAACCAACTGTTTGACGGCAGTCGCTTTATCGACAATACCCTGGGCCAACGCCTCACATTTAGTCGCACTTAATCGCACTTAATCGCTGATAAACCAAGGGCTCCGCGAAAGGAGCCCTTTTTACATAGACACAAGTATGCGTGATGCTGGTCAATATCTTGTTTATTTCAAGTCAATGCATAATGAATTCGGTAAACTGAAGCTATGCCAGTTGCTATCTTTTCCGGAATTTAAGGCCTTAACATAGCAAGTTCATGATTTTTATTATTATCTAAGATAATCGAACATGCTGGGCAACCTTATTTTTAAGTAAGGTCACAAGAGCAGGATCCATCCGCTGGTAATTGTCAGGAATATCCAGACACACAAGCTTCTTGCCTTTCAGAAGCTCCTTAAACTTCTTTGCGACCTTAATCTTGTGAGACTTTTCCATGACAAAGATAAAGTCAGCCCATTGAATAAGATCGCCACTTACTACAGTGTCCGCATCGGCATTGGTGCCGGCTCCAATCGCGTAAATCCCCTCAAATGCAGAGAAAACCTCTTCTCCGGTAGGGCTTCGCAAGCGATTCTCACTGCATACAAAAAGTAGATTCATGGTTAATTTATTTTCTCAGTCTGCATACCAGTTAACAGCGGCTTATGGTCTAAACATAGCCTTGCATCTGTTCCTATCTGCTATAGGTTTATTGCTAACGGGATTAACGCTCGTTTCCTAATTTCAATGAGTTAGCCTATAAAAAACGGTTCTAAAAGTCTATTCCGCCAGTTATGCGGCAATGCGACTAAAACCTAAGTTTGACAAGCATTTTGCCCCAGTATCCGCCCCCTACGGCACCGGCGGCAACGCATAGCATACAAAACCAGCGCCAATCCCCCTTATCAACCAAGCAGTGCTTCTCTTGCCCCGTCGCTCCGTGGTTTAATAACTTCCGCTGTAACCGAGTCTGGGTCGCCCGGACAGGCAGAGGAAGGTACAAGCAAGTCCCGGATATGCTTGGCTTAAAAGCCGGAGTCCTTGGCAACAGACCGATGAGTCTATAAACCATGCCCTTCCCTGCAGATGGCAAATTCAACACACTCTTGATTAAAAGGAATTCCCGTGTCCGTACGTTTTCGGGTTGAACCCCGCCATTGGTTGATCCTCGCCGCGTTGGCCATTGCTGCCTACGCCTGTTATCTATTGGTCGCTCCCTATCTGGGGGCAATACTGCTGGGATTTATCGTCTCCTTGCTGTTTTTGCCTGTGCACAAGCGCATAGAAGCGAAACTCCCCAAACATCCCAACCTGAGTGCATTGCTTTCCTGCATCTTGCTGACGGTGATCATCTTAATCCCCTTGCTGTTCATGCTGATTTCCGTGATTGAACAGGGCGTCAGCTCCGCCACCCATGCCTATCAATGGCTGACCCATGGTGGTGCCAAGGAGCTGTTGGAACATCCTTGGGTACAGTCGGCACTGGCGCTGGCCAATAAATGGCTGCCGTTTGACAGCATAGAGCCGCAGGAGATATTGCAAAAAGCCACCGCAGCGCTTACGGAGCTCAGCACCCGTCTGGTTGGTTTGAGCACGGCATTGCTCGGCAATATCACAGGTTTCTTTGTCAATTTCTCCCTGATGTTGTTCGTACTGTTTTTCTTCCTCAGGGACAACGAACAGATTATTGCCAGTCTCAGACACGTGATCCCCCTGTCCCGCAGTCAGGAAGACAAAATTCTCGATGAGGTGGAAAAAGTCGCCAAGTCGGCGGTACTCGGCTCATTCCTGACCGCCTTGGCACAGGGTTTTGCCGGTGGTATTGCCATGGCCATAGTCGGCCTGCCGGGATTGTTCCTCGGCTCCATGATGGCATTCGCCTCTTTTATTCCTGTGGTGGGTACCGCACTTATCTGGGTGCCGGCAGCGCTCTATCTGGCATTGACCGGAGACTGGGGCTGGGGGCTGTTCCTTTGCGCCTGGGGCATATTGGTGGTTGGCTCCATTGACAACTTCCTGAGGCCGATTCTGATGCAGGGATCTGCCGGAATGAGCACCCTGTTAATTTTCTTCTCTTTGCTGGGTGGCTTGCAGCTATTTGGTCTCATCGGCTTGATTTACGGCCCGATCATCTTTGCCGTTACCTTGGTGCTGTTCCGTCTCTATGAAGAGGAGTTTCATGAGTTTTTGCAGCAGCAGGACCAAGCCTGAGTCTGCCGCCTGAAGCTTAAAAAGCCCCGCATTTGCGGGGCTCTTTGACACTGATTTTAAGACTGCGTTCTTAAAGCCAATTGCATCTATCAACTGAATGCCAGGAAGGGCGAGATACACAGCAAGATACCAGTGGCGATAATCACATACAGGCCAACGCCCTTGTATTTGTGCAGCGAAGGTACCCGGTAAACCAAATAGGCCGGAATCAGACAACCCACCAAACCGAATACCGGGCTGCAGATGGAGGTGAAACTCAGCACAGGGGCATTCAGCACAATCGCGCCCCAGGACAGCAGTATGGTGAATACCATAATGCCGTACCCCACCAGCTTGGCGTTGATCTTCTCCTTGGGCATAACCCGCTGCAGTAGGTTCATGGTGATCCCCTGGCACGCCTCCCGAAAACCCAGATACACCCCGAAGTAAGCCGTCATCACGGCAAAGATGTTCAGCGTCAGGCTCAGGAGTTTCAGCGTCTGGCCAGGCATACCTTGAGCCACCATGGCCAAGGCAGAGATATTTTCCTGCTCGGCCCTCACAGCTTGCTCATGGCCCATCGCCAGAGTGAAAGAAACGGCGTAGAAGAACACGGTAACAAACAGCACACCAAAGGCAATATTCATGGCTCGCATCGCCTTGAAGCGCGCCACTTCAATCGACTTCTCCCGCGAACGATAAGAGATCACCATGGGGCTTAGACTCTGGATAAACAGAATGGAAGTCAAGGTAAAGGGCAGCATCACCACGGCATCACGGATCCAATGAGTCGTAGTGGGCACTGCACCGACATTATTGATATCCCACTTGTCGACCATCATTAAGCCGAGCAGCGCCACCACACCCAACTTGGTGAGCACCATAAGGGTAGAAATTTTAAATAACAGGTTTTCGCCGCGGGAGGCCAATGCGACCAGAAGACAAATAAGCCCCAGACCATAGAAGGGGTTTTCCGACAGCAGGCTCTTGGTGGCTCCAAAGCTTTGCAGGAAAGAGGCACTGTCATTGGTGATCGCCGTCGAGTAGACAAACACCCAGATGACCAACATGACAAAGTAGAGTGCGCCGAGAAATATGCCCCAGTTTTTCCCCAGATAGCCACTGATCACACTGGGATAATCCTGACATTCGCGGGACTCGGCCAGGGTATTGATAAACAACTTCTGAAACATGTACATGGCCGGATAACCCACCACGGCAGACAAAAGAAACACCCATAATCCCATTAACCCCACCTGCACAGGCAAAAATACTATGCCCGCGCCTATGGCCATGCCGATGGACATGATGATCCAGCCCCAGTCAGTACTGTCGAATCGGGTCGCTTCCTTCCAGGCCTGCGTGTCTTCCCGAGTAATTGTTGCGCCCCACTCTGATGTCAAAGTGTCAGTTTTCATATAACAACCTTAGTTATTGTTGGATACCCAACATGTTATTTTTTGCAAATATATTTGAACCAACTGACAGCAGCAACCAGATTTTTGCAACTTTTGCTGATGCCGAGAATTTAACCACAAAACCGCCAACTTATAAGATCACCGTCACACTAAAAGCAATTACAGCCCACCTTTTTATAAAATAAATTTGCAAGAAGAAGCCTATTTGCAAATAATTGTGCAGACAAAATCGCTTGTTACTCAAATATATTTGCAAGGAATATCATGAAAAAGACTATCAATGCAGACAAAGCCCCCGCAGCCATAGGCCCCTATTCTCATGCAGCCGCTTATGGTGAGCTGCTTTTCACCTCAGGCCAGCTGCCAGTCTGCCGTGAACAAGGTGCTTTGGTCGAAGGTGGGATCAGTGAACAGTCCCGCCAATCGCTTTTGAATCTGCAATATGTGCTTGAAGCCGCCAACAGTGGCCTGCAAAACGTGCTCAAAACCACCTGTTATCTATCCGACATCAATGACTTTGCCGCCTTCAACGAAGTCTACAAGACCTTCTTCAAGCAAGACTGCCCTGCCCGCAGCTGTTTTGCGGTGAAAGATCTGCCCATGGGCGCCTTGGTGGAAGTCGAAGCCATTGCCCATATCAATCCTTAAACCAGACTCGGTGGAACCTAGTGATGAAACCACAGTGGCAACAATATATAGATATCCTTAATCAAGTTGTGCGTCCCGCGCTGGGCTGCACCGAGCCTATCGCGGCGGCTTATGCCGCGGCCGTTGCAGCCGAAACCTTGGGCGCCAAGCCTTTGAGCCTGGAAGTTCAGGTTTCGGACAACCTCTACAAAAACTCCATGGGAGTATTTGTTCCCGGCACAGGCAAGATAGGCCTGGCCATTGCCGCAGCGGCAGGAGCCCTTGGGGGCGATGCCGATGCCGGCCTTGAAGTGCTGGCGAATATCAACCCGGCACAAGTGGCCAAGGCCCAGGCGCTTATTGACGCAGGTAAGGTCAAGGTATGCCGCATTCAGGCCGACGAGTTTATTTACTGCGCTGTGACAGCTGCCAACGACAAGCACCAGGCCAAAATCGTTATCAGTGGCAGCCATACCCGAATTGCCGAGAAATGGCTCGACGGCCAACTATTGTATCGGGCAGAAGCCTCTGCCAAGGGCAGTACCGCTTCGGTATGCGACGGGGTCGATATCAGCATCGCCTCAATATATGAGTTTGCCACCGGGATAGATGTTAACCGGATCAGATTTATTCTGGCGGCATCGGATCTGAATTCCCGTTTGTCCGACGAAGGCATGAATTCGGCCTATGGCCTGGAGGTGGGCAGAACGCTGAAGAAAAACATAGATACCGGCTTGCTGAGTGATGACCTGCTCAACTCCATAGTCATGTATACGGCCGCGGCTTCTGATGCCCGCATGGGTGGCGCCACCCTGCCGGCCATGAGCAATTTTGGCAGTGGCAACCAGGGGATAGCCGCCACCGTGCCTGTGGTTGTAACGGCCAAGAAGTTCAACTGCAGTGAAGAGCAGCTGGCCCGGGCACTCATCATGAGCCACTTGGGCGCGATTTATATCAAGTCCCACTATCCGCCACTGTCAGCCTTTTGCGGCAATACAGTAACCAGTGCCGCCGCTGCCATGGCCATGGTTTATCTCGCCGGAGGCAGTTTTGAGCAAGGTTGCTACGCCATTCAGAACGTTATCAGTGACAGTGCCGGCATGGTTTGTGACGGCGCCAAAGCCTCCTGCGCCATGAAGGTCAGTACCTCATCAAGCACGGCTGTCAGGGCGTTTTTGATGGCGCTTAACCAGCATGCCGTATCGACTCAAGGCATAGTCGCCGCCGATGTCGAACAAACAATCAAGAATCTGGGACAGATGATCTGTGATGGAATGGTGTCGACCGACAGTACCATTATCAGTATTATGTCTGCCTAATCTCCGACGCCCGGCGACTGCCGGGCCATCGCAAGAGGATAGCTGTGAAACTTCATAAGTTGACCCCCAAAGATATGGACATACTCAACGCCATGGGAAACGTGGTCGATGGTATAGCCACCATGTATGGGCAACACACAGAAGTGGTTTTGCACAGTCTGGACCGAGACCACCCTTCAATCATCAAAATAGCCAATGGCCATGTCACCGGCCGCAGTGTCGGCGCTCCCATTACCAATCTGGCATTGGAAAAGCTCAAGAGCGGCCACGATATTTCCGAGGCCTATCTCAGCCAGAGCAGCAACGGCAAGACCTTGAAATCCATCACTACGGTTATTCGCAACGAAAAGCAGATGGCCATAGGCCTTTTGTGTATCAACACGGATATGGATGCGCCCTTGATGTCTGTACTGCGCTCCATGCTGCCGCAGCAATGTCCGCTCACAGAGAGCAGTGGCACATCGGAAGTCTTTGCCCGTAATATTGAAGAAGCGCTGCACAGCACCATAGACAAGGTCAACCAGGAAGTACGCCACAGTGAACTGATCCCGCCATCGAAAAAGAGCCGTGAAATAGTGACTCGCCTCTTCGATGCCGGTATTTTTGAGCTCAAGGACAGTGCCCAGGTGGCCGCCAAGCGCCTGGATATTTCTGTGCACACCATTTACCGCTACCTGAGGGAATTAAAAGCCCCACAGGAGTAACATTGACAATGGGCGGGATCATCGGCGTTAGATGACAATGCCATGGAAGAAGTGAGACCAAGGAGCCGGAATGCCAAATCACAGACTCATACCCTTCGGTGATAACATCTGGATAGTTGCAGGCAAGACAGTGCCTTTCTTTGGCCTGCCTTACAGTACCCGGATGACAGTGGTCAGGCTTGATGATGGCACGCTTTGGCTCCACTCCCCCATAGAGCTCAGCCGCGAACTGCTCGAGGAGGTCAATGCCCTCGGTGAAGTCAGCTATCTGCTGGCGCCCAACTCATTGCACCATCTGTTTGTCAAAGACTGGCAGCAAGCCTTTCCCAACGCCCTAAGCTACGCGACCGAAGAACTGGCAAAAAAACGCAGCGATCTGCATTTCGACCAACTGCTGCTCAGCGAATTGGCAGACTCGCAACACAATGCCCCTTGGCTTACCGAGCTGGACTTCTGCCTGTTTCAGGGCAGCCCTGTGATGCAGGAGGCTGTATTCTTTCATCGCCACAGCCGCACACTGATCCTGACCGATTTGATTGAGAACTTTCAGCCCAAGTGCTTCAAAGCCTGGCAAAGGCCGCTGGCAAGCATCAGCGGCATACTGGCCCCTAACGGCAAGACACCTCTGGATTGGCGCCTGAGCTTCAGTTTTGGCAAACCTCAGGCCCGAAAGGCCCTGGCGACTATACTTGGCTGGCGAGCGGAGAAACTCATCATAGCCCACGGCGAATGTCAGTCCCGGGATGCCGACCGCTTTATCCGCCGTTCATTCTCCTGGCTTGGGAACCTTGACCACTGACAGGCACAGCAGCATAAAACAGCAAGACTGCTGACTTCGCTGCTTACCCAAAGACAAATAAAAAAGACAGATAAAAAAGACAGACACAAAAAAGCCCAATCATAAGATTGGGCTTTTTTGTTTTGAATGTGGTCGGTATGAGAGGATTCGAACCTCCGACCCCTGACACCCCATGACAGTGCGCTACCAGGCTGCGCTACATACCGATATTTGTCTTGAGCGGCTGGCGCAGTGTGCCGTCTCAACGAGGCAGAACTTTATCAACAGTCGCGAGGCTGTGCAAGCTCCATCTGAGGATTTTTAGTTTAACTGCCTAGTTTGTGGTCTGTTTTTTCTCTATCGTACAGTCTTTAATCCGCAGCGCTTAATGGTTGTACAAACGCCGCCCTTCGCGCATCACTTCGATAAGTTCCGGGGCACTCATCTTCTTGTCCAGGCGGTTCTGATAAGCCTTGTCATAGATACGATATTGACCGTGACGGTCAATCACAGTGATCTCCGACTGCTGATAGATGGCAAAAATTCTGGCATCACCGACATAGACCCAAGTGAGACTGTCCGGTTGCAGCAAATGGCGACCGGCACTGTAATCTGTGGCCGGATTGCTGCACCCCAGCACTTGGCTCATCAAGGTTGGCACCAAACCATAGTGACTGGTGCGGTATTTAGCCTGGGCGTGGCCGCCGACGGGCCAATGGATCACCAGAGGCACATTGACATTGGCCGGTGACAGGTCGCGCCTGGCTTCATCGGCATTACTGGTGAACACCTTGCCATTGACACCTGTGATAATCACCAGAGTATTTTCCGGCATAGCTGACAAGAGTTGCTCCAGCTGTTTGTCGATAAAGTTCAGCGATTGCCGATATTGATTGAACAACACCTTCTGCGCCGGCTTGAGGGCACTGTCGGGTTTTACCGTCTGCACACCGAGGAAACCTACCGGGGTATCATAGTCTTCCGGTGATTTGAGGTTCAGCAGTGCAAACCAAGGAGCTTGTTGCTGGGCCCGCCACTGCTTGAAACTGTCGATATTTTGAATATCGGCCATGGCACTGCCACCCTCATCTTCGGCAATATGAGCGTCGAAGTCGCGGAAAATTGCCTGGGGCCGCGCCTCTGCATAATTGCTTCTGCTGGTAAACAGCCCCAGATTATAACCCTGCTGCTTGAGGCTCTGCCCCAGCAAGGGGCTGGTGTAATTGAGTTCCACCGCGTCCATATAACTGCCCTGCAGCCCATAAAGCAGGGAAAACATGCCGCTGCGGTAGGTGTTGCCACCGCTGAGGTGATTCATAAACTCATGGTTTTGTTTGCTGTAGCGGCTGAAAAACGGCATGGTCTGCTCGTCGGCCATATCGGCCCTGAGGCTATCGATGGCAATAAGCAGCACATTGGGATGTTCTTCGGCGCTGCAGGTCAGCGGCGCTCTTGGGTATTTAAAGCTGGTTTCGGTATCCACCTTCAAGCTGCTGGAACCATCGATACCGTGATTTTCCATGAAGGTGCGCGCCGTCGCCGGATAGGATAACGGGTAGGCATCATCGAAACGAGTAATTTCGGTGACATCGGCGGCATCGGCCCAGATATGAATAAGATGGCTGCTGACAAAGCAAACCCCGATAAAGGCCACCACCTTGTTGCCATAGTTGCGCTTTTGAATTTTCTCAATCCGCTTCCAGATAAAGTTGGCGGCGGTCAACTCCAGAGCGAGGATCCCAAGGGGGGTGACGATATAGGAAGTGCCATGCAGCAGACTGTTGAGGTCGGCCCAGGCCAAATCGACCGCGAAGGGACTCAAATGCATACCATAGTCGTCATAGACTATGGTGTCATAAAGCATGATACACAGGCCAAGGGTGGCCACCACTGCTGCGTATCCCCGAAGGATACGCGAGTAAGGCAACAACAGAGTAACGGGAAACAGCAACACCAGATAGACAATAAATGCCAGGAAGCTGAAATGGCCTATGGTACTGACGCCAAGGTAACCCCAACCAATCCAGGTTTCCGGGTAGCCGACACTTTCCAGATATCGACTGCCGACTATCATGGCCAAAAAGCCATTGAAGAAGGCAAACCAGTGCCCCCAATTGATTAGGCGTGAAACCCTATCCTTGCCCAACTGCTTTGTTCGCTCGACCATATGGATCCGCTTTTTTGTAAGTTGCCTGTGTATCTTACATTGATTGCTATTATGTGCTTTTTGACTTACAACGCCACTATTTAGCGCATTTCAGTTGTTACAAGTCAACGCAGGGATTGTGTCAATGCCTTGGCAAATTGTTCCGCCACCTGCTGACGGGCTTCCTTGGGCACCTTGGTCGATAACAGATGCGAAGCCGCATTCCCCAGCGCCATCAGGCCAAGATCGGTCGGAGCCTGGTGTTTTTCCAGCACAGCCAGCAATTCGGCGATCAGGGATTCAACTTGAGCATTGGTATATTTTGATTGGATAGCCATAAATAAAAAATGATTCACTCAGATTAGGATTAGCGGCATATAATAGCGGATTTACAACAGAGTATCACTATCGGGGCTTATGAGTATTCACGTCGAACAAGCGATTATTCACGCAATCACCCAAAACGGCGAAGGCCAGCTCAGCTGCCGTCTGCGCCCTCAACCACTGCTGAACAGCCAGGCTGTTGAGACCATGCTTGATGAGCTGCACCAAAGCTATTCCAGCAAAGCGGGAAAAGGCTTTGGTTATTTTGGCGTCCCCGGTGATGATGGCGAAGCCAACCCCGCCTTCAAGGAAGCACTCAAGTCTTATCGCGATGGGCAGCAAGGCTTTGTAGAATTCTCAGCCACTGCCGGCAAACTGCTGCAGGAAGAACTCTCCAAGTATGACTTCAGCCAGGGCGGATTTTTGCTGCTGGCCTGCTATACCTTTATGGCCAGCGACTACCTGTTTGTGGCACTGCTGAATGCCAAGTCGTCAATGACAGTGCTGGATGATATGGAGCTGTCGCAAAACGACCATCTGGATCTGAATAATATCCAGTTGGCGGCCCGAATCGATCTCACCGAGTGGCAAGCCGACAGTGAGTCACGCAAATATATCTCCTTTATCCGCGGCAGAGCCGGTCGCAAGGTGGCCGACTTCTTCCTCGACTTTATGGGCTGCGTCGAAGGGGTTAACCCCAAGCAGCAGAGCAAGACCCTGATGCAGGCGGTGGAAGACTTTGTCGGTGGCGGTGAACTGACCAAAGAAGAGCGTCAAACCTGCCGCGACCGGGTGTTTGAATACTGTACCTCCCAGGTCGACAACGGCAGTGAAGTCATGCTCAAGGATCTGGCCGATGAACTGGCAGAATCCGGCATGGATTCCTTCTATGACTTTGCCGTGGGCGGTGATTACGGTTTGGAAGAGGAGTTTCCGGCCGATAAATCCACCCTGAGGCAGTTGAAGAAATTCTCCGGCACCGGAGGCGGCCTGACCCTGAGCTTTGACAGCTCACATCTGGGCGAACGGGTCATCTACGACCCTATCTCGGATACCATTTTAATCAAAGGCGTGCCCGCCAACTTAAAAGATCAACTGGACCGGCGCCTCAAGGGCGAATAAGGCTGTCATGTCAAACACATCAAGGCGCTTTCATTGTTCAAGGGCGCCTTGATGCTTTTTCCGGCCGCAATCTTCAGCTATTCATCTTTATTGGCTTGCCCTGTTTGACCACCCAACCATCCCTTTTTATGCAAAACCGCCACCACAGCTAACCTTGGCGAGTACCGATTCGAAACAGGTATTGGGTAGCGCTCAAGACAAATATTCAAAAATTATTGTTAAATAAACCATTTAGCTCTAGCATTTGTCATTAACTATTCGTTAACTCCAGACGGGAGTTGGAACTGACTTGACCCACTTGCCCTGGTATCGACAACCACTGTTGCTGAGTCTGATGGCCGGCCTGATAGGCTTTGCCTGTAACAGCTTCCCTATCCCCTTGTTTGCCAATGTGCAGTTGGTGTTGGGTAATACCCTCTATGTGATTGTCGCCATCTTACTTGGGCCTTGGTATGCCCTGCTCGCCGCCACCATCAGCGTCACCTCGCTGATGCTGCAATGGGACAGCCCGCACGTTTATCTGCTTTTCTGCCTTGAGGCCCTGGCACTGGGGTTTGCCAGGCTCAGGCGCTGGCCGGTATTTTACGCGGGTGTCGGCTTCTGGTTGTTGCTGGGCATGCCACTTATTTATGGTTATCTCCACTATTTCAGCGACTTACCTTCTGAATACATTCCATTTGTGGTGATCAAGCAATCGGTCAATGCCATGGTCTATATCACCCTGGCCTGCTTGATTGTATTGGTAATCCCCGCATTGACACACATGATTGCTCGTCAGTTACCCGCCAAGCGCAGTGGCTTTGGCAACCAACTCTTTTACAGCTTTTTACTGCTGCTTAACCTGAGCCTGATGATCTCTACCCTGGTATTCAATTATTACTGGGTCAACAAGCAGCAACAGATCCTGGGTAAACACTTACATGAAACCGCCAAAAATATCGGCCTGGCGGTAGAGCATTATCTCGAGCGGCATAAGTCGGTTATAGCCACCGCCGCCGAGCTTATCAAACACAGTTCACCCACTCCCGATGAATTGCAGCGGATGCTGTCGCGGCTGCACAAACTCAATCCGGGATTTTTAACCATGCTGATTGCCGATCCCGAAGGCAGCATAGTGCAGGCAAGCCCTGTCAGCAGGCTTCAGGGCCTTGAAGGAAATCATATTCGTATAGATGACAGGGATTATTTCCAGCAGGCGTTTTTCAACGAGCGCCTCTATGTCTCACCGGTATTTCTCGGCCGGGGCTTCGGCTCAGATGCCATAGTCGCCATCAGCAGCCCGCTGTATCTCGCCACAGGCCCACAAGTTATCGGCATATTGGAAGGCTCACTCAACCTCAATCGTTTCAGCGAACTGGATAATGACTTTCTGGAACAAACCAACCAGTTGATGTTTATTGTCGATGAGAACATGCGCCTTATCTATGCCTCCAGGGCGTTGGCCTTGCCAAAACTCGAGCGGCTCAACTATCGCCAAAGTGGCAAGCACTACAGCTCTTTATTGCCCATGCTCAATCTAAAAGCACTGGATAATGACAGCCCGGAATATGTTTACAGCCACTATCGCCTGCCAAACAACTGGCAAATTTTTGTGCTCGACCCTTACGCCCCATTGCTGCACGAAGTAGAGCGCCAGTTTATGTTCACTTTTGCTCTACTGTTGCTGTTTTTACTCTTGTCGCTGCTGGTCGCCAGGGTGGTGGGGCAGCGCCTGACCATGCCGCTGGAGTTGATTTCAGAGCAGCTCAACAAGGGTAAACGCCTTACCGAGGATAAGTTACTCGATGGCCACAATGTGCCCGTGGAAGTAAGCCATCTCTACAGTGAGCTCAAGGAAAGCCAACGCCAACTGATGGCGCATCAGTTGGATCTGGAGGAAAAAGTCATCATACGAACTCTGGAGCTTGAGCAGGCCAACCGTAAACTCAAACAGTTGGCCCAGACAGATCCACTCACAGGACTTGCCAACAGACGCCATGCCGAAGCGAGTTTCGCCACTTTGCAGGGTCTGTGTCAGCGCAATCACGAAGCCATAGCCGTGGTGCTGATGGATCTGGACTTTTTCAAGCGGGTCAATGATGAATATGGTCATCTGGGCGGCGATGAGACCTTGAAACGGGTTGCCGATTTACTTAAGACAAAATTCAAGCGCGACTCGGATCTTATCAGCCGTTATGGCGGTGAAGAGTTATTGCTGCTGCTGCCCATGTGCAACCCACTCAAGATAGAGCAGTTTCTGAATGAAATTCGTCAGGCCATTGCCGAGCTTGAGATCATCAACCCCGAAGATCAACGCCTAATAAGTGTCACTGTCAGTATCGGCGCCCTGATTGCCAACGCCTCCTACAGCTCATCTCTCGAGGTATGGTTGAAAGAAGCCGATGCCAACCTGTACCAGGCCAAAAGCGAGGGGCGCAACCGGGTCATCTGTACTCTGTCGGCTCAGGATTTTGGTTGAAAAAGGCTTCAATCCGCTGCATCTGATAATCGAAGAAAGGGTTCCAACGTTGGCGTAGCATATCCGCAGCCGGAATGCTGATGACACCGCGCTCCCCTCGGGACGCTGCGGCGCCAATTTGAATGCGCTCCATGCTGTTCGGCATCTGATTGCCATACAGGCTGTCGTTGGCAGAAAACGGCAAGGCCACATGAGACAGGGAATAGACAGACACGGGCCATTTGAAGTCGAGTTTTTCCACTCCGGTATGAGTACCAAACTCTCTGGCCTGCACCAGATGGCTAAAGCCCACCTGGTTCTCAATCAAAGTTCCCCGGAAAGTCAGGTTGGTTCGTGCCAGTATGCCGCTGATTTCCGCCAGCGGATCCACAGGTGTCATGCTGAGGTTCACTTGACTGCGGTTCATATCATAGATCACCAGTTCATTGGCTCCCTTGGGCAGTTGCAGAAACAGGTTCTCCAGCACAGCTTTCGTCGATACCGAATCATCCACCAACGACTGAAACGCCAAAATCGGCGGCAACTGGCGTTTTTTATCCTCAGGCAAAGCCAACAAACGCTGACTGTTGTGCTGCGCCAGGCGATAAACCACATCACCGGCATTAACGGCAAAAGAGCTGTATTTGAAGGGGTCATACTCGGGTGAGATAGTATTCCAGCTGAGTTTCTCCAGCCCCAGAATATAGCCCAGCTGCGACTGCCACTGCGCTCCCACGGCCATGGGGGCCAAACCTATGGCCGGTGACAGCATCACCACCTTTTCATAGTCCGTGGGCCGGCCGCTGTGAAGGTTTTCCAACTCATGGTTGAGTGCCAAACTGGCACCAGTGGAATAACCTATCACGTAGAGAGGTTTGCCGTTTAGCACCTGGCTCATATGGCGACTGGCCAGCCTGACGGCAGCGGCGAGATCCTGCCATTCCAGGCGCACCAGGCCTGATGGCAGAGTGCCGTGTCCCGGTAGCCTCAATGCCAACACATGAGCGCGCCCCTTGAACTGCTCGGCAAACTGATGCATGGCGTAGGGTGAATCTGACATGCCATGAAGCAGCAAGAGCCCGAACTGCGCGTCCACATTGGCCCACTCAAAACTTTGATTCCAAGGCAAAGCCCAGCGCTTGGGATCCGCTATGCTGCCACTGTGATAACGATTGATGGGGGAACTGATGCCACCGGAAAGCTTGCCAAGTTCCTGATCAAGCTCGGTAAACAGTTGCTGCTCCAACTTGAGATAATCACCGAAGTCCTCGACTCCCTTGTGGCGATCAAACTCATGGCTCAGAAAATGGGTATGCCAAGGACTTAAATCGGCGCGGCCATTGAGTAGCCAGATCCCGGTTACAGTCAACGCCAGCCCTATACCGAAGCAAGCATAAAAAAGCGCGATAGAGAGCTGTTTCCCCGAACTGATAAGCAGAGTTTTCATTGACCTTTACCTTGAACTGCCCCAAAGTGGCGACGCTGGAATGGCATTACACTGAGATTCATTGGCATAAAAGTCTAACAGAGAGCAAACGTGCACGCACACTCAACGCCTTCATTTCCTTTGCGTATTGGTAACGACCTGGCCAAAGCGCGGGTTTATCTGCCCAACCCGCCAACACTGCCGCTTGACTGGCATTGGCAGCAGAGCGATGCCGCCGCGGCCTTGATAGCCGCCAACTCCAACCACTGGCGCAAAATCCTGGTGATCTGCGCCAAGATATTTGCCCCGGATGACGACTGGCGTAGTTTTCTGCAACAGGGGCTCTTTTCCCAGGTAGCGCTTGAGATAGGCGCGACCGAGCTAGTAACTGATAGCGGCATAGCTCTTATCGCCGGCAATGAAGCCGCCGACAAACTCAATATCGCCGACGATGCCGGACAGGAGCTCACCGGTGCCTCCGGGGTACAGCGGCTGGATCAGTGGCGCTGGAAAGTCCCCTACCTGGATTACCGCCAGTTTCCCAACGCCAGTATTTTGCTGCTGCGCCAAGCGCTGCACTGCAACCCATAAAGAAAACGCCGCGATTAACGCGGCGTTTTACGATTCAATTTGAGCGGTTAATCGTAAATGGTCGGGATAGGCTTGCGCTTATGCTGCGTGGCTTTGTAGATGGCTATGATCCTGCTTTCCACCTCGGCGGAAACCGGCTTGCCCTCAAGGAAGTCGTCTATCTGATCGTAACTCAGCCCAAGGGCGACTTCGTCCTCAAGCCCAGGGTTGTCACACTCAAGATCCGCCGTTGGCGCCTTGCGGACCAGGGTTTCCGAGGCGCCGAGGAAGGCGGCCAACTGCCTGACCTGACGCTTATTCAGGCCAAAAAGCGGCGCCAAGTCGCAAGCACCATCGCCCCACTTGGTATAGAAACCTGTGACATTTTCGGCGCTGTGATCTGTACCGACCACCAGGCCCCCGAGTAAGCCAGCTACCTCGTATTGGGCTGCCATCCGCATTCTGGCCTTGACATTACCCTTCACAAAATCAACCTTGTTGGCATCCGGTAGCGCCAGTTCAGCGCGGTCAAAGCCACTGAGTACATGCTGATGAATGCCGCTAACCCCGTCATGAATATTCACAGTCACCAGTTTGCTGGGGCGGATAAATGCCAGCGCCTGCTGCGCCTCATGTTCATCGCGCTGTTCAAGGTAAGGTAAACGCATGGCCACAAAAAGGTACTCAGCCTCGGCTTTGCCTTCATTTAGCGAATCTACCGCCAACTGACATAAGCGTCCGGCCAGGGAAGAATCGACCCCGCCACTGATCCCCAGAACCAGAGTCTTGCAGTGAGCCTCCTGCAGTTTGGCCTTGAGAAATGCTACCCGCCTTTCCACCTCATATTCAGGTTCAATAGCACTCAGTACTTTCATTTCTCTTAAGATCTGTCCTTTCACAGTGGGCTCCAATCTGTTATCGGTGTTTATAAGTCTGACTTTGATACCGGCCGTGCAATAATTTACTAGGCGGCCTGGATCACCGACCGCTAAGATAACATAAATTCTTACCCAGGATAGCAAGATGCACGAGGAGAAAATCCATTACTGGCGCGCCCCATCCCATCCCGAACTGGAGATCAGTCGGGCCAGTTTTCAACATTTTCACTTCGAGCCCCATGTTCATCTGGACTTTCATATCGGTGTGGTCAGTCACGGCGGCCAGGACTTTCATTACCGTGGCCAAACCTGGCACCTGAGACCCAATTGGCTGTCGACCCTGGATCCCGACAGCAGCCATGATGGCCAGAGCAGCGAACAACAGGGCTATTGTGCCCTGGTAATGTCCCTGCCCCATGACTGGCTGCAACAACTGGCGCGGGATCTCGGCCTGGGATATTTCAGTTTTGCCGCGCCTATGTTGCATCATCCAGCGCTGTATCAGGAATTTTGCCAGCTGCACCATTTGCTGACCCAACCCATAGCAGCCAATGATCTCCTGGTTCCCGAAGCCGCGGTTATTGCCTTTTTGGAAAAGCTGATGCGCCTGCATGGCCGCAAGCTCAATACCGAGAGGCAGCCTCACGCCTTGAGTCAGAGTCAGCTCGATAGGTTAAGAGAAACCTTTCATGCCGATCCCGGTGCGCCATTTAGGTTGCCGCAGCTTGCCAAGGAGCTGGATCTCAGCCAATACCAACTGCTTAGGCAGTTTCGCCAGAGAACCGGCATGACGCCACATGCCTATTTAAAGCGGATCCGCCTGGAATATGCCAAGAAAGCCCTGCTCAGGGGAGACAGTGTGATTTCGGTGGCGCAGCAAGTCGGCTTCTTCGATCAGAGCCATCTGAACAAAGCCTTCAAGCGTGCCTTCCTGCTTTCTCCACAGGCGTTTCAGCGGCGCATGCTGTGAATGCCACACGCCCCTCTCTGGTGGCTGAGCATTTTACCCCTATACCCAAACACTTTCAGCCTCGTCTTAATGAGGCACTACAGGATAGAGTTGACTATGACAGATCTGCATCTTTTGCTGACCCTGGGCACCATTCACCTGCTGGCATTGGCGAGCCCGGGGCCGGATTTTGCATTGATCCTGAAAATTGCCAGCCGAGAGCAGCGCAGCACCGCACTGGCGGCCGCCGTTGGCATCTCTCTGGCGATATTGGTGCACACTGTCCTGAGCCTCACAGGTGTCAGCCTGGCCATTCAAAGCTCGCATACCCTGTTTGTGCTGGTGCAGCTCTTTGGCGCCCTTTATCTGGGCTGGATGGGACTGGGAGCCTTTGGTGTTCAGGCCTGGCTTAAACGCGCCTTGGCGGCAAGACCACTCGCTGAAGCTCAAACCAATGAATTGCCAACCAGCCGGGCAGCAATCAATGATACACAAGTCATGCAGTCCGAGGAGTTAAACAATAGGGTAGACAATGAGCCAGGTAAAAGTGCGAGCGATAACACCATGTCTGCCGCCGCCGGGTTGCTGCTTGGGTTATCGACCAACCTGTTCAACCCCAAGGCGTTGGTGTTCTTTTTAACGCTGTTTTCCACCCTTATCACCCCGGAGGTCAACAGCCAGACCAAGCTATTGGCCGCCATATTACTGCCGCTGCTCTCGGTTATCTGGTTTGCCATGCTGGCCATGCTGCTGTCTCACGCCCGGGTGCAGCAACGCCTGCTGCGCTTTGGCCATTACATAGATTACCTTTGCGGCGCTATCTTCCTGGCCGTCTCGGTTGCCATACTGCTGAGGTTGCTGACGGCTTGACGCGGAACAATTGAGCCACAAACTTGGTATAAAACCTGAAGGACTTAACCCTTGGAGCTCCGGGGGCAAACTGTGAAGCAGTAAATAGAATGCATTTTAAATCCAGACTAGAATAGCCCCAACTCAATCGATTCGAGGTTTCTATGTGGTGGCGTGTTGTTTTACTCTGTCTTGCTTATTGGCTGCTGGGTGCCCATTTTCTCAGATACTCACACACAATCGCCGCCGCTATCTGCCTGTTGGCGCCGGCCGTGCTGTTTGTAAAAAGCGCCGTTGTCGTTCGCATCCTGCAAGTCGGCCTATTGGCCGGCGCCTTGCTGGTATGGGCCAAGAGTGGCTTTGAATATGTTGCCATGCGCCAGGCTATGGATGCCCCCTGGCTCAGGCTGGCATTCATTATGGGCGGGGTCACCCTGTTTACTCTGCTGTGCGCCTGGAGTGGTAATGGGCTGGCGAAAAACCGTAGCCGCCTGCCATAACGGCAACTCACCACAACCTTTCCAATTCTTAGACCAATTACTCAACAATCCGCATCAGAGGTCAGCACAGGTTAAGTAAAAGGGCTATACACTCGAGCCAGTGTATAGCCCTGTTTAAGCCAGCCGGGTCTTTGGCCTAAGCCCTTGATTTAGCCCCTCGGCTTGAGCTGTTCCAGGGAACTGCGTACACTGTTTGGATTTCAGTTAAAGGCGTAAAGAATATGAGAATTTTGGTTGTTGAAGACGATCCCTTGCTCTCCCATCACCTCAAGGTACAACTGGGAGAATTGGGAAATCAGGTCCAGGTGGCGGGAACAGCCAAAGAGGGATTTTTTCAGGCGACCAACTACCCCATTGATGTCGCCATTGTGGATTTGGGATTGCCGGATCAGGACGGCATTGCGCTTATCCAACGCCTGCGGGATGAAGATGTCAAAGCCCCTATCCTGATCCTTACCGCCCGGGTCAACTGGCAAGACAAAGTTGAGGGACTCAACGCCGGCGCCGATGACTACCTGGTCAAACCTTTTCAAAAAGAGGAACTGGTGGCCCGTCTCGATGCCTTGGTCCGCCGCAGTGCCGGTTTCGTCAAGCCGGTGATCAACAGCGGCGACCTGTCGTTGGATCTCGCCGCCAAGCAAGTCACCATGAACGGTGAGCCGATGGAAATCACCGCCTTCGAATATCAAATTCTCGAATACCTGATGCGTCACAACCATGAAGTGGTCGCCAAACAGCGCCTGCTGGACGTTATTTACGGCGACAAGGAAGGCGATCCCAACACCATTGAGGTGATGGTGAGCCGACTGCGCAAGAAGTTGACCCGTGATGGTATCGAAAATCCAATAGTGACCATCAGAGGCCAGGGGTACAAATTCAACCTGCCATGCAATTGAGAATAAAGCCCAAGAAACGCCTGCTGACGCGGATGTTTCTCACTTCGTTATCGATCATTGCCGTGGTCGGTTTTGGCTTGGCCTGGATGGTCAACATATTGCATGCGCAAAACAGCTACAACGAAGAGACGGCGCAGCTGATAGCCGAAATCCCTCAGGTGGCTGCCGAGCTCAGGGAGCACGACCTGATACCGGACACCAGTTCCTGGCTTGAGGAGAACAACAAACAGGAGCGCTATGTCATCGCCTCCTGTGACGAGAAGTTCAAGCAGGTATGGACCTCGTCGCTGGCGGTGGACAGAGGTCTGTTCGATACCTGTGAACGTTTCAATGAAATCCGCAACGAAGCGCCCCCCTACTACCTCAACATGGCCGATAATCGCGCCTATTTTGCCTATCTGCTGTCGGTCGATATCGCCGGTATTCACTACAACCTGTTGGTGCTCAAGGATGCGGCCAAACTGGAGCAGGAATACAGCCAATTTGCCAAACGCACCTATATTCGCCTGGCACTGGTGTTGGCACTGGCGCTGGTACTGCTTATCAGCGCCGCTTACTGGGGCATGCGGCCACTGGTACAGATGCGAAATGAGTTGAGATCCATCATCAACGGTAAGTCCAAGTCACTCTCGGGCGGTTATCCGGTGGAGCTTGAAGGCGTCACCCAAGCTCTCAACCAACTGCTGCAGCAATCCAGCGCCCAACAACAGCGCTATCAAAATGCCATGAATGACCTGGCCCACAGCCTCAAGACCCGTCTCGCCGCCGTGCATGCCATCACAGATGATGCCAGCCTGGACAAACAGGCCAGCAGCGAAAAAATCATGGAACAGGTGAGCCAGATGGATCAGTTGGTGAAATATCAGCTCAAGCGCGCCATGCTGGGACGCAAAGGCCTCAAGCAGGAACAGACTCCGATTGCCCCTCTGGTGGAGCAACTGGCACAGATGCTGTTTAAGGTATACCGTGACAAACAGGTGAAGTTCAGCGCAGAAATAGAGGAAGAGCTGCAGTTTCCCGGCAATCAGGGCGACTTGATGGAGCTGTTCGGCAACCTGATGGAAAATGCGTTCCGCCTGTGTATCTCAACCGTTCGCGTCAGTGCCGGTTATCAAGGCAACATACTGCAGATACTGGTAGAAGATGACGGCCCAGGTGTTGATGAGAGCCTTAAACAGAAGATCATCCAGCGCGGGGTGCGCGCCGATACCCAGTCACCGGGACAGGGAATTGGTCTGGCGGTATGTAATGAAATCGTCAGCAGTTACGGCGGCACCCTCAGCATTGAGGATTCAGATCTGGAAGGTGCCCGCTTCCGCATTCAAATTCCCATGCAGTGAGTCTCAGCGCCGGGTTGGCCCATAAAGTTGCTCGGCGCGGTTAAACATGATCCAGGAGGTGGCAATATACTTGTCATCACTCTTGGGACGATTCCCTCTGTGGCTATGGGTAAATCCCGCCGGTGCTATCACCATAGTGCCCTTCTTTGGCGCAATTTTGCGCTGCTGATAAAAGAATTCAGTCTCCCCGCCTTCGGCCACATCATTGAGATAGAACATGTAAAGCACCACTCTGTGAAGGGCGTCGTTGTGACCGGCCTGGGGAAACTGCTCAGAATGCCAATGAGGATAACCACCGACATCGCGCTGATATCTTTGCAGATTGATGGTACCACTACGATAAAGGTATTGTACCAGCGCCTCGGCTCTGGGGGCTCCCAGACGAGCATAGTTATCCGGTGTCAGGGTTACTGCATTGCCGGACTCATCAGCCACCTGCACGGCAACGGCTCCCATCAGTGCCATGGCATACTTATCAAAGTATCGCCCGGCATGCTTTAGTGTGTGGCCCAGCAACTCATTGCGCAGAGGCTGCAACTCGGGATACTGATCCAATGTCAGATCGCGGCTGATTTTCTTTTCCTTGTCGACACCATGGCCTGTGCGGCCCTCAGTAACACCCGGATGAGCATCAAAGGCGGCAATAAGACGATCGCATAACTCATCAGGAATGGCATTGGGATATACTTCGATAAAGTCCATAAAAATCTCAATTTGATTAATTTTTTATCCAAACATGCTTACATGTGAGCTAACTAATTGTAAAGCGTACTCTTTGCGCTAAAATGATTCGATTGCTTAAAAAAGATGATTTGAATGAACAAGAGCTGTAGAGTCAGTGTCCAACAACTGCAGGTAGGCAACTTCGTCCGCCTTCCACTGGCGTGGAAAGATCACCCTTTTCTTTTCAGTAGCTTCCGTATCAAACAACAGGCTCAAATTGAGCTTATCCGCAAGCTGGGCATAGACAGCGTGTTCGTGGTGCCGGATCGCAGTGATACCCCGCCGCTACCGGCCGATCAGCAGCCTGCCCCGGTGGAAAATCCACAGGAAGTCGACTCTCTGCAACAACAGATGGAAAGCGACAAGCAAAGGCGAATCGAGATCCTCAAGAAAATGCGCCGTGAGCTGCATAAGACAGAGGAACATTTTGACCGTTCACTGGCAAGAATGCGCAATCTGGTCAACAAACTACGCAGCCGGCCTCTGAATGCTGTTACCGAGGCGCAGGACTTGGTGCGTGACATAGCCGAGCAACTGTTATCCTCCGACAACCTTATCCTCCATTTGATGGCCGATTCGGATAAAGACGAAGGCATCTATTTTCACTCTCTCAACGTAGCCATTCTCGCCATGTTGGTAGCCAAAGAGTTGCAATGGCCCAGAGAAGATATCGAGGCCGTGGGCCTGGGTTCACTGTTCCATGACGTAGGCAAGCTCAAACTGCCAAGCCAGATACTGCGTAAGCAGGAGCCACTGAACAAACCCGAACAAAACCTGCTGAATCAGCACCCGTTGATGGGCGCAGAGTTCATCAAGCTGGCAGCCGATTTTCCGGAAAATGCCAGGGACGTTATCACCAATCACCATGAGCTGCTCGATGGCAGCGGTTTCCCAAGAGGCCTGAAAGCCGATGAACTGAGCCAGACCGCCCAGTTGGTGGCTGTGGTGAACCAATATGACTCTCTTTGTCACCCTGGAGTGCAATCCAAGGCCAAAACGCCTTATGCTGCTCTGGGCTATCTGTATAAATACTCCAAGGGGAAGCTGAATCAGGAATATGTCGGCAAGATGATCAAGATGCTCGGGGTCTATCCTCCCGGCAGCGTGGTCGAACTCTCTTCCGGTCAATATGGGCTGGTAATGTCGGTCAACCTGGATAAGCTACTGCTGCCACGAATTCTGGTATATGACGCTCTGGTGCCCAAAGATCAGGCACCGATTATCGACTTGGAAGCAGAAGGCCTTTCTATTGTGCGCTGCCTGCCACCGGCGGCCCTGCCGGAGAAAATCTTCAAGTATCTCAATCCCAGAGAACGGGTCAGCTATTACTTCGGCAGCGAAAGCAAAGGCTGAGCCCTTCGGCCTATATAACCAAAGTCATTATCGCCATCATAGTTAGACTGAACTAATCTTGTTGTTGCAACCTGGATTTGGGTAGCCTGAAACCAGGCTCACCCCTCACAGGCGGAGGCCGGCAATGACAGAACTACCGGATTTTGACACCTTGATGTGGCTGGCTCAAAACCAGCCTGAAGAATTGGACAAGCTACAGGAGCGTTTGAGTGATGAGTTGATCAATGGTTCCGACTCCAACCAGGACCAGCTCAGAACCATTAAACACCACCTGCAGCAGAGTCTGGCACGCTGCAATAACCCCTATCACAGATGCCTGGTCAGCATCCGCATTATGCGCCACAAGTTCGCCGCGTTGGCGAGCGTGTTGGAAGCACCGGACCAGTACAGAGATCACAAGGCTCAGGTGATACCATTAAGGCGCAAGCCCCTGTAACCAAGGTGCTAAAGCCCTTACAACGTTACAGCCAACCTTTGCGGCGGAAAAACAGGTAAGTGCCTGCCGCACTGGCCAACATCATCACCAGCGCCATAGGGTAACCGAAGTACCACTCAAGCTCAGGCATCTCTCTGAAGTTCATCCCGTAGCTACTGGCAATCAGGGTTGGCGGCAGAAAGACCACGGCCGCAACCGAGAAGATTTTAATGATCTTGTTTTGCTGCAAGCCACTGAAACCCATGGCAGCATCCAATAAGAAGTTGAGTTTGTCGAAGATAAACTGACTGTGAGGCATAAGAGATTCGATGTCCGACAACATCTCACGGATCTCCTTGAGCTCATCTTCGGCCAACTCTTTACGGTAATACTTCTGTATGTAACGCAGAGATCTTTGGGTATCGAGTAGACTCAAACGTATCTTGCCGTTGGAATCTTCCTGCAAGGTGATCAGCTTGAACACATCATCGAGTTCATTACTCTCAAACACCTGCTCACCAACGTTTTCCAGCACAGTGTAAACATCTTCAATCAAGTCAGAGAGGTACTCTACCTTAAGATTAAAGAGTTCGATAAACAGCGCTTGAGGCGTGGCCACCATGATGCGTCCGAGGCGCAAATAGTTACGCAGCAAACGAATAAGACCGACATCCTCTTCACGTATGGTAACCAAAAACCGGCTACGCAGGTTGAATGAGACGTTGACGCCACGAACATCCTGGCCAACCCGCTGCGGAAACAGAGAGTTGATATGCAAGCCGTCTTTGTTTTGATAGAAACGTGCCGAGGCCTCAATCTCATTGATATCTTCCTCGTCGGGTACCTCTTCCACCGAGTAACGACTCAACCAATCCCGTTCATCGTCATCCGGTTTGTAGAGATCCAACCACAGAGTTTGCTCCGGAAGACCGTCTTCTATTGTCAGCTCAATAATTTTAAGCTGCTGATCCTGATAGGTGTATGCAGTAATCATGGGTCCTCCTGAAGATAGCCGTGCCGTAGAAAGAAATGCCCGGCAAAAAAATGTGCCTAGTTTACCTGATAAGCCATTAATGGAAAGTGCTCAATGGCGTCAGGGAACACTTTTCTCGGCTATCATCAAACGCTCCTCACTGGAAAGGCGGATCCTAAGTCCATCCACGGTAACCAATTCATTAGTTGAGATATCTTTCTTGCGCACCTGATAAACTTCCCGCCGCTCCTCCTTGGGTGAAACCAAGGTCACGGAAACCACCTGATAACCATCAAACCACTGCCAGGCAAAAAAGCCGCAGGCCAGTATCAAGGTCACGCCCACGGCTCCCGGGACCAGAAAGCGTTTGAACAGGGGCAACGGCTCGGCAATCTCCTTCTGCCTCACTTCAGGGCTTGCCCTTCGCTTGAGCATGGTCCACGCCAGTACCAATACCAAGGCCGTCAGCAGAATTTTGGTCAGCAAGCTCGACTCCTCATTCTTAACCAAGAATATATGAAAGCATCAAATTGTTAATTATAAAGGAAAAGCCTGTCCATGACAGTTAGCTGTATCATAAAGCCACCAGTAACATCTTAAAGCCTTTGGATTGATAGCATATGACAACAGATTTTGATGAGTGCTTGTGACATGAAACTGCACCACGGCGAGCTGAAGTATATGACTGCCATGAAAGTCATGCTCGCTGGAAGCGAGATAAACCCTTCGCTACTTAAGCCTCGAGTGCCTTTAGATGATACCGGTCGGATTAAATCTCTGTGCTCCAGAGACTGGATAAACCTGACCAGACAATTAATCAAATTGGTATTAGCCGTCTGGCGATAGCCAGCTTCGAGCAAGCTCTCCGCGTTCGTTTGTCGCATCAAACTGAGTTTGATAAACGCGACAACCTCACCCTACTCCACATGGGATTGTGCCTCACTGCGTTCGGACTCTTTATCTTCCCCATGTGAGAGTGGACATTTCAAAATGCAATTAAAACGAAAAATCCCCAACACAAAGTGCTGGGGATCCATCGTTTATTGGGCGTCTGGCGATGACCTACTCTCACATGGGGAGACCCCACACTACCATCGGCGCGATTGCGTTTCACTTCTGAGTTCGGGATGGGATCAGGTGGGACCACAATGCTATTGTCACCAGACATATTCTTACTGGTTAATTGTCCGTCTGACGGTATTGTTTCCTCGCTACACTGCTCATGTACTTCAGTACACTGCGCGGCTCGCTCGTCACGGCTTTGTCAGCCAAACAATTACCTGCGTCATTAACCTTTGTTCTTCAATTCAGAAAGCTGTTGCTTTGAAATATGGTGGTCGCTACTGGGATCGAACCAGTGACCCCCTCCTTGTAAGGGAGGTGCTCTCCCGGCTGAGCTAAGCGACCGGTATTCTTGGCTGTGCTCTTTTCAGAGCCTGAGTTCAAACTTCAATCAAGTATCTAACTTCTTCAAGTCCGTAAAACCCATCTGGGTTGTATGGTTAAGCCTCTCGAGTCATTAGTACAGGTTAGCTCAACGCCTCGCAACGCTTACACACCCTGCCTATCAACGTCCTGGTCTCGAACGGCTCTTCAGAGGGCTCTAGGCCCTAGGGATGACTCATCTTGGGGCTCGCTTCCCGCTTAGATGCTTTCAGCGGTTATCGATTCCGAACGTAGCTACCGGGCAATGCCATTGGCATGACAACCCGAACACCAGCGGTTCGTCCACTCCGGTCCTCTCGTACTAGGAGCAGCTCCCCTCAATCATCCAACGCCCACGGCAGATAGGGACCGAACTGTCTCACGACGTTCTGAACCCAGCTCGCGTACCACTTTAAATGGCGAACAGCCATACCCTTGGGACCGACTTCAGCCCCAGGATGTGATGAGCCGACATCGAGGTGCCAAACACCGCCGTCGATATGAACTCTTGGGCGGTATCAGCCTGTTATCCCCGGAGTACCTTTTATCCGTTGAGCGATGGCCCTTCCATTCAGAACCACCGGATCACTATGACCTGCTTTCGCACCTGCTCGACGTGTCTGTCTCGCAGTTAAGCTGGCTTATGCCATTACACTAACCGTACGATGTCCGACCGTACTTAGCCAACCTTCGTGCTCCTCCGTTACTCTTTGGGAGGAGACCGCCCCAGTCAAACTACCCACCAGGCACTGTCCCTAACCCCGATTAGGGGCCCAGGTTAGAACATCAACACTACAAGGGTGGTATTTCAAGGTTGACTCCAACAAGACTGGCGTCTCATCTTCATAGTCTCCCACCTATCCTACACATGTAGGGTCAATGTTCAGTGCCAAGCTATAGTAAAGGTTCACGGGGTCTTTCCGTCTAGCCGCGGGTATACGGCATCTTCACCGCAATTTCAACTTCACTGAGTCTCGGCTGGAGACAGCGTGGCCATCATTACGCCATTCGTGCAGGTCGGAACTTACCCGACAAGGAATTTCGCTACCTTAGGACCGTTATAGTTACGGCCGCCGTTTACCGGGGCTTCGATCATGAGCTTCTCCGAAGATAACCCAATCAATTAACCTTCCGGCACCGGGCAGGCGTCACACCGTATACGTCATCTTGCGATTTTGCACAGTGCTGTGTTTTTGATAAACAGTTGCAGCCACCTGGTATCTGCGACTCCCGTCAGCTCAGAGAGCAAGTCTCATCACCAACAGGAGCGTACCTTCTCCCGAAGTTACGGTACCATTTTGCCTAGTTCCTTCAGCCGAGTTCTCTCAAGCGCCTTGGTATTCTCTACCCGACCACCTGTGTCGGTTTGGGGTACGATTCCTGCTAACCTGAAGCTTAGAAGATTTTCCTGGAAGCATGGCATCAACCACTTCATCCCCTTAGGGACTCGTCGTCAGCTCTCAGTGTATGTGTGCCCGGATTTGCCTAAGCACACCACCTACTACCTTAAACGCGGACTACCAACGCCGCGCCGGCCTAGCCTTCTCCGTCTCTCCATCGCAGTTAGCAGAAGTACGGGAATATTAACCCGTTTCCCATCGACTACGCCTTTCAGCCTCGCCTTAGGGGTCGACTCACCCTGCCCCGATTAACGTTGGACAGGAACCCTTGGTCTTTCGGCGAGGGGGTTTTTCACCCCCTTTATCGTTACTCATGTCAGCATTCGCACTTCTGATACCTCCAGCGTGGGTTACCCCTTCGCCTTCAACGGCTTACAGAACGCTCCTCTACCGCACTGATGCAAGCATCAGTACCCGTAGCTTCGGTGAATTGCTTAGCCCCGTTACATCTTCCGCGCAGGCCGACTCGACTAGTGAGCTATTACGCTTTCTTTAAATGATGGCTGCTTCTAAGCCAACATCCTAGCTGTCTAAGCCTTCCCACATCGTTTCCCACTTAGCAATTACTTTGGGACCTTAGCTGACGGTCTGGGTTGTTTCCCTTTTGACGACGGACGTTAGCACCCGCCGTCTGTCTCCCGGATAGCACTCTTTGGTATTCGGAGTTTGCAAAGGGTTGGTAAGTCGGGATGACCCCCTAGCCTTAACAGTGCTCTACCCCCAAAGGTGTTCGTCCGAGGCGCTACCTAAATAGCTTTCGAGGAGAACCAGATATCTCCCGGTTTGATTGGCCTTTCACCCCCAGCCACAAGTCATCCGCTAATTTTTCAACATTAGTCGGTTCGGTCCTCCAGTTGATGTTACTCAACCTTCAACCTGCCCATGGCTAGATCACCGGGTTTCGGGTCTACACCTAGCAACTAAACGCGCAGTTAACACTCGGTTTCCCTACGGCTCCGCTATTCGCTTAACCTCGCTACTAAATGTAAGTCGCTGACCCATTATACAAAAGGTACGCAGTCACCCCATCCCAAATTACTCTCACCGTGAACCAATTCTTTAAATTAAATAGTCCACTACTACGGTGTTAAATATCAGTCTTTTTTTGGACAAAAAAACGGATTTTCAGGGTCATAGTATCCATCTTCACAAAATCCAGGATTTGCACTAACTGAGGATACAGAACCTATTGCCACACACAGAATTAGCAGTAGTCGTTTCATATAAAGTTCCTTTTAGTCTTTCCATGAATAATCTAGGCAATCGCCTAATTGACTGCTACTGCAAAAAGCAATCTGGTGATGGGGCTTCCACTGCTTGTACGTATACGGTTTCAGGTTCTATTTCACTCCCCTCACAGGGGTTCTTTTCGCCTTTCCCTCACGGTACTGGTTCACTATCGGTCAGTCAGGAGTATTTAGCCTTGGAGGATGGTCCCCCCATATTCAGACAACATATCACGTGTGCCGCCTTACTCGATTTCATCTCTGGTTAGTTTACATGTACGGGGCTATCACCCTGTGCCGCTGTGCTTTCCAACACATTCCACTAACACCCCAAAGACTTAAGGGCTAATCCCCGTTCGCTCGCCGCTACTTGGGGAATCTCGGTTGATTTCTTTTCCTAAGGGTACTTAGATGTTTCAGTTCCCCTCGTTCGCCTCACTAAGCTATGTATTCACTTAGTGATGACACCTTATGGTGCCGGGTTTCCCCATTCGGACATCGCTGGCTCAAATGCTTGTTACTAGCTCACCAACGCTTTTCGCAAGTTACTACGTCCTTCATCGCCTCTGACTGCCAAGGCATCCACCGTATACGCTTGGTCGCTTAACCATACAACCCGGATGAGTTTTCATCTCGCTTGTCAGTACTCATGTTGTCGTTATTGTGCTTTTCATTCGTCAGTCATGTAGCGCTGCTACACTCTTTCCTCACTCAAATCACCACTTAGACACCATGTCGCCTGACTTCGCTACCTTATCGGTAACATAGCGGAAAACACGGGTTGTATTGCAACCAGCTTAGGTTTACTTGTCTCACCTCCGGGTTAAGGAAGTGGACTCGCCTTGAAGAATTTCCAAAACACTTGATTGAAGTGTTTGAGAACTCAATTTGTATGCATCAAATCCACTCCGAAGAGAGGTTTTGATGTCTACTATCAGCTTTCCAAATTGTTAAAGAGCGGGCTTAAAAAAGCCAAAGATAAATACTGACTTATCTTTGGCGTCTCTCGTCCTTTGTAGAGTGACGGTTCCAGCACTTCCAAGGGAAGTGGTGGAGCTATGCGGGATCGAACCGCAGACCTCCTGCGTGCAAGGCAGGCGCTCTCCCAGCTGAGCTATAGCCCCGTTTCTTTGCAGTTCTTTTTACCGATTTCGTTGTTAGCCTTCGCCTCTTCGCTCAGTCATTTAGTTAACTAAACGCCTTCACTCATCGCTCGGCTGCCTCGAACCCGATAAAAATCTCTCGCAAACAGTCTTGAACATTGACTTGTTCATTCCTTCGACGCTAGTCAAGGTAAACAGGGAGGAAGTTTACTGGAGTAAACGAGACCTGTTTAACGCAGAATAGCGGAAGAATTGGTGGGTCTGAGTAGACTCGAACTACCGACCTCTCGCTTATCAGGCGAACGCTCTAACCACCTGAGCTACAGACCCCCATGCTCTACTTCTTTTATCAAGCAATCTGTGTGAACACTCAACAAACACCAATTATCGCTTAGGTAAGGAGGTGATCCAGCCCCAGGTTCCCCTAGGGCTACCTTGTTACGACTTCACCCCAGTCATGAACCACACCGTGGTAAACGCCCTCCCGAAGGTTAAGCTATCTACTTCTGGTGCAGCCCACTCCCATGGTGTGACGGGCGGTGTGTACAAGGCCCGGGAACGTATTCACCGTGGCATTCTGATCCACGATTACTAGCGATTCCGACTTCATGGAGTCGAGTTGCAGACTCCAATCCGGACTACGACCAGCTTTATGGGATTAGCTCCACCTCGCGGCTTCGCAACCCTCTGTACTGACCATTGTAGCACGTGTGTAGCCCTACTCGTAAGGGCCATGATGACTTGACGTCGTCCCCACCTTCCTCCGGTTTATCACCGGCAGTCTCCCTAAAGTTCCCGGCATTACCCGCTGGCAAGTAAGGATAGGGGTTGCGCTCGTTGCGGGACTTAACCCAACATTTCACAACACGAGCTGACGACAGCCATGCAGCACCTGTCTCAGAGTTCCCGAAGGCACCAAAGCATCTCTGCTAAGTTCTCTGGATGTCAAGAGTAGGTAAGGTTCTTCGCGTTGCATCGAATTAAACCACATGCTCCACCGCTTGTGCGGGCCCCCGTCAATTCATTTGAGTTTTAACCTTGCGGCCGTACTCCCCAGGCGGTCTACTTAATGCGTTAGCTTGAGAGCCCAGTGTTCAAGACACCAAACTCCGAGTAGACATCGTTTACGGCGTGGACTACCAGGGTATCTAATCCTGTTTGCTCCCCACGCTTTCGTGCCTGAGCGTCAGTCTTTGTCCAGGGGGCCGCCTTCGCCACCGGTATTCCTCCAGATCTCTACGCATTTCACCGCTACACCTGGAATTCTACCCCCCTCTACAAGACTCTAGTTTGCCAGTTCGAAATGCGGTTCCCAGGTTGAGCCCGGGGCTTTCACATCTCGCTTAACAAACCGCCTGCGCACGCTTTACGCCCAGTAATTCCGATTAACGCTCGCACCCTCCGTATTACCGCGGCTGCTGGCACGGAGTTAGCCGGTGCTTCTTCTGCGAGTAACGTCACAGATGTAAGGTATTAACTTACACCCTTTCCTCCTCGCTGAAAGTGCTTTACAACCCGAAGGCCTTCTTCACACACGCGGCATGGCTGCATCAGGGTTTCCCCCATTGTGCAATATTCCCCACTGCTGCCTCCCGTAGGAGTCTGGGCCGTGTCTCAGTCCCAGTGTGGCTGATCATCCTCTCAGACCAGCTAGGGATCGTCGCCTAGGTGAGCCTTTACCTCACCTACTAGCTAATCCCACCTGGGCTTATCCATCAGCGCAAGGCCCGAAGGTCCCCTGCTTTCCCCCGTAGGGCGTATGCGGTATTAGCAGTCGTTTCCAACTGTTATCCCCCACAAATGGGCAAATTCCCAGGCATTACTCACCCGTCCGCCGCTCGTCATCTTCAAAAGCAAGCTTTTGAAATGTTACCGCTCGACTTGCATGTGTTAGGCCTGCCGCCAGCGTTCAATCTGAGCCATGATCAAACTCTTCAATTAAAGTTTTGGTTGAACCCGAAGGTTCGACTCAATGAATTCTGTTCGTATGAACACTCTTCATCGAGTTAAATCGTTTTGTCGATTTCTCAATGCCTGTGAGTGTCCACACAGATTGCTTGATAGATTGTTAAAGAGCAAAAGAAGCCAGCCAAGCATTTCAACTTAAAGCATTCGATGCTTGAATCTTTGACTTCCAGACCCTGTCGCGGGTCAGTGGTTGCGCATTATAGGGAGCCTGAATTTTTGCGCAACCCCTAAAAGGCGATTTTTCTTATCAAAGTCTTCGAGTGATTACTATTACACCAAGAAGTCCAATAATCCGCCAAATTAGGCCAGTGATGCCAGATATTTAGGTACATCGGCAATGCTATCCAGTACTACGCTCGCCTCATCCATGGCTTCCTGAGTCACCTCTTTGCCACTTCTGACCAGGATCCGCACCGGGATCCCCGCCGCTTTGGCGGCGCGCATATCATCGGCCTTGTCACCGACCATTACACTGGCAGCAAGATCCAGCTTAAGAAAACTGGCAGCACTGTTGATCATTCCGGCCTTGGGTTTACGGCAGTCACAATCCTGCTTGTATTCACCTATGCCCTTCTCCGGATGGTGCGGGCAGTAATAGATACCATCGAGATCCACGCCCTTGTCGGCAAAGTTCCAATCCATCCATTCGGTCAGGCTGGCAAACTGCTCTTCAGTGTAGAGTCCACGGGCAATCCCTGACTGATTGGTCACCACCACCAGCTTATAGCCTTGTTGCTTCAACGCCAGGCAAGCTTCGAAGACGCCTTCGATATATTCAAAATCATCTATTTGGTGCACATAGCCGTGATCGACATTGATTACACCATCTCTATCCAAAAAAACCGCTCGGTTCACTGTTTGCCTCCCAGAAAGCGAATGGCGATATTATTCCACTCATTGGGGCAAAATGCACTGTGGTAACAAACTTATGTTGTGGGCTTCAGGACATAGAATAAGAAAACCCGGGCATTCAGGCCCGGGGGGGAGATGGGCGCTGACCCCGAGTGCCTGATGTTCGGGAGCACGCCCGCAGGGAGACATCAGACTTCCGGGCTCAGCATGACCATTCAAACGGGTCGTAGTCTGCAAGCACTCTGGCATATTCAGGACTCAGGCCATCGGTAGAAAAGTAATACCCCTTGCCATCGCTGCCGGTGTCATAACGTATGTCGTCATATTCTGGCATCGCCAGCAACTGTTGTCGCAGCGCCTGCTGCGCTTCGGCATCTAGGCTGTAGGGAGGATACCCCAAAACTGAAGCCTCAAGCACAGCAGTATGGCGACAACTGGCTTCGCGTATCTGCTGCGCCAGGGTCGCGGCAACCTCCCCGCGTTGCAGTGCCAACCAACGGTTGGCATAGCTGTCTACCATGTAACGGTCTGAATAGAAGAAGTGCTCATCCTCAGATATGCGCATCTTCAGATCCCTGTGTTCAGGCGCCAGGATCAAATGGATGTACTCTTGCACCGCATCCACAGCCTTCTCTGCGTCATCCCCCGCCACAGCCAACAGCTGCGGCAGGGAAACCAGGCGTCCGTGTTGGCTGAACAACCGGATAAAGTCCACCAGTTCCAGCATGGCTTATCCCGGCAACAAGCCACGGGCCTCCAGCGCATCGGCTGCATAACCCAGGCCGAATTTTTCCAGGGTTGACCTCAGCGGTGCCCCGGTTTGCCTGTCCCAACCAAAATCGTCATAGAACATATCCAACGCCTTTTGAATATCGTCCCTGTCCATCTTGATGGTGCCTTCATCGCCAAAAGCCTTGTCGGGGTCCAGGTCGTAAACCCAGTCGCAAAGCACATCGTGCTCATTGCGCATATTCATCTCATTCATTTGAATGATGGTCAGCGCTCGGTGCAGATGCAGTACCCGCTCGGCCATAAAGTCGAGCTCAGTCTCAGTCACTTCCTTGCCTGTGACCAGAGAGAACATCTGGGATTCTATGGTGCTGTCTCCACGGTAGTTGCGATTCTTGTCCGGCGAAGCCAGCAAGGGGAACATCCAGTTACAGAGAGTCAATGAATCGTGCAGCACGTTTTTTACCAAAGACCACTTGGCAAACTTAACCTTGGCCGGGTTGATTGGAGTGTACCACTTCACCTTATCGAAGGCCCCTTCGCCCCAGAATTCGGCGGCTATGGTTTCTATCATGTCCTGAGGCAAGCCGCAGTTAACAATATTGATATGGGAGTGACACTGGGCATCGCGGTTGAACACCATGTTGATCAGGGTGCCCACCTGCCCTGCGGTCTCGCTGGCATGGTGCACGGCGGCGTTGGTCTTCTTATTGAAAATTTTCACCGAGGATTCTTTGTGGATATCCCAATAACCGAGATCCGGGTTACGCCCATCCAGTTTCCAGCGATCAATCAGATCCGACATGCCATCGGCCATATGGGCAATTTCCCCTTCGCGATAGGCGATACGGCGGTAAAAATCGATAAGGAACGCCGGATCTTTCTTGTCCCACAGATCCCAAGGGATGCTGTCAAACTCCTCTTTGGGCAACAGATATTGGAACATATCGTGTTTTTTGAGGTACTTGAACAGGTGCGAAATCAGGCCGTAGTTACACCAGATGCCGTAATCGTCGATCAGGTTTCCACCCAGAGCACCTGTCATCGCGTGCTCTTCCGAACCTTTCTTGGTATCCATCAGATACTGAGGCGCCAGGAATCCCATACAGACGTTGGAGATATGCTCGCTCTTACGGCCATATTTCTGTTTCAGCTCAGGCACCTTGAGCTCACAGAAGCAGCGAATGGGGCAGGCATGACAACCACCGGTGCGCTTCATCCACTTGTTGGCGTACTCTTCACCGAAGTACATCTCGGCCATTGAGGTACGGAATCCTACCTTGTTACGTTCATTCCAGGGTACCTCGCCCAGCTCAATCTGTTGATCCGATTGCCCCCATTTAAGTCCGGGACGCGCCTTCCAGCGACTACCACTATTGGAATATTCGGCCCAGGACTGGGGAGTAGATGGCACAACCCCTTGGTTATTGGCGCCTATAATCCCCAGAATATGGTCATCGAGCCGACGCATGTTGGCATTATCGGCGGCAATGGCCACGGCCCCTGTACCTATGATGCCTATCCCTTTGAAGTTCTTTGACCCGAGCACGGCGCCATGACCTCCGGCTGAGTGTCCACCTTGAGTCATAATCACTGACAGGGGCACCTGATTCTCCCCCGCCTGACCTATGGCAGCCACCTGGGCATTGGGGCCCATCATTTCAGCTATCATGGCGTGGGTATCAAAAATCCCCTTGCCCCAGAGCGCGGCAGCCGATTCCAGCGTGACTTTGCCGTCTTCAACCCTGAGCCATACCGGTGCGGCGGCGCGGCCTTCAATGGCGATGGCATCAAATCCAGCATATTTCATTGCCGGTGAAAAGTGACCACCGAAATGTCCATCAGAAATCAGATGATCTTTAATCACCGGGCTGCGGGAAGTTATAGTGGTACGACCCGTACAGATCACCCCAGAACCAGTTAGCGGGCCGGCGGAGAATACAATAATATTTTCAGGATCTGTGGCCTTGATATTATCTTTATGGCCATCCCAAAGGATCTTGTAGCCTATCCCCATACCACCTATATAGTCATGATATTTATTTGTTGATTCTGTCGTAATATTGCCGGTTGTTAAATTAACCCTTAATACTTTACCAGCCCATCCGCCAAGTTTATCTGTCATTTTTAATTACCTCATTAACCGATCAGGCCAGTATATTTTTCATATTGTTCGAGCGCGGCTTCCGCCTGTTCCCAGGTATAAAATTTAATCGCACCTGTCGGACAAACCTGGGCACAGGCCGGCTCGCCCTGACACAGGTCGCATTTCACGGCTTTCATTTTGCTGCGTACGACTTTAATCACTTGTTGTGGACATTTATCGGCGCAATAACCACAGCCAACGCAGCGCTTTTCATCTATCACTTTAGCGCCGGTTTCCGGATGAGTTGAAATGGCCTGCTGCGGACATACCTGTGTACAAACTTCACAATGACGACAGGTGGCAGGCACCACAGTGCGATCGCCGCATTCCCCCCGCTGCTCTGTGTAATTAAACTGCACACCATGAGGCCCATAGTTCATGTTGTGTTCGACTTTGACCCTTGCCAGGGTTGGGCTACAATCGCCTTCATGGTTCCAGCCACAGGCGATTTCACAGCGACGGCAACTGACGCAGATAACCGGATTAACCACCATCAAACCACCGGGTAACACCTCAACCTTTTCATCGCTGTCATTGTCACTGCCACAACCGGTAAGAAAGCTGATGAGCGTTCCACCATAGACAGTGCCTACGGCTGCCCCCATACTCCCTTTCAGCATTCCTCGTCTGGTAATCATATTGCGTTCCTTAATTAGTTTAAGAAATATTATTTAAATATGCATACACCAAATACCCGACAATTCATGCTAATTAAATCCAGACATTTTTTCCCAATCTGAGTCACATTTACTCACAGGATAACCGACCAAACTCATTAACTAAAACTCAAATCAAATATTAATTTTTCACTCTTTCAAAAATCAGAAAAAACAACTTAGACCAAACCTACGCTTATCAGTTATAGCTGGAACAAATTGACGATGGTCACAGATAAATTATTCAAATTAAATAGATTAAGGCCTGCATACATTCCTAATTAGACATCCCGACAGAATCTAAAACATAAAGGAATGGGAAATGATGAAATTCAAGCCTAAAAACGCCTGGTGGAAACTATCCCCACTGGTGGTTTGCTTATTGGCTGCATGTTCCGATGGCGATGACGGCCAGGTGGGTCCTCCGGGAGAAGTGGGGATCAATATTGCCAAAGCCAAATCACTGCAGGCCAATATCGAAGCCGTAACCATAGATGAGCAAACCCGGGTTTCGGTCGACTTTTTCTTAAGCGACGCCAACGGCGTTGCCGTGACCGGACTGGAACAACTGGAGCAGGTATCAGCCTTGGCCATGGGCATAGCCAAGCTGGGCAGTGCTCAACCCATGTACGGTGATACAAGGCCAGCGGAAGGGCGCTATGAGATAAGCCGCGCTCCCCAATGGATAAGCTATATCAATAAACTGGTTGAGCCGGGTACAGGTGCCACAGCCCAGGCCGCAGCGCAGTGGCAAGCCGGGATTGAGAGTGACTGTAAACTCGACTGCCTGCAGAGCCTGGGCCAGGGGCGTTACCGCTATCAATTCAGCAAGACGCTCAATCAATACCCAAGCTTTGAAGGGCTCGATACCCATTACGAGAGTGACAAGACTCACAGGGTCTATCTGGAACTCAAGCCCGCTGCAGACAGCTCACTGAGCAGCATGCTGATCAACAGTGTCTATGACTTTATTCCGGCAACCGGCCAAGCCGCCGCTACCGAAGACAGCCGGGTATTGATAGATCAGCAGCAGGCCTGCTATCGCTGCCACGGCAGTGACAGGGATAACAGTGAGGCGCGTTTGTTGATGCACGGCAGCAAGCGTTTTGCCTTTGAAGGCTGCGTCATGTGTCACACCAGTTACTCGGGCGACCCAGAAACCGGCTCGGCGCTTGATATGGCGACCCTGACTCACAAAATTCACCAAGGCGAGTACAAGGTCGTTGGCTATCAGGGCCATGAATATGACTACAGCCAATTGCACTATCCCGGTGATATCAAGGATTGTAACAGCTGTCATATTCCCGATGCGGCGCCGCAGGCCAACCAATACTTTATTCCCGGCAATAACAGCTGCCTGAGCTGCCACAGTAAGGATGCCCCCGAGGGCTGGAATGGCAGCGCCAGTGCTTTATTCCACGATAGAGAACTCTTCCCCAGAGGCTGGCAACAAAGCTGCTCAGGCTGCCATCCGGATGCCAGCAACCCAGAGGGCGCGGGTAAAATCCACCTGAGCCTTGGCAGGACAAGCAAACTCATCAAACAGGAGTATGCCTTTGCGCTTTCCTCCGCCGCTATTGATGGCGACAAGCTGAGTATCAGCCTGGATTTTCGCAGCCAAGGCCGCCTGCCTGCAGACGATCCGGCCATAGAGTCATTGTGGTTAACGGTCAGTGGCGATCCCGAACCTGCCAATCGCCCGCTCAACAACGGTCAGCGCAAAATTTGGAATTTGGCCAACCCTGGGGCCGATGTCAGCCTGGCCATGCAGGGACACAGCCTCAACGCCGCCATAGGCCCGCTTCAGGCAGCGGACTTTGGTGAGCCGGACAAGACTCGGGTGCAGGCCAAACTGCTTGTCTGCGCCGATCCCGCGACAGGCTTTGCTGTGGCTTGTGATACAAGCGCTACCCGCATTGAGGTGATTGCCGATAACCCCTTGTCACTCACAGGCTCTGCGGCGAGCAATAAAGCCCTTGCCGATGAGGCTGCCTGCCGGCGCTGTCATGACAGCGACATGCAGCAGCGGGTTGTCAGCGCTCATACTCTGGCGAGCCGCTTCCAGCCGGGCAATGACAGCTGTGGCAGTTGTCATGCGCCTCAAGGAGCTACGGCCCTGACCGACAAGAGCTGCAACGACTGCCACAACAATGGCACTAACATGTACCTGAATGCCGGACTGAAACACACTCCTGGCATGGATCAAATAAAAGCGATCCGTACCCTGAACAACAGTCTGAACTACAGGGAAATGGTGCATTCGCTGCACAGTGGTACCCGCACTGTGGCCGGAATGGGCGCCGACAGAGAGGCGGCCACCTATCCGAAACCGGCCAGTGATTGCCGCGCCTGCCATATCAAGGGCCAGCTTACGCTGGATGGCCTGAGTCAGAGCGCCTCCGTGTTGGTTGCCACTCCCGGCGCAACCGAGAAAGGCCAAATCGCCGAGTATTCTCCAACGGTTGCAGCCTGTGGCGGCTGTCATATCCAAGTGGAAAAATGGGCCAGCCATGCCGAAGCCTTCGGCGGTGTTTTCCGCAAAGATGCCAGCGGCGGCCCTGTCTATCAGAGTGGCGGCGAGAGCTGCGCCGTATGTCACGCCGAGGGACGTAATACCGGCGTCGACATGATGCACGGCCTCAAAGACTGACCCACTCGCTCCCATCGGCAAAAACGGCGCCTCGGCGCCGTTTTTCTATTTTGCATTAGAATGTGAACAGGCTCCCGGGCTCAAAACCTGTCAATCCGGTAAGGCTGCAGTGATAACGCCGGCTCGTCACCATCAAACTCGCTGGCCAGCAACTCTGCCGTTATCGCCGCCCAGGTCAGCCCAAGATGTTGATGACCAAAGGCAAACCAAACCCCCTTCTGCTTCAAGCTCGCCCCCAGTATCGGCAAACTGTCCGGCAAAGAGGGTCTGAACCCCATCCAGCGCTCACCTTGTTCGGCACTGGCAGAGGAAAATACCTTTGGCAGCAGCGCCTGGGCATGGGGCAGCAAACAATCGGCCCTTGAGGGATCCATGGGCGCCTCGAGCCCGCCGAACTCCACAGTGCCGGCCAAACGGGTACCGCCGCGCATTGGGGTAATGATAAACTTACGCTCGAACGACGCCACAGGGCGAGACAAACCGCTGACTTGCGGCATCATCAGGTGGTAGCCGCGTTCGGTATCCAGCGGCACCTCATGGCCCAATTGCTGCGCCAGGGGTTTGGACCAGGCGCCGCAGCAGAGCAATAGTCTGTCGCAGTGCCAGGATTGCCCCTGACTGTCACCGAGGCGGACACCTTGCTTGTCCGGCTGCAATTTATCGATCTCGGCGCGCAGCACCTGCCCACCGAGTGCCTTGAAGTGCAACTCCAAACGCTTGCAGAGTTCAAAAGGTGATGGCGTATGCGCCACCTCAGTGAAAAACAGTGCAGCCTTGATATTGCCGGACAGCGAAGGCTCAAGCCGCCTGACTTCATCACCACTCAATAGCTTCACCGCCACACCGGCCTTGGTATAGGCCTCAAACTCCTGCCGGGCAGCTTTTTCATCCCGCTCGAACAACAGCAGGCTGCCGTTTTCACACATCAACTCGCTGGCCTCGGCTTGTGCCAGCAACCGACGCATGGCGCCTATGGCTTCACGGTTCAAAGCCGCGATCGCCGCACCATTTTTACGTCGCTTGGCGGGCAACATATTGGCCATAAAGCGGCAAAACCAAGGCAAGGCTTTGAAAAAATACCCGGGACGGATCCGAAACGGGCCTTGCGGGTCCAGCAACATTCCAGGGAGCCGAGGCACAAGAGAGAAAGACGCCAGCGGAAACATCTGCTCGGTGGCAAAATGTCCGGCATTACCGAAAGAGGCCCCTCGCCCCGGCTCATCTTTATCCAACAGGCTCACCTTGAATCCCTGCTTTTGCGCGGCTATGGCGCAGCAAAGCCCGACTATGCCACCCCCTAAAACCGTCAGTTCTCCCTTTGAGGACACTGTGCCATCTTGTTTGCTGTTCATCTGTTTTCTCCCTGCGCCGGGCAGCCAAAAGCCTTAAATAACGAAACGCTTTTCCCAATCACCACGATCACTGATTGTGTTTAGTTAAATATTTTTGTATACAATATACTATATCTCTGACAATATCCACAGCTGTTAGCCCGCAAGGGATAAAGAACAACAACTAAATCAACAAGAGGTCTGTACCATGAAACCAAACTGGCAAGGGGTGTATCCTGCAATTTCAACCCAATTCAATGCCGATGGCTCAATCAACTTTGACTCCAATCGCCGTATGCTGGAAGCCCTGATCCACGACGGCATTGACGGCATCATAGCGCTGGGCACTGTGGGCGAGAACGCCTCTCTGAGCGCGGCCGAGAAGCGCGCCTTTATCAAACATACAGTCGAAACCGTCGCCGGGCGAATTCCGGTGATCTCCGGCTGCACCGAGCACAGTGCCGAGCAAGCTGCCGAATACGCCAAAGATGTGGCCGCTCTTGGTGTCGATGGCCTGATGTTATTGCCCGCCGTGGTTTATCGCGGCACAGACAGAGAAGTGCAGGCGCATTACCGCCACGTCGCCCGCGCAACCACCCTGCCCATCATGATCTACAACAACCCGGTGAGCTATGGAGTGGACATCAATTTGGAAATGACCGCCGAACTCGCCAAAGAGCCCAACATAGTCGCCATTAAGGAATCGACTACAGACACCCGCCGTCTGACCGAACTGCAGAGCCGCTTCGGCGACCGTTTCATCGTCTTTTGCGGTGTCGATGATATTGCCCTCGAGTCACTGCTTCTGGGAGCCGATGGCTGGATATCCGGCCTGACAAATGTCTTCCCGAGAGAGTCTGTTACCTTATACCGCCTGGCCCGCGCCGGCCGACTGCAGGAAGCCAGAGAGCTGTATCGCTGGTTTATGCCGCTGCTGAGACTGGACACCATCCCGACTCTGGTACAGTGCATCAAGCTGGCCGAAGAACTGGTGGGACGCGGCAGTGAACATGTACGCATGCCAAGATTGCCTCTGGAAGGCGAAGAGCGCGCCTATGTACAGCAACTGCTTGAGCAGGCACTGGCAACGCGCATAGACCTCGACAAGTATAATCTGGACTGAGCCAAGAGCGGCACCAAGGAGAACTTATGCTCAAAGGGACTTTTTACTGTATCGATGCCCACACATGTGGCAACCCGGTACGCCTGGTAACCAGTGGCCATCCTGAACTTAAGGGCCAGACCATGAGCGAAAAACGCCAGCATTTTCTCTCGCAGTTTGACTGGATCCGTCAGGCGTTGATGTTCGAACCCAGAGGCCATGACATGATGTCCGGGGCTTTTCTCTACCCGCCCTGCTCGGCCGATGCCGACGGCTCTATTCTGTTTATCGAAACCAGTGGCTGCCTGCCCATGTGCGGCCATGGCACCATAGGCACAGTCACCGCCGCACTGGAAGCCGGCTTGTTGACACCGCGCCGGGAAGGTGAACTGCTGCTCGATGTGCCCGCAGGCCAAATACGCATCGAGTATCAACGCAGTGGCGCCAAAGTCGACTGGGTAAAGCTCTACAACGTTGCCGCTTATCTCGCCCATGCGGATAAAGTCATCGACGTACCCGGCCTTGGCTGCCTCAAGGTCGATGTGGCCTACGGCGGCAACTTTTACGTAATAGTGGATCCGCAAGAAAACTTTCCCGGACTCAGGCAATGGAGCGCCGCCGATATTCTGCGCTGGAGCCCACTGGTACGGGAAGCGGCCAGGGCGCAGCTCGAATGTGTTCACCCGGATGACGCCACAGTTCAGGGCATCAGTCATGTACTGTGGACAGGCGATTGTCTGAGCCCGGAATCCAATGGCGCCAATGCGGTGTTTTACGGTGACAAGGCGATAGACAGATCGCCCTGCGGCACAGGTACCAGTGCCAGGATGGCGCAGCTGCACGCCAAAGGCATGCTCAATGCGGGAGACAGTTACACCCATGAATCCATCATTGGCAGCCAGTTTATCGGCCGTATCGAAGGCACCACCCGCGTCGGCCAGTTCGAGGCTATTTTGCCCAGTATTCAAGGCTGGGCCAGAGTCACCGGGCACAACAGTATCCTGGTTGATGATGAGGATCCTTACGCCTATGGATTCCAGGTGCTGTGAGCTGTCATCACAGTCAACACTGGATAGCCCAGACTCAAGTGCCCACACATTAAAGGAGACCCCATGACAACAGAGATCCCCAACCGCCGTGAGGCGCTCGTCAAGGAGTTAGCGTCACAACTGACCGGCCAACATCTAATCGCCGGGCAATGGCAGAGTGAGACAGATGTCGAACGGTTTCAAAGCCTGGATCCGGTCGCCAATCAAACGCTGGCGCTCAGTTTCGCTGAAGCCGGCGAGCGCCAGATAGATGCGGCAGTCACAGCGGCCGGTGCCGCCTTTGTTCAGTACCGGCAAACACGGCCGCAAGCCAGGGCCGCCTTCCTGGAGGCCATCGCCACCGAGCTTGAAAACGACAGCGTGCTTATCACGGCGGCGGCCATGCTGGAATCCGGCCTGCCACAAGCGCGGATAAACGGCGAACTTGGCCGCACCGCCAATCAGCTCAGGCTGTTCGCATCAGAGCTCAGAGAGACGCCAAGTCCTCTGTTGATAGACAAAGCCAACCCCGAGCGCACGCCGCTGCCCAAACCCGAACTCAGATTGACCCAGCTCCCTCTCGGGCCGGTTGCCGTATTCGGTGCCTCCAACTTCCCGCTGGCATTTTCCACCGCCGGCGGTGACAGTGCCTCGGCACTGGCAGCCGGTTGCCCCGTGATTGTCAAGGGCCATCCTGCACACCCGGCCACCAGTGAACTGGTGGCCCGCGCCATTGCCCGCGCTACCTCTCGCTGCGATATGCCAAGCGCCGTATTTTCCCTATTGCAGGGACGCAGGCCAGAGCTATCGACTGGCTTGGTATCTCACAGCGGTATTCAGGCAGTAGGCTTTACCGGCTCATTCAAGGTAGGGAGGCTCCTGGCCGATTGCTGCGCCGCCAGAGCCAAACCCATTCCCTTTTATGGCGAACTGGGCTCAATCAACCCACAGCTGCTGCTGCCGGGTAAATTGCAAGCCGAGGCAGAAACCCTCGCCGGCCATCAACATCAGTCGATGTTGATGGCTCAGGGGCAATTCTGTACCAGCCCCGGGCTTATTCTGGCATTGGCCGACAGCGAATCCAGCCAAAAAGCCCTTGCACGTTACCGTAGCGTCCTGAGTCAGGCTATCACTGAAACCGAGGCGGCTCCCATGTTAACCCCGGGAATTGCCGAGTCATTTCAAACCCGGAGCAAGCAGCTGCTCGCCAATCCGGCCCTTGAATTGCTGGCTCAGGGTAAAGCCGCCGCGGCGCTGCATCATACCCGGCCACTATTGCTGGAAACCGGTGCCGAGAGCTTGCTTGCCAGCCCTGATCTAATGGAAGAAGTGTTCGGCCCCTTCGCCCTGTTGGTGACGGTCAAAAGTGAAGCCGAACTGCAGGCTGTGATCCAGGCGCTCGATGGCCAGTTAACCGCCAGTGTCCATGCCACCAGCAGCGACTTACAAGGTTATCCGGACGTTTTGGAGGCGCTGCAATACAAGGTAGGCAGACTGATTTTTAATCAGATGCCAACTGGCGTCGAGGTTTGCCATGCCATGAACCATGGTGGCCCCTTCCCCGCCAGCACAGATCTGCGCAGTACCTCGGTAGGCACTCAGGCTATGGCGCGCTTTCTCAGGCCTTTGAGTCTGCAAAACCTGCCTTCTGAGCTGACAAACAGCTTCAACCAGGGGCAAGTTTCGGATCAACACCCAGGCGCACGCTACTTCTAAAGCACATCTTGCGCGGCATTGCAGAGGGAAACCCAAGTGGTTTCCCTTTATTTATCTGAGCATTCGCTGTAGTCTTATTCGGATCAAAACCGAATAACGTATACAAAGACGGGATCTATGAGCCGAACTACGCCCATCGTTCATAAAACGCGCACCCAGGTTGTGGTCGAAGTGCTGCGGGAGAAAATTCTTTCAGGTGAAATCGCAGCAGGCGAACCGCTGCGTCAGAGCGCTCTGGCAGAAGAGATGAATGTCAGCCGGATTCCGGTCAGGGAAGCCCTTTTGCAACTGGAAGCCGAAGGCTTGGTCAAGTTTGAAGCCCATAAGGGCGCCACGGCTACCGAATTGTCGGTGGAGCAAGTCAGCGAGTTATTTGAACTCAGAGCACTGATTGAAACTGATCTCCTTGCCAAAGCCATTCCAAACCTGCAGGATGAAGATCTGCGTCAGGCCGAAGCCGTACTGGACAAACTGGAATCCGCCTTTAAACAGGATAATGCCGTGGGCAGCTGGAGCGAGCTCAACACAGAGTTCCACACAAGTTTGTACCGCGCCGCCAACCGTCCCCACACCATGGAAGTTGTACATGGTCTGAACACCAACTGTGATCGCTATATTCGCTTACAGTTGTTGCTGACAGGTGGGATCCCCAGAGCCGAGCAGGATCACAGGGATCTGCTGCAATTATGTCGGCAAAAGAAAATAGATGAGGCCGTGGTCCTGCTGAGGGCCCACATACTGCACGCTGCCAACGCCATTCGTGAATTGGTAGCCCAACAGGTGAGCTGAAAAATCACGACCCTTTCCAAGCAATAGCGCTTTAGTTGTCCAAAAGACAGATCTGGCTTCTGTCTTTTTATTTTGAGAGTAAATTCAATGCAGTACGCCACTATTACCGGCTGGGGAAAGTGCGTTCCCCCCGCCGTACTGACCAACCATGATCTGGCCACCTTTATCGACACTTCCGATGAATGGATTAAACCCAGAACAGGGATCAGCCAGCGCCATATCAGCCACGTCAACACCTCGGAATTGGCCACTGTAGCCGCTCAGCATGCGCTGGCCGCCGCCGGCATCGAAGGCAGCGAACTGGACATGATTATCCTGGCGACCGCCAGCCCGGACACACTGATCCCCAACATAGCCTCAACAGTACAGGCCAATGTCGGCGCCAACTGCGCCGCCTTTGACATCAACGCCGCCTGCAGTGGCTTTCTCTACGGGGTTGGCTTGGCAACCGCTCAAATCAAGAGTGGTCAATGCAAGAAAGTCCTGGTGGTCGGCGCCGAACGTCTGAGTTTCTACCTCGACTGGTCAAGAAGAGAAACCGCGGTACTGTTCGGTGATGGTGCAGGTGCCGTGGTACTGGAAGCGACAGACAGCCCATGTGGCGTACTGGGCTATGAACTCAACAATGATCCAGGTGGCCGCGACATTCTCAAAGCCAGCTTTGGTACAGGCATGGACAGATTTGTTGCCGAGTCACTGGACTTCTACATCCAATTCGATGGCCAGGAGATCTTCAAACGCGCCATCAACGGCATGGGCAAACTCAGCGCCCAGGTGTTGGAGAAGTGTGGTCTGGACAAAGAGGAAGTCGATTGGGTTATCCCCCATCAGGCCAACGAGAGGATCATCGACACTCTGGTACACAGAATGAAGATCCCCAAAGAGAAGGCCTTCGTCAACATAGCCAACTATGGCAACACTTCGGCAGCCACCATTCCTATTGCCATCTGTGATGCGTTGGAAAAAGGCATGATCAAGCCAGGACAACATATTCTTTCCTGTGCCTTTGGTGCCGGCCTCACCAGCGCCGCCTTGCTGCTGAAATGGGGTGATAGAGTCACGCCGCTGAAGCAGAGCGATGCCAGCCTGCCGCCATGTGAACAGACAGGAATTGAGCTGGTAAAACGCGCGGTAGACTATTTCTGCCATCGCGATAAGGCCTGAGATAAAGCCTGAGCCGAATGACCTGTTTAAAAAAACGGTGCCGTGGGCACCGTTTTTTATTGCCATTGTCTATACGGCTTTAGCCTCTGCCGTTTTCAATCTTGGGTATCAGGCCGAAACCGGCCATACGGGCACCATCTTGCTGCCGTGCTCGGCGACAATCGCCATTATCCCCAGCTGCAACTCCTCGGCGACTTCCTGATAAACCGGTAAACTGGTGGTGCCGACATAGGCCAGTACATTCAACTCGAGCCCGGCGTTGCCAAAACCCTTGAAAGTGACCCGCATCGGTGATTCGTCCACCTTCTCATGTTGCTTTAGCAAGGCTTTGATATCATTGATTATCGCCTGCAGCTGTTTGGCATCTGTGCTGTAATCGAGACGTATCTCTGTCTTGAAACGGATTTTCTCCCGCTCTGAAATATTCTCTATCTCCATTTCGGCCAACTTGGCGTTGGGCATATGAATGACAGAACGATCCAGAGTTCTGATGCGGGTACAGCGTAGCCCTATCTCCTCCACTGTGCCGCGAACGCCGCCGAAATTACCGATATTGCCAACCTTGATAGGCGCGGCTGAATAGAGGGTGATGGTGCCAATCAGGTTTTCTATCGACTGTTTCGAGGCCAAAGCGATTGCCAGCCCCCCGATACCCATCCCGGCCAGTATAGTGCCGGCATTAAAACCCAGATGCTCAAGCCATAATAAGGTCGCCAAGCTCAGCAGGGCCACCCGCAGAAAATTTCCAAGAGGTCGCAACAAGGAGGCCGCCTGTTTGTTGCCCTTGGCTATCCAGCGCTCCCTAAGGCTGCTCTGTGCCAGCCCCACCAGCGCCCATATCAACCAAACTGTGGCCAGAATAAAGAAAAAGCCTGTGTTGACTATCTCCTGCATCGCAGCGCTCAAGGTACTGTTGGCAAGCATGGCTCTATCGAGTGCCACAGCGGCAAAGAATCGCAGAGGGCCACGAATAAAGGCGCCCAATTCAGCCTTGAGCGGGTGTGATGAACGTGAAAGCGGCCATTGCAGCAACCAGGTCACAGGTACCACGAATAAGAACGCCAGCGCCAGATAGGCCAGCATCATGGCCCATTCCCACAGATTCAGGGTAAACAGGCGTCCTTCAGGAATGTGCTCAATAAACCACTCCACCACAGGGCCATAGCCCAAGGCCTGGTAAAGTTTTGGGAGCTTGGCAACCGTGGCATTGGAAACCTTCCACAGACTGCCGTATTCAGAGCTAGGCACCCGCTGCAACAGGAGCTGATAGGCCTTTTTTTCGGCTTCCAAACGGGCAAATCCCTCCCGATAGGCGGGCAGCTTGTCGTCGGTTTTGCCCTCCGGGGTATCATCCAGCTCTTGCGGGTTGAGCCAGAGATTACGCTCGATAATCGCCAGCAACTGCCTGGCATAGAGCGGCCCCTGCTCCGCTGTCATGCCGGTGGGAAGAAAACGCAGATCCAGATACTCGGCCGCGGTTTGGTAATCCCCGTCTTTGGCGTATTGCATAAAGCCCTGCAGGGCGCCTCTGGGGGTATCCCTGAACAAGGGGTCGCGATAATCATAAGCCGCTGCAGCACTTTGCTCGCTTGGCGTTTCCGGTGCAGGTTCGGCCGCCGGACATAACCCAGGCCAGAGCAACAGAATAAATAATCCTATGCCAATCAACACTCTATTCATTAACGCGCTCCTTGCCACTATAAGATAAAGTACCAATCCATCCGGTGTAAGCACTTCAAGCTGTGTTCAAGCCAGAGTACACCAGGGAGCTATTGGCACCTTTAGCAAAAAAGAGTAGCAGAAACATGTAGTTCCGGATATATCGGCTCAGTATTTATACTGCTTGACTTATAGCCAACTGTCGATATAATTGCCGACGATATTAAGGTACCCTCAGCTCGTCCCATCTCGCTCCAGGCCGCTTAAGTAAATTCGTTCAGTTAACAATTCCTGAGTTTAATTGAAATGTCACACAGCTGTGGTGAACTCTGTGCTGCGGCGATGGTCTGATGTTCTACTGACACCCGGAGTGTCTGTATGCACTTCAGTCTGTCGGGGGCTTGATAAAGGCTGACAAACTGGGTACATTCAATAGTCAACCAACGCATCTTTCGCAATAAATGCTAAGGATTTTCTATAGTTAAGATTGTATACGCCAATATCGGCGCTAACAGAAAATAAGGAGTGTGGCCTATGTCATACAAAGTAAACGGACATGAAATCACAGTAAATTTCCCTGTAGATTCAATTTCCATCAACAAAAACTCAATCGCCTTTACCGACAGCAAAGGCAAGAAGAAGCAAACCTTCTCAAAGCGTACAGAAACCCTCAAGTTTATGAAGTGGTTGCTGAGCGCCAATAAGTAAGACTGTCGAAATACCCACTCGATACCCCTATCCTCTCACTGTATCGAACGCTCAGGCAGATTGGACTGTTATCCAGCAGCAATCGGGTAGAACATCACATTTGGTCAAGGCCTTTTCCCGTGATCCCGGGAAGCAGCCTGACCAAATGGCGATAAACAGTAAATCAAGCGCCAGATCATTCTCCAACCCTTCCACTTGAATTAAGCTGATGCTTAACAAACTTATCTGTCGGTGTTGCCTTGAATCAATCCATCACAGCCACTAAAAGCAGAGCGACTAAACCCGGCTCCATTAAACCGAATACCACGGAAGCGATGCGCTCATTGCTTAGCGAGATCCGGCGCTGTATTCCACTGGACTTGCCGGAAGCCAGCCTATGCGGCGGGAAATGCCTGGGTTGCTCCAAGAAAATGCTGGAGATGTTGGACACTGAGGTATGCTTTTGGGAGTCCCGTCTCGATGACGAGGTGCCTGGGCTTGCCGATCTCAAATCCTTGCAGCGCTTGGCTGAGCGCACTCATAAGATCCTCAAGCGCAACCAGCTGGTCTGAATCAGCCGTATTTACGCCTGTATCTGGGAAGCATGGACTCATTGCCAAGGAGCCCCCCCTGATGCAGATACAATACCTGGCTGTGGCCCTCACGTCGCAAGAAGTCGAGCAACACTTGCCAGCCGAGCGGATCGTACAAGAGCTCAAAGCGGATACCGCTTTGCTCCAGTTCTTGCCAAAGTTGGTAAAACTCGGGGTAACACTTGCCAAAATGATACTTGCGTTCGGGTGTAACAATAGTTGGATGCAATGCCTCATCGGGCGATAACTCAAGCAACTGGGTCTTGAGGTAACTGTCTCCGCCGACCACGGCGCAAGTCAGCACTTCAATATCAGCCTGTTGCTCACAAAAATACTTCTGTAGAAACAGTGCCGTTGTACCTGTCCCCGATGGCAAAAACAGCTTGAGGTTATGGGTAGCCTGTTGCTGCTGCCACTGTAAAATCTCGGCGCCCAACTGAGCCACGCCGTATTCGGCATAACTACAGCGCCCCCCTTCGGGAACAAACAGGCTGTGCTCACACTCAGGCACAATATGCTGCCTGACAAAGTCCTCCAGGGTCATGCCGGTCATCAACTCGGCCTTGGGCGTATTCTTTACAGCAATCACCCGTGCGCCCAATTCCAACGCGGCGCGATAGTTACCCAGGGGTTGCTGCTGCAACCATTCCGGCAGGTGATCCACATAAAAGTCCAGCTGCCAACCTTTGAGTTCGGCCAGCGCCGCCATAGAGTAGAGTGAGTTGGCCTGGGCCGAGCCATAACCTATCAGGCGCTTGATACCGGGAAAGTCGTGGTCGAGGAAATAACGGAACTTGCGCGCCTTATTACCACTGAAACTGGGATGAAGCAGATCATCGCGCTTGATAAACAGCTGATGACCTCGAAACTCAAAGGCTTGAACTGGGGTTTTATCCAGTTTGAAATCGGTTAAAGACATGGCACTGGCGATATATTTCAAGGCTAAGGTGTGCAAGGGATGGCTATTGTATGTGTTTGCCGCCAAGGAGGACAGGATTCAGGCCACAAATCCTCACAGGCACCAGTTGGCTTTATGCCGACTAAGTGATGGCTTGGAGGCTAATCCATTGCGGCTCCCCTCTGTGATGATTATCGCCACTTATTGGTATAAATCACCAATCGCCGCCATCCTCCTAGGCTCAGAAATAGCAATATCCAATATTATTCAACAGGTTATAATTATGGCATGCTTCTAGCTAATAATCGAAATATCCAAAGCTTTACAGCAAAACTGTGTGGCTGATCCGCCATTTAAAGGAGCACTCAATGGCTATTTTGCGTCTTATTTTTAATATTGCCTGGTTTATTCTTGGCGGCTTTGTCATGGGACTGGCCTGGTGGTTTGTCGGCTTACTCTGTTTTATCAGTATCATAGGTATCCCATTCGGCCGCGCCTGCTTTGTCATAGGTGAACTGGCATTCTGGCCCTTCGGTCAGGAACATATCAGCCGCGACAGGCTCTCTGGCCGCGAAGACTTGGGCACCGGCGCCCTGGGTATGGTCGGCAACATTATCTGGTTCCTGCTGTTCGGGATTTGGCTGGCGATAGGCCACCTGACCCACGCCCTGGCCTGCTTTGTCACCATCATAGGCATACCTTTTGGCATTCAGCACCTAAAACTGGCCTTGCTCTCTTTAACGCCCATAGGCAAGACAGTGGTCGCCTCTCATTAATCACAAAGCCCAGGTCGGAATAGCTGACTCGTTTTCGACCTGGGCTCAGGCTTTACCCAAACAAGTCTAAGGCGTTTGTCGACTCAAACGCTGCACCAACTCCAGCAATAACTCAGGCCTATCCAGCGCCACATCATGCCCGCAGCGGCAAAAAGGAATCGGCTTTTGCCGATATTTGGCCGCCAGGCGAACGCTGCACTTGGGCGAAACCAGGTGATCATCACAGCCATAAACAATGGTTGCCGGCACCCACAGCTTAGCCGGGGAGCGAAAGCGGGCCGAGGCAACAATTTGTCGCAGGCCATTGGCGAGTGTGGTTTTGGCCTCAAGCGCCAGTTGGCTCCAGAAACGGCACAGAGACTTGTCTTTGGCATGAGCAAGGCTGGTAAGCGCTAGAATCGTCGCCTCGCGCCATTGAATGCCCTCGCCTTTGACTCTGGAGCACAAGGCTCGTAGCAGGGCTTGCAGCCGAAATCTCTGATACCAAGGCGAAAGATCGGCGGCGCTGCTGTTGAGCAATAACAGCCCCTCAAGCTGAAATCCCTTTTGGCGGCCGGCTTCAGTGTCATTTTTCCCGGCAAGTGTCATGGCCACCATGGCGCCCATGGAGATAGCCAATATTCGGCATTTACCCACCTTGCGCCGTAACATTTCATCTGCAACAAAGTCGGCATAATCCTGAATATCCCAGGGACTGGTATCCGCCACCCTATCGCCATTTCCCGGCAGATCGATGAGCTCCACCCGAAACCCCGCCGCCAGCAGATTATCGGCAAAGGCCTGCCAATGACGTTTATCGCGCATCAAGCCGCGGATCATCACCCAGGTTTGCTGCTCAGTCATGACTTGGTTTCTCCGCCGCTTGTGGATACCAAAAGTTTCGTGCCTGATAATCCAGGTGATGCCGATGAAGTTCAGGCAGTTGCTCCAGTACCTGAGCATACCCCACATCGAGCAAGAACTGCATTAGGGTAAAGTGGCGCCGTAAAATACGCTGCAGCCTGTGCTGCTTTTGAGGGTTGAAATAACCGGAGAAACGCAGCAATTGCCTGGGGTTCTTTTTGACCCAGGCCCAGGAGCCCATTTCCAGCGTTAAGGGCAGGAAAGGCACTTGGGGGTTACAACTGACCAAATAATCCCAAATATCACCGTGGGTGCGATAGAAGCGGCTTTGGGGCGCAATATGATAGTGACAATGATGGGGGTAGCTCATTTCGAACAACTGCTTTAGATGATACACCTCCCCCAGGCGGGCAAAAGGTGTGTCCTTACAGGCAAAGGGAAACCAGATATGATCCACCAGGCCAAAACCTGAGTGGGCATCGAGCACAATCAAGCTACTGCCGCGGGCCATAAGTTCATTACTGTAGTCAATAATCGCCCGGGTCTCGGTTTCCAGCTGATTGCTGCGGCCCCGATACCAGGGAAGATATCGGGAAAGCCGTTGACCGCCGACCATAAAGGTCACTGAGCCGCGGGCATCTATGGGAGCATTGCGCATCAAATCGACCCCATTGCCATTGGCGCGGGTTCCCCTGATAAGGCCGATGGGATTCAACACAGGTACAAACGCCAACCGTATCTGGGTTAACATCAACTGCAGATGCTTATCCCAACTGCAGCGGGTCAACAGGCTGCCAAGAAGCGCCAGTATCACCTGGCTGCCGATACGTTCAACCCCGTGAACACCGCCGACGAACAGCACTGTGGGCACCCTGGCGTTTGGGTTCCCCAGTTCCAGCGCCCGCACATCGAGCGACTTACCGGCAAAGCCGACTTGAGCCAAAGACCTGGCGTTCAAGTGTTGCTGGTATTTATGCTCCAGTTCGGCAAGCAGTTCAAGCTCATAGGCACTTTCTGTCACAGACCCGTCCATCTGGGGTAAAGTGCTCAATTTAACCGCTTTGGATGACAACTCAATGATACTTTAAGTGTTGCTCCAATATGCTCTTGGCATCAATTCGGGCCAATCCCTGGTCGAAAATATCCCGCCAACGTTGCCCCTCTTCGGAATTTCGAAAAGCCACCAGCAAGCCCTTGCTGGCCAGCAATTGCCGATTCAGTTTAAGCTTGCCTTCCAACTCCTCCATCCCCTTTTGCCGCAGCAGGTAACGATAAACATTGGCGTCGATCACCACGGCATCAATTCTGGCGGCCGCTAATTTGCGAAGGTTTTGTTCATCGGAATTGGCCAGCTCAAAGGGTTGCCGGCCTGAGTCCATGGCCCGGTCCAAGCTCTCGGTATTAACATAGCCCTTTACCACTCCGAGATTGTAACGCTGCAAGTCCTGCAACTGTTGCCAGCTCACTGGCCGCTGGGATTGTTCCACCAGTGCCAATTGACTGAAGCCAAAGGGCTTTGAAAAAATAAACTTATCGCTTTGGTGATAATACTCTGGAAAGTAACCAAGATAGGGTGAACCAGGCATGTCTGCCAATTTAACCGCCCGGCTCCAGGGGTAGAAATTGACTTTGAGGTCATGGCCCATGGCGGCGAGTGCTGCTTTGACCACGGCAACACAAGCCCCCTGTTGTTCCAACATCTGACCAGTGTAGGGTGGCCAATTAAGCGAGCTCAGTTGCAGAGTGTCGGCGCGAGCCACAGGGCTGCCACTATAAAGTAACAACAGGAGGACGAACAGCGCGGGCCGGCCGAAAAAGGTGATTGAGGTTCTTGCCATAGTATCACTCCGTTTGCCAAGGCCAATCCCATAAGCATTCAGGAAGTTAACAGAGTATAGCTTGTCGATGTCAGTCAGCCACAGGCCCTAATAAGCGCTGCCAGGAAGATAAAAGTATCGTCCTCAGCACACTTTTACCCAAAGCGTGATGCAGGATGAAAATGTGAGAAAAGTCGATTCAGACAAGATAGCTAAAGCAAGAGGTAAAAACCGCGGCAATCATCACAAAAAATCCATCTAAATCAACGATGGAGCCAATCGATATTAACAGCTGTCAAAGCCTCTATCCCATCACTATGATAGACAAATAACCACACACAAAGTAAGCCTATTAGAGGTGATAGCAATGAGATATCAAGCACTGGTCATGGCTGTAACGGCAGCCCTCGGGATGACTGCGGCTCAGGCGGCTGAGCCTATCGAAATTATCAAGCCGGTGAAAATCACCGAGCCGGAAAAGGTCGAACTCGGGAAAATGCTTTACTTCGAACCCAGATTATCAAAATCCGGGTTTATCTCCTGTAACTCATGTCACAACCTTTCCATGGGAGGGGTCGACGCCCTGCCAACCTCGATCGGTCATGCCTGGCAAGAAGGTCCTATCAACTCGCCTACCGTATTGAACGCCGATTATATGTTGGCACAGTTCTGGGATGGCCGCGCCAAAGATCTCAAGGAACAGGCCGCAGGTCCTATAGCCAACCCTAAAGAGATGGGCTTTACTCATGAGCTGGCGTCCGAAACCGTTGCCTCCATGCCGGCTTACCGTGCCCGCTTCAAGCAGGTTTACGGCTCTGAAGAGGTCAATATCGACAGGATCACAGATGCAATTGCCGCCTTTGAAAAGACGCTGGTGACCCCCAACAGCGCCTTTGACAAATATTTGGAAGGCGACAAAAAGGCCATCAGCGCCGAAGCCAAAGCGGGTTATCAGCTGTTCAAGGACAAAGGCTGTGTCGCTTGCCACAATGGCCCGGCGGTCGGTGGCACCATGTATATGAAGATGGGACTCATCAAACCTTTCCACACGGATAACCCTGCCGAAGGCCGCAAGGGAGTCACAGGCAAGGAAGCTGACAAGATGGTGTTCAAGGTGCCGACTCTGCGTAACATTGAACTCACCTACCCCTACTTCCATGACGGCAGCGTCTGGAACCTGGAAGAGGCGGTCAACACCATGTCGGATATCCAGCTGGGCCAGAAGTTGACCGAAAAAGAAACTCAGGAGATGGTATCCTTCCTCAAGTCGCTGACCGGGGAACAGCCCAAGGTTGAACTGCCGATTCTGCCGCCATCCAATAAAGATACCCCAAGGCCGGTTCCTTTCGGCAAGTAATTCATAACCATAAAGAAGCGCCGCATTGCGGCGCTTCTCTTTTACTGTTGCGGTTTAAATGACTCAGCCATTGATATCCCGGTGCAGCTCTTCATACATCAGCTCACGCATGCGGAACTTTTGAATTTTACCGGTAACTGTCATCGGATACTGCTCAACAAACTTGATGTAACGTGGCACTTTGAAATAAGCCACCTTTTCGGTCAGGAAGTGACGGATTTCATCTTCAGTGACAGTACTGCCGGGGCGCATCTTGATCCAGGCACACACCTCTTCACCGTATTTTTCACTCTGTACCCCGAATACCGCGGCATCCTGAATATCCTGATGAGTGTAGAGTTTCTCTTCAATCTCCCGCGGATAGATGTTCTCACCGCCCCGGATAATCATGTCTTTGATGCGACCGACTATCTGCACATAACCTTCGCTGTCCATCACCCCGAGGTCGCCAGAGTGCAGCCAACCATCCTTGTCTATGGTGGCTTGGGTTTTGGCCGGATCGTTCCAGTACCCCAGCATCACACAGTAACCTCGGCTGCACACCTCACCCGGCTGACCTACAGGCACTATTTCACCGAACTCATCGATAATCTTCACCTCGGTATGGGGTAGAGCCCGGCCAACGGTAGTGACTTGTTTCTCGAATGAAGATTCCACCTCTGTCATGTTATTGATCGGGCTGCATTCGGTTTGGCCATAACCGATTACGACTTCCGTCATATGCATCAGCTTATGCACCCGTTTCATCACTTCCTCGGGACAGGTGGCTCCGGCCATCACTCCGGTTCGCAAGCTGCTGAGGTCATAATCCTGGAAGTTGGCCAACTCCAATTCGGCAATAAACATGGTCGGCACCCCGTGAAGTCCGGTGCAGCGCTCCTGCTCAACCACCTTGAGGGTAATAGCAGGATCAAAGGCATCGGATGGGAACACGGCCGTGGCACCTTTAGCCAGACAGACCAGGTTCCCCAGCACCATGCCGAAGCAGTGGTACAGAGGCACGGGAATACAAAGCTTGTCGTCCGGGCCAAAGCCCATGGCGTCGGCCACCAGCATGCCGTTGTTGAGAATATTGTGGTGGGTCAGCGTGGCGCCTTTGGGGTTCCCCGTGGTGCCTGAGGTGAATTGAATATTGATGGCATCATGGGGCGATAAACGCTCACCTATGCCTTTGAGATCGGCATATTCCGCCTCAGAGCCCATGGCACATACATCAGGGAAATTCAGCATGCCCGGCGTCTTGTCACTGCCGGTGCGAATAACGCAGCGCAGTTCCGGCAGACGGCTGGACATCAGTTTGCCGGGCTCGGCATCACTGAGTTCCGGCGCCAGCTCATTCAGCATCGCCAGGTAATCGCTGGACTTGAACTTGTCGTGGGTGATAAGTGCCTTGCAGCCCACATTGGTGAGTGCATATTCCAGCTCTTCCGGGCGATAAGCCGGGTTGATGCACACCATGATGGCGCCAATTCTGGCGGTGGCAAACTGAGTCAGACACCACTCGATATTATTGGGCGACCAGATCCCGACCCGATCCCCGGGGCCGATACCCAGTGCCAGCAGGCCTGTGGCCAGCTTATCTATCTCTTCAAGATAGCGCGCATAACTCCAGCGCAGTTGCTGATGATGCATCACCACGGCAGTGTTGTCCGGATAACGGTTGCAGATATCCTGCAGATACTGGCCTATGGTCTTGTCTATCAAGGGAGTATTACTGTGCCCCAGATAACGGCTCTGGGACAGAGGTAAATCATTGGGTTGCTTGCTTGTCTTGTTGGCAGACATCTAAGCCTCCGTGCGTTGTTTTATCGTTATAGGAAGAGTCTGTCACCCTGAGCCGGCGGCCCTCCCCTCACAGTGTGAAGCCATATTGGCGGCATCTGAAAAGTATCAAAAACAGCGGCAATGATTGGCTTTCACTGCGGCCTGGGCGCAGGGTTCATAACGACTCTAACGAATGGCGCATTGGAATAACAAGCAAGGAAACCGGCTTTTAGACTAAAGAATAATGGCTCAAAAACCATCAGGGCCCTCAAAGGAGCCCTGAATAAAAAGTCTGCCGATGACGGGATCATGGCAGCAAAATGGACAATATAAGATCAGCCCCCGGATATTCTCAGGCCGCCTTTTGCAGTTGCTGCATTCTTTCCAGTAAGGCCAACATGACCCCCTGGCGGCGCATGTTCTGCAGGACACCCGGGCTGAAACGCTCAAGTCGCACCATGGCACTGAGCAGCAAGCGGCATTCATACAAGGAAGCATCGGCGATATATTCAGGCCTGTCGACCATATGGCTGTTTTGGTACCAATCGTCCCAACTGAACTCGTTGAGCAGCATGCCTTGGCGCTTCATTTCAGCAACAAATTTGTGGACTGTCGCGGGATTGTAATCCTGTTCCCCGCGGGCAAAATCATGACGATAGGTTTGATAATCAGCAGTTGAAGCTGTCAGGCTAAGCGTGGCCATAGGCGACTCCTAATCTTTTACATCGATTATCACAATAATGCATAATCTACCAATCTAATGAGGTCAGTCTGCCCTTGCCTTGCTGAATAAGTGCTTAACAGGCTGGTAAGCTTTTCTGGTAAAAACACTCAAGGAGTGCCAGCATGAAGTACTGGTTGATGAAATCCGAACCCGATGAATTCAGTATCGGCGATCTACAGCGGGTCAAGGTGGAACCCTGGTGCGGGATCCGCAATTATCAGGCTCGAAACTTTATTCGCGATGAACTGCAAATCGGCGACGCCATTTTGTTCTATCATTCCAGTTGCAAAACGCCGGGCGTGGTGGGCACTGCCAGAGTCGTCGGAGAGGCCAAAGCCGATACCACGGCCTGGGATCCAGAGTCACCCTACTTTGATCCCAAGTCGAGCCCAGAGTCACCGCGTTGGTTTCAGTTGGATATCGGCTTTGAACGTCAGTTTGCCAGAACAGTTAGCCTCAAAGAGGTCAAGGCAGACTCGCAGCTCGAACATATGTATCTGGTACAAAAAGGGGCCAGGCTGAGCGTGCAACCGGTCACAGAGCAGGAATGGCAACGTATTCTTCTACTCGCAGGAGAGAAACTATGACAAACAAACTATCCAAAGCCTTGGTAGCAATCAGCCTGGGTGCCATGCTGGCCAGTCCGGCCGTTTTGGCCAAGCAGGATAAAGACCACAAAGATTTGCCCCCTGGACTGCAAAAGAAAGCCGCCCGGGGTGAACCTTTGCCTCCGGGTTGGCAGAAGCGCTATCACAGGGGCGATATTCTTGATAATGATATCTATGCCCGCGGCCGAGTGGTTGTGCCGCTGGGCAATGATGGCCTGATAACGGTCGACATTGAAGGCACACTGTTCAAGCTGCACGACAAGACCCGCAGGATCATTGAGATCCTGGAACATTGATACCGTTATCAAAAGCCCTAAGTTCAAAAGCAAAAAGCCATGGTAGAAACCATGGCTTTTTTGTTTGTCGGCAAAATAGGTTAAGCGCTTGACTGCCTTTCTTCGCTGCTATCTTTACTGCTATCTCTGCTGATAGTTTCGCAAATAGCGCTTTAGCGCCCATCCAGCATACGGCCAATTCCACCAAGCACTGAGCCCTCTCCCCTGTCACTGCCACCGGCGGAAGGCGCATGGGCAATGATCCTGTCGGCCATACGGGAAAACGGCAGGCTCTGCAGCCACACTATGCCATGCCCTGAAAGTGTCGCCAAAAATAAACCTTCACCACCAAACACCATGGACTTGAGAGAGCCGGCCCTCTCTATGTCGTAATCGATGCCGTTGGTAAAGCCCACCAGACAGCCGGTATCCACTCTCAGGGTTTCGCCCTTAAGCTCTTTACGGATCAAGGTGCCACCTGCGTGAATAAAGGCCATGCCATCACCCTTGAGGCTCTGCAAAATAAAGCCTTCACCGCCGAAGAAACCGGTTCCCAGGCGCTTATTGAACCTCATGGTCACCTGGGTACCCAGGGCCGCGGCCAGAAAACTGTCTTTCTGCAAAATGAGTTCACCGCCGACCTCATCGAGATCGATTGCCAGGATGGTGCCGGGATAAGGTGCGGCGAACGACACCCGACGTTTGCCCTGGCCCTGATTGCTGAAATGGGTCATAAACAGGCTTTCACCTGTCAGCATACGTTTACCGGCCCCCATCAACTTGCCAAAGAATCCTGAATCCGGCTCTGAGCCATCGCCCATGCGCGCTTCAAAGCTGATCCCTTCCTCCATGTAAGTCATGGCGCCCGCCTCGGCGATCACGGTTTCACCGGGATCCAGCTCCACCTCAACCAGCTGCATGCTCTCGCCCTTGATCTCATAATCCACTTCATGGCTGTTCTTGCTCATTGAAACTCCCCCTCAATGGTTTAGGGTCTGAATGACCTGGCACTCAGTCTATGACATAAAATGTCAAAACAGCAAGTGAGGAGACGGATGTGATTTGAGTAAAAAGTAACAGAATGCTTCAACCCAGACCGCTGGCATTATCCCCCTGAAAGCGCTCAAACTCCTCCAGAATCAGCTCAGTAAACAGCCTTCCTGCACGGCCAAGAGGCCGCTCCAGCGTCGACACCAACTGAGGAATAAAACGAAAACGGCTGCCGCCGACAAAGTCCAGCTCACTTAAATCACCACAAGCCAGCTCTTCGGTTATCAGGAAGTCCGGCATCCAGCCAAAACCCAGGCCCTTGAGCAAGGCGTTCTTTTTCATGATGAAACCGGAGAGATAAAAGACCTTGTCGCCGCCGAACTGCAGCTCATCGCGCTGGCTCTTGACCGGTGATGAGTCTTCGATGGTGAGCTCCACATGTTGCTGCAATTCTGACAGGGTAATGCCGCGGCGCGAAGTCAAGGGGTGGTCTTTACCTGCCACCAACACACTGGTGATAGCAGGCAGGGGCTTGGGGTGGTAACTGGGGCCACTGCGATAGTCTTTCACCAACATAAGATCAGCGCTGTCGCGCTCAAACCTGTGTTGTACCCCACCGAGAAACTCCATATTGAGCTGGATTTTGGTCGGGATCTTATGCTCTGTCATGCGCTTGAGGGCGGTCATGATAGGCTCCATCGGCAAGGCGCCGTCTATCACCAGCTCCAATCTGGGCTCCCAGCCCTCACTGAAACGGCTGGCCAGATGCTCTATATTGCCAAGATGCGCCAGCAAGCGTTGTCCCTCGGCCAAAATAACCCGCCCTTCGTGAGTCAGCTCGGCCCGGTATTGATTACGGTCAAGCAGATTAACGCCAAGATATTGTTCCAGTTTCTTTATCTGATAACTCACCGCCGACTGCGCCTTGTGCAGACGCTCTGCCGCCTTGGCAAAACTGCCCTCTTCCACCACCACCTTAAGCACATTGAAGGCGTCGATATCGATACGCAAGGTTTACACTCCCGTAAATCCAACAAGACAATCAAATTTTTAGATTGAGTATGCCGAATAATTATTCTTTTTTTTGTACAAGCGCGCAACTAAATTGAAAGATAGATCACAAAAACGGCTCATTTGCGCTGCTAGCGACCGGCAATTCCGACAGACAAGAGCGCAAAGAGAACAAGAATAACAACAGTGGCCGCCGAAGGTTCCCAAAGAAGGTTAACAGCAAGCGCCACCAAGGAAGAGTCAGATGCCATTTTATGTAAAACAGGGGCAGGTTCCCAACAAGCGCCATATCGCATTTGAGAAGCCATCCGGTGAACTCTACCGTGAAGAGCTGTTTTCAACCCATGGCTTTTCCAATATCTATTCCAACAAGTATCACCACAATATGCCTACCAAGGCGTTAACCGTTGAGCCTTTTGAGCTCAGCCATGGTGAAGTGTGGCAGGACTCCCTGGTACAGAACTATAAACTGGACAGTAAACAGGCCGACAGACAGGGGCACTTCTTCTGTGCCCGCAACAAGATTTTCTTCAATCAGGATCTGGCGATTTATACTGCCAGAGTCACCGAGGATACCGAGCTGTTCTACCGCAATGCCTACGCCGACGAGGTGGTATTTGTCCACGAGGGTGAAGGCGAGCTCTTAAGTGAATACGGCAAGCTCAAGGTGCAAAAGTGGGACTATCTGGTGATCCCCCGCGGCACCACCTATCAGTTGAAATTCAAGGACTACAGTAATGTGCGCTTGTTGGTGATCGAATCCTTCTCCATGGTGGAGATCCCCAAACACTTTCGCAATGACTATGGCCAGTTGCTGGAGTCGGCGCCCTATTGCGAGCGGGATATCCGGGTACCCGAACTGACAGAGGCCAGGGTCGAGCAAGGGGAGTTCCCTCTGGTCAGCAAGTTTGGCGACAAGTATCAGCTGACTCAGCTGGAATGGCATCCTTTTGATCTGGTGGGTTGGGACGGTTTTGTCTACCCCTGGGCCTTCAACATCACAGAGTACGCGCCCAAGGTAGGCAAGATTCACCTGCCCCCATCGGATCATCTGGTGTTTACCGCCCACAACTTTGTTATCTGCAACTTTGTTCCCAGACCTTACGACTTCCATCCCAAGGCGATCCCGGCACCTTACTACCACAACAATATCGACAGTGACGAGGTGCTCTACTATGTGGATGGCGACTTTATGAGCCGCACCGGCATAGAAGCCGGTTACCTGACACTGCATCAAAAAGGCGTGCCTCATGGGCCACAGCCCGGGCGCACCGAAGCCTCCATCGGCAAGAAAGACACCTATGAATACGCCGTTATGGTGGACACCTTTGCCCCGCTGCAGTTAACCACCCATGTGCAAAGCTGCATGAGTACTGATTACAACCGCTCCTGGCTCGAAGGCTGAGCCCGGAAACGAATATCCAGCAAGGCCATCAGAGAATGGCCGCAAGCAACATCATTGAAGAGGACATAGAAATGGCAAGCGAAAAGAATCCACTGGGACTGCTCGGTATCGAATTCACCGAGTTTGCAACCCCGGACAGTGATTTCATGCACCAGGTCTTTATCGACTTTGGTTTCTCCATGCTGAAAAAAGCCAAGGACAGGGAGATTTTCTATTACAAGCAGAATGACATTAATTTTCTGCTCAACAAGGAGCGTCAAGGCTTCAGCGCCGAATTTGCCAAGCACCATGGCCCGGCCATCTGCTCCATGGGGTGGCGGGTAGAAGATGCCAATTATGCCCTGCAACTGGCGGTATCCCGCGGCGCCCGTCCGGCGGATCAGGCCCACACTGATCTGCCCTACCCGGCAATCTATGGTATAGGCGACAGCCTGATTTACTTCATCGACCGTTTCGGCGAGCAGGACAATATCTACAAGACAGACTTTGTCGACCTGCCAGCCCCTGTGATAGTCCCAGAAAAAGGCTTTATGGAAGTGGATCACCTGACCAACAATGTCCACAAGGGTACCATGGAACAATGGTCTGATTTCTATAAGGATATCTTCGGATTCACCGAAGTGCGTTACTTCGATATCAGCGGCGTACAAACCGCCTTGGTCTCCTACGCCCTGCGCTCTCCCGATGGTAGCTTCTGTATCCCCATCAATGAGGGCAAGGGTGACGACAAAAACCAGATTGATGAGTACCTGCGCGAATATAACGGCCCGGGCGTGCAACATCTGGCGTTCCGCACCCGGGATATCGTCGCCTCGCTCGATGCCATGGAAGGAACCTCAATCGAGACCCTGGACATCATCCCTGAATACTACGACACCATCTTCGACAAGGTGCCTCAGGTGACTGAAAACCGTGACAAGATAAAGCATCATCAAATTCTGGTGGACGGGGATGACAGTGGCTACCTGCTGCAGATCTTCACCAAAAACCTGTTCGGCCCCATCTTTATCGAGATTATTCAGCGCAAGAACAACCTCGGCTTTGGCGAGGGTAACTTCAAGGCGTTGTTCGAATCCATCGAGCGCGATCAAATGAAGCGTGGCGTGCTGTAACCGATAGCGAAATCACCTGTTTGAGACCGATCTGATGATCGGTCTCTTGTTTTCCGCCTTAGTGTATTGAGCACTGCAATTTTTTACTTTGTCACCCGGTAGGATTTCATTAGACTGATCTCCCTTTTTTGAGAGACAGCTGTACCCAAAATGCAAGACTACGCCCTGCTCGCCGCTTTTATTCCAACCTTTTTCTTTGTTTCCGTTACCCCGGGAATGTGCATGACCCTGGCCATGACACTGGGGATGAGCATTGGGGTGCGCCGCACTCTGTGGATGATGCTGGGTGAACTCGTGGGGGTCGCCCTGGTGGCTTTGGCGGCCGTGCTGGGCGTGGCCACGGTTATGTTGAAACATCCGATGATCTTCCAGGGGCTCAAATATCTTGGCGGTGCCTATCTTATCTGGCTCGGCATCAATATGTGGCGGGCCAAGGGCAAGATGGCCAATCTGGACCAACCCAGAAGTATCAAGCGCACAGCGTTGATCTCCCAAGGCTTTGTCACCGCTATTGCCAATCCCAAGGGCTGGGCCTTTATGATTTCCTTGCTGCCTCCCTTTATTAATCTGCAGCAACCTATGGCACCGCAACTGACGGCACTCATCGGCATTATCATGTGTACCGAACTCATCTGCATGCTGGCCTATGCCAATGGCGGCAAGAGCCTGAGGCTGTTTTTGAGCCGTGGCAACAATGTCCGCCTGCTCAACCGGATAGCCGGCAGTCTGATGCTGGGGGTCGGTGTCTGGCTGGCGCTGGGTTAATCGCCCTTTTTGTAGGGTAAGGCCTGCTGCAACTGCGCTTGATACAAGCGGTTGTTGCCGGCCTCTGTTTGACAGAAATCGGCTATCGCCTCCCGAAAGCCCGGATGCGCTATGCCATGCAGCGAATAGGTGGTGACACACTCAAAGCCGCGGATAAGCTTGTGCTCCCCCTGGGCACCGGCGTTGAAGCAACTGAGGCCGTTCTCGATACAGTAGTCTATCCCCTGCCAGTAACAGGCTTCGAAATGCAGCGCCGGGATCTCCTCAAGTGCGCCCCAATAGCGGCCATAAAGAGTATCTTTCCCCTGCAGATAAAGCGCGCATGCCAGCGCCTGCTGCGGCGCTTCGCCCAAGCGGTGCACCAGGAGCAAACGCACCTCGGCCGCCATCAACTTACCGAGTTGCTTGAAAAAGTCGGGCTGAAGATATCCCCGGTGGCCGGAGCGTTTCAGATAGGTTTGCCGATAGCAGCGATAGAAAAGCTGCCAGTGCCAATCTTGCAGTTCATCGCCCCTGAGCCAGACAAACTGCAAGCCAGCCAAGGCGCGGCGCTCTTTGAGAATATTCTTGCGCCGTTTGGAGTTGAGCCGCGCCAAAAAATCATCAAAGTTGCTGTAACCCCGGTTAAACCAATGAAACTGCGTTCCTTCCCGCACCAAGGTCTGGGGCAAATGCCGCAATGACTCGAGTTGCCCCTTGCTGACAAACAGCCAATGCCAGGAGGAGTAGCTTTCGAGCAGTTGCCAAAACAGTTTCCCCAGCGCCTGCTGGATATCAGCGGCCGCCGCCCTGGCCTCAGGCGCTATCCCGAGTCTTGGGCCGGTGACAGGCGTAAAGGGAATGGCGCAGACCAGCTTGGGATAATAGGCTTCACCGTGGCGCTGATAGGCATCGGCCCAGGCCCAGTCGAACACATATTCGCCCCAGGAGTGCTCCTTGAGATAGAGAGGCATCACAGCCAAACGCCTGTCGTTGCAAAACAGCTGTAAATGCATGGGTTGCCAGCCGGCTGCGGCGCAAACACTGCCACTTTGCTCCAGCGCCTTCAAAAAAGCATGTCGGCAAAAAGGGTTGTCCGGCTCTGTTTTTCCATCTTCAGCCAGACACAGATCCCACTCGGCGGCGGGGATCTCATCAATGCTGGCGGCAAAACGCCACTGCCAGTGCTTATTGTCCAAATTTATTCCATATGCCGAGGCAAACTTGCAATCAAGGATAATTGGCGGCACATTGCATAGCAACTTAAGCAAAAGCAGTATAAGGAAATATAGTGCGTCTGATAAAACCGCTGATCTTCGCCGTCGCTCTGGCTCTGCCTGCAGCCTCCACCCTGAGTTACAGCCCACAAGCTACCGCCAACGAATCCTCGATTTACAGTGAAATGGCCACAGCCCAGCCCGTTTGGGCCAAGCATGGCATGGTTTCCAGCCAGGAGGCACTGGCTTCCCGTATCGGGGTGGATATTCTCAAGCAAGGCGGCAACGCAGTAGATGCAGCAGTGGCCGTGGGTTATGCCCTGGCAGTGACTTTGCCCCGGGCAGGCAATATAGGTGGCGGCGGTTTCATGCTGGTACACCTGGCGAAGGAAAACAAGACCATAGCCATAGACTATCGGGAGATGGCGCCTTCCAAGGCCCACAGGGATATCTTCCTCGATGACAAGGGCAATGCGGTCAATAAACTCAGCCGCGAGCACGGCCTGGCGGTAGGCGTTCCCGGCACTGTGATGGGCATGGAGCTGGCCCTGTCCAAGTATGGCACCATGAAACGGGAGCAAGTGATAGCCCCGGCGATCAAACTGGCGCGGGATGGGATCAGCGTTACTTCAGATCTGGCCAACTCCCTCGATGGGGTTAAGCGCCGCATCTCCCAATGGCCAAGCTCTGCCGCCATCTTCTACAAGGCAGATGGCAGCAGCTTTGTACCGGGCGAAATCATCAAGCAGCCTGAGTTGGCTCACTCGCTGGAGCTGATTGCCAAACAGGGCAGCAAAGGATTTTACCAAGGGGAAACCGCCGAGAAACTGGTGAGTGCCATTCAGGCCGCCGGCGGCATCATGACCCTTGAGGATCTCAACAACTATCAGGCCATAGAGCGCCAGCCGGTGCGCGGACACTATCGAGGCTATGAGGTGGTTTCCATGCCGCCGCCATCATCGGGTGGCATCCATATCATAGAGATCCTCAACATTCTCGAGCAGTACCCCATCCATGATCTGGGCCACAACACCGCCGCCACTTTGCATCTTATGGCCGAGGCCATGAGACGGGCCTATGCCGATCGCAGCGAGTATCTCGGCGATCCGGATTTCTATCCTGTGCCGGTCAAAGCCCTGTTGAGCCCGGATTATGCCCAGACATTGGCCAAGAGCATCGACAGCAAGCACGCCACCCCTTCAAGCCAGGTCAAACCCGGCAAACTGGCCCCCTATGAAAGTGACCAGACAACTCACTACTCGGTCGTGGATAAATGGGGCAATGCGGTATCCAACACCTATACCCTCAACTTCAGTTATGGCTCTGGGCTGGTGGCCGATGGTACAGGGATTTTGCTGAACAATGAGATGGATGATTTCTCAGCCAAACCCGGCACCCCCAACGGTTATGGCCTAGTGGGCGGTGAAGCCAACTCGGTACAGGGCAACAAGCGGCCACTGAGCTCCATGAGCCCGACCATGATAATGAAAGACGGTCAGCCGTTTCTGGTTACCGGCAGCCCGGGTGGCGCCAGGATCATTACCACAGTGCTGCAGATCATCATGAATGTGATTGACCACGACCTGAATATCGCCGAAGCCAGCTTTGCGCCGCGAATGCATCACCAGTGGCTGCCGGATGAAATTCGGGTTGAGCGCAGCCTCAATGGTGACACCATAGCGCTGCTGGAAGCCATGGGCCACCAGGTCAAGGTCAAAAGTTCCATGGGCAGCACCCAGAGCATTATGGTGACCGAAGAAGGTAAATTTGGTGCATCTGACCCGCGCCGTGCCGGCAGCGAAGCGGCGGGCTACTGAGCCCAGTTACCTAAACCTAAGCCACTGAAAAAACTCCTTAGATAGGTTTCTGAAACAAAGTAGTGAGCGACGGGCATTAAATTCGGCTTAACTCTCATTTAAAACAGCTCCGCAGATGCCACTCTTGCGGAGCTGTTTTTTTACACTGAACCAAGGTTCACTTTTAACAAACCGGCGGCTTAACCTCCGCGCCTTGGCGTGGGCTAAATATGCGCTAATTCAATCCAGAGCTTTCATTTCTGCTACCCGAGACGCAATTAACAAGCCATCAATAACCCTCTTATTTATAAGCATTTATCAATCCATTCAGGCGGCACAATTCCTTGCTTCTGACAAGTAAAAACTCAGATAGCGGCACTTTTGGCGATTATGACGCCAATATGTGTTCAAAATTAAACCACAGCTCAAAATTCAACCTATCACACTGTTTTTAATCAGGAATTTTATGTGATGCCAATCAATTTATCTTTTATTTATCAAAGTTATCATCTGCATCCCTTTAAATGGAACTTTTGTATCTAAAAAGGTGGATGGGCGTCATCAAGGCGCTCAAATTATTTTGGGATAAAGAATGAAGAAGACGACTTTGCTTGCAGCGTCAATTGCACTGGCACTGGCCGGTTGCGGCGGCAGCGACAACAATGACAACCCCACAGCCAAATCATTTTCGGTCACAGCCATTGATGGTTATCTGGTGAATGCCGACGTTTATGCCGGCGAAAACTGCCAAACCAAAGTGGCGACAACCGGCAAAGGCGGTATTGCCCGGATCGATGGCCAATATCAGGGACAAACACTGTGTGTTAAGGCTGTTGCCGACAAGACCATGGATGAAAGCCGCGGCTTGGTGAAAAAAAACTTTGAGCTCAAGGCCCCGGCAAGCAAAGATGCCAACAGCCAAGTGATCAGCCCGCTGACCGACTTGGTTGTCAAGCATATGGATGCCAACCAAGGTGTATCCAAGGCGGATGCCGAACAAGCCGTGTCGGCTCAATTTGCAGAACTTAAAGCCGAACCAGAGCTGCTGTTTGGTGACTATCTGGCCAAGAGTAGTGCCAACAAGGTCGCTCAAGCGCTGAACATTGTCGGCGAGACGCTGGTTAGCCATCAGGGCCTGGCTGAAGCGCATCTGCAACGCTTGGTTGAAGATGTGGCTGCCAAGGTAGAAGCCGGTGACAAACTCGACGACTACGAGCCGGTGATCACCCCAGAAGGCGGTGTAGAGTCCAACCACAGGCCTCATATTGCCTTGAGCCAGACTGAGCTGGACAAGCTGACCCAAATTGAAGTGGAACTGGGTCAGCCGATGACTGCCGTAGATTTGTCAGCCGCTTTTGCCGACAAGGACAACGACAGCTTCACTCTGAGCCTGATGGAGGAAGATGGCAACATAGCACTGGAAACCCTGGGCCTGGCATTCGATGCCAAAACAGGCGTACTCAGCGGTACACCTAAGGTAGCCGGTGAAATTGAGCTGCACGCTTACGCCACCGACAGCAAGGGCGCCCGCTCATACCCACTGGAAATTGAGATTGAAGTCAGCAGTATCAACCATGCTCCTGTCATCAACCCGGCTGAAAAAGCCGAACTGGAAGCTGAACTGGCACGCATGTCGCTGACAGTAGGCAATCAAATCGATCAGGTGATTGACCTGGATGAGCTGTTTGGCGATCAGGATAAAGATCAACTGACCTTCAGCGCCATGACGGATATGCAAGGTATCGCCCTGAAAATTGAGCAAGGTGACTCATTGCGTTTGTCCGGCAAGCCTCTGGTTGCCGGCGACTTTGTGATCACTGTGACAGTCAATGACGGCAAACATGCAGCTGTGAAGACCGACCTCAAAGTCAAGGTTGCCGATAACGGTGTCGAACCAGAGCCCAAACATCCGCTGGAAGGCAAAACCTGGTTCACTACAGAATGGGGTTCTGCCGACGAGAACGACGACGGTGTGATGCAAGTATGGTGCGACACTCTGGAGTTCAAAAACGGCTCTGTGCTGCGTAATGTCCGCACTCAAGACAACCTCAGCGAATGTTCCGCCACTGCAACCGTGGAAGTCTCCACTTATATCATTAATGAACTAGGCCAAATGGTGCTGGAGTACGGCGATGATGAAGGTGTTGAACATCAGGAAACCATCAAGCTGAACGACGCCATTGCCGGTGTCGGTGACAATGCCAAAGTGCTGCAACTATGGGACGGTCGCTATACCCTGTTCAGCAAAGCCGATGATGTAGAAAAACGTCTGGATATTGAGTCTGATGACGATGCCCAAGGTCGTATGTTTACAGCGGAGCTGCCGGCGGCCACGGAAGCGACCTATCAGCTCGGTCACCTGACCATGCAGATGACAGCTGCGGATAATGGCGGCGCCAAGGTGGGGCTCTACTTCGATGTGCCCAACACCGACTTCAGCTGTGATGAGGTAAGGGAGTTTTACGACCTCAACCTCAGCTACGAAGGTATGGAATATCGCATTCCTGCCTATCTGTTCCCCGGTGAAGAAAATAGTATCGAATACTGCCAGGCGCAATTCGATATCGAGCAACCTGTTGTCGGCAAAATTTACAGTGTTATAGGTCATGTTACCGAAGAGGATGCCGGTCTGGTGGAAGAGATTAAAGCCAATATCCAATGGACAGGGACAGGCAATAACGAGTGATACCGCTAAATAGAATCGGCGCCTTGACGGAATAGGGCTCTGATGCCGTGAACTCTACCAAGCCGGTGGGCAAGATGCTGACCGGCTTTTTTATCTCAAGTAAACCCGCTCTACCTTTCTTTAGTGGCTCGTAGCATGTAACGCCGCATATTTATTCCCCTTGGCAAAAACACAACTCCCGCCTGGCTTTGGCTTTAGCACTCACTTGGCATCACCCACAAACGTTGGAAAAGTCACAATCTTCAAACGGAATAGCAAACTGTTTATAACAGGTGGGAGTCCCCCGGAATCAGGCTATAGTTATTGTACATTTGTCTAATAGCCAATCCTTGATGGGGAAGTAAATGAATATTAGAGACTTAAGTGTCGTTAAAAAAATATGGGCGAGTTACCTGGTCGTCTTTGTGGTATTTGCTGCTGTAGCCATATTATTGGTACTGAGCCTGTCGGCATTGAACCAAAATATCAAGGTGCTGACCGACAAGAGCCTGCCTTCGGTGGCCATATTGAAAGGTATCCAGGTCGATATCACCAAGGTTCGAAAAGATGAGTTTTCACTGCTTCCCAATATAGATAACCCGCAAATAGGTGAATGGCTGCAAGGGCTGGATAAACTGAGAGCCGACGTTCAGGCGGGCATAGTCGCCTACGAAGCTTTGGAACTGAGCAGGCAAGAGCAGAACGCTTTTAAAGCCTTTAAAGACACCTGGAATCAATACATTCAGGAAACCCGTTCCTATAATGAACTATTGAAAAAAGGTGATGCGACAACCGCCAATCAGGTGATCCTCTCCAGCTTTGATACCTATTCCCGCGCCTTGACGAGTCTCGACAATACCTTGGGGCTCAATGATGAATTAATCAATAAAATCAGTGATGACGTTCAGCATGAAGCCTCATTGACCCAGTACGGTGCTGCCATAGGCGCGCTCATCATCATAATGGTGATAGCCCTCTCCTCTACCTTGCTCTCGCGGGCAATTTGCCGCCCCATAGACAGGGCCCTGAAATTCGCCGCCAAGATAGCCAAGGGACAACTGAATAACGCCATAGATGAGCAGGCCCTGACCAAGGATGAGCTGGGAACACTACTGAAAGAGTTGGTCACCATGCAGGCCAACCTCCACTCTCTGGTGTCTGAGATCAGCGACTCCACCATCCAACTGACCGCAGCGGTGGAGGAAGTGAGTGCCATTTCGGCGCAAAATGCCTCGAGTATGCAAAACCAGCAATCAGAGCTCAGCTCTGTCGCATCGGCCATGACCCAAATGCAGGCAGCAGTCGCCGAAGTGGCCCAAAACACCGAGGCCGGGGCAACGTCGGCCTATTCGGCAACCGAAGTGGCCAAACAAGGCACTGCTACCCTGCAACGCACAGTGGCGGTTATCGAGCAAGTGTCCAAGAGCATTCAGCAATCCGATCTATTGGCAAGGGAGCTGGAATCAAGCTCAAACAACATCAATATGGTGGTCGACGTTATTCGCGGCATCGCGGAACAAACCAACCTCCTGGCACTGAATGCCGCCATAGAAGCGGCTAGAGCCGGTGAGCAAGGACGTGGATTTGCCGTGGTCGCGGACGAAGTGCGCTCTTTGGCGCAGCGCACCCAGGATTCAACCTCGCAAATTGTCGACATCGTCAATCAACTGCAGGAAAACAGCAGCAAAATCGGTCTTTCCAGCCAAGAATGTCAGACGGGTATCACCCAATGCGTAGAGCAGGTTAACGAAGCCGGAAACCAAATAACCGAAATAGAGCATTCGGTGGAAAACATCGCCCAAATGAGTACTCAAATTGCTACCGCCTGCAGTGAGCAAAATGCGGTATCGGAAGAGTTGAACCGCAGTGTCGACCATATCAATAACGTGTCGACCGAAATGGCCGAAGGGGCATCGCAAACGGCCATAGCGTGCCAGGAGATCAGCAACTTAACCCATAGCCTCAAAGCCAGGATGGAAGTATTCAAGCTCTGAGTCAACATTAACCCGGCTTCTGTGGCTTACGGCGAATCCCGCCAAGCCACAGAAGCCGGCTCACCATGGAAACAACCGATAAGCTGACTGGATAAAGCGTGTAGTCAGTTTGCCTTTATCAAGGCTAGAAAACCTCTGCCAAGGCTGACTTATCCAGTGGACAGGCTTTCAGATCATTAAACGCGGCATCGCCCTGTATCTGATGCCAGATTGACATCAGCATTCTGCTCATTGATAAGCATAGCGACCCACTCATTTAGATTGGCTCCTTGCTCTTCCCTGAGCTCTGCCACCTTGGTTGCCAAGAGCGGGACGTCCCAAGCTTCTATAAAAAAACGCCCCGGTGATTTACTGCCTTACCGGGGCGTTTGGTTGGAGGGTTGCGGCCTGAGGCCGCTTTTACAGTAAAGCAGCGCTGTTATTCGAAGCACTGTAACTCAAAGCACTGTTATTCAAAGTGCTGTTACTCAAAGGCGATTCGAAGAACAGCCATTCCAATCACTGTCAGTCGAAGAAGCGTCGTCCTTCTGCGGCCATGGTCTTGAGCAATTCACTCGGGGCGAATCTGTCGCCGAAGCGGCTCTGGAAGCGTTCCAGCTTGGCCAGCAACTGATCGGCGCCCATGGTGTCTATATAGTGGAAAGGCCCACCGAGGAAAGGCGGGAAGCCAATGCCGAAGATGGCGCCAATATCGCCGTCGCGGGCAGAGGCTATGATGCCCTCTTCCAGACACCGCACCGCTTCATTGAGCATCTGCACCACACAGCGCTCTGCCAGGTTGGCATTTTCGGCGCCAACACCCGGCGCTATCCCCAGCACCTGATAAACACTCTTGTCCACTTCCTTCTTCTTGCCGGCTTTGGGACCATAGAGATAGAAGCCCTTGGCGTTCTTGCGCCCCTTGCGGTCATCGGCGAGCAGCTTATCGAAGGCAGAGGGGGCAGCGAAACGCTCACCCAACTCTTTTTCGAGTATCGGCGAAATCTTGGCGCCCACATCAATACCCACTTCATCGAGCAGAGTGATAGGGCCGACCGGGAAGCCAAACTTCACCAGCGCCTTATCCAGGCTCTCGACACTGTTGCCCTCGAGCAGCAGCTGCGCCGCTTCATTCATATAGAGCGCCAAAATACGATTCACATAGAAACCGGCGCCGTCTTTCACCACTATCGGCGTCTTGCCCTGTTTGCGGGCAAAGGCCACTGTGGTGGCTATCGTCTGGGGGGAGGTCTTGTCGTGAGCAATCACTTCCACCAGCGGCATCTTCTCTACCGGCGAGAAGTAATGCAAGCCGATGACGTTTTCCGGCCTGGCGGCGGCTTCGGCAATCTGACCTATGGGCAGAGACGAGGTGTTGGACGCAAAAATAGTGTGTTCACCGCATTCGCGTTCGATATCCCGCACCATTTGATGCTTGAGGTTGAGATCCTCAAATACCGCCTCGACCACTATGTCGGCATCCTTGACCCCGACATAATCTGTAGTCGTCGTCATCAAGGCCATCTGCTTATCACGCACCGCTGGGGTCATATGCCGACGCTTGACGCCCTTATCCAGCAACTTATAGGCATAGCCCAGCGCATTGCTGAGTCCCTGCTCACTGATATCCTTGACCCGCACCAGAATTTTGGCCTTGGTGGTGGTCACTGAGGCGATACCGCCGCCCATCAGGCCACCGCCGAGCACTACGGCCTTGTGAACCGGACTGGGCTCAGCACCTTCGGCGCCGGTTTCCTTTTTCATTTCTGTGGTGGCAAAGAAGATGGAGCGCAGCGCCGCCGACTCGGGCGTCATCACCAGCTCGCCGAAATGGCGCGCCTCTGTGGCCAAACCTGCCTCTAGCCCCTGGCTCATCCCCACCCGCACACAGTCGATGATCTTGTCCGGCGCCGGATAGTTACCCTGGGTTTTTCTGGCAACCTGTTTACGGGCCTGATCAAAGATGATTTTCTGCCCAAAGCCGTTGCTTTCGAGCAGCTTGTTCATCATAGGCTTATTATTTTTGCCTTTACCGCGCTTGGCTTTGCCGGCCAATGCCAGTTCAACCGCCGCCCCCAGCAGAATCGACTTGGGCACCACATCGTCCACCAGCCCCATCTTCAGCGCCTGCTTGGGGCGAACCTGTTTACCGGTAAGCATCATATCAAGCGCTGTGGTGATCCCCACCAGGCGTGGCAGACGCTGGGTACCACCACCGCCCGGCAGCAGACCGAGCTGAACTTCCGGCACCCCCAACATGGTTTTCTTGTCGTCACTGCACACCCGCAGATGGCAAGCCAGTGCCAGCTCGAGGCCGCCACCGAGACAGGCGCCGTGAATGGCTGCAACCACGGGGATCTTCAGCCCTTCAAGTTCGGCAAACACCTTATGCCCTGAGCTCGACAGCTCGCGGGCATCGGCGGCGCTTTGACAGGCATCGAGCATGGAGATATCGGCGCCGGCCACGAAGGAGTCAGGCTTGCCTGAAATGATCACCAAGCCCTTGATACTGCTGTCCGCTTTGATTTCGCTCAGCAAGGCGCTAATCTCAGGGCCGAATTCGGCCTTGAGGGTATTCATGCTTTCGCCGGGTACATCCATGGAAAGAATGGCAATGCCATCGTCGCGGCGGCTGAGGCTAAAACTCTTGTTGCTGTTTTCCATCTGCAATTACTCCACTTCCACTATCATTGCCACACCCAGACCACCGGCCGCACAGGCGGTTGTCAGCCCCGTACCGCCACCGCGGCGTTTCAGTTCATTACACACTTGAGTTATCAAGCGAGTGCCCGTGGCCGCAAACGGATGGCCATAGGCCAGCGAGCCGCCGAGCACGTTGAACTTGCTCATATCGATTTCACCAATGGCGCGGCTCTGACCGAGTTTTTCCTCGGCAAACTTCTTCGAGGCAAACATCTTCATATTGGCCAAAGTCTGGGCGGCAAAGGCTTCATGCATCTCTATCAGGGTCAGATCTTCGAGCTGCATACCGGCGCGTTTCAGCGCCAGTGGCGTGGCGTAGGATGGCCCCATCAGCATATCCTCCCAAACATCTATGGCGCTGAAGGCATAGCTCTTGATATAGCCAATGGGGGTGTAACCCAGGGCCTTGGCTTTGCCTTCGCTCATCAGGATCACCGCCGAGGCGCCATCGGTCAGCGGGGTACTGTTGGCGGCGGTGACACTGCCGTGCTTGCGGTCGAATACGGGTCTGAGTTTGGCGTAAGACTCAAGGGACGAGTTGTCGCGGATATTGTTGTCACGCTCGATAAAACTCTTGTAGGGCGGCACATGAGCCACCATGACTTCATCCTTGAGCTTGCCTTCATTCCAGCTCTGGCTCGCCAGGGTATGAGAGCGGTGGGCCAGCGCATCCTGATCGGCACGGCTGATGCCGTGGCTCTTGGCCATCTGCTCGGCGGTTTGCCCCATGGACAGGCCTGTGGAATATTCGGCCACAGCAGGCGGCACAGGCAAGAGATCTTTAAACCCCAGACGGCGAACTATGTTCCACTTCTGTCCCAGGGTGCGGGCCTTGTTGAGATCGACCAAGGCATGGGCCAACTTGCGGGACACCCCGATAGGCAGCACAGAGGAGGAGTCCGAGCCCCCGGCTATGCCTATTTCGATATTGCCCGTCATGATCGACTCGGCAATATTGACAGTGGACTGAAAACTGGTGGCACAGGCACGGGTAACACTGTAGGCATCTGTGTGCAAATTCATGCCGGTACCCAGGACAATTTCACGGGCAATATTGGGCGCTGCCGGCATCTGTACGACCTGGCCGTAGACAAGCTGCTCAATCAGCTTGGGGTCCAATTCACTGCGACTGAGCAGCTCATTGACCACCATCTTGCCCATATCCAGCGCCGATACGCCGTGAAACGCCGTCGCCTGTTTGGCGAACGGGGTACGCAGACCGGCCACTATGGCAATCCGCTCGCCCCTGGCATTGGTTACCTGTTGTCTGTCACTCATTTGTCACCCTCTTTACAGTGGCGCACGCCGAAAACTGGCCCTGACGCTGCGCTTTATTGTTTTTCCATAAGAGACCCGTACTGCCCTAAACAGGTCTGACCATTAAAAATGTGATCTGATTCTAACTTCTTGTTGGCCGGTTTTAAACACCTGTTTGTTTTTTTAACACTAGCCAAGGGCGCAGGGAATTCTTTACCATAACCGCTGTCTATAGTTGGGCCTTAAAATAAAACGAGTAGCATCATGCCTTTGAGTCGATTTCATGCACTGCGGACCTATCTGGATCAAGTGATCATAGGTCAGCCAATTTTGACCGAAAACCTGCTTATCGCTCTGATAGCCGATGGCCACCTGTTAGTGGAAGGACCACCTGGGCTGGCCAAGACCCGGGCCGTTAAAGCGCTGTGTGATGGCATTGAGGGCGACTTTCACCGCATTCAGTTTACACCGGACCTGCTGCCGGCCGATTTGACCGGCACCGACATCTATCGCGCCCAAACCGCGACCTTTGAGTTTGAGGCGGGGCCGATATTTCACAACCTTATTCTGGCGGATGAAATCAACCGCGCCCCGGCCAAGGTGCAGTCGGCCCTTTTGGAAGCCATGGCCGAAGGCCAGGTAACTGTGGGCAAGCACTCCTACAAGTTACCGCCGCTGTTTTTAGTGATGGCGACCCAAAACCCGCTGGAAAACGAGGGCACCTACCCGTTGCCGGAAGCCCAGCTTGACCGCTTCCTGATGCACCTGAACCTGGATTACCCGGAAGCAGACACTGAGCTTGAGATCCTGCGTTTGTCCCGCAGCGAAGCCAAGACCCACGGCATGGAGAAAGTCACTCCCATAGGCCAGCAGGAAGTGTTCCTCGCCCGGGAGCAAGCGCTGGAGCTGTATCTGGCCGAACCGCTGGAGCGTTATATTGTCGACTTGGTGATGGCGACCCGTCAGCCTCAGCGCTACAGCGACCAGCTTGCCAAGTGGCTGGAATACGGTGTCAGCCCGCGGGCGACCCAATCCATCGAGCGCTGTGCCCGCGCCCGCGCCTGGTTATATGAACGTGACTTTGTCTCCCCTGAAGATATTCAAGCCGTGGTGCCCAATGTACTGCGCCACCGTTTGCTGCTGAGTTATCAGGCGCAGGCCGAAGGGGTCAGCCGCGATCAGGTGATTGACCATGTGCTCAATCAGGTGGCCGTTCCCTGATGAAAGCCGCAACAACAGACTCTTCACTGCCACTGTTTGCCGACGGCCTCCACCTGTGTGAGGCCGAGCTGCTAGCCTGCCAGAATATCGCCCGCGCTCTGGGTGACAGGCAGGGAAAAGCCCGCGCGGCCATGGCCGGTCACAGAGCCAGCCTGGTCAAAGGCCGCGGCATGGAATTTGCCGAAGTGCGTCACTATCAACAGGGCGATGATGTCCGCACCATAGATTGGCGGGTCACAGCCCGCACCGGCAAGGCGCATACCAAGCTGTTTGTCGAGGAGCGTGAGCGCCCTATTCTGCTGTTGGTGGATATGAAGCACAGCCTCTATTTCGGCTCCCAGCTGTTATTGCAATCAGTACAGGTGGCACATCTGGCGGCGACCTTGGGCTGGAATGCCATCATGCAGGGCGACCGTCTCGGCGCGCTGGTGGTGGGCGATAACGCCCACAGAGAGCTTAAGCCAAGAGCACGCAACCAGGGGATCCTGGCTCTGATATCGGCGCTGGTGGCGGTACACAAGTCGCAGCTCGAAGCGCTGGACAGCCCCCATGAAGATGGTCAGGCATTAATGCTCCAGGCCTGTCAGCGTCTGGCACGACTGGCCAAACCCGGCTCCCTTATCTGGATAATCACAGACGGCAACGGTTTTGGCAGCGAATGTCAGCAGGCGCTGTCGGAACTCAAACGCCACTGCGAGCTGGCGGCCTTTGTGGTAACAGATCCCATGCGCCAAGGCACACTCGAGCTGCCGCGGCAGTTTGCCCTGCCGGTACGGGAGTCGGGCCGCAGCCTGATCCTGGATCGCAGCGGTTATGATGCCTGGCTCGGTCGTCAGCGCGCCAACCTGGCGCAGTTTGATACCCTGATGCAACAACTCAAGGTCCCGGTTCGCACTCTGGATGCCGGCCGGCGCCTCAATCAACAATTGACACTGTTAAGATGAATCCCAATCAAGCCAATCCGGCGCTGAGTGCGCTCAAGGATATTCAACTGCCGGCCGAGGTGCCCTTTTGGCCTCCGGCTCCCGGTATTTGGCTGCTGATGCTGCTGGCCTTGTTACTGCTTGGCGCCGCGGCATTCTTTGGCTATCGGCGCCTGCAGGCAACCAAGGCTCACAAGGCGGTGGCTCAAGCCGCCATGACTGAACTGACACAGCTGCAGGACCAGGACCCGGAGCTGCTATCCAAGATGAGCGCATTGTTGAAACGCACCGCCATCAGCTATGGTGAGCGCACCCAGGTGGCCGGACTCAGCGGTAAATCCTGGGCCGAGTATCTGGATAACGCACTGCCAGCCGAGCAGCGCGGTCGCTTCGCCTCTTTGCTCGAAAATCAATACCGCAGCCAACCGAGCGCTGCCCCCACCGAGTTGCGGGCGCTTTGTGTTTGCTGGCTCAAGCGCGCGCCCAAACACTTTGCCAAGGGAGGCAAGCCAAGATGCTGACCCTCTATTGGCCCTGGTTACTGCTGCTTATTCCCTTGCCGCTGCTGCTAGCCTATCGCCCCGCCGTCAACAGCGGCGGGCAACTGCAACTGCCCGGCGTCGATGCCCATGCCCGCGAGCAGCAACAAAGCAAACGCAGAGCGCCCTTGAGTCTCTGGCTGCTGTGGTGCCTGTTGCTGCTGGCCATCGCCCGGCCACAGTGGCTTGGCGATCCCATAGAGCTGCCCACCGAAGGGCGGGATCTGATGCTGGCGGTGGATCTCTCCGGCAGTATGCAGATTGAAGACATGGTGCTCGATGGCAAAGCGGTAGACAGATTCACCCTGATCCAGAAAGTGGTCAGCGACTTTATCGAGCGCCGCGCCGGCGATCGTATCGGCCTGATATTGTTTGCCGATGCCGCCTACCTGCAGGCTCCACTGACTCAGGACAGACGCTCTGTGGCTCAGTATCTCAAGGAAGCCCAAATCGGCCTGGTGGGCAAACAGACCGCCATTGGCGATGCCATTGCCCTGGCGGTAAAACGCTTCGATAAGGTGAAAGACAGCAACCGGGTGTTGGTGCTTTTGACCGACGGCTCCAACAATGCCGGCAGCATAGTGCCGGATCAGGCCGCCGCTATTGCCGCCAAGCGCGGCATCACCATCTACACCATAGGTGTGGGCGCCGATGTGATGGAGCGTCGCACCCTGTTTGGCCGTGAACGGGTCAACCCCTCGATGGATCTGGATGAAGCCCAGCTGCAACGGATAAGCGATGCCACCAAGGGGCGCTATTTCCGTGCCCGGAATACCGAAGAACTGGAACAGATCTATCAGGAAATCGACAAGCTGGAGCCCGTCAGCCGTGACGCCCTCAGTTACCGGCCGCAATCCGAGCTGTTTTACTGGCCGCTGGGACTGGCGCTGGCGCTAAGCGCACTATTGCAGCTGCAAAGCCTGTTGCTCAGCGTCTGGCCAGGGCGTTGGGGGAGGAAATCATGAGTTTGCACTTTATCCGTCCCGAATGGCTGTGGGCCTTAGTGCCTCTGGCATTGCTGTTAGTGCTGCAAAGTCGCCGTCAAGCGGGCCAATCTGACTGGGATCGTTATATTGCGCCGCATCTGGCGCCACTGCTGTTGACCCAAGGCAGCAAAAGCCGCCGAAATCGCCTGCCCTGGCTTGGTCTGGCCTGGTTGGTGGCAGTACTGGCCTTAAGCGGCCCGGCGCTTTACAAGAAACCCCTGCCGGTATTTGCCAGCAGCACAGGACGGGTGCTGGTGATGGATATGTCTTTATCCATGTATGCCACAGACGCCGCCCCCAACCGTTTGACCCAGGCCAGATTCCGCGCCACGGATCTGCTGGAGCAACTCAATGAAGGGGAAACCGCCCTGCTGGCCTACGCGGGTGACGCCTTTGTCATCAGCCCCTTGACCCGGGATCGCAACACCCTGCTCAATCTGTTGCCAACCCTGAGCCCGGCCATCATGCCAGTGCGCGGCTCCAATTTGGCCGCAGCGCTGGAGAAAGCCAAGGAGCTGCTCAGCCAGGGCGGCCACCTGCAGGGCGATATCATATTGATGACAGATGGCGTCGGCAGCCGTCAGCTCAATGCCGCCAAACAGGCGATTGAGGGCAGTCACTACCGCTTGGGCATTCTGGCGATAGGTTCATCCCAGGGTGCACCGATAAGGCTGCCGGATGGGCAACTGCTCAAGGACAGCCGAAATGAAGTGGTAGTACCGGCCACCGATTTTGGTCTGCTCAGCGAGCTGGCGAGTGCCGGGAACGGCATTCTGGTGCCCTACAGCAACGACGGCAAAGATCTGCAAACGCTGCAGCAGTGGCTCGCCACCAGCTCGGATGCGACAGAAACAGATCTTGCCGGCGATACCTGGGTCGACCTTGGCCCCTATCTGGCATTCTTGCTGTTGTTGCCGCTGCTCTTAAGCTTTCGCAGCGGCCTGCCGGTGCTGGTGCTGCCCTTGAGTCTTGGCCTGCTTGTCAGCCCACCTAGCCAGGCAAGCGGCTGGGATGATCTCTGGCAAACCCGGGATCAGCAGGGAATGCAGGCATTCAAGCAAGAGGATTTTACCACTGCCGCCGACAAGTTTGTTGACCCGGCCTGGCAAGGCAGCGCCCGCTACCGCAGCGGCGATTATCAAGGCGCGCTGCAAGCCTTCGAGCAAGATGACAGTGCCACAGGCTTATACAACCAAGGCAATGCCCTGATGCAGCTTGGCCAATATGAAGAAGCCATCAAGCGCTACAGTGACGCCCTGACACAAGTGCCCGATATGCAGGATGCCATCGACAATAAGGCGTTGGCGGAATCCTTGCTAAAGCAGCGAGAGCAGCAACAAGATCAACAGAGCCAGGATAAGCAAGAGGATCAAAGCCAGCACGATCAACAACAGAATTCTCAGTCCGGCAAGGATCAGAGTCAGGGCAGTCAGGACAGCGCCCAGGGTGACAACAGCCAGGGCCAGGGCCAAAACCAGGACAAAGAGCAAGGCCAAGACAGCCAAGCCGACCAGGGCTCAAGCAAGGACTCGCACCAGGGCTCAGATAAAGACGCTAACAAAGAGAATAGCGAGCCTTCCACTGCCGACTCGCAGCGAAATGATGCTGACAATGCCGCCGAGAAGGACGCCAAAGGCGATCAGAACCCGCAAAATGCCGAGGATAACACTGGCGCAGGCTCTGAGCCTGAGATGCAGGCTTCTTTGCCGCAAGAGCAAGAGTCGCAAAATGAGTCAAGCGCAGCTGCAGGTCAAAACGGTGCAGCTAAGCAGGATGGCTCAGAGACTGATGCCGACAAGGCTAACTCGGCGAGCCTTGCCGAGCAACAAGAAGGGCCAAACGATGAGCAAAGTGATGAACAGATTAAGGCACAAGTTGCCGCCTCGTCACTCGAGGACACCGAGCCCCTGCCCCCTGAAATGGAGCGGGCGCTGAAGGCATTGGTGGATGACCCGGCCACTTTGCTGCGCAACAAGATGCAACTCGAGTATCAAAAACGCCGCCAGCGCGGCGAGACACCCAAGGACAATGAACAGTGGTAACTAGACTTATTCCTCTATTGCTTCTGTGCCTGCTGCCGCTCAAGGCACTGGCACTGACACAGCTTCAAGCCTCGGTCGATCGCAATCCCGTGACCGAGAGCGAGTACTTTATGCTGTCCGTGGTGGCAGATGATGAACTCGAAGCCCAGGCACTGGACACCTCGGCCCTGTTGAAAGACTTTATCGTCGGCCGCACCAGCGTCAGTCGCAGTACCCAGATCATCAACTTTGATGCCCGCAAGGAAACCCGCTGGCAAGTGATGCTGGCCCCCAAAACCACCGGCCAGGTTACTATTCCGGCCCTGAGTATCGATGGCGTCAGCAGCGATGCCATCGAATTGAAGGTAATGCCGGCCGGTAGTCGCCCCGAGGCGCAAAAAAACCTGTTCCTGCGTACCAGTATCTCGGCCAAGGAGGCCTATGTCGGCCAACTGCTCACCTACAAGGTAAAACTCTTTCTGGCCGTTGAGCTGCAGCGTGGGGTGTTGTCGGCCCCCTCTATCAGCGGCGCCCAGATAAAACAGCTCGGCGAGGATAAAGAAGGCAGTGAAATCGTCAACGGCCGCCGTTTTCGGGTGATAGAACGCAGCTACGGCATCATAGCCGATGAACCCGGCGAGCTGGCGATTTCCGGTGCCAACTTCTCTGGCGATGTGCTGGTCGATACCCCAAGACGGGGCATGTTCGCCTTTCAGGAAAGTCGCCCCATGCAGGCCCAGAGTGACAGCATGCTGGTCAGCATCAAGCCCATCCCGGCCGAATATCACGGCGACTGGCTGATATCGGATCTGGTGATGCTCAAAGAGGAATGGGACGACAAGCAGACTTTTGAAGTGGGTCGCCCTATTACCCGAAACCTGACACTGCTGGCATCCAATGCCGATGAAACCAGCCTACCGGAGCTTAAACTGAGCTTGCCGGACAATCTCAAGAGCTATCCGGAAAAGGCGCAGCGCAAGACCTTTGTTCGCGACAATCAACTGGTATCGCAACTGACCCAGACCATTGCCATAGTGCCCTCGAAGCCGGGGAGCTATACCCTGCCGGAGATCAAGGTGCCTTGGTGGAATCCGCATTTGAAACAGCAGGAGTTCGCCCTGCTACCGGCGCGCACTATCCAGGTGGCCCCCGCCGCCGATATGCCGCAACCAACCATCAACCAACCTGCGCAGGAGCCCGGCAGCAGCGCAGGTTTCTGGCCTTGGTTGACAGCCCTGTTTGCGTCGCTGTGGCTGGCCACCTGTGTGTTGTGGCTAAAGGCGCGCAGGCAGCAAGCTCCTACCGCTCCGGCAACAGTGTTGCAAGCTCAAACAAGCCAAACCCAGCCGGGATTGAGCCAGGCTTGTCAGCAAGGGGACTTGAGCCAGGTGTTCAAGGCGTTGCAGCAGGAACTCAGTGATATCACAGGCCATAGCGTCACACTCGATGAACTGCCGAAACTGGCCCCTGAGTTGGCCGCCGTGGTCGCCAAGATTCAGGCCAGCCGCTATGGCAGACAAAGCGGCGATCCCGGTCAGCATTTCCCGGCGCTGCTGCAGGCCTTTGAGCGCTTCAAGAGTCAGTACTCCAACGCCGCCGGTACGGCCTCAGTGCTGGCGCCGCTAAACCCTTAATCGACTGCTTCAGCCATAGCGTCTATTCGCTATGGCTGAGTGCCCGTCTGGGTATAGCCTGCCGTTACCATTTCCCCTCTCAGGCCTTTAACAGCAGACTTTTTCAACCAACTGTTTCCCTTCCTTTTCAACAGTGTGTTTACCCTTATCCCGATATTTCGGCCATCACTTTTACCGCCAAGCGTGCTGAAATCCAGGCTAAATCAGGCTTGCAACCGATTTTACACTCATGGTATTTGCCAGAATGCCCCCAAGGCCATTAAGCTTAGCGGCAACAAAAATAAAACAAGCATGGAAAATGTTCGATAGCTGGCGAAAGAAAAAGTCTGATGACGCGGTCATTTCTGACATGCTGAATAAACAAAGACGTTACGATAGCCTGGTCCGGGCGCTGCATACCGATATTTACCGCTACGCCTTCTGGCTTTGCGGCGACCGTCATGTGGCCGAAGATATCACCCAGGAAACTTTTCTCCGGGCTTGGCGCTCGCTGGATTCCTTGAAAGATGACAAAGCGGCCAAGGCTTGGTTAATCACTATTTTACGGCGGGAAAATGCCCGCCGCTTTGAGCGTAAACAGTTTGATTATGCCGATATCGGCGAAGAGCATTGGCAAGATCCCGGTTCCCAGAGCCAGGAAGATCATGCCGAACACTATCTGCTCAGGCGTCAAATCGCCCAATTGGAACCCGAGTATCGGGAGCCTTTGTTATTACAGCTGATAGCCGGATTCAGTGGCGATGAAATTGCCCAATTGCTGGATCTAAACCGAAATACTGTCATGACCCGCTTGTTTCGGGCCAGAAATCAGTTAAAAGAAGCACTGGAACACTCCAAGGTCAGAGGTCAATCCAATGGATGAGCTGAAGTTTCGCCGCCAGGCCTATGGCGACCCCAATAATCAGGATCCCGAGTTTCTCGAGGCCCTCAGCCAGAGCGAGGACAATCAGGCGTTTGTCGCCGAACTCAAGGCTCTCGATGGCAAAATAAGTCAGGCGCTCAGAATTCCTGTGGCCGAAGATCTGAGCGAAAAACTGCTGCTGAAACAGCAGCTGGCCGTGCATCACGCCCAACGCAAACGCACCGGCTGGATGCTGGCGATGGCGGCCTCCGTCGCTTTTGTTGCCGGAGTCAGTTTCAGTCTCTGGCGCCAGGGGCCGGTGGATTTAGGACAACACGCCCTCGCCCATGTCCGCCATGAAACCATCGCCATGACCAGTGATGCCGATATCTCTTATCAGGCGGTCAATGCCAAGCTCGCATCGCTCAAGGGGTTGGGCAGTGCCAGATTCAACAGCCAACCGGGACGGGTGTTTTACAGCACCTTCTGCGATTTTCAGGGAATTGAGAGTATTCACCTGGTATTGGCCGGTGAACAAGGCAAGGTAACAGTGTTTATTGTGCCCCCTGAGCACAGGGTGATGCTGGCCGAGGCCTTTGCTGACAGCGAATACCGGGGAGAGGCGATAAAAACCGACTCAGCTTACCTGGTGTTGGTAGCCGAATATCCTCAAGACCTGGACGCTGTTAAAGAAGAAATAAAACAGAGCTTTATCTAAGGTATTGCGGTTCTTTGCTTGCCAAAGCTCCCGGCGAACACTCGCCGGGACTGGTCAGATCTGCCTCACATAACCTGTCAACATTGGGCGCTTTGGCAAACTTTTGCTAGTATCCGCGCCAAACAACAACACAAAAGTGTAAACCAGCATGCATATTGAAACCCCGGTAATGATAACTTTTCTGGGCTATTTAGCTCTGATGATGGGGATAGGTCTTTGGGCCTACAAGGCGACCGATTCGGTCGATGACTATATTCTCGGCGGTCGCAAGATGGGCCCGGCCGTGACCGCTCTCAGTGTCGGCGCCTCTGACATGTCCGGTTGGCTGCTGCTGGGTTTGCCCGGCGCCGTCTATCTCGGCGGTCTGGGCGAAGCCTGGATGGGAATAGGTCTGTTACTGGGCGCCTGGCTTAACTGGCTTTTGGTGGCCAAACGCCTGCGGATCTATACCCAGATGGCTGACAATGCTCTCACGCTGCCGGACTTTTTTGAGAAGCGTTTCAACGACGAGGGTGGCCTCCTGAAACTGGTTTCCGCCGTCACCATATTACTGTTTTTCACCTTCTACGCCTCCTCCGGCATGGTGGGCGGCGCGGTGCTGTTCAGCAATGTCTTTGGCCTCGAGTACCTGACGGCGCTGCTGATAGGTTCCGCGGTGATAGTGGCCTATACCTTTGTCGGCGGTTTTTTTGCCGTCAGCTGGACAGACTTCTTCCAGGGTTGCTTGATGTTGATAGCCCTGTTGATAGTCCCGGTCAGCATGTTTACCCATCCAGAGAGTCACAAGAGCCTGGATGCCCTGGACCCGGCTATGCTGTCGTTATGGAGCGATAAGCTGACCCTGATAGGCCTGCTGTCGGCTCTGGCCTGGGGGCTGGGGTACTTTGGACAGCCCCATATTCTGTCGCGCTTTATGGCGATTAACAGTGTCAAGGATCTGCCGGTTTCGCGCCGCATCGCCATGAGCTGGATGTTTGTCTCCCTGATCGGCGCCCTGGCGACTGGCATTGCCGGCGCGCTCTATTTTGCCGACGAGCCGCTCAAGAATCCGGAAACTGTGTTTATCCATCTGACTCAAGTCGCCTTTAACCCCTGGATTGGTGGTCTGCTTATCGCCGCTATCTTGTCGGCCATCATGAGCACCATAGACTCGCAACTGCTGGTGTGTTCCAGCGTGATCACCGAAGATTTCTACCGTAAGTGGCTCAGGCCCGAGGCTTCAAGCAAGGAGCTGATGTTGGTCGGTCGTATCGGCGTGTTGGCCATTGCCATTATCTCAGTGGTTGTTGCCCTGGATCGGGAAGCAAGCGTACTGGGTCTGGTGAGCTATGCCTGGGCCGGTTTCGGTGCCGCCTTCGGCCCTGTAGTGATCCTGTCGCTGTTTTGGCGTGGCTACAGCCGCAACGGCGCCATTGCCACCATCCTAGTTGGCGGCTTGACAGTAATCATCTGGAAGCAATTGGAAAGCGGTATCTTCGCCCTCTATGAAATATTGCCTGGATTCATTCTGGCCACCCTGGCCGGGGTTGTAGTGAGCCGTTTGTCGCCGCCATCCGAGGCTACACAGACACAATTCAGTCGCTTCGAACAGAGCCTCTAAGCTCGTAAATTCAGCTTTCAATTGCCCGCCCTGGCGTTTGGCGTACACTTGTACGCCAAACGCACCGCCAGTTTGTAATTTATTGTTTCACCCGATTTTACAGCTTAGCAACACACGGACTTGTCATCTTCAACCAGCCACTATTCAGCTATTGCTGCTTTTCCGGCTCGGCCTGCATTTTGAAGTTCATCGCACGTTCGCAGCACATTCGCAGAAATTAACCAAAATATTACAAAACTTCACATCTGGTCGGAGTTGTTGGCGCTATGGGGCGTCCATAAGATGCACTGGACGAATAAGCGGGTGTCTGTGGGGTATTAGAGACTGACAGCCAACCTGCAAACATAAAAGAGAAGATAATAATGAAGTATTTCAACAAGACTCTTATCGCGGTTTCAGTAGCGCTGGTCAGTGGCCAGACCCTGGCAGCCGGTTTCCAGCTCAACAGCCAATCAGCCACAGGTATCGGCCGCGCCTTTGCCGGTGATGCCGTGATTGCAGACAACGCATCCGTGTTATCCCGTAACCCGGCCGCCATGGCACTGTTTGACAAAGCCGCTATATCGGTTGGTGTCACCACTGTTGACGTCCAGGTAGATATCAAAGACGTTAACTTCATGGGCGGCCAGGTGGATCTGGGTGGGATTGATGATGCCGGCAGCGTCAAATGGATCCCCAACATCTATTACATCCAGCCTTTGAATGATAAATGGGCTGTGGGCTTTGCTGCCTTTTCCAACTTCGGTACCGGCACAGACAGCGCCTCATTGGTCAATAGCAAAACAGTGGCGGCTCCCTATGATCTAATAGGTAATACCGAAGTAACCACCATCAACTTCAACACCAGTGTGTCTTACCGCATCAATGACATGCTGAGTTTGGGTGTCGGACTGGATTTGGTTTATGGCGAAGGCAACCTGGATCGCTATTACAATCAAATGCCATTGGTCGATGTGGATGCCGATGGTTGGGGTATTGGCGGTATTGTTGGTGCCACACTTGAGCTGAATGAGAACAACCGTTTTGGTCTGAGTTACCGTTACAGCCCCAATGTCGATGTGAGTGGCCATATTGCGACACTGACACCTTTGCCTGGCCAAACAAACAGTTTTGCTTCAACCCTGTTTGACGAGTTGGAAGTGCCTTTGGCAGACATATTCCAGTTGGCCGGTTTCCACCAGTTAACCGAAAACTTTGCTGTCCATTACACGGCTCAATACACCCGTTGGGGCAACTTCGATCAAATTACAGCCAAAGATGGTGTCAGCAGCATTTATGGTACAGGTACAGTGATTGCCAACAATGTCAATGCCCCTCTGAAGCAGTATCAGTGGAAAAACTCCTGGCTGATGAGTGTGGGCGGAACCTACGACATTAACGAACAATTCACTGTTCGCGCCGGTTACATGTTCGACAATGGTGTGGTTGATGAAATCAGTTCAATCTCTATCCCTGATTCTGACCGTCAATGGTTCACTGCTGGCTTGAGCTACCACATCAACCAGCATCAAACCATCGACTTCGGTATGGCCTTTGTTAAAGGTGAAGAAGTGGAACTGGTAGAAAACAGTGCAGTAGTTGGTCCGGTTAACGCCATTACCAAATCAGAAGCTATGTACTACTCAGTGCAGTACAGCTATCAATTCTGAGCCAAGGCTCCAACGAGTTTAAGCTGACAAGGCCGCCCTTCGGGGCGGCTTTTTTGTTGATTAACAGCAAGTTGTTCAGGCAACATTCAAGCTTACAGATGCATTCTCGCCAAGGCTTGGTTATCTTATGGAAGGTGTAAATTGCGCTGCATCGGCTGGCTTACTGGGCCGGATATAAGGCGTACTTCGTACCTTCCCTATGTCACAAAAGGATTTCGAAATGAGTAAAAATTATTCTCTGGCGGCCCTGTTGCTTGGGGGTTTTATTTGCGCCGGTTTACTGCTGCTTGGCACCAGTATTGGAAACAGCCTGCTGGCAATGAAAGGTATGGAGCGAACCGTGGCGGTCAAAGGTCTGGCTGAACGCGAGGTCAAGGCCAACGTCGCCATCTGGCCGATTCGCTTCAATGAGGTGGATAACGATCTCAACACCTTGTATCAGACGGTGCAACAAAAAACAGATAAAGTGACGGCCTTTCTTGAACAGCAAGGTTTCAACAAGGATGAAATCTCTGTCTCTCTGCCTTCCATAGAAGACAGGCAAGCCCAGGGTTATGTCGATCCCAATGTTAAGTATCGCTACGCAGCCCGGGTAACAGTTTCGCTTTATACTCACCAGGTGGATCTGCTGCTTGAGAGCCGTAACAAGCTGCTGGCCCTGGCCAAAGAAGGCATAGCCATCGCCAGTCAGGACTATGACAGTCGCACCGAATTCCTGTTTACCGAACTCAACAGTATCAAGCCGGCCATGGTGCAGGAGGCTACTCAAAATGCCCGTGAAGTGGCCGAGAAGTTTGCCAAAGATTCAGACTCGGTACTTGGGAAGATCAAACAAGCCAGCCAGGGCACCTTCACCATTTCCGATCGCGACAGTAATACGCCTTACATCAAGAAGGTGCGAATCGTCTCTACCCTCACCTACTATCTCAACGACTGAACTTTTGAAGCGCAAACCTGAAACGGATTTTTCAATATAAGCAGGTGGCCAAGGCCGCCTGTTTTCGTATCTGTATTCTGGCTGTGTATATTCTGGCCTGGGTATTCAAGGTTTAGTCAGTTACTCAAGCCACCTCTTATTTAATCTTATTTTTCTAATAATAGTTGCAGGCGACCACCTTATTCATTAGAATTTTCTCATAGATGTTTTTTTGAGAACAGTTCCATGCCCAGAATAACGCCAGTATTGACCCTGTTACTGCCCGCGCTGCTGCTCATTCAACCCGTTAAGGCAGCCGAGCCGGCCACAGTGACTGTCCGCCAGACAGAGCACTCCCAATTGCTGACCCTGGATGGCAGGCTCGAGGCGGTCAAGGCCGCAACCGTGTCGGCCCAGACCTCGGGACGGATCCTCAAGCTTTACTTTGATGTCAACGACCGAGTCCCCGCCGGGGCGGCGCTGCTTGAGATCACCAGTGAAGAGCAAGGCGCGTCCCTGGCGGCGGCCGAGGCGGAATACGCCAGAGCCAGAGCCTTGGATACCGAAGCGCAGCTGACGCTCAAGCGCTATCAGGAACTGTTTCCCAAGGGCGCGATTTCCCGCGGCCAAATGGATCAGGCCATAGCCAATGCCAAGTCAGCCTCCCAAGCGGCCAGCGCCGCCAAAGCGAGGATCATTCAGGCAAAGGAATCACTGAAATACACAGTCGTCAGCGCGCCATATGCTGGCATAGTCACGGCCAGGCATGTGGAAGAGGGAGAAACAGTCGCTCCCGGTCAACCGCTCCTGTCCGGTTTTGCCGACGATGAGATGCGGGTGGTGATGCAGCTGCCGCAGCGTTTTCTTCAGGCCGCCAAAGCCACAGAAAAGATGACGGTTATCCTAGCCGATGGCCGCAGTTTTGACGTCACTACCCCCAAGGTCTTTGGTTTCAGTGATGAGCAGAGCCGCGCCTTTCAGGTGAGACTGCCACTACCGGCCAACACAGGCGATCTATTGCCCGGCAGTTTCGTTAAGGTGCGCTTTGCCATAGAAAAGCGCCAGGAGATAGTACTGCCCAAAGAAGCACTTTACAGCGTCAATGAGCTGTCGGCCGTCTACCTCAAGCGCGGCGACAACTTTGTCCTGCAACAGGTACGTCTGGGTGATGTGCGTGACGATGGCGTGACCATACTGGCAGGACTCGAAGCCGGAGACATAGTGGCCGCCAACGCCTATCAGTTGCTGCTCGAGCAGCGCAAGGCCAAGTAAGGGGAACTCATGGCTAATCACAGCGAAAATAACACCGGCATCTCCGGCCGCATTGCTGCCAGTTTCCAGCTCAGTGCCATTACGCCACTTCTGGCCCTGCTGGGCTTGTTGCTGGGGATGTTTGCCATTCTGGTCACTCCCAAGGAGGAAGAACCTCAGATAGATGTGACCTTTGCCGATGTATTTATCCCCTTCCCCGGTGCCACACCGACCGAAGTCGAGCAGTTGGTTACCCTGCCGGCAGAAGAGGTGATCTCGCAGATAAAAGGCATAGATACCCTCTACTCCTTCTCGCAGCCCGATGGCGCGATGATCATCGTCATCTTTGAGGTGGGCGTGCCCCGTAACGAGGCGATAGTCAAACTCTACAACCAAATCTATTCCAACCTGGACAAGCTGCCCAGAGCCGCGGGAGTGGGCGATCCCTTGATAAAACCCATGGGCATAGACGATGTGCCCATTGTCAGCCTGACTCTCTGGTCTGAGGATCCCAATGTCTCGGCTCAGCAACTGACTCATGTGGCCCATGGGCTCGAAACCGAACTCAAGCGCATTCCCGGCACCCGAGATGTCGAGTCCATGGGATCCCATGAGTTGGTGCTCAATGTGCGCATCAATCCGGCCAAAATGAGTTTTTATGGTGTCAGCTTCGATGCCATCAACCGGGCGCTGGGCGCCAACAATGCGGTCTCCATGCCTGTGTCTCTGGTGCAGGATAACCAGGAGATCAAGGTGCAGACCGGCCAGTTCCTGCGTTCGCTGGAGGATGTGCAGCAACTGGTGGTCGCGGTGCACAATGACAGCCAAGGCAAGGCCGCCCCAGTCTTCCTCAGTGATATTGCCGATATCAGCCTCAAGGCCGATGTGCCTCTCTATGGCGCCTGGCATCAAAACGGTCACAGCTCCGAAGCAGAAGCTAAAGGCGTCTTCCCGGCAGTGACCATAGCCATAGGCAAACAACCGGGTGAAAACGCCGTGGATGTGGCCGATGCTATCCTTGCCAAGGTGGAAAAGAGCCGTAACCTGCTTATTCCGGACAATGTCAATGTCACTGTGTCACGCAACTATGGCGTAACGGCGGCAGATAAGTCCAACACTCTGATCTTCAAGTTGATCTTTGCTACCGCCGCTGTGGTTATCCTGGTGGTGTTCACCATGGGAATGCGCGAGGCACTGGTGGTGGGAGTGGCGATTGTCATTACCCTGGCGATTACCCTTTTCGCCTCCTGGGCCTGGGGCTTTACCCTCAACCGGGTATCCCTGTTTGCGCTGATCTTCTCCATAGGTATTTTGGTGGACGATGCCATCGTCGTGGTGGAAAACATCCACCGTCATATGGCCATGGGCAAACGCAGCCTGAGTGAGCTCATTCCCGCCGCCGTGGATGAAGTGGGTGGCCCCACGATTCTGGCGACCTTTACCGTTATTGCGGCATTGCTGCCGATGGCCTTTGTCTCGGGGCTGATGGGCCCCTATATGAGCCCTATTCCCATCAACGCCAGCATGGGCATGTTGATCTCCCTGGCGGTGGCCTTTGTGGTCACCCCCTGGCTCAGCCACAAACTGCTCAGACACAAGGGTGGCGAGGGGCACAGCGACAATGCCAGCCCTGTGATGCTCAGGCTGTTTACCCGGCTTATCAAGCCATTCCTCGAGAGCCGCAAGGCCCGACTAGGCATGGCCGCCGGCGTGTTTGTGCTGATTGGCATGGCCGTGGCCCTGCCCGTCGGCCAGTTGGTGGTGCTCAAGATGTTGCCCTTCGACAACAAGAGCGAATTCCAGGTGATGGTGGATATGCCGGAAGGCACGCCGGTGGAGCAGACGGAAAAAGTCCTCAAGGCCTTATCCGATTATCTGGTGACTGTACCCGAAGTGCAGCATCTGCAGCTCTATGCCGGCACCCATGCCCCGATCAACTTCAACGGCCTGGTCAGGCATTACTTTGTTCGCAACAGTCAGGAGCTTGGCGATATTCAGGTCAATCTCAGTGACAAGAAACACAGGGACAGAGACAGCCACAGCATAGCCCTGGCGGTGCGCGGCCCGCTGCAGCAAATCGCCCAGGGCTTCAACGCCAATGTCAAAGTAGTGGAAGTGCCCCCCGGCCCACCTGTGTGGTCGCCGATTGTGGCCGAGGTCTATGGCCCCAGCCAAGATATTCGCCAGCAGGCGGCCAGAGAGCTGCAGTCCCTGTTCCAGGCGACCGAGGATGTGGTGGATATCGATATCTTCCTGCCGGCGGCACAACAGAAATGGCAGGTACTTATCGACCGCAGCAAGGCCAGTCTGCTGGGCGTGCCCTACGCCAACATAGTGGATCTGGTGGCCACTGCTGTCGGCGGCAAGGATATCAATGTGCTGCATAAGCCGATGCAGAAACGCCCTGTGCCCATTCGCCTGGAACTGCCGGAGGCCGACAAACTGGATTTGACTTCAGTGCTTAACCTGCGCCTCGACAGCCTCCATGGCGGCACTGTGCCCGTGGCCGAATTGGTGACAATCCGCAAGGGGCAGATAGACGCACCCATCATTCACAAGAATATGATCCCGATGATCATGGTGATTGCCGACATGGCCGGGCCGCTCGACAGCCCACTGTACGGCATGTTTGAAATGGCGGCGGATATCGACTCAGAAGGTGGCCTTGGCTTCAAACAGCATTATTTCAGCCAACCCGATGGTCTGGATACGATCAGCGTACTCTGGGATGGCGAGTGGAAGATCACCTATGAAACCTTCCGTGATATGGGCCTGGCCTATGGGGTCGGCATGATTGCCATTTATCTCCTGGTGGTGGCCCACTTCCGTTCCTATCTGGTACCGCTGATCATTATGGCGCCTATCCCCCTGACCATTATCGGGGTCATGCCGGGACACGCCTTGCTCGGCGCCCAGTTCACCGCCACCTCCATGATAGGCATGATAGCGCTGGCGGGGATCATAGTGCGTAACTCCATACTCCTGGTGGACTTTATCAACCAGGAAACCGCTGCCGGAGTGCCATTTGAACAGGCGGTCATTCACTCGGGCGCCGTGCGGGCCAAACCTATTATGCTCACCGCCCTGGCAGCCATGATTGGCGCCATGTTTATTCTGGATGACCCGATCTTCAACGGTCTGGCCATCAGTCTTATCTTCGGGATCCTGATCTCCACCCTGCTGACGCTGGTGGTGATCCCGGTACTTTACTATGCCCTGATGCGCAAGCGCATCGACTCAGTGATCAACCAGGCCCAGGCGGCCAAAGGAGCTTAAAATGTCTGTAGAACGTGCCACTATGGCCTTTGCCGGATTTATGGTGATGTTGTCATTACTGTTAACCGCCACTGTCCATCACAATTTTGTATGGCTAACTCTGTTTGTTGGCGCTAACCTGTTTCAGAGTGCTTTTACCGGCTTTTGTCCTGCCAGCATGCTGATGCGTAAATTCGGTATGAAAACGGAGGCTGAACAGGCCAAGGCCCACTGAATAAGGAATGCAAGTGAAGATAATAACCCGTACCCAGCGCCAATTCCTGTGGCTGACCACTCTGCTGTTTGCTGTACTGCTGAGCCTCAGCGCTCGCGCCGAGCAGATGGTTCCCGAGGTGGCACTGACCAAGGTCGCCCAGGGCGCCATGCTGGTGGATGTCAGAACCCCGGAGGAATATGCAGAGGGACATCTGCCAGAGGCGGTTAATATCCCCTTTGAACAGATAGCCGAAGCCTTTGCCAAACAGGGCATTGCCAAAGACACCCCGGTAGTTGTTTACTGCCGTAGCGGTCGCCGCTCAGGTATTGCCAAAGAGTCGCTGGAAAAAGCCGGTTATCAGGAAGTCTACAATGGTGGCGGCTATGATAGCCTCAAGGCCAGCGCCGGCAACTAGCTGACCAGATAACCATTAAGTACTGCGCCACTCATGCAACCGGGCCCACTCAAGTGGGCCTTTTTACGAAATAAGCAGCACAAAGAATTAACAATAAACCAAAAAACCAAGATGACGTGCAAGTGTCAAATCTGCACACTCAGTCAAAAAGTTGCCTTTACCCCATACTAAAGTCTCCTTTTCGCAACGATTATTCTTCAGAATAATTACTTATGCAAAATTAGAATAAGAAACATCATTAAAGTTATAAATCAATCAATTATATCTTTCACGTATCTCAGGGCTCAATCAAACCTCACATAGAGTCTTATTCAAACCCGGCAAAATTTCATGCACCCGCCACTGATACATTTAGTAACAGCAAACACTTAAAATGAATTTTTATTCACAAAAAGTGAAATACAACCAAGCCGAAATAGAACGCCATGCTGTTAACATTTGTTTTACATGACTTTTTCATAGCGGTAGATTGCAAATGGGTCATTTCAGTGAATGCTGAAGTGCCCGAGGACAATAAACCAAGATCTGTTACACGGAAGACAAGTATGAAAAAAATAACAAATAAACAGCTGGCCCTGAGTCTGTCCATGCTGGCCCTGGCAGTCTCTGCCGGTGTTCATGGCGCACCTTTCAAGCCTCAAACCAATGATCTGTCACAGCAGTCGCCCCTGCCCAAGCGCTATATCGTTAAGTTCAAGGACAACAACGGCCTGCAAACCATGAGTGGCCAAAGCGAACTGAATCAGGTATTCGGCCAGCACAGAGCGCTTAACGGCGTTAAGGCTCGCGAAATGAAGCGCATTGGTCGCAGCCACAGCTACAGCGTCAAGTTGGATAACCCCGGGCTCAAGGCGCTGCGTGCCCGCACCGATGTGGAGTATGTCGAAGAAGATATGCCCCGCCGCTTGTTGAGTGAAACCACGCCTTGGGGTCAAACCTATGTCGGCGCGACTCAGTTGGCCGATAACCTCAGCGGTAATCGCACCATATGTATCATAGACTCCGGCTATGATCGTGCTCACCAGGATCTCAGTGGCAACAATGTCACAGGTACCAACAACTCGGGCACCGGAAACTGGTTCGAGCCGGGCAATAACAATGCCCACGGAACTCACGTTGCCGGCACCATAGCCGCCATCGCCAACAATGAAGGCGTGGTTGGGGTGATGCCGAATCAGAACGCCAATATCCATGTGATCAAGGTATTCAACGAGTCAGGTTGGGGTTACTCCTCTTCACTGGTATCCGCCGTGGATACCTGTGTCGACAATGGCGCCAATGTGGTCACCATGAGCCTGGGTGGCTCAGGATCCAGCACCACTGAGCGCAATGCCATGACCAACCACTTTAACAATGGCGTGCTATTGATTGCTGCGGCCGGTAACGATGGCAACAACACCCATAGCTACCCGGCTTCCTATGATGCGGTAATGTCGGTGGCCTCGGTCGACAGCAACAAAGACCATTCGGCCTTCTCCCAGTACACCAATCAGGTCGAAATCTCCGGCCCGGGTGAAGCAATCCTCTCAACCGTGACTCGCGGCGAAGGACGTCTGGCTGATATTGTCATTGCCGGTCAGTCGCTGTTTGCCGAAGGGGTGGTGCCTCACAACCGCTTTGTACCATCGGGAAGCAACTATGTGCCCTCGCCCATCAGCGCCAGTGCCAGCGGCGAACTGGCCGAGTGTGACACCAGCGGCGGCAACTACAACTGCGGCAACATGACAGGCAAAGTCTGTTTGGTGCAGCGTTTGGAAAACCAAGGTGCCGGTTATCCCGAGATCAATGCGGTTCGCGCCTGTAACAACGCCGGTGCGGCAGCGACTATTGTCTACTCCAACAGCGATCTGCCCGGACTGCAAAACCCCTTTCTGGTGGACTCAAACACTGAATTGACCAAGGCTTCTGTGTCTGTAGACCGTGAAACCGGTCTGGCGCTGCGTAACCAAATCGGTCAGCAGGCCAGCGTATCCAACACCACTGGCGAAGACTATGAGTACTACAACGGTACTTCCATGGCGACGCCACACGTATCCGGCGTCGCAACTCTGGTATGGAGCTATCACACTGAGTGTAGTGCCGCCCAGGTGCGTCAGGCGCTGAAAGCCACCGCCGAAGATCTGGATGTCCCCGGTCGTGACGATCGCACCGGCTATGGTCTGGTCAATGCCGTGGCTGCCAAGGAATATCTGGATGCCTCCTGTAATGGCCCGAGCGATCCCGGCACACCAAGCGATGGTCAGTTGGAAAACGGTGTGGCAATCAACAACCTTAGTGGTGCCAAAGACGATGAACTGCACTTCTTCCTCGATGTGCCTGCCGGCGCTTCCAACCTCAGCTTCAACCTGAGTGGCGGCACAGGTGATGCCGACCTTTACATGCAGTACGGCGCGGCTCCAACCACCAGCAGCTTTGATTGTCGCCCCTGGAAAGGCGGCAACACTGAAAGCTGTTCGGTCAACAGCCCTCAAGCCGGTACTTACTATGTGATGGTTCGCGGTTACAGCAGCTTCGGCGGTGCCAGCCTGGTGGCTAGCTACACAGGCTCAAGCAGCACCAATCCAGGTGGCGGCGCAGCGAGCTACACCAATGGTGATAATGCCAATATTCCCGACAACAACAGCACAGGCATTACCAGCCCCATCAGCGTCAGCCGCAGCGGTGATTCGGGTGTGGTCACTGTAGATGTCAGCATAGTGCACCCTTACATTGGCGATCTGCAGGTTGAACTGCACAGCCCCAATGGCCAGATTGCCGTGCTGCACGACAACACAGGCAAAGGCACCGACAATATCAACCAGAGCTATTCGGTCGATATGACAGGTGTCGAGTCCAGTGGTACCTGGTTGCTCAAGGCCGTCGACTCGGGTCGCCGTGACGTAGGCTACATCGACAGCTGGTCACTGCACTTTAAATAATCTCTCTTTCAAGGGGCCGCTACGGCCCCTTTTTCCTCTCTCGATGCTTTCCCCTTGGCTGAAGAGCTGCCGGACTGTTTGACGCGACTTTTTCAACCTTTTTGCAAGGCATTTGAAAAGCTTCTCGGTTATACTGGCGCCGCTTTTATAACACCAGCTACCAAGGCCCATTCATGACAGCTTCCAATTCCCCTCAAGCCAACAAAGATCCCCTGCACGGCTTGACCCTCAAGGCGATACTCACAGAGATGGTGGAGCAGTACGGCTTTGATGGCCTGGCACAAAGGATAAAAGTGCGCTGCTTCAGCCATGATCCCAGCATTAAATCGAGCCTGACCTTTTTGCGAAAGACCCAATGGGCCAGGGAAAAACTGGAACGTCTCTATCTGACCAGTAAGGGCTTGCCCATTCCGCCTCACCTTCTGGGCAGTTCAACCCCGGCAACACGGGAAAAACCAACCAAACAAACCTGTGCCGACAAGCCTCAAACCAATGCCCATATCTGGGGTAAAAAGAGCGACTAGGCAGATACTGATACAGCACGCAACCCGCTATATTTTTAACCAACTTTGCCTCAAAGCTGCTAAAGTTCTTCCCCTTGCAGCCGATAAGTCGTTGTCGACTATCAGCACGAACAGATGCCGCCAGGGAGTTTAATGATGAACATTGCAGGCTTAGGTCAAATCGCCACTCAGGGAACCGGTCCCCGCAACCTGAGTGAAGTCACTGTGGCTGACAAAGACGCAGCCAAGGAAAGTGCTGCCACAAGTTCGGACAGCCAGGATAAAGTGAATATCTCTTCTGCCGGTCGCAAGGCGCTGGCGGATGATATAGGTGGTCAGCTGTATAGGAACAATTCGGAGCAAACCTCAGAAGCGCAGAAAGCCGCCGAGGAAGATACCTCGGATATGTCTGAAATTGACAAGAAGATTAAAGAGCTGCAGGACAAGCTCAAAGAGTTGCAGCAGCAGCTACAGCAACTGAATGGTGATGATTCTGAAGCGGCCGAGATAGAGCGTAAGTTGCTGCAGGATCAGATTGCCGCCGTCAGTGGTCAGTTGGTCGCCCTGCTCAACGAGAAAGCCCGCCAGGACAAGAACGCCGCCACTGAGGGCTGATGCGGCTCAGATGGGCATGCTGAACACCAGGCGCCAGATCTCCAGCCCGTCACCACTACGGTAACTGATCCCCAATCTGTCTATGCCAAGCACTGGCTTGGCAAGGGCCAGGGTGGCGCCCAACTCAATACTGCCGGACACCAAGGTATCCTGGTTGAGATCGCCGGCAAACTGTAACTGGTCAAAATACCAATAACCCAAAGCAAACACCCTGGGCTGCATCTGTAACCCCTGCCAGGACCAGTGATAAGGCAAACCGATATCCACTCCGGTTTGCAATACGGAAAAGCTCTGGCTGATGCTGAACGCCCGTTCACTGTAGGCGGCAAATTTCAGTCGGGTCACCCACAGAGAATCTGCCTGCCACAGCTCAAAATGACGCAAGCCACTGATGCCGGCTGCCATGATGGCGACATTACCGCCTTGGTCAAAATTACTGCCAAAACCGAGATCGCCATAGGCCTCCATGCGCCAGTTATCATCCAGGCGCCAACGCTTTTCAAAGCCTGGTGTCACTGTCAGAGTACCGACACTGGAAGGCAACTCAAACTCACCGGCATCTTCGAGGCTATAGTTGAAAAAGCCCACCGAGATAGGCAGGCGTAACAAGAACTCCGAGTCCTCACTCTGCTCCAGCGTAAAGTCCAGCGGTAAGCTGATGACGGTAGCATCCTGTTCGGACGCGCGATAGACCCCGCTGCCCAGATAGCTGCCAAAAGCATAGTGGGAGTTGTCCGGCGGCCGGGCGTGGCCGGGGGACTCTTGGGCAAGGATTGGGGCTGCAAGCAGCAAAAGCCCCAGGGAAGACACACTCAATAAACCAACTTGGGTTGATGCTTTCCCCGGTGACTTCATCTTTGCCGACTCAGTCCTGATGACCTTCGGTGAAATGATACTCAGACATCATATGGCCAAGCTCAGTAGACTTGGTCTTGAGGTAGGCTTCGTTGTAACGGTTTTTGCCCACCTGCAGCGGCACCCGCTCGACAACTTCCATGCCGACATCTTTCATCGCCTGCACCTTGCGCGGATTATTGGTCATCAACCTAACCTTGTGAACGCCAATTTTTTCCAGCATGGGCGCAATCATATCGTACTTGCGCATATCGGCCGGAAAGCCCAGACGCTCGTTGGCTTCCACTGTATTGGCGCCATCGTCCTGCAACTCGTAGGCTCGAATTTTGTTCAACAGCCCTATGCCACGACCTTCCTGACGCAGGTAGAGAATAAAGCCCTGACCGGCTTCGGCGACATTTTGCATCGCGGTCTGCAGTTGAAAGCCGCAGTCGCAGCGCAGGCTGAACAGGGCATCTCCGGTGAGACATTCCGAATGGATCCGTCCCAGCATGGGTTTATCGGCTTGGAGCTCACCAAAAGTCAGCGCCACGTGCTCTTTACCGGTTTCGGTATCCTCGAAACCATGCATGGCAAACACCCCCCAAGGGGTTGGCAATTTGGCGGTGGCGATAAATTTAATAGACATGAATTAACCTTAACGACTGCTCTCATTCCCTGAGACGGTTAACATCCCTCAAAATCAAGATAATAGTGAAGCGTGCTCAGTACTCAGGCCGGTCATTTTATGCGTTTTTACCACCGACCGGAATACCCAAGTAAATTCATTGGTTATTATCTGCTGTCACGGCGGCAGTTAAAATGCCTTGGGTGCAAACCCGGTAACGGCAGTAATACCCATTTCTCTGCCCAGCGCTGTCATGGGATGCACAACGACCAAACCCCGGACAGACTTCTTGAGTTTGCCCATGTCGGCCTGTTCGGCTTTGGTGAGTTCGCGGCTAAAAGGCAGATCGCGAATAGACTGTCCCTGCTTGCCAAGCTGCCGACTCTGCTGGCCCTTGATGGCTGCAATCCGCTTGTTGACGGCGGCGATTTCCCGCTGAAACTGGGCAATGATAGGACCATCGCCACGTTGCTCTGCGGCGGCCAATTTACGGCGATACTGATCCAGCTTATCGTTGAGCTGTTGCAGCTCCTGCTTCAAATTCATTCTGTTACCTTACAAAATCCCGGCACCCTGAGAATGGACGGCCTGGTTGCCGTAAATGTGCCGGACAGAAGTATAACAGCAACTCAAGCCCAGGTGACGGGGTTTTTTAGCAGGGAAAAGCAATTGTGTTAACCAGTTTTCACTTTTGTACTTACTGAGGGTCGTTGAGCAGATGTATCACCTGGTTGGCCGAACCACGAAACTTCAGCGACGGATCCGCTTGCTCCTGCACGAATTTGCCATCCACCAACACATGAATAAGCCCGAGCAATTCCCGCTGCGCCGGACTGAGTTCATCGAGACGATAACCAGTCCAGAGCCAGACATCCTTTCCAGGGCATTCGTCCCGCACCCGCAGCAGTAAGGCCTTGATGGCGTCAAGATTGCCCGGAAACAGTGGGTCACCACCTGAAAGTGACAAGCCCCTTCTCGGGATCCGGCTGTCATTGAGATCGGCAATGATCCTGTCAGACATCGCCTGGTCGAAAGGATGCCCGGAGCGGGGATCCCAGGTTGACTGGTTATAACAACCCCGGCACTGATGTTCACAACCGGAGACAAACAGGGTTACCCGGGTGCCCGGTCCATTGACCACATCCACGGGGTAATACTGATGATAGTTCATAGCTATATCCACAAGGCGCCCCGAGGGGCGCCTATAAAACAGTTTGTCGTTAAAGGTGCTTAACCCGACGTTTGACCTCTTCCTGCTTGCCATGGTTGAAGGGTCTGGCATCCGGGCTGCCGAGATAACCGCAAACCCTGCGGGTCACAGACACCCGACTGGGCTCATGGTTGCCACACTTGGGGCAGGTAAAGCCCTTGCTGGTACAGATAAACTCACCGGTAAAACCACAGTCGTAACACTCATCTATTGGTGTGTTGGTTCCATAGTAAGGCACCCGGCTGTAGCTGTAGTCCCAGACATTCTCCAGCGCTTCTAGGTTGTGCTGCATATTCGGGTATTCGCCGTAGCAGATGAAACCACCATTGGCGAGCTCGGGATACGGCTGTTCGAAGTCGAGTTTGTCGTAAGGATTCACCTTCTTCTCCACATCCAGGTGGAAGCTGTTGGTGTAATAGCCCTTGTCGGTAACACCATCAACCAGGCCAAAGCTCTTGGCATCCAGCTTGGCAAAACGGCTGCACAGGCTCTCGCTCGGTGTACTGTAGAGGCTGAAACCATAACCGGTTTCCTCTTTCCAGCGCACTGTAGCCGCCTTGAGGTGAGCCACTATGGCAACTGCTTTCTGCCTCAATGTTTCATCGTCAAACACATGGGTGTCTGTACCATAGAGAGCATTGATTGTCTCATGCAGGCCTATATAGCCCAGAGAGATGGAAGCTCGGCCGTTTTTGAAGATTTCGGCAATGTTATCATCACCGCGCAGGCGCACTCCGCAAGCCCCTTCCATATAGAGAATGGGCGCCACTCTGGCCTTGACGTTGGCCAGACGTTCGATGCGGGTATCCAGCGCCTTGCGGGCCATCTCCAGCCTTTGATCCAAAATGCGATAAAACTCGGCTTCATCACCCTTGGCTTCCAGCGCCACCCTCGGCAAGTTCAGGCTGACTACGCCTAGGTTGTTGCGACCTTCATGCAGCAGCTCGCCGTTTTCCTCATAGGTGCCAAGGAAACTGCGACAACCCATAGGAGTCTTGAATGAGCCAGTAACCTTGACCACCTGCTCATAGTTGAGAATATCCGGATACATGCGGATGCTGGCACACTCGAGCGCCAACTGCTTGATGTCGTAGTTGCAGTCGCCGGCCTTATGGTTGATACCATCACGAATGGCAAACACCAACTTGGGGAAAACCGCTGTCTTGCGGTTCTTGCCAAGGCCTTCCATGCGGATCCGCAAAATAGACTCTTGGATCAGCCTCGACTCCCAGCTGGTACCCAAACCGAAACCGAAGGTAACAAAAGGCGTCTGACCATTGGCGGTATGCAGGGTATTGACCTCATATTCCAGCGACTGGAAGGCGTCGTGACACTCTTTCTTGGTCTGCTCTGTGGCAAACGCCTTGGCATCGGTAATCCCCCACTTGAGCGCCGTTTGATAATGCTTGTCGTAGCTCTTGGCCACAAAAGGGGCCAACACTTCATCTATGCGGTTGATTGTGGTGCCGCCATAAATATGGCTGGCGACCTGGGCGATGATCTGCGCGGTAACTGCGGTCGCAGTCGAGATGGATTTTGGTGTCTCAATCTCGGCATTGCCCATCTTAAACCCTTGGGTCAACATGCCACCGAGATCGATCAGCATACAGTTGAACATAGGGAAGAAAGGCGAATAGTCGAGATCGTGATAGTGGATCTCACCGGCCTCATGGGCGGCAACCACATCCTTGGGCAGGATATGATGTTTGGCATAGTGTTTGGCGACAATACCGGCCAGGAGATCCCTCTGGGTGGGGATCACCTTGGAGTCTTTATTGGCATTTTCGTTGAGCAGGGTCGCGTTGCTCTGCTCGACCAGGCCGCGGATCTCCAGATTCAGTCGGCTGCTGGATTCACGGCAGATATCTCTGTCGTGACGATATTCGATGTAGCTACGGGCCACTTGCTTGTACGGCCCTTCCATCAACAGGTTTTCGACCCTGTCCTGCAACTCCTGGATATTGACCTCAGCCTTGTCGGTTACCGCCTGGGTGACCAGCGCTGCGACTGTGGCCGCATAGTCCACATCTTCTATACCGCAGTGGCTAGAGGCTGCCAGCACCGCATCCCTTATCCTTGTTTCGTCGAACTGAGTACGGCACCCGTCCCGCTTAATCACTACCGGCATTTCTCTAATCTCCATGTTGTTTATTTAACACCATATATAGTGGTGTTTTATTAACCAAGCACAATATGTAGAGAATTAAGCGACAAATCGCTCTTCAATACCATGATCTGGATCATGGTATTGAAGAGGATGAACAACACTATGGGATTAGTGCCAACGAGCACAACTTGTGGAGATTTTTCCCTTGACCGAGACCCAAACGGCCGCTAGTCAGTACCTCTTTGCCAAGGCCAGATAACTATTGATTTGCCCACTGCCCTGCTGCTGGCTGCCTATGGCTGCTGCGGTGCGCATCAGAGCGCTGACACCACTGAGCCGGGATAACAGTTGAGGATCTTGCTGTGCGGAATCGGCCTTGGCCGCTAGCTTGTTGCTGTTGTTCTCTGCGCTCTCGGCAGTTTGGTTTTCTCCCTTGAGCACGGCGTCCAACTGAGCTGCCACCTTGTTGGCCGCCAAAGAGCTCGATGGGGTATACATCATCCCCATATTGCCCATCAGGCTGTCCGCCCCCTTGAGTGCGTTGAGCAAAGGGCTTTGACTGGCCTGTTGTCTGAGCAAACCAATCTGGCCTTGAATAAACTCCTTGAGGCTAGCGTTATCCTTGGTATCAACTCCCATCAGGCCGCTGCCCTGCAATCTGGCCATCTGGCTTTCAGACAACAGCCCTTCGTCGCCTAGGCGCGCCAGCAGCTTGGGTAAATCGGCACTGCTGAACTGGCCTGAGCCGAAAAATTCCTTGGCCAACTCCTGCACCCGCGCGGCTCTTTTACCATCGTTGGAGAGGGATATGCTGTCCTGCCCTATGTTTGCCGAGGCAGAGCCCCGGCTCTTGCTGTCATTGACAGTTTCAGTGTCGACAACCGAAAGGCCGCTGCCGCTGGTAAGACGATTGTTGACGCCATAGGCATCGACCCCGGACAATCTGGGATCCACAGAGGAATGGATAGGCTGCATGTCAGTTTTCCGTCATATCGACGCCCAAGCGGTTGTTTTTAAGACAAGATTGTCAGAAAAATTGTCAAAAAATCGCCCTTGAAGCGCCTTGATGCTGATGATGTGCTGACTATGCAGGAAGTGTGCCCATACCAAGCACTAACAAAAAAGCGCCTGTTTCAGAGACGACCCAACGCCGCATCAATCAGATGCGAGGCCTGCTGCACCGCCTTCTCACCGGCGGCAATGGCTTCACTGGCACGGTGAAACTCCATGGTGCCTATGTCAGACACCTTTGGCACGATACAGATATCCGGTGGATCCCCCATCAAGCGCGCGCGCTTGTGGCGCTGCTCCAGAATATCCATCGACTGTGACATCACAGCCAACATGCCGGGTTCGGCCTTATTGCCGAGGGAGAACTTGTCGGTCAGGCCGGAAATATAATCCTTGCCCTTGGCCAACAGATCCATAAAACCGTTCTCGGAGGAATGCTCCACCACTTTGTTCTGTAATGAGTGCTCTTCACTATTGAGTGCCACCGGCAGTACCTGCAACTGTTCGCGCCTGTGACCATGCAGATCGACACCTATCACCAAACTGGCACCCATGGCTCTGGCCACAGACACGGGAATGGGATTCACCACTGCGCCATCCACCAACCAACGATGGCCCTGACGCACCGGCGACATGATCCCCGGCATGGAGCAGGAAGCCCTGACGGCCTGACGCAAGTCGCCCTGACGAAACCAGATCTCCTGCCCTGAGTAGAGGTCGGTCGACACCGCTGTAAAGGGATATTTGAGCTCTTCAATCAAGAGATCGCCGATGCGGTCCTGAATGGCATTGAACACCTTGTCACCACTGATGAGCCCGCCCCGGCCCCAGCTGATATCCATCAATCCCAACACGTCCCAACTGGAAAAACTACGCACCCAGTCTTCCAGCTCTTCGAGACGCTCATTGGCATAGGCAGCACCGACCAGGGCACCTATGGATGAACCAGCCACCTTGGCCGGATGCACCCCCATGGCTGCCAGACCTTTGAGTACTCCTATGTGGGCCCATCCTTTGGCGGCGCCACTTCCCAGGGCGATGCCGATACAAGGGTTATGACTCTGCGCCATCCTCTCTCCTTAAAAACTCCAAGCTATGCCATTCAGCCAAAGCAGCATACACCCGAAGCCTAAGCGGCTCCAGATTTTATCCGGCAGGCTTTCAGGCATGAGCTTGCGACCTTTTTAAGCAAAAGTCGCCGCTGTTTCGACACTCCTTCGACTAAATACATGCCCAGCGCCACAAAAGCCGTTATAATATGCGGTCGTTTTTATTGAGGAGTTAACCTTTGCATTTTTCCGATTTTTCGCTGGATCAGCGTCTGCTGCAAACCCTTAAGCATATGGGTATCGACGAGCCTACCGAAATTCAGCGTGAAGCGATTCCCGTAGCGCTGGCCGGGAAAGACCTGATGGCCTCATCCAAGACGGGCTCGGGAAAGACCTTGGCCTTTTTGCTGCCGGCAATGCAAAGGGTGATCTCCACCAAGGCGCTCAGCAAGCGCGATCCCAGGGTATTGATACTCCTGCCGACCCGTGAGCTGGCCAACCAGGTTTACGCCCAGCTGCGTCTGTTGGTTGCCAATACCCAATATCGAGCCATCAGTGTGCTTGGCGGGGAAAACTTCAACGATCAGGCCAAGGCGCTGGCGCGGGATCCACACTTTATCGTCGCCACCCCGGGACGGATTGCCGACCACCTGTCACAACGCCATCTGTATCTGGAAGGGCTGGAACTGCTTATTCTTGACGAAGCCGACCGCATGCTGGATCTCGGCTTTGCCCCGCAACTCAAGGCAATCAACGACGCTGCCAACCATAGACGGCGTCAAACACTGATGTTCTCGGCCACTCTGGAACATGAAGAGGTCAATGACATCGCCACCACCTTGCTCAATGATCCACTGCACGTAGCCATTGGCGCCGCCAATGCCGAGCATCAGGACATACACCAGCGTATTTTCCTCTGTGACCATCTGGATCATAAAGAGGCGCTGCTGACTGAGCTGCTAAAGCGCGAGCAACAGCGCCAGGTGATCATCTTCACCGCCACCCGCCAGGATACCGACAGATTAGCCGAGAAGCTCAAGCAAGAAGGCTACAGCGCCGTGGCGCTCAGTGGTGAACTGCGCCAAAGCGCCCGCAACCAGATAATGGATCAGTTCAGCCGTGGCCAGCAGCAAATTCTGGTGACAACCGACGTCGCCTCCCGCGGTCTGGATCTGGTGAATGTGTCCTTGGTGGTCAACTTCGACATGCCCAAATTCGCCGAAGAATATGTCCACCGTATCGGCCGTACCGGCCGCGCCGGTGCCAAGGGCGACGCCCTGTCTCTGGTGGGTCCCAAGGACTGGTTCAACTTCAAGAAGCTGCAGAACTTTCTCGGTCGCCGCTTCGAGCTCAGTACCCTTGAGGGGCTAGAACCCAAATTCAGTGGCCTTGCCGATCCCAAGCGCCAGAGCAGCAAACCCAAGAACGCCAAGGCCAGCAAGCCCAAGGGCCGCAGCAAGACAGCGGCTAAACCGGGCAAGGCCAAGTCCGGCAGAGACAAACGCTTTATTACCGGGGTGGATGTGGGCGATGCCCCTATGAGGCGTAAACCCGCTCCAGTAGATAACGGCGATGAAAGCGGCTCCGAGTCATAAGATTAACATTAGCCGCCGGTGCGGCATGATGAACCACAAGGAATACCATGAAAGTTTGTGCTGTTGAATTAAAAGGCGGCGAAGCCGTCATCTGTTTGCTGAGCGCCCAGGGTGACGTATTCAACGTCCCCGATTGCCGCCGTCACTCATTTACCTTGAGCAATCCTGCCAGCCAGGAAGCGATTAGGGAGTTCCAATTCGCCTTCAATAAGCTGATGGAAGACTATCAGGTCGAACATGTAGTGATTATCGAGCGCGAATACAAGGGGAAGCTGGCCGGCAGCTCTGCCAGTTTCAAGTTCGAGGCAGCCATTCAACTGGGTAAGTTGCCGGTAACAATGCTGACACCTCAAAGCATTAAAGAGCAGCTGAAACGCAATCCACCGCAAGTGGACTTCAGCGGCCTGGAGCTGAAAAAGTTCCAGCAAAACGCCTTTGACGCCGCGTACGCCTTCCAGCAGATGCGGATCTACAAGAAGGTCTGAGCTCTTGAGCGGTTTTGATTATCTGGCCCACTACAGCGACGAGATAAAGCAGCAGGTTCAGCAGCTCAGCCAAGCGGGTAAGCTGGGAGAATACCTGCGAAAACGCCATCCTGAGTTGCATCAGATCCGCAGTGATAAAGCGCTTTGGGACTATACCCAGGCGCTGAAGCAAACTTATCTGCGTCAATCAAACCCGCTTGCCAAAGTGTGTTTCGACGACAAGATCAGCCTCAGCCATCAGGCGCTGGGGCTGCATACCTACGCCGCCCGTAAGCAAGGGCACAAACTCAAGACCAAGAATGAAATCCGTATCTCCTCTCGCCTGAAACGGGCACCCGAAGCCTTTTTGCGGATGTTGGTGGTGCATGAGCTGGCGCACTTGAGGGAGAAAGAACACAACAAGGCCTTCTACAAACTGTGCACCTATATGGAGCCTGACTACCATCAGTTGGAGTTTGAGCTCAGGATCTACCTCAGCTTGCTGGATGCCAACCAAGATCCCTACCCAATGTAAATGTTAGAGCTGCATTCAAAAGCCACTTGGTTATAAAAGTGCGGCTCCTGGGCTTCCTGTAATATATCCAGTTACTATCCAGCCGTTATTCGCAGCGGTTTCCGCCAAGACCTACCCTCAAAAGACCCAAGCGTTATAAACTCAACCGCATATTGACTGATAATAGTTTTCATTTAAAATCAGCTTTAGTTTTTGGTATCTGCTTGTCAAACAGCCTTTCCAAAAGTTATCGTCAGTGCCCTTCTGACAGCTTCTTTTGACCGGCCTTGGCACAGATGAAGATACCGGCAAGATGTGGAGTGGTTTATGCCCAAGATAAGCAAGCATGTTTCCAAGATATGCCATAAACAGGCCAATAAAGCGCTGAAAAAGACGCTGCCCGCGCTTGGCAAATCCAGCCGCAAACGCCTTGGCAAAGACTTGATTAGCGCATTAGAGCAGCAACTGCCCACAAAACTCTCCCGGCAAAAGAAACTCAAGAAGCCACAAAAGAAACTGCTCAAGGCGGAACTAAAAAACCGTGCCGGCAGTTGGATTGCCGCCAATCAACCTTCTCTTGGGCAGCTTCACAGCCTAAAACCCCAGACCGGCAGCATGAGCTTTGCGCTGCGGCCCTTTAAGAAATCCCCCTGTGGCGGCTGCCCGGCACTCAAGGGCAAACTGTGCCGCTGCGCCCTTAAGTATCAGCAGCGGCTACAGCAGGCAGGCTAACGCCCGCCTTCAGCCTCAAGAACAGTCCCGGCCTGCAGGGTTCACTGTCAGTCGTCACTGATCAGATCGTCAAAACGTTTGTAGCCATGCAGGGAATCAAAGTCTTTCTCCTCCTTGGCCGCCTCACTGAGTGAGGCACTGAAACCCACAGCCAATTCCAGATCGGAAATCGCCTGCTCTTCCGAGCCCATGCGGGTAAAGGCGCAGGCCCGCTGATAAAGTGCATTGGCGTTCTTGGGATCCACTTCCAACACCCGGTTACAGATGCTCAAGGCCCAATGATACTCGCCCATTTCCATGGCGGCATCGGCCTTGTAGGTTAAGGCCTCGAGATCGCCCGGACGTATTTTGAGGATATCGTTGTAGATCTCGATTCGCTGCTCCGGTGTCTGCGAATGTTGAGCGCGGATCCACAGGTTGTGGATCTCGTTGATCCGTTCAATTTCCTTGTTGTTTTCAGTAATGATCCGGCTCTTGCGTTTCAGCTCACGTTCCATTTCCTGAAACTTTTTCTCATACTGGGCAGCAATCGCCTCCAGCTTCTCGTTGGCCATCTCCTGGGTCTTGTCGCGAATATCCTTGAGTGACTGCCAACCTACCAGAGCAATCAGTGACACCGCGGCAGCGATAAGATAGAAGAAGTAGGTCACAGTCACATTGGCATAGTTCATCGACTTGTCGGCCACCGCCAACTCTCGGTCGGTAATATCGACCGTGACCCGTTTTTCCAGCGACTGCATGTCTTGCCGTATCGACTTGAGCTCATCGAGCACATAGCGCTCCATCAAGGGCTTGTCGTAAATACTCTGCTCAGAATAGGGTTTTGGGGGCTCTTCGGCCGCCGTAACCGGCAACGCCAGGCTCATTAACACTAATACCAGTGCATGCCATAACTTCATTTTTCCTCCTGTTGCACTCAGGTTTTCTCCACACCCTAACAAATGGGCCTGGATGGGTAAAATTTGCTTGTAAAAAATCCACCTGCATAGCAGGTGGCTTTGAACAGCCCCCTAGAAGGGGGCTAAAAGAATCACCCATCCAAACCAAGCTTGAGCTGACCGATAGATTCCTCTGCCTCTACTTTCTGTTGATACCTTACATATCGACGAATGATCTCTTCGTTTGCTCCCACTGAAGACACTCAAGCTTGGCGGAAGTCTCACCAATAAGTGAACATGGTCTATCAGGACATTTAGCTCTACTATCCGACACCTCTTCATGCCGCTATAGATATAAATACTGCGACAAACCTCCTGCCCAACTCGGCCATACTTTGGCTTCCATACAATGTGATACTGACAGCGATAGAAGACGTGCGATGCACTTTCATATCGGCTCATACTGCTTACTCCTTGATTTGCAGGTAACAAACCGAGTCAGTATGCAGCATGGGCACTCTTCGGGCTGAGCCCCGACTTGACGATCACCACCTCCATAGGAGGTGGTTTTGGGGTGACAATAAAAAAGCCAGCGCCGTTGAGCGCTGGCTACTGCAAAACCAATAAGCGGATTTAACCGAGATCCATCATCATCTTGCGGGTACTGACCAATTGGCTGAACTCACGCATCTGCTCTTTGGAGAGTTGGCTGGCCATGGGGATATCCGCCTTCATTGGGTTGACCGGCCGACCATTAACATGAAATTCATAATGCAGATGCGGCCCGGTCGAGCGCCCGGTATTACCGGAAAGCGCAATAACCTGGCCACGGCTGACTCTCTGCCCCTTATGCACCAAAGGTTTGGACAAGTGCAGATACCGGGTACGGTATTTGTTGCCGTGCTCTATCACTATATATTTACCGGCGAATCTGTGATTGGTTACCAGTGTCACCACACCGTCGCCCGGCGCCACGACCTTGGTGCCTATCGGCACGGCAAAGTCGGTGCCATTATGGGGTGAAACCCGCCCTGTGACCGGGTGACGGCGATTGGGGTTGAATGATGAGCTGATACGGTAACGTTTCTCCAGCGGGATCCGCTGAAACGCCCGCGCCAGGCTCTGACCTTTCTCATCATAGAAGTTGCCATCTGTGCTCTGAAACGCGGTGATTTCATTGCGGCCATTTTGGATCCGTAATCCCAGCACCTGACTGACACCGGTCGACTCCCCTTCTATGTACTGATCATTCATCAGCACTGAAAAGTGATCTCCGGCACGCAGATCCCGGGCAAAATTGAGCTTTTCTTTCAGCAGGCTCTCTATTTTTTGAATTTCGGCGGCGCTCAGGCCGACCCGCTGCGCCGAGCGATAGAAAGACCCCTGGATTTCACCGCTGACAATCCGGTTTTGCCAGACGCCTTCGATGTTGATCTCTTCCACCCCATAGCCGCCATCGTCGAAGCGCTTGAACAGCACCTGATGTGCGGCGTTGAAGTAGAGTTCCAGCTGGGTCAGGTTGCCCTGCTCATCGAGCCAGAAACGGATCCTGTTACCCGGTTGCAGGGTATCGAGTGCCAGAATATCCAAATCGGCTTCCAACACCTTGTACATGGTTTGCTGGCCGACACCTGCCTTTTGGAACAATACGCTGAGGGTGTCACCACTTTGGATCACACGTTCAAAATCCGGGCCGGCGACTTCAACAACCGAAGGCTCAGTGCCGACTTGAGGCAGCAGAGCTTCAATATCCAGATGCAAGGGAATACGTTGTGGGGTGACTTCGTGAGCTCCGGGCCAAAGCAGTGCCGCACCCACCAACAAACCTGAGCTGAGCAGCAGCTTCTTGTGAAAAGCGGGTAAGGCCTGCAAACGCATAGGGATCATACTCAACCAGGATATTCTATCTGTCTGCAACTGTTGCCTCACCGAGTTCAAACTGAAAAACCAATAGCTGGATCCCCTGTTTTCAAGGGGCCAGCTGCAAACTTATATCAAAAAAAGTCCCTGAGACAAGTATTATTCGCCAAAACCCCATGATTACTGGGTGAATTTCGGAATTGACCGACAAAATTGCCCCATTTGCATCAAACTGTAACCAGGCGAATGCTGCTGCCCAGTGCATGCTTGTTGATATCAATACGGCAGCTTATCTGCTCTTTCATCTCGGATACATGGGAGATAACCCCTATCATGCGGCCACTGGATTGCAGATCCATCAGGGTGCGAACCGCCAGCTCCAGCGAGTCCTGATCCAGACTGCCAAAGCCTTCATCGATAAACAGGGTATCGAGCTTAATACCGCCGGCGTAGGCCTGCACCACATCAGAGAGCCCCAGCGCCAGCGACAAGGCCGCCATAAAGCTCTCACCACCGCTGAGTGTGGCCACCGGACGCACCTTGGAGCTGTAAGCATCCTCCACCTCAAGCTCCAGACCGGAGGCCTTATTGCCCTTGGCCCTGTCCTCTTTGCGCAGCAAGCGGTAGCGGCCTTTGCTCATCAGCGCCAAACGGCGACTGGCCTCGAGCAGCACATCATCGAGCAAGACGCTGAGCACAAAGCGCTGCAGACTCACCTTGCTATGACTGTTGCCATTAGCCACATCACTCAGTGTGCCGATAAGGGCGTATTCCTGCTCCAGCGCCTGAGCGGCTAGCGCTTCTTTATTGAGCTGGGCTTCTGTGCCTTTAAGGCTTTGCATTCGGTTGTTGAGCGTCTGCCAGGCATCCTCCGCCTCGGCGAGTTGCTGCTGCTGTTGCTGCCAGAGGCTTTCAAGCTGCCCAAGCTCAGGCAGGCTTTGTCCGGCGAGCCGCTCATCCATGGCTTTGAGCAGCGCCTGCTGCTCCGAGCGCTGAGTGCGCCAGGCCTCTATCTTCTCAGCCAATGCCTGCATCTGCGCTTCATCCAGCTGCGCCTGTTCCAACGCCTGACGGCCGGCAAATCCAGATTGTTTCAGGGCATCATCAAGCGTTTGTTGTGCTTTGATGGCAAACTGCTCGGCCCGGGCGTTGTCTTCACGGCTCGATGCCAATGCCTGCATCAGTGCCTTATGCTGGCTGACGGCCTCGGTATAATGTTGATTGATATCTTGTTGTTGCTGTTTGAGCTGTTGCCACTCACTCTGCTTTTGCTCAAGTTGCCGCGCCATCAGTTCAAGCGCCGCCTCGGCTGCCAAAGAATGATATTCATTGGGCAGAGCAGCAAGCGCCGCGTCTTTACGGGCACCTGCTAGACTCAACTGCTCTCTTAGCTGCTGCAACTGCTGTAATTGAGTCTCTCTGTATTTGAGTCGCTGCTCCACTTGCTGCTCGGCCTGCTGCAATTGTTGCCTGCAGTTATTGAGGCGGGTTTGAGCCGCTTCGGCCTGTTGCAATTCACTGAGCAGCTGCCTGCGCCGGGACACAAGCCTGTCTATTTCCATAGTGAGATCGGCTTTGGCATAAGAGTCGGCATCCATTGCCGCATCAATCGTAGCATCAGTCTTAACATCAGCCATAACATCTGCTGCAGCACAGGCCTGTAGCTCAGCGCTCAAGCGCTGTAGTTCGAGCTGCAATTCCTCGGTTTGCCGCTTGATATTGCGATAATCGCTGCGGGCCGCCTCATGCCTTGCCGTGGCTTGCTGCTCGGCGTCTCTCGCTCGGTTGAGCTCGGTTTCACCCGGAATATCTTGCGCCATCTCGGCAGGCGCCGGATGTTCCAAGCCGCCGCATACGGGGCAAGGTTGCCCAGGCTGCAGCTTAGCCGCCAGAATAGCCGCCTGCCCTGTATGCCAGGCCAGTTGCAACCTTTGATGTTCCGTTTCGGCGCTCTGTCTTTCAGCCTTGCATTGATGACCATGGGCCTCGGCCTGCTGCAGGCCAGCTTGGGCTTGCTGCCATTTTTGCTTAATGTGCCCGAGTTGCTCCGTCTTCTCCAGGCGAATGTTCAGTCCCGCCAGTGCCTGATGCAACGGCCCTTGGCGCTCGGCGCTTGAGAATAGTTCGTTCGCCTCTGACCTGAGTCTTTGCTGTTGCTGCTGCCATTGTTCCAGCTCAGTGCGACTCTGCTGCTCTGCCCGCTCAAGACGCCCAAGCTCCACTAGGCCAAGCTCATGCTCCTCGGTCAGTTGCTTGAGCTCGTTAATAGCCGGCTGCAGCTTGTCGAGTTGTTCAAGCTCCCGTCGCAGCTTATTGCCGTGCTCATCCAACTCGGCGAGTGTAGCTTTATCATCTGTAGCCTGTTTCAGACGCTGCTCAGCGTTCTGCAACTGCTTGGCATAGTCAGCTTCCTTGGCTTTAGCCTGCTGCCACTCCTGCTGGCGAAACTGCAACTCTTTGAGGCTTGGCAGCAACTTTTCAGCCTTGCGGGCATTCTCCAATGTCTGCTGATGCAGCTCGATTTCAGCGCGCCGCTGTTCAAGCGCATCAAGCTGGGTTTGCAGCAGCTTGCGGCGCTCAAACTCGGCGGTTAACGCCTTGGCGTTATCGAGCGTCTTGGCACTCTGGGCCAAGGCATCGCTGGCTTTTTGTTTGTTACTTGTCGCCTCGGTCAAAGAGGGGGTCAGAGCGGCAATTTCTGCTGTCAACTGCTCGAGACTCTCGACACCGGCAGTTTCCAAAATCCCGGCGCGACGTGATTGCAAGTCTCTGGCCTTTGCCTTGATTTCCAGCGCCTGCTGTTTGAGGCGCTCTTCAATGCGGCGGTAGATATGGGTTTGAAACAGCTGGCTGAAGATCTTTTCCCGCTCTTTGGAGTCCGCCAGCAAAAGCTCGCGGAACTTACCCTGGGGCAGCACCATCACCTGGCGAAACTGATCCACATCCAGGCCAGTCAACTCTTCGATGCAGGCGTTGGCATCCGTGACCTTGCTGGCCACCAGCAACTCTTCGGTGCCATCGGGCAACAGCCGCTTGAGTTCCGCCTCGCTCTTTTGCAGGGTAAAACCATCGCCGCGGCTTTTAGCTCTTTGCTGCTCGGGACAGCGGCGAATGCTGTAGCGTTTTTGCCCCAATTCAAAACTGAAATACACTTCGGTGAGCAGGCCGTCATCGGCATTATCGCAGCGCATCTGGCTGCCTTCCCGCTCGTTACCTGTGGTTTTGCCGTACAGGGCAAAACAGATGGCATCCAGAATCGTGGTCTTGCCCGCCCCTGTGGGGCCATTGATCAGAAACAGCGGCTTGTCGCCCAGCTCGGTAAAGTCGATGCGCTGACAATCGGCGAAGGGGCCAAAGGCGCGCATTTCCAAAATCAGCGGTCTCATTGTTCCTGCTCCCTGTGCAGCTCTTCAATCAAACGGCTCATGGTCTGCTGCTGCGCCTCTGTCATGGCCTCACCCTGTACCTGACTGAAAAAATCGCTGAACATGTCGAGCTCGCCTTTTTTGATTCTGTCGCGGCCAATCTCCTGCCCCTGTTGCCGGGACATCAGGCCCGTGCGCTCCAGATGCAGCACATTGGGATAGACGCCGCGCAGCTTGCCCATGGGATCCAGCAGCGCCTGGGTATCGAGCAGACGCACCATCAGGTAGTCCTCTCGCCCGGGATCTTTTTCGCCCTGTTGCAGCAGTTCATCGAGCAGGCCTTCAATCACCCTCACATCCCGCCTGGGTTTTAGCGCTAGCAGGGTGATTTTGGGGGGATTACCTGCGCTCAGCTCCACCAGAGTCACGGATTTTTTCTGTTTGTGTTCACTGAAGGAATATTTCAGCGGCGAGCCCGAGTAGCGCACGTGCTCGGCGCCCTTGTATTGCGGGCCATGCAGATGCCCGAGCGCCGCGTAGTCAAAGCCGCAAAAGAGTGCAGGGTCGATTTTATCGGCGCCGCCGATGCTCAAGGGCCGCTCGGATTCAGACTCACTGCCGCCATCGAGGAAACAGTGGGCCACCACGACCTTGGGCAGGCCTTGACTGTCGTGCGCCTGAACCTGATCCAGCAAACAGGCCATCGCCTGCTGGTGGCTGCTGGCATCCACCTCCAGCACATGCCTTACCTGCGCCGGCTCGGCATAGGGAATGGGATAGAAACAGGCATCGCCGTCACGGCCTTTGAGGATAAGCGGCTTAACTTGCGCTTGCAGCGGGCCGCTAATATAAAGGCCACTGGCGGCCATTTGCCGCGCCGCAAATCCGAGCCGCTCCTGACCGTCGTGATTGCCGGTTATCATGAGCACAGGAATTTGATGCTCATTAAGCAGGATATTGAGGAACTTATCCAGCAGGGCAACCGCGCTGGCAGGCGGGATCGAGCGGTCGTATATGTCACCGGCAACCACCAGGGCATCAACCTGATGCTCAGCGGCAAGCGCCACTATCTGCTCAAGCATATGAGCTTGCTCATCCAGCAGCGACTCGTTGTGCAGTTGCCGACCGATATGCCAGTCCGAGGTATGGATAAATTTCATTGGGCGCTAAGATTACAGGCGGATACGTGAGCCTTATGGTATGCAAAATCAATGCAATAGTATATGCGCCGGCCGAGGTTCTACGGCTGAGTGCTTACCACTCAGCCGTCTGTCTTATTTGGGTTTAAAGACTCCACTGATATTGATCGGCCAGCAGCTTGAGGCTCATGACCAGCGACATGACCACCACCAGCGGCTTGATGATCTTGCTGCCCTTGGTGATCACCAGACGTGAGCCCAGAGTCGCCCCGGCGGCCTGCCCTGCCAGCATCACCAACCCCAGCAGCCACACCACCTTGCCGCCAAGGGCAAAAAAGATGAGCGAAGCAATATTGGTGGAAAAATTCAGTACCTTGGCATGAGCCGTCGCCTTGGCCAGACCGAACCCCGCCAAAGACACAAACGCCAGGGCAAAGAAGCTGCCGGTGCCCGGGCCGAAAAAGCCGTCATACAAACCCACCCCGAGTGCGGCGGTAAAGGCAAATACCCCCGGGGCCAGAACCCTGGCACGGTCATCTTCAGTAATTTTCTTGGAAAACAGGAAGTAACAACCAATAGCCAGGATAAGAAACGGCAGCACCAACTCCAGCACGCTGGCATCTATCAACTGAACCAGAACCGTACCGACTGAGGCGCCGACAAAGGCACAACCAATTGCCAGTTTCATCTCCCCCAGCTTCACCATTCCCTTACGCACAAAGTAGAGGCTGGCGAAGAAACTGCCACCGCATGCCTGTAGCTTGTTGGTGCCGAGCGCCGCCGCCGGAGGCAGTCCGGCCCACATAAGCGCCGGAATAGTCAACAGGCCACCGCCACCGGCGATAGAGTCAATAAAGCCCGCCACCAGGGCGACAAAAAACAGAACCGTAGCCAATTGCAGAGTGAGTTCAAATGCCATTTTTTATGTTGTCGAATACAGAGTTGAAGGATTGCTATTAGACGCAGTTTGCCCCCAAAAGGCAAAGGAGTTATTCTCGCCCATGTGTGAGATTTTCTCACACAAAAACAGCGGAGAAAACATGCTTCAGGAATTACCTCCTCTCAATGCCCTGCGTTCATTCGAGGCAGCTGCAAGGCTGCAAAGCATCACTCTGGCGGCGCAAGAGTTGTATGTGACCCACGGTGCCATCAGCAAACAGGTGCGCCTACTTGAGAACTTCCTGGGATTCAGCCTGTTTGTGCGTCAACACAGGCAACTGGTGCTCACAGATGAGGGGCGACAATACCTGCCACAGGTGCAGGCAGCACTGCAAACCCTGGCCAATGCCACCGCCGAGCTGAAACGTCAAAGTCTCAAGGCGCAGACCCTGGCCATCAATGTGTTACCCAGCCTGACCATCAACTGGTTGATCCCGAGAATGGAGGAGTTCAAGTCACACTTTCCACAGCTGTATGTGGATCTCACTATAGGCGACTTCGCTGTCGACTTTGCCAATGGTCGCTACGACATTGCCATTCGCTCCGCCACCAGCGAGCCTCAGGGGATGAATGTGATCAAACTGATGGATGAAGAGCTGTGCCTGGTATGCTCGCCGCTGCTGGCCCCTAAATTGAAACGGCCCGAGGACATCAACAAGGTGACGCTGCTGAAGCACACCACCCGTCCTGAGCTTTGGCCTTATTGGGCCAGGCAACTGGGGATAACATTGACCACAGAGCAGAAGTTTGGCGTCGAGCATTTCTATATGCTGAGTCAGGCCGCCGCCAGCGGCATGGGGGCGGCACTGATCCCGCGTTTCTTTATCGAAGATCAACTCAAGGCTGGCACTCTGGTGATCCCCTTTGAAGCGCCCTTTGTCAGCCCCTACAGCTATTATCTGTTAACCCCCAAGTCCAGCAGCCTGCCACGTAAATCGGCGCTGTTTATCGATTGGCTGCTGTCTGAGTTTGCGCCCTACCGCTTGAAGCCAAACAGTGGCAAATAGTCGGCATTGTCCGCCAGACTGACCTCAAAGCGCAGCACTTTGTGGCACATGGCAAACAAAGACTCTCCCAACCAACGGGGATCGAAGGCATCAAGAGCCCTGAGCATACCCGAAGGGCCGGCATCGCCCTTGAGCTCTATAGGGGTCAACACATCAATAAAACTGGCCACCAAACCATAGAGATCCCGTTCGGCATCCCCTTCAAGGGCCCAGAGATCCGGGTCGGCATATTGAGCAGCATAGTGCCTGGCCGCTATGTCCTGACCCAGGCCAAAGTTCAAAAGCACGGCGCTATCGCCATTGCAAACAATATTCTTCGGGCAGATGGCACGATGGAAAATATCCAGTCTGTGGAGGTACTGCAGTGCCGTCAGCAACTGCCGAAACCAGTCTATCACCTGTTGCGGCGATTGGATCTCGGCGCAATCCAAAGCAATTCCTCGCTCCCAGGCCCTGGCAATGAAGACCCTGTCGCTGCCGCCAAGTTCGCCAAAGGCCAATACCCGCTCCACATTGGGGTGATAAATGCGGCTCAGGCTGCGGTATTGATGATTAAGACCGGGCCAGTCCTGCTGCAAAAAGCGGTAGACAGACAGCCCGACATCGAACTGTCCCTGAAGGTGAGTGGCGCGCCAGAGTTCACTGTGAGCTGCCTGATAGATAACTTCTTCGAGGCGGAAGTGATGGTCGATAACGCTGCCCTCGGCTATCTCTGTATCGCTATCCAGGCTGTCACAGACTCCAGTTTCGATAAGCGCGCTGAGGTCGGCTCTAAGCTCATCAAGATCCGCGCCCCGCCCTGCCGCGACTCGCTGGAACCAGAGATAGATACGTGGCTGATGAGTGGCCAGCGCCAGGGGCAAGAATCGCTCAGCATAGCGCCTGAGATCCTCGTCGATACTGATGTCATCACGGATATCGATAAACTCGACTTCGCCATCATCACCGATAAACAGGCAGTGCTCATCCCAGCCACCGACACAGATATTACGCCGATGAATTTGCGACAGACTGGTGGCCCCGCGGCGCAGTATCTCCAGCAGTTGATAGATGCTGAGCCGCTCGATTTCCAGCAGATGAATAGGCACACCTCTTGGCATGCGAATAGGCAACACCAACTGCTCGCCATCCTGAATAAGGGGCGCAGAGTAAGGCACGCCGCTGCAACCGGACAGTTTCTGTAACCGTTGAAACTCCCCCCGCAGCCGCTCTTCATGCTGTCTTGCTTCAGAAAGCTGCTCGAAATGGGTAGGGATCAGAATTTTCAGCAGCCAGGGCGCGGTCCAGCCGCCGGGATTGTACTCGGCCTGCCAGACTTCGAGGCCACTTTGCAGGAACAGGCATTTGAGCTTGATAAAATCCTGTATTTTATTGTTGCGCTGTTCCACCAGAGCCACCTGCCCCAGAGTGTCCAACACCGCCTCTTTCTGACGCTGATTGATCTGGTGCTTATGGGGAGCCGTCAGGCCCCACTCTTTGGTAAGCGCAGCGATGATCTGCCTTGGGGTATAGATGCTCAGGGCACCGTCCTGCTTCTCCAGCTCTATGGCTTCGCCCTTGTGACCGGTTACAAATACCATGCCTTGGCACCAGGGAGCATAGACACCGACCGGGATCTTATTCTTCAGCTTACCGGCCAAAACTCTGGCAACATAATTGGCCTTGGACAGGCTGTTGTCCACCTCGCGACCATCCAGCGACCAAGCGTGCAGACCGGCATTGAGTCGGCCGATATAGCCTTTGACATCGATGACATACACGCCCCACTCGCCGACCACCAGAGCATCCACCTCCATCGCTTGCCCGGACTGAGTCGGGATCTCAATATTGGTCAGCAGCAGATAATCTTTGGGTAACTCATCACCCAGCAGTTCAAAGGCCCAGCGCTCGGCGTCGTTGACCGGGGTTCCAAAACTGATGTGTTTGGCCATATCACTCTCCCTGAGATTGGCAATCCGTGAGTGCAGAATAAAAAGCCACCCAAATTTGGGTGGCTCAGGAAAAATTCACTTATCTTCAGTGGTGGCAGTGCTCATCACACTCGTGGTCATCATCGGCAAACTCGTCATCGCCGTCCTGATGCTGCATCACGCCCCAACCATCTGTCATGCCGTCAAACTCGGCGGCAAAGCTGTTCAGCTCAGTTTCGCGCGCCACCAAAGCCTGATACTCGGGCACCATATTGATGCAGACAATCAGCTCCCACTTTTCAATCTCTTCGTTGAACTGCAGCTCAACTTCGCCTGCCTGCTCGGATTGACTCAGGTCTTCCAATGCCGATTCAGCGTCGCGCTGATCATCAAACACCAGGAAAAAGTCCACATCCAAAGGCTTGCTCAAGTCGATACCCGACTCCTGCATTGCCTGCAGCATCTTGCCGTTGTCATCATCTGGAAATTGCATTCTGTTCCCCTTGCGCTTATTGCGCCGCCACTATTTTAACCGTTTCGCCGTTGAAGCTGACCAGATCGCCCGGCAGCAGTTTCTTGCGCTTGCGGGTTTCAACCTCGTTATTGACCAGCACCAGCCCTTCGGCAATTGCATGCTTGGCCTCGGCGCCGGCACTGGTCATGCCTTCTGCCTTCAGCACCTTATAAAGCTCAATATACTCATCGCCGCTATTGAGGGTGAATTCGCTCATTTTCTGTGTCACTGTGACCTTGCCTTGCTGGAATTAACTCGATTTGGGGCGGATTATAGCAGCAAGCATCCGCTTGGGGGAGAGAAGTCAACGACGCTCATCGCTGAGCAGGCCATAGGCCCTGTCATCCACCCAAAGATCGCCGATACGGAAGTTGTGCCGCAATATTCCCTCAAGCTCGAAGCCACATTTCTCCATGACCTTGGCCGAAGCCAAATTGTCATTGGCGCAGTGACCGATGAACTTGTGAATATTGAAGCTCAAACAGCCCCAATCTATTACCCCGCGCAGCGACTCTGTGGCATAGCCCTTCCCTTGCATATCCGGATGCAACAGGTAACCTACCTCGGCCTGCGCCAGCTCAGGATCGACACAGTAAAAGCCGGTCAAGCCGACAAAGCAGTCGCTGCCCAGTTCTTCAATCACCAGCGTCAGCCAATCCCCGGACTCGTAACGCCAAGGCTGGCTTCGCTGCTCAAACTTGGCTTTAATCTGCTCCTGCGGCTCCGGCTCACGTACAAAGCGGCCCACCTCAGGATCGCAATGCAGCGCCAGAAACGCCGGCCAATCTTGCTCCGTCAGAGTCCTGAGTCTGAGTCTATCGGTATAGATTTCTATCACTTGCTTAACCCGTGCTAATCGCGACTGGTGACTTCAAGCAGGTGAAAACCAAAAGCGGTTTTGACCGGCCCCTGTACTTCATTAAGCGGTGCGCTGAACACCACTTCATCAAACTCACGCACCATCATACCCGGGCCGAAAGAGCCCAGCTCACCGCCTTGGGCTCCTGAAGGGCAGGCGGAATGTTTACGGGCCAGCTCGGCAAAATCGGCGCCATCGATAATCTGTTGTTTCAAGCTGGCACATTCCTCTTCGGTCTTTACCAGTAGATGTCTTGCTGTTGCCTGCACCATAATTTGCTCCTCAGTAATCTTGGCCAAGTGGCCTTTTTCGGTGGTTCACCGAACAAACCCAGCCAGTATAATATCATTCTGTGTCAGAAGTTAACTGACACAACAATAATGGCAAGCCTTGAGTTGAAAATGAAAAACGCCGTCTGATGGCGGCGTTTTTAGTTTGCTTATCAAAGACTCGACTTAAGTCTGGTCTCAGGCTGATGCTTTCTGCTTCAGCTGTTTTTTTATCCAGAGATCTATCTTGGCTTCCATCACCGCCATGGGTAAGGAGCCAGTGGTGAGAATTTGATCGTGGAAGGCCTTGAGATCGAAGTCGTTCCCCAGGGCTTTCTCGGCCCGGGCTCTAAGCTCCAGGATCTTCAGCTGACCGACTTTATAAGACAGCGCCTGACCAGGAATTGCCATATAGCGCTCCACCTCGGCGATAATGTCGCTTTCTGCCAGCGGAGAGTTGTCTTTCATATACTGAATCGCCTGTTCACGGCTCCAGCCCTTGGCATGCAGGCCGGTATCCACCACCAGACGCATCGCCCGCAGCATTTCATCCGAGAGCTTGCCGAAATACTGGTACGGGTCTTCAAACAAACCCATCTCTATTCCAAGATATTCGGCATAGAGGGCCCAGCCCTCTTCAAAGGCGGTGTAACCGCTGAAACGCTGGAACTCAGGCACGCCCTGCAGCTCTTGCTTGATGGCTATTTGGAAGTGGTGACCCGGCGCCGCTTCATGCAATGACAAAGTGGTCATGCCCCACTTGGGCTGAGCTTTCAGGTTATAGGTGTTGATGTAAAACACCCCTGGACGACTGCCATCGACGGCCGGTGCTTCATAGGAGGCTCCGGCGGCCGATTTTTCACGGAAGCTTTCAACCGGCTTCACCACATAGTCGGCCTTGGGCATCACATTGAAGTAACCGGGCAGTACGGCATTGATCTTGTCCTTGAGCACCATATAGCCGTCAATTAAGCCCTGCTTGTCACTGAAGAAGTACTCTGGCTCGGATGACAATGAAGCAAAGAAGGCCTTGAGATCACCTTCAAAACCCACTTGCTGGCGCACCTTGTCCATTTCATCGAGGATCCGTGCCACTTCCTTGAGGCCGATTTGATGAATATCGTCCACCGCCATAGTGGTTGTGGTATGGGCATTGGCCAGATGTTGATACCAGACTTTACCGTTAGGCAGCGCCCACCAACCGTCAGTGGCCCGCGAGGCCGGCAGATAGGTTTGCTCGAAATATTGCTTGAGTGAGGCGATAGCCGGCAGCAACTCTTGGCTGATCATCTGTTGATATTCCTGCTCAATCAAGGCACGCTCGGCGGCATTGAAGCTCTCGGGCATCTTGGTCACAGGGGCGTAGAAAATGCTATCTTGAGGCGTGTCCACCAACTGCGCCTGCAACTGAGGGATAAGCCGCTCGACCAATACCCGTGGCAGCACAACCTTGCTGGCAATGCCCTCATCCATACGCTGTTTCGCCAGCTCAGTCCATTTGACAAAACCTTTCACCCTTTGCTGCCAGTTGGCGTAATCCTGCGGGGTATTGAAAGGCTGGGCACTCTCACCGCTGCCAAGCTGCACCATGGTAATCACTGTGCTGTAGAACTGGCTTATTGGCATAAAACGGCTGGGGAAGGTTTCATCCACCAGCGCCATGTCCCTGTCATAGACAAACATGTCGTAACTGAGTTGCAACTGTTCGGGCAAGGCTTGTCTATCTATGGTCTTGGCCTGGGCGGCGTAGCGGCTATTGAGTTCATGGCGCTGTTTGAGGTAAGCCTCGGAGAGGTCGCCACCGAAGGTATCGTTATAATCATTGACCCCAACAAAGGTAGCATAGATGGGCTCAAGCTTGAGGTAGTCCTTGAAGAACTGATCCACCATGGCGAGATAAGCCTGCTCTGCCGTTTGTGCCATTGCCGCAGCGGGCTGTTGCTCCGCCTGTGGCTGAGTCACTAAAGTGCTCTCCTCTTTGGAGCAAGCGCTCAACGCCAAAATAATAGAGCACAGCAAAAACCCTTTTTTCATTGTCGTTATTCTCCTGTCACAACTCAGTAGATGGATTGGTTAACTATACTTGTAGCAGTCACTAGCTCGGAGCCAACCCATGATTTATTCCTTCAGTAACTCGGGTTTCAGGGATCCGGAAACCGGGGTCTATAACCGGACCTATTTTATGGAAGTCTTTCACCGTGAATGGTATCGCCATCTGCGAGATCACCAGAGTCTGGCGCTATTGTATCTTTGCCCTCACATACATGAAACAGTTAACCAACCTCACCTGCTGGAATTCTTTGCCAAACAGGTGCAGGAAGCCTTACTGCGCAATACAGATCTATTGGGGCGCATGAACCACCATCTGTTCGCCCTTGGTCTGTTCAACGTCGATAAAATGGGGACAGAGAAAGTGATTGAGCGGATTAATGAAAAGCTCAAGGCCTTCAGCGAAGAGTACAGCAAATTTCATCATCTTCGGCTGGATTATCGTCTGGCGGCCTGTATTTGCTTACCCAACAAAGAATTGAAACCCGAAACCCTGTTTATTGACGTCGAAACCTTGAGCCATCAGTTGGAAGAGCAGGACAGCGCCCTTTCAAGGGTCAAGGAAGTTCATTGACACTCAGACAATAAAAAAGCCCCTTGCGGGGCTTTTCACTGACATCACATTAGAGCGAAACGTTGTGGATCCGCGCTTTCTCTTTTATGTATGACAGGTAGCTGGTGGCGCTACGTGCAGTCTTGGAATCCTTGGAGGCCAATTCGGCACGGCGGTAAGCCGACTTATAGTCTTTCAGGTTCAAGTAGGCCAGTGCCAGCTCAAACTGAGCTTCGCCTGGGTTTTGCAATCCGGCATCCAGCGCTTGCTTGAATACCGGAATCGCTTCCTTGAACTGCTGATCCAAGGCCAGCAGACGGCCTTGTTTCAGGTACAGCTTGCCATCGTTACCGGCAGCAGCTGCTTGACCATAATAGGCCGCGGCCTTCTTCAGCTCCTTGGCGTTGTGGAAGAAACCGGCCAACATAGACAGGTTTTTCTCATTCTTTTCGATAAGCCCTTGTTTCATGTGCTTCTCGAAAATCACAGCGCCGCGATAAGCTGAACCTTTGGACGCCAACAGTTGCGACAAACGAGTGATGTTATCAGCGGTTTCCAGGAAACCGTTCTGATAGGCCAGATCGTAAGTCACTGTTGCCTTGTCGAAGTCCTCGGTCAGCAGATAGAGCTGAGCCAACTGAACCCAAAGACGCTTATCGTCCTGGAACAGGGGTACCATGGTTTCCAGAACACCTACCGCTTTCTTGTACTGCTTGAGGTTGAAGTAAGCCTGGAACTTAAGCTGGTAAAGGTTCTTGTCAGGCTTTTCCGCCAGTGACAAACCTTTGTCCGCTGTTTTCAGCACGTTTGGATAGTCTTTCAGTTCTGTATAGGCAATACCGATACGACGGTAGACCACAGGATCTTGCTTACAGGAGAAGTCCATCCACTTGTTATAGTAGGTGATAGCTTCTTTAAACTTCTTCTCCTGCAGCAGCAGATCCGCATACAACTTCAGAGTTGCACTGTGGTCGGTTCCGCCGAGGATATCGGCTTCTACCGCCTGTTTCAGGTACTTGATGGAGGTGCCCATCTGACCTTTTTCAGCGTAGAAGTTACCCAACATACGGGCGATATAGGCCTTGTCGAAGTCGTTACGTGCATTGGCTTCCAGCAATACGGCGATTGCTTCGTCCAGATTACCGTCCTGATAGGCTTCAAAGGATCTCTGCACCTTTTTGGCAGCAGTTTGACCCACAGCCTTGGCCTGACGCTGGTCGATAGGACACTTCTCAGCGGCCTGGGCGATTGGCGCCATCAGCACTGCACTGCCTGTCAAAGTCAACAGCATGGCTGCAGCAAGCTTATTCACTTTTTGCATCTTATCTGTCTCCTTGGTTCAGGGTGAAGTCCAGCTGAACTGTCATACCGGGTTGCTTCATCGGCTTACCGTCAACAATCTTCGGCTTGTACTTCCACTTCTTCAGTGCACGAACCGCGTCACGATCAAAGATCCTTCTCGGTTCAGCCTGGATAACTTCAACATCTTCAACACCACCGAGTTCGTTGATGGTAAAGCGAAGTTGTACCCAACCTTCTTTACCGTCACGCGCCGCAGCAATGGGATACTGAGGTTCAACCCGCACTATAGGTGTTGCATCACCGTCACGGGTCATCATGTTGCCCAGCTTAAAGCCTGTGCTTGGACCGCCTGCTTCTACTCCACCCATATTGAATGACATATTGGTATCAATATCAGAAGAGCTATCCGGTGGCGTTTCCGCTGGCTTCGGTGGCTGCTCTGGTGGTGGGGGTGGCTTAGGTGTCACCCTTGGTTTCTTCTGTGCCTTCGAATCCTGCTTGTCCATTGTGATCTCGATAACTGGCGTTTCGGCTGAGGTGTCGCCTCGTTGTGCGCCACCTCCGACCAGGAATGCCATAAACCAGAACAGACCAAAAGTCACAGCAGCACCAATAATGATAGATACTAGTGCTCTTAACATATCAGTCGTTCCCCGCAGATACCGAGACCTTATCAATACCAGCAGCCTTCACCTGATCCAGTACCTTAACAACCAAGCCGTGTTGGGCTTCTTTGTCTGCCTGGATCAGAACGGCGGCTTCTGGTGCCTCCGCCAACATACGTTCTACGTTAGCGGTTACTCGTTCAATATCAACCTGACGGTTTTCCATCATAATCACGCCGGTTTTGCTGACGCCGATAAAGATGTTCGCCGAAGGTTTTGAAGTCGCTGTGGACGCCTTGGGTTTGTTGTAGTCCAAACCGGATGGCTTCACAAACGAGGTGGTCACAATGAAGAAGATCAGCATGATGAACACGATGTCGAGCATCGGGGTCATATCGATCTGTGCTTCCTCTTCTACACTGGAATGCTTCTTACGTGCCATGTTCAATCTCTCTCTAGTGGTGTGGCAGGCTGTCTTTCAGCTTTTCCAAGCTGATTTTCATCTTGGCGTCCAAACGAGTGCTAAAGAACACCCCGGACAATGCCGCGACCATACCAGCCATAGTTGGCATAGTGGCCATAGAAATACCAGCTGCCATCAGACGAGCATTACTCGTCCCCTGAACTGCCATAACATCGAACACTGAAATCATACCTGTCACTGTACCCAGCAGACCTATCATAGGGCAGATGGCTACCAGTGTTTTGATGATCAGCATACGTGCATTCATATCTTGCTTCGCTTGGGATACCCAAGCTTCACGGATACGGTGTGCATACCAGGAAGTCGTTTCCTCCCTGGCATTCCATGCGGCAATAATGTCTTTATGATTCTTTGGTGATACCCAGTTCAGATACCAGAATCTTTCAAGCATCAATACCCACATGAGAAACAGCACCGCCGCAACAAGCCAGAGGACGTCGCCTCCGGAGGCCATGAAGCCCCTGACGGAATCCCAAATGTCCATCAGGTATAGCATCATTAGTCAGCCCTCTTCTCTGCGTGTTCAGCAATGATACCGGCACTTTGCTCTTCAAGGATTTGAACAATAGACTTACTGCGAGCCACAACGATGGCATGACACAACATCAGTGGCAGAGCCGCAATCAGACCCTGTACTGTAGTAACCAGTGCCATAGAGATACCACCGGCCATCAGTTTTGGATCGCCAGTACCGAACAGCTGGATGCTCTGGAAGGTTGCAATCATACCGGTTACGGTACCCAGCAGACCCATCATAGGAGCGATAGCCGCCAATACTTTGATGATGGAGATACGTGTTTCCAGCGCTGGTGTTTCTTTCAGGATGGCTTCATCCAGTTTCAACTCCAGAGTCTCAACGTCAACATCTTTGTTCTCTTGGTACACTTTCAGTACACGGCCCAGAGCGTTGTTACCTGGGTTGGCAACATTCTTGGCCTGAGACTTAACACGGGCACCGATAAGAGTCAGAGTAACCAGACGCTCCAGAGAGATCAGCAGACCCAGAGCCAGCAAGGCGATGATGATGTAACCAATGGTACCACCGGCCTCGATACGGTCTTGGAAGCTGGCCTTCTGAGTGAAGATGTTCAGCAGAGTACCGCGGGCAGGGTCAACGTACAGCTTGGCTGTACCTGAAGTGGTCTTTTCGAAGTCGGCGATAGGCTTAACCTGATAACCTTCAGGCTGCTGTGACAGCTCCTGGATCAGACCCAGCTCGTGGTTCAGAACCACATACTTGTTGTCAGCCAACAGGTTAAAGGCACCGATACGGTAGATGGTGGTGTTTTTCACGTTACCATCAATGTCGGTTACAGAACCTTCGAACTTAACCACTTTGCCAGACTCGGCCATTTCGAACAGTTGCTCTTCCCAGAAGCGCTCCAGTTCTTCAATCTTAGGCAGTTGCTTACGGGCACCCAGGTCTTGAACGAACTTGTCACGTCCTGGATATTGAGCACTGACGTTGGAGTTGATCAGCTTGCCGGCGAAATCGCCTGCTTCACCTTTAACCACACCAAACATTTCACCCAGGTCACCCTGAGCGGTTTTCAGATCTTCTTCGAGCTGAGCAATCTTACGCTCGTTATCGAGGAAAGCCTGGTTCAGGTCTTTACCACGCTGAGTTTCAGCAGCCAGCGCATCTTTTTCACGCTTCAGCAGAGCAGCCTTGTCGCCACGCTCGGCTTGGAACTCTTTCTCACGCTTGGCGTTGATTTTACCTTGAGCGGCACGCTCAACTTTAACTTGCTGCAGCAGTTGGTCAATCGTCTTAGGCGCCTCGGCGGCACTGGCCATACCGGCAGACAGTGAAAAACTGGCAGCAACGACGGCGGTAGTGATTAGCTTTTTCATTATTGTGCAGCCTCCGCAGCTGGAATTGGTAGTGCGAACAGATCCAGAGCCCCTTGTTTACGGGCGATACGAATACCCTTGGTGATGTCACGCAGGTAGCTGTCATCCAGCTTATCCCAGCCCTTGGTTTCAGGGTTGTACATCCAGGCAGTCTTCTGGTCCAGGCTCTGAGCGTACAGAGCTACGCGGCCCAAGCGGAAGAAATCAACCAGCACCTCTTTACCATCAAGATTCAGCTTACCGGTTTCAACGTCAACAAAGCTGCCGTATTCACGCTCGATGCTGTAAGCATCCAGGATCAGACGGAACTTTTCAGCCAGAGTCACTTCGGCAGTGTTAAGCAGGTCTTTGAGGTTTTTAACGCGCTGTGCACGGTCTTCAGATTTGAATGGCAGATCCAGAGCCACGAATTGCTCCAGTGCATCAACCATCTTAAACATCAAAGGAACAACACCCTGACGCAGTTTGTCTACGCCATTGATATCGTCCTGAATGGATTTCATTGTGGCTTCCTGATCAGCGACCAGTCCAGCCAGATAATCATTGTAGGCTTTGAGAGATTCACGCTCGTCAGCAACGGCGGAATATTCGAAAAGCATATCTTGAGCCTGGTCAAAATACTTATCGATCTTCTTCTGTGACGCAACGGCGTCTGACTGCAGACGACCCGCGGCTTGTTGCGCGTCGGTAAGAGGATCTGCAACGACTAAGTTGCTGCTGGCGAGTGCCAGCGCGCCAACAAGCGCAGAAGCGATTTTTGTTCTATTGCTTACCTTGGACATAGTTCCCAACCAATTTGAAGTGATTAAAAAGGTTTAACTTTTCAGCAACAGTGCCCCGAATATCCCTATTTCAACGGCAGGTGGTGCTATCAAGTATGTCTTTCTCTTGTGATTGTTAGTTTTTTATCTTCCCTTTCCTATGCCCCTGAAGGCATAGACCCGCTGGCATCATTTCACAAAATGTTGACCTGTGTCAACATTTGAAATGAGACGAAAACGCTGGAAACTAAGGCTAACTGTGTGATTAATCATCAATGGCTTTTTTTTACATTTAGTGATCAATTGTCAGCCATCTTCTTGAACGGTGAATAACGGTAAAAACAGCACCAACTAATATTTAACCTTATGATTTATATATAATTAAAAAGCATAAGTCGGTGCGTTATGTTTTATCAATCTCGAAAGAATTCAATTCTGTCGAGCGATGGCAATACACTTTTTCCAAGTGATTACTGTCCTTGGGAAAGCGGTTTAACCACAAAGCCGTCTCCCCTGCTCTCTTGCCATGAAATCAATTGGCAGCCCGGGTCGACTCCAGTTGTTACGCAATAGTGTTTTGTCAATTTGCGACTATGTCTTACTTATATAGAGAGTTTAAAAAGTAAAAACCCCGGAAGGTATCCCGGGGTTTCATTCAATGAAGCTGACTTAATTCATCCAAAGATGAAATCTGCCATTAGAACTTCATGCTGGCACGAACGAAGAAGTAGCGGCCCAACATATCATAGGTATAAGGGTCGGTATTCGAGTCGTTGTTACCTGTGTAGTATGGAGGCTCTTTGTCGAACAGGTTGTTGACACCACCGGATACGCGGATGCGGTCGGTGATATCGTAAGAACCCGACAGGTCATGGTAAACCACACTGTCAACTGAAGGCGCGTAGCAGCTGCCATCGTCGTTCTTACAAGCAAATGAATCCATACCGTCTATATAGCGGGCTTCATAAGTGACAGTCCAGTCATCACCGGCTGCAGTGATGTTCAGGTTGCTCTTGAACTTGGCATAAGCACCCACACCACCTGTGATGTAACCACGATAGTCAACCGCATTACCATCCGGGTCAAACTCTTCATACTCGCTCAGGATAGAGCTGTCCCAGCCGGCTTTCCAGTCCAGACCGAAGGCATTGAATACGTAGGCAATGTTGATATCGTAACCTGAGGTATTGGTAGCACCTATGTTCTGCAGACCGTTGTCGAACTTGATACGACCACTATTGTCGATTTCGATGTTGGAAGACTGACACAGCGCAGTGCCTGTGTTGATCTTGTTGCCACCGGCATCCAAACACTGGTTGGCAACATAGTTGTTGTCAACTGAAGTAATAGTGTTGGAGATCTCGATGTCATAGTAATCGACGGTCAGAGACAGACCTTCTACAAAGCTTGGTGAATACACCAGACCCAAAGTAGTGATATCAGCTTCTTCAGGGGTCAGCATTTCGTTACCACCAACAGTCACTTCAGCCTGGTCCTGATCGGTGGCAGGGTGAACTATCTGTTCGAACGATGGTGACTTACCACCGTACAGTTCATATACAGTTGGTGCACGGAAGGCTGTAGACATGCCACCGCGGATCATCAAGTCATCATATACACGCCAAGTCAGACCCAGTTTCCAGGTAGTATCATCACCGAAAGTGCTGTAGTCGAAGTAACGCATAGCGGCACTCAGATCCACTTGTTGTGCCAAAGGCAGCTCGCTCAGCAGTGGGATTGCCAATTCTGCGTAGAATTCGTTAACGCTGAAATCACCGGCAGTTGGCTCAACACGAGGATCGTTTGCCAGCCCCTGAGAAGTCAGGGAATCCGGAGTATAATGAGCCGCTTCTTTACGGTGCTCATAACCCGCTGCAAAGCCCATCATACCGGCAGGCATTTCAAACAGATCGCCGGACAGAGTCGCTGCAATCACATCCAACTCACTGCCACCGCTGTTCACTTCGGTATAGATGTATGGCTTGATGCTCTCACCTTCCCATGAAGATTGCAGGAAAGGATCGAAAGTGCCTTCGAGTACCCGCAGCGTTGATAGAACCTAAGTTGTGCAGGTTAGCCAGAGTATCGGTTGAGTCGTTCTTACCTTTGTTATAAGAAGCATCCCAGGTCCAGCCGTTTTCAAACTCACCTTCCAGGCCAACAACGATACGTATGGTGTCTACTACCTGGTCAAAGTCACGGGTACCGGACTCAACCATACGACGACCATAAGCCAGTTCTTCACCTGGCTGAACCCAAGGCAACAGGTCATCAGTCATCCAGCCGCCGGCTGATTTTGGATTGTAAACCCAGGCATCACCGTTCCAGATTGGCTGAGGCGCCATCTGCTGATTGGACCAACGCTTGGAGTACATGGCTTCGGTGAAGAAGCGAATAGATTCGGTCAGTTCATAAGTACCGGCCATGGACAGGTTCAAACGCTCCATTGGCGTCGACAGATAGCTGTCCTTGGCGTAGTTGTATCTGTCAGCATCACCGAACTCGTGGTAGGTACCCCCCAGGCCACTCAGATCGGCCTCAGACATGCCATCAAAGTACTGGAACTTTGGCTTGCCTTCACCGTTATCAACATATTCACCATAGTAGCCCTTGTCACCTATGGCATAAGCACCTTCAGGTCCGGTGCCAACAATACCAAAGTTGTTGTCACCCCAGACATGGCCGCCTTGAGAGTAGCTACTACCGCCACAGTACAGGCTACGGTCCCCTTTTGGACCTGTCTCTGCAATCGGACAGTTGGAGAAATCGCGATCTGCCTGGCTGGCATCACCGCGCTTGGTGTACTGAGCATTAACTACGATATTACCTTTCTCGAAGGTGTTACCCAGAGTCATGTCGATGCTGGACTCGTCGGCATCGCCTTCTCCGGAAATACCGGTCTGAACGTTGATTTCAAAACCGTCGAAATCTCTTTTCAGAATGATGTTAACCACACCGGCAATCGCATCGGTACCATAAATGGCAGAAGCACCATCTTTCAGTACTTCGACACGCTGGATCATGGAAACTGGGATAGTGTTAAGGTCAACAGAAGAAGCTGCACCGGTACCGGATGCAATCATACGACGACCATTCACCAGAACCAGAGTACGGTTGTCACCCAAACCACGCAGGTTGATACGAGAGTTACCGCCTGAGCCGTTGTTGATACCGGCGTTGGTCATGGCGCCACCGGCAGAGGTCATTTTCTGTAGAACGTCATCAATGTTAACGGCACCTGACGCTATGATAGATGAAGCATCGATCACGCTAACAGGGCTTGCTGTTTCCATATCGGTGCGCTTGATGCGAGAGCCTGTAACCTGAATACGCTCTACATTGTCAGCACCTTCTTCGGCCGCCAAAACGGTTGGAGCGCTAAAAGCAGTCGCTGCAACACCACCAACCAATGCCAGACGCACTGCGTTGGTTAACGAATTATTCTTATACATACTTATCTCCCTTTCGACATCTTGTGTCTTGGTAACGGATCCGAATGCTTTGCCCGGATCCTTTAGTTGTTTGCAGGTAGACATAAGTTAACCAGCAACAATTTCACGCAAATAAAATCACATAACAAACATTTTATCAACATTTGAAACGTTAATATTGCATATAAAATTAACAACAAAAGAGAGAAGGTATTATTTCACTGAGCTTGAATATAACGGCTATCACAGCGGTATTAGGTATTTGGGGTAGTGTTATAACTTGTAACAGCCTGAAGTAAGGGGAGTTTGTCGCGATGCCTTTTCCCACCAAAAACGTAACACATGTGTTACATACCTCTTTCTGGAAAGGAGTGTGAGCACTTGTGTTTTTCCAATAAAAAAGCGCCTTCCGGCGCTTTTTTGAACAGCTTAATCTGTAATCAGAGGGTATAGCGAATACCTATTGCAATGCCATCATCTTCAGACAATTCCATAGCAGCCTCTTCGGCGCCCTTGAAATCAGAGAAGTCTTTACGGCCTTCAACATACAATACGGTATTGGCATCCCATATATAGTGAACACCCATAACCACAAACTGACGCTTGAACACATCACCACCGTAAGCCTGCTCGTAAGCATCGCCGGCGTTCAGTAAGTTGTATGAGACAAAGGTACGAATATCATTGTCAAAGCGGTACGAAACCAGAGTTTCAACACCATAAGATTCAGGGATCAAACGCCCCAGATTATCTGTATCGTGGAACTCGTTCTTGTTGACGTTGGCAGCGGCATACAAACCTTGATTATCCCAACCACCCCAAGTAATACCTGCACCATAGATATAGTCAGACTCGGAAAAAGTACTGCCATCTGCGCGGGTCGCTTCAAACTCACCATAGTTATAGCCGGCCATCAGGCTGAGATCTTTGCTGACCGCATAGGTCAAGGCAATGCCATAAGTGTTGTTGAATTCCACCTTGGTGGCGGTTCCGGCAGTCGCAGCAGTGCCGGTAACAGGCGCATGATCCCTTGGCGGGAACGGGTTGGTACCTGAACTTTCATCCATCAAGAAGTCATCGTGCTTCAACTGAGTCTGGATGGCAAAACTGAAATCGCCAAAGCTGTTGCGATACTGAACCGTCTTATCACCACGACCGGTACCATTGATGGCGCCATCATCCTTGTTATAGGTATAGACACCGGCAGCGTTACCATCCCACACAAAGCCATAGTTGGTGTTGTACACCACGTCATACCAGGCGCCCCACTGTTTACCTATGGTCAGGGTGCCGTACTTGTCGTGAGAAAGTCCCGCATAACCAAGACGATTGTAGAAGAAATCATCCTGGACTGATTCAAACTTGCTGCTATAGACAATATCGCTGTTACCGAATGGGTTGACCCCCCATTCAAGCATCACAAACGCATTCCAGCCGTGGGTCAGCTCACGTTCAAAGCCAAAATTGATCCTGGAAGCACCATTGACGACTTCCGTTTCACCCTGAGTATTGATTACTCGGGCATCAACGAAACCGCCGATAGAGACTGCATTTTTTTGATCTTTGTAGATTTCAATAGCTTGAACCGATGGAACGGCCAAGAGTCCTGCCAGGACGGATGCGATGAGAGTCTTGTTCATTTGCTGTTAACCTTAAGTGTTTTCAGTCTGCCTACCCCATTCCGTTGTTTTATTTCCTTCCAAGGGTGGCGAAGATTAGCAAAAGGTCAGTAAAGCGGCAAAGACAAAAATCACATTTTTTATTAGTTTTACCTTAAAAAAAACCACAAGAACCGATAAAACCCAGCAATAAAACCATTTATTAACTTTATTAACTTTTTGAAACAAATTAAGCGTCAGATTAAACTCATTTGTCCTGTGCTGATTGATGTGAAATTTTCTTTCATTATGGAAAGTATTGGATCGGCTATCGGCTTAATCTGTCTTTCGATGTAGTAGTCATAATCAATGGCTGAACGTCTGAGGGAAACAGCTTCGGGGCCATTGATTGTTACCAGATAATCAATCCGGGTGCCCAAACGGCCATAACGAGGGTCGCCGGTCTGCTCCAACAGTTGTCTGGCGGCCTTGACATGGGGTGATGCTTTGGCCTGATAGGCATCCAACTTACGCCTTAGCCGCTTGGAGAAAACAAGCTCACTATCATAGTCGCCGCGTTTGAGCGCTTCTATTTCTGTGGCCAAAAAGCCCACTACATCCAAGCCATTGAACATACGCCGGTACAGCTCGTACTGCACTCGTCTGGCCAGGGGACTCCAATCGCTGCGAACCTGTTCCATGCCTTTGAAGATGATATCCAACTGACCTTGACTATTGCGGCTGGCACCGACATAGCGCTTTTTGGAGCCTTCTTCCGAATCTCTGAGGGTGGGCATCAGAAACTGTTCATAATGGCGCTCAAACTCGAGTTCCAGATGACTCTGCAACTGAAAATGCTCCGCCAAATGCTGTTGCCACTTGGCGGTTATCCTGGCGGCCAGCTCCCTGCCGAAGGCTTGCGGATCTGTGATGTCATGCTGCTGTCCCAGCCAAACAAATGTCGAATCAGTGTCGCCATAGATGACACTCATGCCTTCATCCTCAATCCAACGTTTGGTCTGCTGCATGATTTCATGGCCGCGCATGGTAATTGAGCTTGCCAATCGGGCATCGTGGAACACACAGCCCCGAGAGCCCAGTACCCCATAAAGCGAATTCATGATGATCTTGATTGCCTGAGACAGGGGGGCATTGGCTTGGGCCTTGGCGCTTTCCCGCTCTTGGGCCAACTTGGCGATAAGCGTTGGCAAGATAGGTTGTTTACGACTGAATCTGGCACCGAGAAAGCCGGGAACCGTCTCAACTTCGGGTTCACCCATGCCCTGCACCAGCCCCATGGGGTCGATTAAAAAAGTACGGATAATCGAAGGGTATAGACTCTTGAAGTCCAGCACCAGAATGTCCCGGTAAAGGCCCGGAATGGAGTCCATCACATAGCCACCGGGACTCTCCAGACCATCACTGGCCGGTGCTGCCGGCGCCACAAATCCGGCCCGGTGCAAGTGTGGCAGGTAGAGGTGATTGAACGCCGCCACCGAAGCCCCTACCCGGCCAAACTCCAACCCGGTCAGCAGCGCCCGGGCCAAAGCAAAATTCAATAGATCGGTTTTATCGAAAATATCCAGTACCAGACGGCAATCGGTCAGATTGTAGTGGGCCAATGCCAATTTATCCTCTTGAAAGAGGTGGCTTATCTCCTGACCGCGATCTTCAACTTTATCTATCGCCTTGCCCTCACTCAAGAGTGCGCGGGAGACGAACTCGAGCGAATAGCGCTCAAACTGATAGAAGGCGGCCTTGAGCCAGTCTATACCGTCCAGCACCACTCTCCCGGGCAAGGAGAGGGTTTCCGGTCGATACTTGCCTTCCACCAACCAGGACATGGGCACGCCTGCGCGCCCAAGCCGTGCTTCAATACCATGATGGGCGTATCGTCGGCTCAGCAGTGCCAGGTCAAAATTGACAACCGACCAACCTATGATGATGTCCGGATCCCAGAGACTGAACCAGTCAACCAAAGCCTGCAACAGGGCTGCTTCATCCCTGACCCAGTGGATATAGACAGGCCCGTCCTGGGCTTGGCCTATCATGTACACGCGCTGAAACAGCTCTCCATCGCGGTCACGACCGTAGAGTCCGGCGGAATAGAGTTCACCCTGCATGCTGCATTCAAGATCGAGGGAAATAACAGCCAGACCTATATTGTTGAGCGAGGCTTTCCTGGCGCGACTGGCAACAAACCGCTTCAGCGCACCGCTTTCCTCGCTGAAATAACCGTAAAACTCGGCATCGAGCGCAATAAAGCGCTCAATCAAGAAACGCTGCTGGGGTTTAAGATCGGCTTCATACAAAGGCATCCCCTGATCCTGGGCCTGCTTTTGCAGCAACCGCATCTGTTGCCGACTGCGACTGTAAAGCGCTGCAACCTTCTCTTTGGCGAAGTTTCTCAGCGCCAGCGGCTGGGCCCTCACCTGGCTTAAACCCTGGCATAAAACCGCCGCATCCTGCTCTTTGGCAAAGCAAACTTGTTCCTGCCCCGGCACCTCAACCAACACAGGCCCCAACTCGGTGGCCAAATAGTACTGCAGGCATAGCCCCTCGTCTCTCTGAGCCAGATGACGGGTAAGAATACGACCCTTAAGGGTTTGCGGCGTGTTTTGGGGCATGAGTCGGGACAATCGCGTTTTAGAGGTTTATTAGCATAAGAAATTACTGGTAATATATACAGGATAATTTTCCAGAACCGAGTCTCATGCTAGCAGCCCATGTAAAGACCCAGATCCGTGAGATCTACAAGGACATTGCCTCTGCACTGCCCAACTTCCGTTCCCGCCGGGAACAGAATTATATGGTGGCGGAGATCTCCAAGACACTTGCCGGTGAATACGACAAGCAGCGGCGCATCATGGTGATTGAAGCGGGAACAGGTATAGGTAAATCCCTGGCCTATATTCTGGGAACCATTCCCCTGGCGCTGGCCAGCAAGAAAAAAGTCTGTATTGCCACAGCGACAGTGGCGCTGCAGGAACAGTTGCTGCATAAAGATCTGCCGTTTTTTCTGCAACACTCCAAACTCAACTTCCGTTTCGGTCTGGTCAAAGGGCGTCAGCGTTACGTGTGCCTGGCCAAGCTTGAGATGTTGGTCGGTGATGGCAACGGCAGCCAGATGGCCATGTGGCAGACCAAGCCGGATACCTCACAGGTTGAGCAGTTGCAGGCGCTGCTCAAAGACTATCAGGATGGCCGCTGGAATGGCGAGCTCGATACCCTCAAGACACCGCTGCCGGACCACCTGTGGCAGCAGATAGCCTGTGACAAACACAGCTGTCATCGCCAACTGGCCAGTCACAGCCACTGCCCCTTCCACAAGGCCCGCGAAGATATTGACACCTGGGATGTGCTTATTGCCAACCATAGTTTGTTACTGGCCGACCTTGAACTGGGTGGCGGTGTGATTCTGCCGGATCCGGAAGAAGTCTATTACGTTATCGACGAAGCTCATCACCTGCCGAATGTAGCCAGGGATTTCTCCAGCGCCCAGGCCACGCTCAGGGGCGCCTGTGATTGGTTGGAGAAAGTCAGCAAGACCACGGCCAAACTGCAAAACCAAATAAAGAGCAACAATATCATCGCCCCGGCGCAGGCGATGCTGGATCGTATCGAAGAATTAACCGGTCTGCTGAATCAGGTTGCCCACTACTGTGATACCCAACCCAAACTCTTTGCCAACCCGGAAAACCGCCTGCGGTTCGAACATGGCAAGCTGCCGGACGCCCTGTTGATTCAGGCGGAAAACCTGGCCACGGCCTCCAACGATGCTCTCAAACAATTCAACAAGATGCAGGCTATCCTCAGCGAAAGCGTCAAGGATGGTGAATTGCCAAGGCATCAGGCCGAAGCCCTATTGAGTGAAACCGGCTTTATGATGCAGCGCCTGGAAAACCTGCAAAAGCTCTGGAAAATGATGGCCAAGGAGGACAGTCCCAAAGGTGCCCCCACCGCCCGCTGGATTGAAGCCCTCAGCGGCAAGCAGCAGGACTACCTTTTCAGTGCATCGCCAATCGAAGTCGGCTATATGCTGGAACATATGTTGTGGGAAAAAGCCGCCGGCGTCGTGCTATGTAGCGCCACCCTCAGAGCGCTGAACCGCTTTGAGCATTTTGCCTATCAGGTTGGCCTGTCACTCAATGATGGCAGTCGCTACCTGGCGCTGCAATCTCCTTTCGATTTTGAAAACAACGCCACTCTCTACCTGCCGAAAATGCGCACCGAGCCAACCGAAGACGCCTACACAGAAGAACTCGCCAGCCAGATAAAGCAGTTGGTGGAGGGGGAAATGGCCACTCTGGTGCTGTTTGCCTCCTACTGGCAGATGGAAAAGGTGGCCGATCTACTGCGCAACAAGCTGGTATCCGAACCGCTGATCCAGGGCAGTGCCCCACGCCAGCACTTGCTCGAGCAGCATAAACAGAAATGTGACAAAGGCGAGCCCAGCATTATCTTTGGTACCGGCAGTTTTTCCGAGGGTCTCGACCTTCCCGGCGACTATCTGACCAACTTAATAGTGACCAAGCTGCCGTTTGCCGTGCCCACCTCGCCGGTAGAGCAGGCCCATGCAGAATATGTCAAAATGAAAGGCGGTAACCCGTTTTTACAATTGACTATTCCGGATGCGTCACGGAAACTCATCCAGAGTTGCGGCCGCCTGTTGCGAAAAGAGCAGGACTATGGCCGAATAACCATATTGGACAGGCGTTTGGTAACCAAAAGATACGGGTCGTCGCTGCTCGATGCCCTGCCGCCTTACCGCCGCGTTATCGAATGATGCGCTCAATCAGGATGTAAAGTGGATATTCTGCTCGAACCCAGCAGCTGGGCCATATTGGCCGCAGTCGGCCTGCTGGCCGGATTTATTGATGCCGTAGTCGGTGGCGGCGGCCTGCTGTCCATTCCCGCCTTGCTGACCGTGGGCATGCCGCCTCATCTGGCACTGGGGACCAATAAACTGGCGGCCTGCTTCGGCTCTTCCATGGCGGCATTTACCTACTACCGCAAGCAGTTGCTGACGCCAAAGTTCTGGCTGTTCGCCTTTATTGCCACCGCCGTAGGCGCCGTTATCGGCAGCATTGCCGTTTATCTCATAGATACCCGTTGGCTGGAAAAAATTCTGCCATTGCTTATTATCGCCATCGCGCTCTATTCGCTGTTTTCACCCGGAGCCATGGGCTGCAGCCAGTGTAAACCCGTGACCGAAACGCCGGCGAAACATAAACAGATACTTCAGGGGCTGGGGCTTGGCGCCTATGACGGCTTTGCCGGCCCAGGCATTGGCGCCTTTTGGGCAGTCAGCTCGACCGCGCTTTACCGCCTGCCCTTCCTGCACAGCAGTGCCTTGGCCAGAGCGATGACTTTTGTCAGCAATATCACGGCATTGATGATTTTCCTGCTGCTAGGTAAGGTGCACCTTTTGGTAGGTGTGGTGATGGGCTTGTGTATGATGCTGGGTTCTTATATCGGCGCCCACTCGGCTATCCGCTTTGGAATGCCGTTTATCAGGCCACTCTTTATTGCTATCGTGGTGCTTATCGCCGCCAATCTAGCCTGGAGTGCCTGGTTTTGAACACCAACCAACTGGTACAACGCCTGCGGGAACAACTCAGGCAGTTGGAGCAGGAAGTGCTGCAGCATGATGCCTCTTTGCCACCGGCGCAGCGCAAACTGCTGCAGGATACAGAACGCTTCAACAGCGAACTGTTTATTCAGCATGGTGCCCAACTCTATCCCTGCGTGGAACAGCTGCACAAGAGCATAGATCAGCTGGAAAAACAGTTACGCCATCAGTTGGCCCAACACACTATCGCCTTAAGCTGCGAACGCATTCAGGACAGGTTTGTCGCCCTGAAACGGGCCTTGGGAACCACAGGTCTCAACGCCAGGATCCAGAAGCTGCAGCAGGCCAGTAAACGGCAAAGCTACCAACAACGTCAGGGCCGCCGGCATCAGGAAAGTGGTTTTGGCTGGATAGCCGCAGGTGTTATGCAAAACAGCCATCAATTGTACGAAGAGCTGAACAAACATCTGAACTGGGCCAAAAAAATAGAACAAAAGATTGAACAATTGCAATCAAAGCTTGAAAACTGTCATAGTACTGACAAAATCCCCGTCCAGAATGACATCCTTTTGATGCATCGCCGCCTCGGTAAGTGCAGGCAGGCGATCAGCTATATTGAAGATCGCATTCAGGCATTTGAACGTCCGCATCAGAGTTACAATCGTTAAGGAGCAACAATGAAACTACGCTTGACCGCCTCGGCCCTACTGGCCCTGCTCAGCACTTCCTCGGTATTTGCGGCCAATCTGACCATCCCTATGTCTTTTGAGTATCTGGCACTGGATGGCAAGGAAATTGAAACCAGCAACTTCAACCACAAATCTGAGCTGGCACTGTCCGAAGGTGTCCACAAGATTGCCATTCGTTATCATGACATGATCGATGACGAGTTTTCCGACAGTCAGAGCTTCGTTAAGTCTTCTCCTTTCATTCTGACTCTGAAAGCCGAAGGCGACAACGAGTACATCCTCAAGCCTGCCGATGGTGACTACGTCAAGAAGCCCAAAGAGTTTGCCAAAACCCCTCAGGTCGTCATTACCCGCGCCGATAAGGGCCAGGTCAACTACCAGGTGGAACTGACTCAGCTGAAAGAAACCTCGTTCCTGTCGCAACTGTTCAGCGGCAACAATGGCCCTGATGTTGAAACCGCTGCCGCTGCCGTAACTGCAGGCAACATGGCAGCCAGTCAACCGGTAGCACCTGTATCCAAGCCATCACCCGTCAGCGCCATGACAATGCCAAGCAATGCTCCTCAAGCTGCCGGCCAAAATGGTGACAGTGCCGCTCACGCACAGCAAATGCTGCAGTACTGGTGGTTACAGGCCGATGAAGCGACTCGCAAAGAGTTCATGAGCTGGGCCATCAAACAGCTCTGATAGATGATCCCTTTGGTATATCACGCCAGCTATTCCAGGCTGGCGTTACCATCCCGGCACAGATTTCCCATCAGCAAATATCAACGCCTGTTTGAGTATCTGTGCCAAACTCCATTTTCCGGGCAATTCAGCCTCTGTTCTCCAAAGCCTGCAAACCAAACCGCCCTCGCTTCTGTGCATTGCCCTCAATATGTTGCCGGGTTTATTCACAATCGACTGGATCCCAAGGCGATGCGCCGCATAGGTTTTCCCTGGAGCGAACATCTACTGACGCGGACACTGCACTCAGTCGCCGGTACCGAGCTTGCGGCGCGAAAAGCGTTCGAGCACGGCATAGCGCTGCATATCAGCGGCGGTTACCATCACGCTCACCAGGACTTTGGCAGCGGTTACTGTATTTTCAACGATCTGGTCTATAGTGCCAGACGCATGATAAACCAAGGACTGGCGGACAAGGTTCTGATTGTCGACTGCGATGTCCATCAAGGCGATGGTACAGCCACCATGACAGTCGGCGATGCGAATATCATCAGTTGCTCAATACACTGCCGGCAAAACTTCCCCGCCCGTAAAGCAGACTCTCACTATGATATCGAGCTTGAAAAAGGCGCTGGTGATGACGAGTACCTCTCAACGCTGGAGCAGATACTGCCTTTGCTGATCTTGACTCATAGACCGGATCTCATTCTTTATGACGCCGGAGTCGATGTGCATGCTGAAGATGAACTCGGCTTGCTGCAGCTCAGCCTTGAGGGCATATTCCGGCGGGATATGAGCGTATTGCGTCATGCCAGAGACGCTGCAATACCAATAGCCTGTGTCACGGGAGGCGGATACTGCAAAGACCCTCTACAATTAACACTCAGACACAGTCAGTTATTTCATGCCGCTGCTATGCTATATCGCTAAAGGCTACAAACCAAATGCTATAAACCAAGCGTAATGCAGCAAAACTTTGGGGAGCGTCACCTATGCAGTTAGAGATCCGCAACTACTACGAAGTGCTGTTAATGGAAATCCTCGCTGAAGAGGGATTAATGGACGAGCTGCCGGTCGACTATGTGGCCGATCTGGCTTGTATCACGCTCAATCAACTACCAGTGCGCTACATTCACCATTTGGTAGACACCTATTTCTACGGTGACTATCAAGAGCAAGATAGAATGCGCAACGAAATCTACCAGGCATTAGAGAAATCACGGGCGTTTTTGAAATCCAAACTGCCCCCGAAACTGGAAACCGATCAGCAAGCGCAGGGGTAGCACAGGCCCAGTTATCAAGAAACACGGATAACTCTGTGTTTAAGCCTCACCTGCGGAAATAAAGTCACCGCTCTGCTGCTATTCTTTTACTTCTTGGCTGTCTTGTTTTGGCCGTTAATGAGGTGGTAGCCAAGCCATCGCAGTCCATGTAGCCAGCTGTTTATACCAAACAAAAGTGTTAATGGTAGCCATTGGTGCTTCTTCGCTATAGAGGGGCCGCGCTTCTGGCGCATCAAATATCTTGTCAGGAGTAACAGAGATAGGGGTGGAAATCGGCTTTAGCTAGACTCAAAGTGGACCACCTTGTGGACCCCTTAGGTACTTTCAGCGCTAACTATTTGAAAAGGTTTGGAATTGGAGGTTCCCCCAGAGCCACACCCCGGCACATGAGTCACTTGCTACGGTTGCTCCCTTCCGGGCCTGGCCGGGTTCACAAGTTATCATTGCGGGGGACCCTGGGGTCACCACAGATTTGCAGCCTTGCTGCAACGCCGGGGATTATCCATCATGGCCCCGCCGGGATCAAGGGAAATTACTAAGGTTTGCCCTCTGCGGCATTCAAGTGAACATAAGATAAACAAAAACTTGTGTTTATCTCTGCCCTTCAAAGTACCAACAGATGTTTATTCTGCTCGACCAGTTTGGCGCCGATACCCGTGACTTGGGTCAACTCATCAATGGATTTGAATTTACCTTGGCTGCTGCGATATTCAACAATCGCTTTGGCCTTGGCCTCACCTATCCCTTTCAGTAACTGCAGCTCAGATTCCGAAGCGGTATTAATGTTGATTTTATGAACCTGCGCTCGGCCGGCTTGCGGCGTTTGTGGGGTTTTGTCTTTAGTGGGCTCTCCGGCGTATAGGGGAGAACTCAGGGTGGCTGCAAGTAGCAAAGCATAGAATGGTGTTTTCATATAAGACTCCTGTCATTTGTTAAGGCCGGTATCCCTTTCCTTGGCCTTAAAGAAATGTAGACCAGCGCACGAATATTGCCAAATTATTGCAACTAGACATTAGTACAATAAGTTAATGTGACCAATGTCACCGTTTTAAACTTTCATTCTCTTTCAACAAAGTAAAGGCTGTGCTCCTTAGTTAACCGTTTGAAACAAAAAAACGCTCAAAGGCGATCAATTTATGGTGATGCAACTCTCATATTTGCCGCTTTCGTGATAGATTCCTCATGCAAATGTAGTGGGCATGGTAGTTAACTTACCCAAGAAAGCCCTTTGCCAAATGTGAGCTATGCCCTAAATTGCTTGCCATAAAAACAAGACGAGGAAGTTGAGAATGTCTTTAGAACAAACGGAAAGCTTACCCCCTTCGCAGACAGAGAAGAGCACCCAACAACGTAACATGTTGATCTTGGCTGCAGATATCCTGCTGCTTTTTCTATTGCACAGCTTTTTACCTTTTGAACCCGGGGTAAATACCGGTCTGTCTATCTTGGTATTTGCCGCTGTGCTCTGGCTTACTGAAGCCATTCATCTGAGTATCACGGCGATACTCATTCCGGTTCTGGCGGTATTTTTCGGTGTGTTTGAAACCAAAGCTGCCATGAGCAACTTTGCCAATCCAATTATCTATTTGTTTTTTGGTGGCTTTGTATTGGCTGCTGCCCTGCACCATCAAAAAATCGATACCCTTATCGCCCAAAAGGTGCTGCTGGCTTCCAAAGGTAAACTCAGCATCGCCTGTATGATGTTGTTTGGGGTAACCGCATTGCTGTCTATGTGGATCAGCAACACGGCCACAGCGGCCATGATGTTGCCTCTGGCACTGGGGATCTTGCAGCAACTGGATAAAGAGAGCCAGCACAACACCTATGTCTTTATGCTGCTGGGTATCGCTTACTCGGCCAACATTGGTGGCATAGGCACTCTGGTAGGTAGTCCGCCAAACGCCATCGCCGCTGCCCAGGCCGGCTTGAGCTTCAGCGACTGGCTGGAGTTTGGCCTCTTGACCGTGGCTTTGATGTTGCCAACCATGCTTATCGCCCTTTATCTGTATTTCAAACCGGATCTGTCGGTGGAATGTAAACTGGATATCGAAGATCAAAAACTGAGTTTCCAGGGAAAACTGACTCTGCTTATTTTCCTGGCCACAGTTTGCTGCTGGATCTTCAGTCAGCCTCTATCGGCTGCCCTTGGCGGTATCAGCCAGTTTGACACCATAGTCGCTCTTTCTGCAGTGGTTTTGCTGGCAGGGCTTGGCTTGGTTGGTTGGAAGAAAATAGAAAAAACCACCGACTGGGGTGTGCTGATACTGTTCGGCGGCGGTCTGACCCTGAGTGCCGTACTGAAAGCCACTGGTACCAGCGTCTTTCTGGCCCACTGGATGACAGACATCTTCGGCAGTACCCATATGTCGCTGTTCGTGTTTGCGGTCATTTTCTTTGTGGTAATGCTGACCGAGTTTGCCAGTAACACCGCCAGTGCCGCCTTGCTGGTACCTGTGTTTGCCGCTATCGCCGAAGCATTGGGGCTATCGCCCGTAATGTTGTCGGTGCTCATAGGTATTTCGGCATCCTGCGCCTTTATGTTGCCGGTGGCCACGCCACCCAACGCCATAGTCTACGGCTCAGGCTACATAAAGCAGTCTGAAATGATGCGTGCCGGTATTATCATCAACTTCATCAGTATGTTGGTGCTCTATATCATAGCCCACACCTTCTGGGGCATTTGATTCTCTTAAGGCCGAAAAACAAGGCGAGCCATGCTCGCCTTGTCTCTTTTAACTGATCACTGTCAGTGCCTGCTCCAGATCGGCTATCAGGTCATCCACATCTTCAAGCCCGGCCGATATTCGCAGCAGGCTGTCGCCTATGCCGGCTTTAAGACGCGCCTCTTGGGTATAGGGTGAATGGGTCATGGACGCCGGGTGCTGAATAAGCGACTCACAATCCCCCAGACTCACGGCAATTTTGAACAATCCCAGTCGATTGACAAAAGCCATGGACTGCTCCAAATCGGCCTTCAGCTCAAACGCCAACACCCCACCGGCCCTGCGCATCTGCGAGCCGATAAACTGATGGCCCGCATGGGAAACCAACCCGGGATAATGTACCTTGGCCACGGCTTGATGGGATTTGAGATACTGCGCCAGGCGCTCGGCGTTATCGCAATGACGTTCGAGTCGTACCGAGAGGGTTTTCAGGCCTCGCAAAATCAACCAGGCATCGAAAGGTGATAGCACGGCACCAATATCTTTTAGCTGTTGTTGCTTGATGGCCGTTATCGCCGCTTGTGAGCCACAGATGATACCGGCAATAACATCGCCATGACCATTGAGATACTTGGTGGCGCTGTGAACCACAAGATCGATTCCCAACTGCAGTGGCTGCTGCAGCAGCGGTGTCATAAAGGTGTTGTCCACTATGCTGGTCAGTTGATGGCGCTTGGCGATAGCGGCTATGGCGCGGAGATCATACACGGCCAGATGCGGGTTCACCGGCGTTTCGCAGAAAATCACCCGGGTGTTGGGGCGAACAGCCGCCTCGACGGCCGCGAGATCGGCAAAATCCACCAGAGAAACCTCAATACCGAAGCGGGCAAACTGCTCTGTCATCAATGAAAAAGTACAGCCATAGACGGCCGAGGAAGCCAGCAGATGATCGCCACAACTCAAGTATGCCAGCAAGGCCGCCGATACCGCGCCCATACCGGACGCGGCAGCAGCAGCGGCTTCAGCGCCTTCAAGCAGCGCCAGACGCCGCTCAAGCTCGGCAACCGTCGGGTTACCCAAGCGGGTATAGATATAGCCCTCTTCTTCACCGGCAAAGCGGCGACCACCGCTTTGGGCGGTATCAAAACAGAAGGTGGCACTCTGATATAAAGGCGACACCAATGCCCCGGAAGGCTCGCCCGAGTGGCCGCCATGAATAGCCAGTGTGGCTGAGTGCAGTGCTTTTGGCTGCTTGTGTTGCATGCTTAACTCCCCATGTCAGTCCGACCATCCCTTATATTGTTATTCGGCTTCTCGCCCGGGATGATTCAGTTGTCCTGGCACCAACATACTGAGTCAGCAAGACTTGCCCAAATCGGCAAGCAAAAATCATTACCCCTTGGTTGTAAAATCTTTGTTACGTTCGGTTTTTCTGGCCAGCACTGAGGCGGAAAAATCCTTCAGCTCCAACAGGAGTTCTTTGTGGATCCGCGACAGTTTGGGCTTGCTGGCACTGGAAAATGCCAGCGGCCGACAAAGCGCCATCGCCTGATAGCCAAGTCTCGCCGTCAACAAACCGCCACCCAGCCCCTGACCAAGCCGCGCCGAAAGCTTGCCGGACATCTCTACCGACAGCAATTGGGTACCCAAGTCGGTGGCAAGCTCTGTGGTGCCGGCATAGAGAATATTAACCAGGATCCCGCGGATCAGCCGAATACGGCTCCAATAACCCAGCTCTACCCCATAACAGCGGGCGATATCCTGGATCATCTTCTGATTGCGCCAGAGGATCAGCGCCATATCCAGTACCGCCAGCGGGCTGGCCGCCAACAATAGGGCCGATTCGGCCGCATAACGGCGCACCAGCTTCATACCAACCTTGTCGCGCTCGGTCAGCACTACCTGATCAAACAGCTGCAACTGCTCGGCATCATTCTGCTCCGGATTCAGCAGCGTCTGCAGCCTGTCCTGCTCCGGTCCCTTGGGCATCTGCTTGCAAATACCATAGATAAAATCGCGCGCTTCGCCCATCTGCATACTGCCGAGCAGGCGTTGCCCGGTTTGCTGGGTATCTTCCACCTGGCGCAGGCGTTTGAGTTTGCGCCATTCCCCGAAACAAAGCTTGCCTACCCAGGCCAGCACCAAAGCGAGCACCAGGCTGTAAAAACCAAACAGCCAAGGGCTGTCGCGCCAGGCATCGACAAGACCGAGCAGTGTCTGCACCACGACCGCCGCCATCACGCCCAACAGAGCCAAACGCGCCAACCAGGACCAGCGTTTGGGCTTGAGGGAGATGAGTTCATCCGCCTTGGGCTGTGCACTCAGCACTTGTTCCAGTTCGGCTTCTGTGGGGTATTCAACAAAATCATTGCCTTGGAAATCCTTGGCCGCGGCCAATTCGGCGGCGGATTCCGGCTGATGACTGAAAATTCTCTGCGGCGCCAACTCTGTGGTTTGCGTTTCATCAGCGTGACTGCCGTTGCCGGCAGCATTATCAACATGCTTTTCTGAACTGTGTTTTGCCACGACTTACCTCAACTTGTCGCCCAAAAGAAACTCCAGCAGGTGATCGAGCCGGATATGTTCATAGCCTAGTTCCGGTTGGCTGTCTGGCGGCGCAAACTCACAGAAATGAAATCCCTGCCTTTGCCAGAACGCTTGCTCAGGCAAGGCTCTGGGCACCTCGCCCGGATACAGGGTCACCTTCTGGCCATCGCTCATGCGTCGGCCACAGACCACTTCCACCTCCACGCCATCGGCATCTTTGACCATACCGTGACGGGTCGCTTTGATGGCGCTGATGGCCATGGTTTCCACCCGACTGCCGGCAAATCCGGCCTGTTGCCGACTGGGCGCCAACATGGCACTGAGTAGTGACAACACATTGCCCTGCTGATCCCGGGTCACCTGATCGACTTTACTGGCGGCAAACAGCAGAGTATCTATTCGAGGAGCAAACAAACGTCGCAGCAAATTGGACTGGCCATACTGGAAGCTGGCGCTGATGGCATTGAGTGCTTCGGCCATATCTTCAAACTGCGCCTTGCCACGATTAAGGGCGCTGAAGCAGTCCACCAGAATTAACTGACGGTCGAAACCGGCAAAATACTCCTGATAGAAGGGCTTGACCACTTTGGCCAGATATTGCTGATATCTGTGCCTGAGCACCTGATAATTGCTGCGACGTCCGGCAGATGCCAGTTGCTGCTTATCTTGGAGTTGCTCGGGTAACAGGGGAAAAAAAGCCAAAATTGGCGTACCGGCCAGCTCTCCGGGGAGCAACATTCGCCCCGGCTGGGCTTGATAAAATCCCTGTTGTTGCACCAGATCCAGCAGCAGTAACCGATAACTTTCGGCCATGGCGGCCAGCGCCTGCTCGTCGGCATCGGCGTACAAATCCAGCGTCGCCAGCGCCGCAGCAAACTTAGGGTAGAGAGTCGAGGCTTCCAGGGTTGATTGCCGGGCAAAGCGGGTTTCAGACCAGCGGTTAAAGTCCTGGCTCAACATGGGCAAGTCCAGCAACCACTCCCCGGGATAATCGACTATGTCGAGATGCAGTTTGGCGCTGTCGGCCAATTTTGCCAGCATCCCTTTGGTAGGCACATATTTGAGCGTCAGCCGCAGCTCACTGATACTGCGGGTCGATGCCGGCCAACTGGGCTTGGCCGCGGTCAAGCTGGCAATCGCAGCATCAAAGTCAAAACTAGCTATGGTCAAATCAGGCTGCAGCTCCCGCCTGACCCCGAGTAAACGTCCGTCGCGGCACACCTGAAATAGGGGTAAGCCACTGCCATCAGCCTCAGTGCCGGCGCGCAGCAGTCGATCCACCAGCGCGGTAATAAAGGCAGTCTTGCCAGCGCCGGAAAGGCCGGTAACCGCCAACCTAAGATGCCTGTCTGTGGTGCGCTGTGCCAACTCGCGGGTTTTGTGTTTGAGTTTGCCGAACTTTTGCCTGACGCTTGCCATAATTCTCCTGATACAAACAAACGGGGCGGTAAGCACCGCCCCTTGAACAAGGATTTATAGGTTATTGATCTGTCTTTTCAACTCGAACTGCTCAGAGGTGACATGTTGTTCGAGTGCCCTGAGCCTATGCTCCAGTGATTGAAAGCGATTGCTTACATCTCTGAGCGCCTGTTTGGCGGGCTCCCCGGCTTGCCAGACCTTTTTCTTGACCCCAATGTCCTTATGGGTGTCTTTGGCGGTCCAAGGTTTGACATCCAGTATCATCCACAGCACCAGATAGGTGATAATCACCATTCCATAGCCACCGAGCACAAGGATTGAAACCGTAGCCACCCGAACCAACCAAGGTTCCAGATTAAAGTACTCGGCTACCCCGGCACAGACCCCGGCGATCTTCCTTTGCTGGGGAATGCGGTAAAGAGTACGCTTGCCTGATTCAGTCATGACGTTGCCTCCATTCCGGGGACTCGGCATCCAGGATGGCTTCCAGCGTTTCAATCCTTTGGCCCATCTTGTCAGCTGTGTCTATCAAGTCGTTAAGCTGTTTGAACTCTGCTTCGGTAAGCCCCTGGCTCACCTGACGTTTACTGCGGTAATGCAGAATCAACCAGATTGGCGCCACAAAGATCATGAAGATAATCAGGGGTGCCAGCAGTAAGTCCATATCCATAAATCACCTCTGAGTCTGTATTATTTTTTGGTTTTGGCGCTATCGCCTTTCACCTTGGCCTTCAAGGCTTCCAGCTCGGCGCTGACAGAATCTTCGGCCTTGAGTGCCGCAAACTCCTCTTCCAGACTGGACTTTTTGCCACCAAGATCATAGGACTCAACTTCAGCCTCCAGCCCTTCGATGCGACGCTCATACTGCTCAAACTTGAGCATGGCGTTGTCGATTTTGCTGGAATCCAGCTGCTTTTTCACTTCCAGGCGTGAAGAAGCGGTTTGCTTGCGCATTATGATGGTCTTCTGGCGAGCCTTGGCATCGGCCAGCTTTTCCTGCAGTTGACCCACTTCCTCTTTCAGGCGGGCAATATGCTCTTCAACCACCTCGAGCTCTTGCTCCAGAGTTTGC